>JADFZK010000058.1 GCA_015232565.1 Candidatus Omnitrophota bacterium
TTATTTTTTTGACGGGGCGGAGCTTTTTTCTCTTGACACAAGCCTTCTAATGGGTTACCCAAAGGTCCTTGTCGGGAATCGTCACGGAAGCCATAAAATACCGGATCAGCGCTGCCGCAGCATCTTCGCTGACCTGATGTTTAGCAACACTCTCTTCCGTTTCACCCGTATCGATCATGAAATGGAACTGGAATGGATTTTGAGGGTCAAGTTTAAGACCGCGTAAAAGTGGAGGCTGGAATGGCAAGCTTAAACCCAATATCTGTCCTGAAACAGGCTGTGCAAGGCCGTCAGCCCGAACACAAGACCCGGTCAACACAAAAGAAACCAATGTTATGAAAGCAATAATTCTTCGCATACAAAACCCTTCTCTGAACACACGAATCTCACCATACCTCTCGCAATAAGTATAGACTATAAAACAAGATAAAACAAACGCGTAAGGCAAGTATGGCAAGTATTCATTCTCCCCGCAAACGTCCGATCAGCCTGAGCAGGCCATCCAGAATGGTAAGCGGATGCGGCGGGCAACCGGGGATATAAAGGTCAACCGGGATATAAGCGCCGGCGCCATTGCCGGACTGCGGCGTATCCGCAAAAAGGCCGCCCGATATCGCGCAGGCACCAACAGCAATAACGATCTTGGGGTCCGGCACCGCTTCATAGGTTTTCAGCAAAGCAGTCCGCATATTATGCGTTACCGGACCAGTAACTACCAGGCCATCGGCATGCCTGGGAGACGCCACAAACTGGATACCAAAACGACTCAGATCAAATACCGGCGTATTGAGGACATTAATATCGGCCTCACAAGCATTACAGCCTCCGGCTGAGACCTGACGCAATTTAAGCGAACGGCCAAACATCTTGACGATCGCCTGATTCACCTCGAGGGCCAACAATTTTTCATTATCCGCCAGGACCAGATCTGCGCGCCGGCGCGCGGCCATACAGAAATCCGTAGTATGTACCATACCGCTGTCCGGCGTAAAGGTGCTGACGCCCAGATCCACCGGCCCTCTTTGTCCGGCTACCAATGGGCGGCCGCGATAGCGTGCAGGCAGAACCGGCAACTGGCCCTTTGGAAAAGCCAAAGTACGACAACCCTGTTTTATTCTGGTGAGCAAGATTTTTAACATTTACCAACCCGGTACAGGTTAAATAATTTAGAAATGGTTTATTAACACAACACTAATGGCTCGCAAGCCCTAACCTCACAAGTCATGTCCGCAATAAGACAAATTAAAACTTTTGTTACACAAGGGAAAGTCCGATATTTCCCCTCCCCGCATGGCCTGGGCCAATCCAAACCAGTTATGAAAAGAAGGGTCCTTCACCTTATAACGGGCAAACCGGCCCTGGCTATTGGTAATACCAACATGCATAATTTCGCCACGCCAACCTTCAACCATAGATACAGCCAAGGCGTTTGGCCGCACAGGTCCAATAGGCACCTGCACCGACCCCCTCGGCAAGCCCGGCAATATCTTCAATAAGAACTCTAAAGAACGCATCACTTCCTGCCGGCGCACCAAAGCCCGGGCGTATACATCCCCGGTGGCCGACAAAGAGATCGGAATATGATGGTACTGCCACATTCCCGAAGCATATTCCACGCGCACATCATGCTCCAACTGACTGGCACGGGCGGCCGGGCCCACCAAACCCAGTTCCCTGGCGTCCCCGGATGATATAACCCCCACACCTTCAAAACGGGCCAATACTGACGGCCGGGAGAAAAGCAAAGCGCTCACTTCCTCGAACTCGTTCTTATATTGCCTGAGCTTGCCACAAAAATCATCGGCCATTCCACTGTCCAGGTCGAATAAAACGCCGCCGGGCCGGCATAAACCCTTGCCAAAACGATTGCCGGTCAAAGCCAGTAGCAGGTTAAGATAATCCCCCCGCATGCGTCCGAAAAATGCACTGGTCGGCAGGAAACCGGCGTCCATACCCAAAGCTCCCAGGTCGCCTACATGGTTCGCCAAACGTTCCAATTCGAGGGCCACCGCGCGCAAGGCTTGCGCCCTGGGCGGAGCCACCACTCCCGCCAGCGATTCTATCACTTCACAAAAAGCCAGTGAGTGCCCAATGGCAGTATCCCCGGCAATAGATTCACTCAACAAAACACCGCGCTGAAGATCCCCCGCACACAGCAAAGGTTCAATACCACGATGCTGATAACCCAGCTGGATCTCCAGATGCAATATCTCCTCACCATGGCAATTAAAACGAAAATGCCCCGGCTCAATAATACCGGCATGCACCGGCCCCACACTGATTTCGTGGACCTCTTCTCCCTCTACCGCATAGAAAGGATACGAGCCGGGAATCGGTCGCTCCGCAATATCCGGCCATAGATCAGCCACACCGCGATAATTTGCATGATACCTTACCGGTTTAAGCCAGGGATGGCCTTTGGGCATGATCGCCCATTGTTCAGCGATCTCTCGTTCAAACAAATGCGCCGCCGGCAGATCGCGGGTAATCGCTTCGTAAGACGGCGAATCCGCGGAAAAACAAGTAGACACTATACTCAGGCTAGCCTCATCGTCCTGGCCCAATATGGCAAACAACCGCACAGCGCCTTGTTCCAGCGAACAACCAAATAAATTAACCAACCGCGCATCGGCCTTACACCGGCTAACCACTTCACGCCGGAAATCAGCCGCCGACAAGTCCGGAATATCCGCAGAAGCAACATTGCCGCCATTGAATATTTCCATAAATATTAAACTCCCACCAAAGCCGCGGCTTCCCGTAGAACTTTTTCCAAAGGCTCGGGCAACCAGAACCCGAACCACAATAACAGGGCCACCGCCGCCGCTATAGCCGCATTCATATAAAAGTTTTCCTTTTTGGCCAATACCGGCTCCGTGGGCTGGCCATAAACCATTTCCAGCGCTATTCGTGACACTCCAATAAACATTAAAGCCAGGCAGATCACCGCTGCCGCAGCCAGCCAATAATGTTTAGCGATCACTGCGGCGTTTATGATCATCAACTCACTATGAAAAGTAGCAAAAGGGAACATCCCGGTGCCGGCCAGCAAAGCCACCAGCAAAAAGATCCCGGTTAAAGGATAACTGCGGATCAAGCCGCGCACATCATCCACCCGGGATGAGCCGTATTTCTGGGCAATCGACCCGGCCGTAAGAAACATCACCACTTTAACCAGCGCATTATTTATCATATGGAACAAAGCGCCGAACAATCCCAAACCGCCCAGGCCCAGGCCCAAAGCCAAAAGGCCCATATGCTCGATAGAAGAATAGGAAAAACACCTTTTGATATTCTTTTCGCCCAGAATAAATACCGCGGGTACGATCAAAGACAACACCCCGGTAACGATCAAGATCGAGGCATAAAAATCGCTCATACCGGCTTGAAAACAGATCTGGCTGACCCTGATAAGTGCCAGGAAAGCACACTGGGTCAAACCGCCGGCCATTAACACAACCGCCATACCGGTGGCCTGGCCATAAGCTTCCGGTTTCCAGCTATGCATCGGCGCCAGGCCCATTTTACAACCGTACCCGACCAGGAGAAATATCACACTCAGTTTAAGCCAGTTGACCGATAATAAAGGCGCTTGTTTTAACAATGCCGGCAGAAAAAGTGTATGCACATCGTTAGCCGCTATCGCCAGAAAGAAAGTGCCCATCAACGCCAGCGCTATGCCTACGGAACAAACCAGCAGATATTTCCAGGTAGCTTCCAGACTGCCGCGACTGCGATGAAAACTGATCAGCGGCGCACTGAATAAAGTAGTGGTTTCCACCGCCACCCACAAAAGCCCCATATGATAACTTACCGAGACGAGCGTCATGGTAGACAGCAAAAGCAATAAACAGGCTATAAACGTGCGATTCAACCTTTGTTCATGTTGAAAATAGCCGATCATAAATACCGCTACGCTAAGAAACAGAAAACTGATGATCGACAGCAGTATAAGTCCCAGAGGGTCCAACACCAGGTAACCGTTCCATTCCGGCGCCGGACGATTGATCCAGAACGCACCGACCACACTGGCATGTAATAACGCCGTGGCACCTAACAACCACACCCGAAAGATCCTTCTGACTGGCAACAGCGCCGCCAGCGCGCACAGGAAAGGTATAAATATCAGCCAGGACAACATTAAAAGGTTTCCCCCATTTTAGCCCGGCTCTCACCACCCGGATCATGTTCGAACTCTTCATTAATGTTATTCAACACGATAGCCATGATAAAGACCGCTACAAAAATATCGAGCAAGATCCCCATTTCGATCAAAGTTGGCATAGCGTCGAATAACGAGACTGCGAAAAGAAAGATCCCGTTCTCAATAACCAGATAGCCGATAACCTGGGTAACGGCCCTAGTACGGGTAACCATTATCATGAATCCCAAAAGCACCGTAGCCAGGGCGCATGGCAAACCCAGATCGGTAACCGGCCGGCCAGGTATACGCAGGGCCAGGGAAACCCAGAAAGCCCCGGCGATCAACAGTGCACCACAAACAATCGAAGCCCCCACCCCGATCAATGGCTTGACCTCAGTACGCATAGAGATTCGCCTGATAGCCCAAAACAGCACAAAAGGCACCAACGCGGCTTTCAAGCTAACAGTGCCCAGGGAAAGCATTACATCTCGCGCGGATACCGCCTCTGCATGTAAAAATAACGGCATCAAACTCAGCACGCAGGATTGCAGAACGAAGATCCGGATCATGCCGACAATTCGCGAGGTCGCCAAAATTATCAAGGCAAAGAAAACAATCAAAATACATCCGGCATCGATCCAGGTGGTCACAGCGCGCCCCTCCACAAAGTAACGATCAGGCCAAAGAACGCCAGGGCAAAAGCGATCAACAAAAGGTTGCGCACCCGGTTAAGCCGAATACGGGCCATAGACGATTCCACCAGGCCCACCAGAGCCGCAAGCCCGATCATCCCGCCCGCGAAGATCAGTGTGTTAATAAACGGGAATATCGTCTGTACTGGCAAAATAATTGGCACCAGGATAGCGCCAAAGATAAAAAACTTAATGATCGCCGCATAATACATGTACGCCAGATCCACCCCGCTATGCTCCAGCAACATGACTTCATGGATCATGGTAAGTTCCAAATGCGTATCGGGATCATCAACCGGGATCCGGCAGTTCTCGGCCAGCATAACAATAAATAGACTGGCCACCACCATCAATAAAGCCGGCCCCAGCAGATTCCAGGAAAGCGGGCTGTCAGCCCCCAGCATGCCGGAAAGGGACATTCTGCGCGCCAAAAGTGTCAGGGCGATCAAACACATAAACAAAGCTACCTCGGACAAACAGGCAAAAAAAGCCTCGCGGCTGGCGCCCAGCCCTTCCAGGCTGAACCCCGTGTCCAGGGCGGCTGCAATCATAAAGAAACGACTCAAAGACAGCACAGCCACGATCAAAAGAATATCCCCGGAGAATTGTACCGGAGCCTTAAGACTGCCAAACGGCACCAGCAGACACACTATCAGCATAGCCGCCAGAGTAACCGCCGGCGATATACGAAAAACCCAGGTGACCCCATGGCTATAAACACATTGTTTGGAAAAAAGTTTAATTAGATCGAAATAAGGCTGAAATAAAGAAGGGCCGACCTTCCCCGACACTAAAGCCTTGACCCGGGCTATCACGCCAATCAAGAAAGGCGCGGTCAGGCCAACAAAGAACCAATGGAACAGGATCATTAGTATCATCGCAGTTTCCAGACGAGTAGAAATATCAGGAATAAGAAAATGTACATCAGATACATTTGAGTATAAAGCACCCGGCGGGCATCGATCTTTCGCGACAGCCTGGTTAATCCGGCCAACAAGGGACGGAACATCATATCTTCCGAAACATCCCGCACTGAGGACGCCAACCGCGCCCGCAACGGGAAATAGCCGCCGGCTTTTGCCCCATATTGCCGGGCTTGCAGAATATTCTTCACCAGGTCAATTATCGACCGGGCAAAAGAAGACGCAGTATACTGCGCCCTGACCGAAACCCGGGTAAAACCGCAACCCCAGGCTTCACGCACGGGCTGAGGCTCAGCTCCCAGAATAAAACGACGCATAACGAGCAGTCCCAATATCAATCCGCTAAACAGAAAAGCAATCCCAATGGTCGTGGACAAAGGAATATATATCCTGCTCATATCGATTAAAAATAAATCGACCCGGGCCAAACAGGCCCCGCCCAGGAAAGTGATACCAGACATCATCTTTGGCGCAAGCCCGATCCAGGCACAGAGCCAGGCCAGAATGATCATCGGAGCTAACATCCAGATAGAAGTCGTCTCGTCAACCGTCTTGGAATATTCCAGGCCACTGTCAATGGACCGCGGTTGACCGGAGAAAACAGCCCCATACACTTTAGTAAAACAGGCTATGGCCAAAGCGCCCATCAAAGCCAGGGCAATGATACCCAGCACTGAAAAGATCACTCCCAATAAAGGCAGCGCCAGGACCCCCTGAAAGAGGCCGAAGAAAATAATAAACTCGCTAATAAATCCGTTGAATAAAGGCAAGCCACAGATCGATAAAGCGCCTACCAAAAACAAAACACTGGTTACCGGCATGGTTTTGGCCAGACCGCCGAGCTGGTCAATATCACCGGAATGCGTCTTGCTTATAACTGAGCCCGCCGCCAGAAACAACAACCCCTTAAACAAGGAATGATTAATGACATGTAAAAGCCCTCCGCCAAAACCCAATACCGCCAGAAAAGGTTGGTCATAACTACGCCCTAAAAGCCCGACCCCCAGCCCCAGGGTTATAATGCCGATATTTTCTATACTGTGATACGCCAATAATTTCTTAAGCTCATGTTGACCAAGCGCATAAAGCACCCCCATGACACCGCAGATCACACCAATAATAATCAGCATATAGCCACACCATGCCGGCAAGATGCCAACTATCCACAGCACACGGCACAGGCCGTAAATTCCCATCTTTATTGCCACCCCCGACAATAATGCGGAAATATGTGCGGGCGCCGCCGGATGGGCGTAGGGCAGCCAGACATGCAAAGGCAGAAAACCCGCTTTCACCCCAAAGCCCGCCAAAGCCAATAAGAAAATGATCCCGGCCAGCTCCAACGGAAAGCCGACTTTAGACATGACAGTAAAATCCATGGATCCGGCGAAATGCGCCATCAAAAAGAACATTATCAGCAGGCAGAAAGTTGCGCAATGTGAAGCGATCAAATAGAGAAATCCGGCCTTACGCACCGCTTCTTTTTCATCAGAAAAGATAATCAGAAAGAAAGTCGTAATGGTCATCGTTTCCCAGGCACCCAGGAAAAGAATGACATTATTAGCAGTAACAATAAGCAAAAGAGCCAAGGCGAACAGCAAATAGAAACCAACATGCGCACCGAGCGGCCTTTTACCCCAATAGGGCCGCATATACCCGACCCCGTAAGCTCCGGCGCAAATGAGCAAGATAATCACCGGACACAGGAAAACCAGGCTTAAAGGATCAATCTTAAGCGCCAGCTCCCCGAAAGGCACCGGCCAGGCTATTTGCAGAAAGCTTTCCATTGTTATGGTCCCTTGACGATCCGGGCTTCCGCCACCTTAAATGCCGCCAGCACCTCTTCCGGGCTGGCCCGGCGTGCCAGCACGGCCTTGACACTTTCATTCTGTAAGCAAAAAGCCAGCCGCGATAATAGGGATAAATGTCCCTTGAAAGATCCGGTAAATATCACAAATAAAGTATGCACCCGCTGACCGTCGAAAGCGGCAAAGTCCACTGCAGAATCAAGAAAAAATAAACCTACCACCGGTTCCAGGCCGGCCAGGATAACCGGATGCTTAACATGCGGAATGGCAATGCCATTTCCAATAGCGGTAGTACCGGTTTGTTCGCGGGATAGCAGAAGTTCCTTAAAAAAAGCGGCGTCAACATGCGGCGGTAAGGGCAATTCTTTGAGCACATTTTCCAAAACTGTGACACGATCCTCGCCAGGAATACATGCATGCACACCACCGCGGAGCAAAGCCGGAGTAAAGACTTCCTCCCCCGAACGGGATCTTTCGCAAAGTTTTAAAGCTCCGGCTGTTAGCGACACCTGGTTCTTAAGGGCCCATTCCAGGACTTCAACCGAATTAAAATAATACTGGTCATTAGCCTTCACTGCCGGCAAACTCAGGGCATTCAGCCAATGGTAAAGCGCCTGCTCGTTTATCTCAAAAGCCTGCTCGATGTCCCGAAAAGTCAATTGCATAAGGTGGCTCCCGGCTTATTCTTTACCCAGGCTTTCCAGAAGTTTTTCACTACGTTTTAATTTCTTTCGCAAAAGCTCAGCGATAGGGCGCAAAACTTTAAAGATATCATGATCATGCAGGTTATAATATACGCTCGTCTTCTCCTGGCGGGCTTCCAGAACCCCCAGATTCCGCAGGATCGCCAGATGCCGGGAAAGGCTCGACTGCTCCACTCCGAGTTCCGCCCCCAGTTTACTGACACTGGCCTCACCGTCCTTCAGAAACTCGATGATCTGCAAACGAACCGGATGCGACAAGGCTCGCAAGAAATCGGCCTTGATCTTAAAAACCATGTCATCGATCTTGCGCATAAAACCCCTTTGGTTATACTCGCTTCTCCAGCAACAAGGCTTCGGCCCGGGCTATGGCCTCTTTCATACTGGCGAAAACATTCTCCTCGCCGATCAATTCGTAAAGATTGGACTTCACTATTTCATTAAGCGGCTGAACATGTAAACCAGTAATGATCAAACGGATATCCGCCCGCTGGCATTTGCCATAAAAACTCTTCAGGGCATGCATGCCGGTAGAATCGATCAAGGGCACATCCCGAAAACGCAAAATACGCACCCGGGGCTTTTCATTAACCTGCCGGTCGACCTCGGCAAAACGATTGGCGGCACCAAAGAACAACGGGCCGTTGATCTCGTAAACTTCCACCCGCGGAGGAATGTTGAAAGCCGATAAAGCCCGGTCTTCAAGAATATCATCGTCCTCAAATTCCTTTACAAACACCTTTATATTCGTGGCATCCGACATCCGTTTCATAAAAATAAACGCCGACAATACCACCCCGGCCTCAATAGCCACATTCAGATCAACAAACACCGTCAACAGAAAGGCGGTCAAAAGCACCAGCCGACCACCGTTAGACCACTTTAACACTTCAATAAACGAACGCCATTCGCTCATATGGTACGAAACCACCACCAGAATACCCGCCAGGCAAGCCAACGGCACAAACTTTATCAAAGGGCCCAGAAACAGCATGATCAAAAGGACCGTAACAGCGTGCACTATTCCCGCTACCGGAGTACGACCGCCATTCTTGATATTGGTCACTGTCCGGGCGATGGCCCCGGTCGCCGGAATACCCCCAAATAAAGCCGAACCAATATTAGCTATCCCCTGCGCGATCAATTCGGTATTAGAACGATGCCGTGCGCCGATCATTCCGTCGGCTACGATCGCCGATAATAAAGATTCAATAGCGCCCAAAAGCGCAATCGTAATTGCCGGCTGAACCAATTCCCGGATCCGGCCCAGACTGACCACGGGAAAATGCGGTACAGGCAAGGAATGCGGCAAGTCACCAAAACGACTACCAATAGTTTCAACCGGCAAATGGAACCAAACCGCCAGGCCCGAAACAGCCACCAGGGCGATCAGTGCCCCCGGGACACGCCGGGAGAATGACGGCGCAATTGCAATAAGCAAAATGGTCAACAACCCCAAAGCAGCCGCATCCAGGTTCAGCGAAGAGAAATTTGCCCCAAAAAGGCGCCATTTCTCCACGAAGTCCGCCGGAACCTTATCAATACTTAACCCCAGGAAGTCTTTAACCTGCGATGAGAATATAATTACCGCTATCCCGCTGGTAAACCCCACTATCACCGAATGGGGAATAAACTTGACCGCAGTCCCGAACCGGGCTACCCCCATAATAACCAGCATAATACCGGCCATTAAAGTAGCGATTATCAACCCGTCAACACCATACTTCTGCACTATCCCGTAAACAATAACCACAAAAGCCCCGGTAGGCCCGCCGATCTGCACCCGACTGCCTCCCAGCACAGATATAATGAAGCCAGCAATAATAGCCGTTAACAAACCCTTGTCGGGCGAAACTCCGGAAGCGATCGCAAAAGCAATAGCCAGCGGGATCGCCACCACGCCGACAATGAAACCCGCGATACAATCCGAGATAAATTTCTCTTTGGAATAATCCTTAAGGCAGGTAACCAGCTTGGGAGAAAACATAATGTCCTTTTTGTATTAAAGATAGCGAAAGATATTGCTTAATTATATGACAACATTGACATATGTAAATGTTAAGTTAAGAAAACATGCTGGGGTAAATGCTAATATCGAGTCCCATTATTCTTTTGAGGGAGTTTTATCCTCTTTATACTTTCTGATCGGCCTTAAAGCCGGATAAAACCGCCATTCCTTTGCCAGAATGATCCGGTCCATTTGATAATTAGCAATGTAGATCCAAAACCATTTTAAAATAATCGCGATCCGATTGACGCCTCCCATCAAAAACCAAATATGAATAATCAGCCAGATAATCCACGCCAGGAAACCATTTATTTTAAAAATCCCCACTTCTACCACCGCCCGGCACTTTCCGATCGTGGCGGCCTGTCCACGATCATAATATTGAAATTGTCTCCTGGATTGCCCCTTGATCCCGGCCAGTATATTATGGGCCACTAACGCCCCCTGTTGCATTGCCACCGAGGCCAGCCCCCCCAAGGGCTTATGGGTTTTTCTATCCAAACAATATGCTTGATCACCAATTACGAAAACGTCCGAATGATTCTTAACAGACAAATCAGGCTCGATAGCGATCCGGCCCTGACGATCGATCTCTCCATCAAGAAAACGGTTTAAATCACTAGCCCGGACACCCGCGGCCCAGATCACCGTACCCGCGTCTATCCTTTCATTCAAAGCCTGGATACCCCCCGCATCGACATGGGTCACCGCCAAAGATGTTCTTACTTCTACCCCCAAAGCCTGCAGATCGCGCATAGCTTGTTTAGATGATGTTTCAGAGAAAGACGCCAATATACGCGGCCCGGCTTCTACCAAATATACTTTTGTTGTTTGCAGATCGATATTCCGAAAGTCCTTTCTTAGAACCGAATGAGCCATTTCAGCGATAGCTCCGGAAAGTTCAACTCCTGTTGGCCCGCCACCAACCACTACAAAACTCAAATACTTTCTCTTAATGACATCATCGATCGCAGCTTCCGCTTGTTCAAAAGCATCAAGAATACGATCACGAATCTCCAACGCCTGTTCAAGAGTTTTAAGCCCTGGAGCATATTGCTCCCAATCATCATTCCCAAAATATGCATGTCTGGCACCACACGCCAAGACCAAATAATCATATGAAATCGCACGCACACAGGTAATAACCCGACGATTACGTAAATCTATTGAATCAACAGCCTCCTTTAAAACTTTGACATTTGGATACCGAGCAAAAACCGATCTGATCGGTATTGAAACATCATCCGGACTTAACGCCCCAACAGCGACCTGATACAAAAGGGGGATAAATAAATGGTAATTACGTTCGTCTATAAGGGTTACTTCCACACTATTGTTACGACACAAAGTTTTGGCTACGCTTAACCCGCCAAAACCAGCGCCTACTATTACGATATTTTTCATTCATCCACCTCGCAATCTTTACTCATGCCAGTCTAATCAATGATTGGTCGTACCACCATCACATTCTCTTAAGTAAACTTTCTCAGAAAATCGACCATGATTTGGATCCCAGGGTATCGTGAGATTGAAAGCGGACATATCTCATCTTAAGCTTCGGACGCAACATTATACGAAGTTGCATTTAATCACTTTCTCCGCGCTAAAACATCATCCGGCTGCGGAGATATAGTTTACTTTCAGGGACATTCCTAACCGGGGATATCTGCAAGAGCCTTTCTGGAAGGCCGTTTGACACCGGAAGATCTTGATAATTTCCTTCTCTGAATAACGACCCGTATTCAATTTACAGGTCTTTTATGTGCGGCTATTTCAAAATGCGGTTTAAGAATCTAAGCATTTCTTCCCAGGATTTTTTGTCAGCATTAGGATTATATAAAGCCCCATTGAGTTCACCCTTATTCGCCGGATTGGTAAAGCCGTGGACAGCTCCCGGATATTGGGTAAACTGATACCTGACCTTGGCCGTCTGCATCTCCCGCTCAAAAGCAGCGACTTCCTTTTGCGGCACAAAAGGATCATCGGCTCCATGCAACACCAGAAGCTGAGCCTTGATGTTCTTCGCATTTGCCTCCGCCACACTGTTCGGTCTAATACCTTTGCCATAGATATCAAAAGCAAAGGAGACATAACCTAACCGCGCCAACATATCCGCTCGCATCTTGGTGTAATCATTAAGCCCCGTCCATTCGTGCGCTACCAGGATCCCCGGACGCTGCCCCGTTAATTGATCATCATAAACCAGATATCCTTCAAAAACGGCATTACCATGTTGATAATCAATATCTCTGGTTTTCAGTTCCGCACAAGCACAAGACATTATTCCAAAGCTCAACAATAATAAAATGATGGTCTTCACGATTGAATCCCTCCTTCTAAGCCTTAGATCCTAGATACTTAATAAACGTGTCATTCTGATATTCTTCAAAAGCTATCTTCAGTTCTTGCTGAGTATTTATAACGATGGGGCCATACCAGGCGACAGACTCCTTAAATGGTGGTTTTCCCAACGTCGCGATAGCGAGGGTTCATCATTTTATTGGCCGCCGGGAGATTGGCCCAAAGCTGAAAGCCGCCCATCACTCCCTTTTTGTCCCCTTTGGGCATTTCCTGGCGGATGATCCAGCTTCCCGCTGTCATCCACTGTACATTGCCGGGGCCGATCGTTCTTTTATGCCCCATACTGTCACCATGCTCACCATACCCATCCAGCATGTAAGTGATTGTTTCTATGCCCCGATGCGGGTGCCAGGGAAACCCGGTGTAGACTCTCACAATAATCCGTCTTATTTTCTCACATTAAACTGAACCTCTC
>JADFZK010000059.1 GCA_015232565.1 Candidatus Omnitrophota bacterium
ATCGGTTATGGCGGTATACAAGCCTTCATCACGCGCTTTCAGCAGGACGTCGAGAACTTTCTTTTCTTCAATAGGATTGCCGATCTGCACCGCGCCGGAAGAGACCGTTTCAGACTCATGCGTAAGGTCGCCGGAGGAGAAAGTAGCCCCGTGAATACCATCGCGCCCGGTACGGCCGCCGCAAACCACAATAAGGTCGCCCTTCTTGACTTTCTTGTGCTCCATCTTTTTCGGAATTATTCCCACCGTACCGCAAAAGACCAGCGGATTGCCTACATAGCGGTCGTCGAAACAGATCGCACCGTTCACCGTGGGGATACCCATCTTGTTGCCGTAATCGCGCACCCCGCTGACCACGCCCTTCATTACCCGTCTGGGATGCAAGGCTCCGGCCGGCAGTTGCTCAAGGTCGTAATCCGGGCGGGCAAAACAAAACACATCCGTATTACACACCGGCTTGGCACCCAGGCCGGTACCCAGGATATCGCGGATAACGCCGCCTACCCCGGTATTGGCCCCGCCGAAGGGTTCCAAAGCCGAAGGATGATTATGCGTTTCCACCTTGAAACATACATTGAATTTGTCGTCGAATTTTATAATGCCGGCATTGTCATGAAAGACCGACACACACCACGGCTTGTTAAGCGTATTGGTGGCTTTCACAATAGTCTGTTTGAGCAGATTATTGATCAGCTCGGTAGTGGTCTTGCCGTCTTCGGTAACGGAATACTCGATATTGCCGCGGAAAGTCTTGTGATTGCAGTGCTCGCTCCAGGTCTGGGCCAGGGTCTCCAGCTCAATATCCGTGGGCTCGCGCTTGAGGCCGGCAAAATATTTCTGGATGGCCTTCATCTCGTTAAGATTCAGGTACAGCTGGCCTTTCTTGCTCAGCTCCACCAAAGCCTTATCCGAAATACCCAGAAGCTTGACCCGCAAAGCCTCGACCGGGCCCTTGGCCGGACCTTTGGCTAAAAGCATTAACGGCTTAAAACTGTCCCCGGGGCATTTGACGACATGCTGGACGATCTTGTTCATCAAAACTTTATCTTTAATAACTTCGATCTCTTTGGCCGAAAGCGCGCCCAGGATCACATATTTCCGCGCGGTACGCACCGCCGTAACTCCGCCCAGCCCAAGGTCGGCGATGCCTTTCAAGGTAGACGCCTCGACCGGGTCCATAACGCCCGGATTATAGGCTACCTCAATAACACTCACGCCTTTCTTGGCCGCCGCTTTGGCCGGACGATCGGTTAAATGATAGTCCTGCACCACCAAATCCACCAGCAACTCCCGGCAAATACGGTCGGCCGCCGGACGGTCCAGAACGCCATCCAAAAGGAAGACCTGGACCGCGCGCACGGCTTTAACTCCGCCAATGCCCAGGTCAAGGATATCATGCCTTACGCCATCGCCGACGGAATCAAAGATCCCGGGCTTTTCCTGTATTTCGATACGCCAGATCATTTGCCCAGCACTCTCTTCAGGACTTCCTGATAACCTTCTTTAATATTGCCAAGGTCATTGCGAGAGCGGTCTTTATCCAAACGCACACCCGTGCCAACCTCCCAGAGGCGGCAGGTATCCGGCGATATTTCATCCGCCAGGATGATCTCACCCTTATAACGGCCAAACTCGATCTTGAAATCTATCAGCTCGATCTTGAGCGCCAGGAAGAATTTCTGCATAAGCTCGTTGACTTGCATGGTAATGCGCTTGATCGCGCGCAACTCTTCCTCGGTAGCCAGGCCCAGCGCCACCACATGGTCATCATTCATAAGCGGATCATTGAAAGCGTCGTTCTTGTAACACAATTCGTAGATCGGCCGCGCCAGCACTTTGCCTTCCACCGCGCCGTAATTACGGCACAAGGAACCCGCCACACGGTTACGGATAATGACCTCCACCGGAACAATGCTGACCTTTTTCACCAGCATCTCGCGGTCGCTGAGCTTCTTTACAAAATGCGTGGGTACGCCGTTCTTGCCCAGGAACTCGAACATGCTCGAGGAAATAGCGTTATTCATTACGCCTTTCTCATCGATCGTGCCCTTCTTCTTGGCATTAAAAGCCGTGGCGTCATCCTTGAAATACTGGATCACCAGGTCGGGATCATCGGTGGCAAAAAGAATCTTGGCCTTGCCTTCGTAAAGCTTCTCCCTCTGTTCCATACTGCCTCCGTAGCGTTTATCTGCAATTCGATCCCGGGCGTATCCGGTTTTACTTAATGCCTACCCGCTTGAACACATAATCCCGATGCTTGATGTAATACTTGATATCAAAACAGGCATCGATCTCTTCCTTGGAAAGATACTTGCGTACGCGGCGGTCGCGGTTAAGGACATCGCGGAAGTCCGACGTTTCCTGCCAGACCTGCATGGCCGCGCTCTGAATGATCTCGTAAGCCTCGGACCGGGCCAGGCCTTTTCTCATCAGCTCCAGCAAACAGCGCTGGGAATAGATCAGCCCGCGGGTGATCTGCAGGGAATTGATCATGTTCTTGGGGTAAACCAGCAGCCCGTCGATAAGCGGGATGAACTTGTTAAGCATATAATCCAAAGCGATAGTGCTGTCCGGCAGGATGATCCGCTCGGCAGAACTATGGCTGATATCGCGCTCGTGCCACAGGGCGATATTATCCAGCCCGATTGAAGCATTGGCCTTAAGAATACGCGCCAGCCCGCAAATGCGCTCGCAGGTGACCGGGTTACGCTTGTGCGGCATGGCCGAAGAACCGATCTGGCCCTTGAAGAAAGGCTCTTCCACCTCGAGCACCTCGGTCTTCTGCAAAAGGCGGATCTCGGTAGCGAACTTGTTGAGCGATGCGCCTACCAGTGCGAGTACATTAAGGAAGTTGGCATGATGGTCGCGCTGAATGACCTGGGTGGCAATATTGGCCGGCTTTAAATTTAGTTTCTCGCAAACATATTCCTCTACGAAGGGGTCGATATTCGCGTAAGTACCCACCGCCCCGGAAAGCTTGCCCACGCGCATATCTTCGGCGGCCAGCTCCAGGCGCTTGAGGTTGCGCGTCATCTCGTCGTACCAAAGGGCCATCTTGAGGCCAAAGGTCATGGGCTCGGCGTGAACGCCGTGGGTACGGGCAATGCAGACCGTGTCCTTGTACTTCTTGGCTTTGGCCTTCAGGATAGCCTGCAATTTCTTGATATCGGCAATAAGGATCTCGGAAGCTTCCACGCACTGCACGGAGATCGAAGTGTCTATGAGATCGGAGGAGGTCATGCCCATATGCAGGTACTGGGCTTCCGCGCCGATGTTCTCGCCGACATTGTGGATGAAGGCCACCACATCGTGCTTGGTGCGCTCTTCGATACGCTTAACCTCGTCGAGGTCGAACTTGGCGTTCTTTTTGATCTTTTCCAAAGCGGCCTTGGGTATTTTGCCCAGCTGACACATGGCCTCGCAGGCCAGCACCTCAATCTGCAACATGATCTCGAGCTTGCGCTGTTCAGACCAGATCCGGCCCATCTTGGAAAGCGTGTAACGATCGATCATAAGTGAATCTCCTTAGGAAAACGGTTAAAAATAACGGCAGAACACGAAATTGGAAACTAAAATGCGGACTAATATATCAAAGCAGTGGATTAAAATCAAACAAAATATGTCTCCTGAGGCGTAAATGACTGCGAATAATACGCTTATGCAAACTGCGTCGAATCGAACAATGCTTAATTAGCGAACCAATCCTTAATCCCGTGTTCTTTACGCCATCAACCACGAATACAGAACCTGCCAGTCCTAATGTTAGGTGCACAGGTAAAGCCTCTTGAGTCGCTCATGATCCTTTCCGCCGCGTTCATAGAATTTAGAACGTCGCTCCGGATAAACCAACCGTAATTTGAATATTCAACGGGGATTAAGTCGGAAGGCAGTAGTTGTTGAAGAACCAACACGTTAGCCATATCCTCCGCGCCGTTCTAAATTCATGAACGCTAATGTAAACACAGTGGCGGGGATCATATGCGACTCAAGAGGCTTTACCTGTGCACCTTGCCATGTTCTAAAGCGCAGAGCGTCTAAGTTGCCAGGCTCAACGAACTAATTGGTTCCCTGCGCCGGGGCGGCTTTTTCGGCCAGGCCCTTCTTGAACTCTTCGGGCATATGCGCTTCGAAATAACGGGCGCTGATCTCCACACTGCCGCGCATGATCTGCGGAATAGTGGCCACCAGCTTCTTGCCGTCGGCAGAACCATAAAAGTTCACATAAGACTGCAAATCAGCCTCGGTAAAGAACCGGTCGTAAAGCGGAACGAGCTGTTCAATGATATCTTCAACGTTGAAAGCCGTGCGCAATTTGGCCGCCTCTTCCGGCGCCAGTGAAGACATCATCTGCTCAAAGTTGGCTTTCATGCTGGCACGCGTACCAAAGACATCCACAAACTGCATTATGAGGTCGTGCTTGGCCTTGCTGACCGGAACTGCCGCCGCTGGCTGAGCTGCCGGGGCTTCGGCCATCCGGGCGGGCTCGGCCGCTACCGGCTGAGCCACTGCCGCCGGGGCAGGCGTCTCTTCAATACGATCGATCTCGTCCTTGTAGTAGGTCACATTAGCGCCGCCAATGTCGATCATTACACTGCTATCGCTCTTTTCAATGATCTTGCCGGTGGCCGTAACACCGCTTTTCAGGTAGATCGTTTCTGCTCCAGCCGACGCGGCACCAACCGCCGCTACCAGCAACACCATAAAAAATAAAATTTTCTTCATGCCAGCCTCCAGGGTTAAGTTATAGTGTGATTGTAAAAGATTTCCGGCTAAGGTCAACATATATCAAAAATTACCCATGCTCAACAAATTCAAAACCGAGATCGACACCAGTATCCGCCTGTTCCTCGACCAGGCCGCCCGCGACTACAAACTGCACCTGGTGAACCCCATCCTGCACAAAAGCATCCGGGAATTCTCCCTGCGGGACGGTAAACGCATCCGCCCCATACTGCTGATACTCGGCTACCTGGGCTATTCGCCCAAAGGCCGCCGGCCCAACCGCGCCTTGTACACCGCTTCCACCTGCATTGAATTCCTGCATAACTTCATGCTGGTCCACGACGACATTATTGACTGTTCCGACCTGCGGCGCGGCAAGCCCACCATGCACCGCATACTGGACAAGACCATTCCCTGTGCCAACCCCGCCAAGCTGGGCGTGGACCTGGCCATTATCGCCGGCGATATAATCTATGCGCTGGCTATCGACGCCTTTCTCTCCATCCCGGAAGACCCCCGGCGCAAAGAGCAGGCCCTGAAATATTTTATCCAGACCGCGGCTTTCACCGCCATGGGCGAGTTTATCGACACGGTCCACGGCGTGGACAAACTGCAGAATGTAAAAGAGGGGGATGTGTTCCTGAATTATTCCCTGAAGACCGCGCGCTACACCTTCGACTGCCCACTGGTGACCGGCGCCATTCTGGCCGGAGCGCCCAAAGCCGAGATCCCCAAACTGGCCGGCTTCGGCTTGAGCATCGGGCAGGCTTTTCAGATCCAGGACGATATAATCGGGATATTTGAGACCGAGGAAGCCATCGGCAAGTCCATACTCAGCGACCTCGATGAACAGAAGAAAACCCTGCTGATCGTGCACGCTTTCGCCAATTTAAAAGGCCGCCCGCTGGCCCGGCTCACCCGGATCTTCCTGAAGAAGAAAAAGACCCTGGCCGACCTGGAGGTAATGAAGACACTGCTGATCCAGTCCGGCAGTCTCCATTACGCATTAACGGCGGTACAAACCCGGGTAGCCCAGGCCCGGGCCACCCTGGCCACGCTAAAAATGAACGTCCGGCAAAAAGAACTGGTAGCCGAAGCGCTTTTTAAATTCTTCGACCAGGCCACCCGCATTGCGCTGCGCTACCCCAAAAAACTAAAGAATTAATTCCAGTTGCCGCTTTCGTCCTGGACTTTCTCGCCGGGCGAAGCCTTGTCGCGCTGTACGCGGGAGAAAACAGTTTCCACGGTAGCCAGCGCTCCGGAGCCCAGGCCGTTCTGCTCGCAAATAGCCTCGTAAACAAACTTGCGGTCCTGGTTCTCGGCCGCCACCAGGGCCTTTACTTCCGCCCCGCCGCCCAAAGCCTGCACATAACCGCGATTGGTCTCACCCACCAGCCCCTGGGCCTTGAACGCCTTCAGGTCGGCGAACCGGTCCTTACGGCTGGTAAGGGCCGACTTGACCTCCGGGGTCATCTCCTTGATATCGTACGACTGGGCCAAAGCCGCCGTGGATACCAGGCACAACGCCAAACTTAATGCCATCAATGAACGCTTCATATGCTTTCTCCTTACGTTTTACTTGCCACTTACGAAATCTTCAATTCCCGACGCGGTCTTCTCCAGGCCCTTGATATCGATCGTGATGTGCGCATTGATCGTGATCGGCCGGTTGGGATCCCCAATAGCCTTGACCGTACAGCCCGCGCAAAACAGCACCAGCAACAAAACCGACAATGCTCTCATATCATTTTCTCCTTGTGTGATCCTGTACGGAAAACTACCTCCCGGAGCGCCCGGAGGCCAGCGCCTGCCAGGCTTTCAATAACGCATCTATCCGGGCATCCACGGTGATCTCGTGCGAAACATTCAGTTCCAGGTTCATTTCCCGGCTCTTCAGGCCGATCTCCCCGCTCAAATGGTCCGGAGCGTCATTACGTATTGTAAACGAAAAAACCTCCACCGCAAGCTTTCCGCCAGAACTTATCAGGAACTCCAGCCTTTTCTTTTGCGCCGAAGAAGGCAAATAGGAAGCGATGGACGACAAAAGCGCCGCGCTAACCTGGCCGCCCGCCGGCATGCCCGACGACACTTCCAGTACGGTGATGCGCTCACCCTGCCCGGCCGCTTTGAACCGCCCCGACAATTTGCCGCCCAATTCACCGAACGCGCCGCCCAGGGCGCGGTCCAGGCGCCAGGTTTCCAGGTTCCGGTAATCCACCTCCAGCGCATAGCCGGGAACAGCCGTGAACATCAGGCGCGCCTTTCCGGTTAAAGCCCCGCCATAAGCGGCGGCCGTCAGATCCTTGCACTCCAGTTCGCGCGTATCGCCGGATAGCGCCACCCTTACCTGGTCTACCGTCAGCTGGTCCCAGGTAACCTGCGCCGCAGAAAGCTCGCCGGAATACGCCACGCTTCCGGCCGCGCGCGCCAGCACGGTCCGCCCGGACACACCTACAGCTTTTAACTTGTCCCAGGAGATCTCGGCATTGCCAAGCTCGATACTAACGCGCTGGCCGTCTTTCAGCAAACGCAGGACTTCGCCGGCCTTTAACCGGGGAGCCGTAATAATGGCCGGCTTCTGGTTCAGCCGCAAATTAAGGCGCACGTCCTTAAGCTCCCAGCTGGCGGGATAAGAATAAACCAGTCCGCCCAGGCTCACCCCCCGCACTTCAACCGCCGGCACCGTCCGGGCCAAAAGGCTCTGGAGGATAAATCCCGTCGCCCGGGCCGAATTCAAGGCCCAGGCGCCAGCGACGACCAGCAACACTATAAGGGCCACACCGCCCAGCAGGATATTACGCCAAATACGCATTCTCCACCTCTTCATCCACATCTAATGCAACTTAGGGGTTTAAACGATCCTGGCCGATATCTCGTCGAGAACCAGACGGCCGCGCGCGGTGGCACGGATATGCTCGCCGCTCTCCTCCAGCAAACCCAGCTCCATAAAACTCGTGAGCGCTTCTTTTTTCTCAAAAGCCATTTCCCGGCCGAAACGTTGTTCCAGGGCACCGAGGTCAACGCCCCGGTTCATCCGCAGGCCGAAAAGAAAATGTTCCACCAGGCTTTCCTGCCCGGCCAGGCGCTCGGCGCCCGCCCGCGCCGTGCCGGTACCAGCCATCAGCGCCAGGTACTTCGGCAGGGTATCCGCATTCCAGAAACGCTCACCGTCAATATACGAATGTGCGCTCATACCCAGCCCGAGATACTCCCCGCCTTGCCAATAGTTCATATTATGACGCGCTTCTGCGCCCGAACGTGCAAAATTACTTATTTCATACTGGGCCACACCCTGCACCTCCATCCGGCGGCAAACCTCGCCGTACAATTCGCCCTGGGCGTCGTTATCCACTTCCATCCGGCGCGCAAAGAACAAACTGCGCTCCTCGATATTCAACGCGTACAGGGACACATGCTCGCTATTCAGTTCCAGGATACCGGCCAGGTCGGACAAAACATCATCCCGGCTCTGTCCGGGCAGGCCGTAAATAAGGTCCACGTTAATATTAACGAATCCGGCCGCGCGCAGAATATGGAAAGCCCGCCGGGTCTCGGCACAACGGTGCGGGCGGCCCAACGCTTCCAGAGTACGGTCATTAAGCGACTGCACCCCCAGGCTCACCCGGTTAACGCCCAGGCTTTTCAGCAAGCGGGCCTGGTTCAGGGTAACACTTTCCGGATTCAGTTCAAAAGTTACTTCGGCGCCGTCGACAATATTAAACCGCCGGCGAATATCCTGAAAAAGCCGCTCGATTGCGCCCTCCGACAAGCAGGAAGGCGTGCCCCCGCCAATGTAAACCGTGCGTAAGCGGCGGCCTTCCGGCACGGCCTCCCGGGCGAGCGCAGTGCAATATTCGGCTTCCCGCTGTAACTGCCCCGCCGCAACCGCAAATGAACAGTAAGGGCATTTTGATACACAAAAAGGGATATGCACGTACAAGGAAAGTTCGGGACACTGCAACATACAACCCACATCTCCAGAGCATGAAATTTCAGAATATCTTTTTTGAGCCGCCAGGCGTTATGATATCATAAACCAGTTCGTTCAAAAACCAAAGAAGTCCCGGCCCGGCAGAAGCCGTGGGGCCCAGGCAGGCAGGGACCGAGTTAACCCGGAAAGGAGAACAAAATATGGTTTGCTGTTCATCAAAGAAGTGCGCGAAACCCGCGTCCAAGAAGGCACCGGCAAAGAAAGCCGCCAAGAAGAAGTAATTCTTCCTGCGCTTTTTTCACTAAAAGCCCGCGGCCCAAACCCGCGGGCTTTTTTATTTTTCACGAATTATCCAATAATGTGTTGCGTGCCAGCGGCATTTTTACGCACCCAAACCAGCTCGTCGGAAATTTAACGAATAACGGCCATAATATATAAAAAATATTTTTACTTTCTTTTTGAATCTGTATAAGCGCGTGTTAATATAATTGCAGGTTTGAATACAAGCACTACACAACCTCAAGAAAGGAGAACTACTTATGGCTGTTAAGAAAGCTGCTGCAAAGAAGCCCGTCAAGAAAGTTGCGAAAAAAAAGAAGAAGTAATTATACCTTTGGCATGTTTAATGCCAAAATAAAAAAAGCCCCCGTTAAAAATGCGAGGGCTTTTTTATTTGGCAAGGATTCTTGCCAAATAACCCCTGAGGCTACCTGATGGCCTAACAGGCCATCGGAGCCTCAGGGGTTACACGCAAATTATTCTCAACTCATCCAGATAGCTACCAGATGGCCTGTTGGGCCATCTGGTAGCCTTAGGTGTTATAGCAACGACTCCCGCAACGCCGGTATCCCGGCGGCGGGCATGATCGACAGGATCTCGGGCACCAGGCCGTCCACCCGGATATCTTCCATGTTCTGCGCGCTCACCGGCAAAGGCACGCCGCTACCATCGCGCTTTATCCGCAAGCTCAAATTTGATTGCGCCATGTCGATACCACCTTTTAGCTCTGTCGCCGGGTTAACAGCACCTGAAGCATCAAGAGCGTTAATTACCGCATTAACTTTATTGATCACCTCCGACTTGGGCGCATCATTCCCTAGCGTACCCGAATATTCGACCAGACGAGCCAGAATCTGCCCGACGGCTTTTTGAATAAATCGTTCCGCTCTTTTTCGCTCCTCACCCGACTTACCCTTCAAACCAGTACCTGCCTGTACCACCGCCAGCTTTAACGCCTCCACTCCCTGCCGACGAAGCCAAAGACCATCGCTCGCCCTTATCGCCTCATCAATATCGTTCTTCATACGCTGAGGGTCATTTTTATACTCACTACTCAACATTATCTTCGTATCGTACCCTTCCCAATTCATGTCCAAAGCTCCGCGGTACGCCGACATATGCTCCAGAAAATCCGTGACACTTTTATTCTCCAGCGCTTTTATCGTCTGACTTCCTGTTCCCAGGCTAATATCCAGAAACGACTTCAAGAAAGGCATAAATATTGCATCAAGATGGCTCCCATCAAACCGCTCCGCAACCGATTGGATCCTCCGCAACTTATCACTTACTATCCTTCCTGTGTCACTCCTGTTTAAGGCACCCTCTTCCATCGCCCTCATTACACTCACCGCTATCAAAACCGAACTGTTCCGGCCACTATTCATATTTGAGTCATTACCAAATAATGTCGATTTTTCAATTAGCGTCTCAAGCAGAGCGAATAAAGCATCCTGTTGTTTTGTATCCTTGACAACCCCCATCAACGTCTGGAAATCCAGAAAACTATTTTGCCTAAGATCCTTTTCCATCTCGCTTCTAAAATACTTAACTACGCTTTCCTGTTCAAAGGCCAAAAACGCTGCTTTAAGCAGAAACACCACCAGTTCATCCATCAATTGATCTTTCCTTATCGATTGTTCCAATTCTCGCCAGTCTGCCGGTGAAGATTGATTTTTTCTTAATTTGCTCAACAAGTTCCCCAGCACCTCTTTTCTGGCCACATCTTCAGAAGTCGACTCCGGAACAACTTGTCTGTCGGCTGAAGACACCGAGGCCATTTCCCAAAAAGGATTGTGGCTTTTCTCCAGCGTCAGAATCTTAGCTTGCAGGCTATCTCTGAACGCATTAATACGCAAAATCATCAAAGCCTTCAGTTTTAACACCAATTCCTGGTAAACGCTCGCCTGCTCAGGATTGGGGTATAAATATTCTGCAACACCCCATCGCTGGCCGACAGAGTTCAGAACATTTACCAGCATATCCTGAAGCGTTGGCAGATTGGCATCTTTCAGGACAGCTTCAAAAGAGCCATCTCTGCCATCTAGGCGATCCTCAAGGATCGCTCCCAGCGTCTTTAACGCTCCATCATCAACGGCCTCCAGTAATTCCTCCGGCATTGTGCCGCCATTAAGTTCTTTAACATGCGCAATACCACGGGTGATATTAACCTTGCTGGTTGCTCCATTGACCGTAATATCAACCTCAGCTTTTTCAACAGCCCCCTGAATTCTGTACAAACCAAAAGCCTCCTGCAACATCGCCCCCGAGGTCGTAGACGCCCCGTGAAAGACCTTCCAGTTAGGCCAGGAATAAAATGCCCCTTCAACCAAAACATATAACCTTGCCTTATCACTATTCAGGATCTCTTCCGCATTCGCCAACCAAGCCTGGTTGATAACATTATTGCCATTTGTAAGAAAACTATAAATAACCTGTGGTAAAGCTCCACCCTCAAACATCATTTTCAGCCGTACCAAAATATTATCCACATCCAGGATATCAACCCCCGAGGCTATATTCATCCTGGGAGGCGGCATAACATTACTAGTGGCCTGCTTGTATTGGTTTTTTATATACCTGAATTGACCATCTCCACTATTAAGATGATTCATAAGAATGGAAAGCCGCAAAACGTCCAATAGGTGCGGCGGCGTCATGCCGTTCCAATAAGCCGGCGCCAGAAGCTCATTCAAACGTGCCTCTGCCGAAGGGCCTTTATCAGCCCCCTTGATCAGCCCGACTTCCAAACGGCCAAACCCGGTAACCGGATCAAACTTAAATACATCGCTGACCGCTATGCGTTGGGACGCATTTCTGCTTGCCATTTCTCCCGATGATCTTAATACCGTCCTGGCATTATCATACTCACTCAAATTAACTTCTCCCGCGGCGTCGCGGGCGGCTTCTGGGAGGTTCTGGGAACCATCGACCACTTGCAGCATTTCAGTAGCCCGCTTGGCTCCGCCGGAGAAATACTTTCTGGGGATCACTTCCTGGGTGTAAAGGTCCACGTCTTCCTTAATAAGGTTGAACACGCCTTTCTGGAAAGCCTCCACATACTGCCGGTAAACCTGCTCATTGTTAGCCGGATCCTGGTCGATGCCCTTCACCTTGCCCTGGTCGGCGTAGACCTGGCCGAGGATCGAGTTTTTAAGCGCTTTCTTGTACCAGGTGGCCAGTACCATCGACGCCGCGATCTGGCGCAAGCCGGCAAAATTGCGGCCGGTATTGATCTCCTGCTCGATAGCCGGAACGATGATGTCTTTCAACACGCCTTGCGACAGCGCGGCCAATGCTTCATTCTGGCCTTTGGGCATATTCTCCACCGGCCCGTTCTCGGCGGCGTTGACTTTCATGGCCAGATAATCGCGCTCGGTATACACTTTCAAATGCTGGGTAAGCAGGAAAGCGCTGTTGCCTTTTTCGAACACCACGGCGTCATCGGGGATGATCCACACCTTGTTAAAAGTGTCCACCGGCACATCGGTAGTGCCGAACTTTTCATTGGCCCGGCGGTACAACTCGTCCCAGAACTTCTTGCCCAGCTCGGTATCCGGATGAATTAAAGACGCGGTAAGCTGTTTAAGCAGGTAATCCTCGGCCAGCAGGTCGCGGCCCATTTCCGTGAGGCCAAAAGTGTCCGAGATCATCCGGTCGCCTTCATAAGGCGAAAGGTTGATAATCATCTAGAAGGCTTCCGCCCCGGACCATTACAGCTATA
>JADFZK010000012.1 GCA_015232565.1 Candidatus Omnitrophota bacterium
CGCTCTGGCGGAGACGAATTTTGCGTGCTTTTGCCCGAGTGCGGCCGGCAGGAAGCTTACTTGCTGGCTAATGCTTTTGTGGAGTTGATCGCGAAACGCACTATGGTACTGCGGCGGGAAATAACCAGTATCACGGTGTCGGCCGGAGTGGCCGGCTTTCCGGATGATGCCGGGGCGCGCGACGAGCTTATCCAAAAGGCCGACGCCGCGCTTTATGAAGCCAAAAAGAAAGGCCGTAACCGCGTATGCCTATCGGCGTAATGTTCTTTTTGATGGCGGCTTTTGTGGTGGCGGTGATCTATTTCACCAAGGCCGCGGTACTCCAGCTGGAACAGCAGGTGGATGCGGATGTTTTTAAGGTCAAGGAGTCCTACCTGGGGATCATCCGCCAGAAGGATGAACAGGCGGCCGAGAAAGAACGCCTGCAGGAAGCCACCCGGCGGATCTATAACCTTTATGACCTGATGCGCGAACTTACCAAAGCCGCCGACGTCGCGGAAGCGTTCGGGATATTCAAGGAGCATTTGCACCGCGAGCTGGTGGTTGAAGATTGCCAGCTGGTGGAACACTCCCCGAAAGACCTCGCGAAATTCCCTTCTTTCAAGGATTACCGTTTCTTCCCGCTGAAAGCCAAGAAAATGGTGCTGGGCGAGCTGGCGTATAAAGGCGGGCAGGTGGATGAGGAAGCGTTCACGATCCTGGCCCAGCAGTTTGCGTTGGCGCTCCGCCGTATCCGTTTGTGCAAGGAGCTGGAAGACATGGCTATTACCGACGGGTTAACGCATTTGCATACCCGGCGTTACCTGATGGAGAGGTTTCAGGAAGAATTCCAGCGGGCCCGGCTCAAGGGGCTGGCTTTGTCGATGTTGATGATCGACGTGGATTTCTTCAAGCGTATCAATGATCAGAACGGCCATTTGGCGGGAGACCTGGTATTACGGGAAGTGGGCCGTTTTATTACCCAGCATACCCGCGAGATCGATATCACCGGCCGTTACGGCGGCGAAGAGTTTTGTGTTATTCTGCCCGATACCGATAAAACGGGCGCCCTGGTGGCCGCCGAGCGTATTCGCGCCGCAGTGCAGGCCGGACGGGTCTTGGCCAATGATGCCGAGCTGTGTGTTACCGTAAGTATCGGGGTAGCTACTTTTGCCGAAGATGCCCAGCAAATGGAAGAATTGCTGGATAAGGCCGATTGGGCCTTGTATCGCGCCAAAAAGAACGGCCGCAACCGGGTCATGGGGTTTAAAGTTTAGCAAACAGACAGGCTTGATCTAATGAGAATGCGTTCATTTAGCGCGAGTGAGCGAGCGGGTGACGCCGTCGGCGGGTTCCCTATTTTCTAAAATGGGTTAGGGTCCCATTTTAAAAATAGGGTGCCAAAGGCGGCAGGACCCGTGAGCGAGTGTAGCGCACGAGGAGTATTGCAAAGTTCTGGCAGGCTCCTGGTTAGCCGGGGCGTTTTTCGCATTGCCAGATAATTACAAAAAAATTGAACATCGAATATGTTTCGTGTAGAATACACGCCTCTTAAGGTTTTTTTATTTAACACATAACCCGTTTACTATGAAACACTTTGTTGTCGGCGTTGATATTGGTGGTACCAACGTTAAGCTGGGTATTGTTGATCCTTCCGGGAAGATGGTTGCCCGCTCTGCTTTCTCTACCAAAGACTTTATCCGTTCTCCCAGGGCTTTGATCGATGCTGTTTGCGCGAATGTGCTGGCTTTGCTGGCCCAGGAAGGCATTGCAAAGGCTCGGGTGGCGGGGGTGGGAATTGGTTTGCCGGGCCTGGTGGATGTTAAAAAAGGCGTGGTGCGGATCTTGCCTAATATCCCCGGCTGGTCGGAGGTGCCGCTTAAACGGGTGCTGGAGAAAAAGCTCGGATTGGCGGTTCAGCTTGAGAACGACGTGAATATGATCACGCTCGGCGAATGGGTTTACGGCGCCGGTAAAGGTATGAATGATCTGATCTGCATGACCCTGGGCACCGGGGTAGGCGCCGGTTTGATCCTGGATGGCCGGATCTATCGCGGCCCGGGGTTTGCGGCCGGCGAGATAGGGCATGTGCCGATGACTGAAGATAGAAGTGCCATATGCGGGTGCGGCAGTTGGGGTTGTTTTGAGCGTTATGTGGGCAACCAGAGCTTGCAGGAAGAGGCAGCCCGGTTGTTTGATCGGGCGAATATTTCGCTGGAAGAGGTTTCCAGTAAAGCAGTTAAGGGCGAGAAAAAAGCGCTTGGTTTCTGGGCCGCGGTGGGAGAAAAAGTGGCTTTGGGATTGATCGGGCCAATAAATATTTTAAATCCCCGTTGTGTGATAATAGGCGGCGGGGTGGCGCGCAGTTTTGCTTTGATGAAGCCGGCAATAGAAAAAGTAATTAAAAGTCGTTGTATGAAGACCCAGGCAGAAATGGTGCGGTTCGTCAAGGCCCGTCTCGACGATTCTGCCGGGATAATCGGTGCAGAGGTACTTATCCGTCATGAAAAACGCTAAGCTGTTATTAAATTTCGTGTTGATTCTGGCTGCCGCGGCTTTGCTGGCGTGCGGCATGACGGCGTTGGCCAATGCGGAAGTGGCGGCCAAGGCCGTGGCGGAAAAGACCGTGGGCGGCAAGCCGGCTGGTAATTCGGCCAGCAAGAATTCCACTGGCGTTAAAGCGGCCGGCGCCGAACAGACTGCTGCGGTCGGGGCGCCGTCGGAAAGCGTTACGCAACAGCCGGTGGAGCTTAACGGCGATAATGTGGAATATAAAGCCGATGAAGGCAAATTTGTGGCTTCCGGTAATGTAGTGGTGCATCAGCAGGACGGGGCCACTCTTTATTGCGACCGGATCGAATTCTACCGCGACCGTCAGGAAGGCCGCGCCGACGGCAATGTGGTGCTGGATTCCGACAAGGGTTCGGTGTGGGCCGAGAAAGCTTTTTACAATTTCAAGACCAAAAAAGGCGAGTTCACCAACGCGCGGATCATGAGCCATCCGGTTTTTGCCCGGGGCGCTACGATCTCCAAGATCCGCGACAATTACTATGTGATGTCCAACGGTTATTTTACCACCAGCGATTACGATGATCCTGAATGGCGCGTGAAGAGTCGGCATATTGAGGTTTTTCTGGGCGACAAGGCTATAGCGCGGAATTCCACAATGTACCTGGGCGGTGTACCGGTGATGTACATGCCGAAATATGTGCAGGACCTGCGTAAGAATCGGCCGCATTTCAGTGTGATACCCGGTTACAGCAAGGCCTGGGGCGGCTTCCTGCTGACTAAATATCGGGTTTATCCGGCGGAGGGCGTGGAGACGGTTTATCATCTGGATTACCGCGAGCGTAAGGGCTGGGGTTACGGCCTGGACGTGGCTCTCACTACTTTGCCGGTAGGGGAAACTCTGGTAAAGAGTTATTTTCTTAACGAACGGACGATAGGCGCCAAACATATGTGGCAGCCCAAGACCCAGCCCACGCTTTTACGCGAGCGCTATCGCGCCGAGTGGCGGCACAAGTGGGATATTAATCCTCAAACCAACCTGATACTTCAGTATTATAAATTAAGCGACAGCACTATCCTGAAAGATTACTTTGAGCGGCAGTACCTCGCTGAATCCGGGCCGGCTACTTATGGCTTGTTGTCGCATTCCACGGGCACCTCCACAGTTATGTTGAGGATGGACAAGCGCGTTAATCGTTTTGAATCCGCGGTGGAGCGTTTGCCGGAAGTTTCCTATTCCTGGAACAATCAGCCGATAGGCGATACCGGCTTCTATTTCAAGAGCACGGATGCGGTGGTTCAGCTGGAGCATCGTATCCCGGGCCCGACCGACCGCGACCATCAGACCGTGCGTTTGGTCTCGGGTAATGAAGTGTCGCGGCCGTTCAAGTTCGGCATTTTGGAATTGCGCCCTTATACCGGGGCCGAGCATACTTATTACACGCGTACCCTGGACGAACGGAACAATGGCAGTGTGCGCGGGGTCTGGAAGGCGGGGTCCGACCTGAGCACCAAGTTCTACCGTGTTTACAATGTGCAATTCAACCGGTTCGGTATCGAGGTTAATAAATTACGCCATGTGCTTACGCCCACGGTGGCGTATCAATACCAGCATATGCCTACTTTGCCCTCGGAGAAACTGTATCAGTTTGACAGCGTGGATTCGCGCGCCATTGTTAACCGGTTCGCCCTGGGCCTGGAGAGCAAGTTCCAGACCAAGCGCGAGGGGAAAAGTGTAGACCTTATTCGTTCGCTGTTATCCAGTAATTTTCGTATGCGGGACGATCCCTCCGGCGCCAGTTTCGGCGATGTGGTGCTGGATAATGAGTTTTACGTCAACAAGTACGTCAAGACTTCGCATGATATAACGTATAACCCTGATACCCAGCGCTTGACTTCGGCCAATATGGAGCTTAACCTTACCGATACCAATCGCTGGATCTTCGACGTCAGCCGTCGTTATGTGCTGAATTCCGACGATATCGTGACCACCCAGTTGCAGTACAAGTTAAATCCGAAATGGCGCACGGTGCTTTATGACCGCTGGAACGCTGACAACGGGCTTCTACAGGAACAGCAGTATTCCCTGGTGCGCGACCTGCATTCCTGGGAGGTCGAGTTCTCTTATAAAACCTTGAGAGGTTATACCAATTCCGGTTCCGAGGTGTGGGTGATCTTCACGCTCAAGGCTTTCCCGTCGGTAGCTTTTGATGGCGGTAAAGGTTTTCAGCAAAGAAAAGCCGGGTCGCAGACGCCCGAACTTTAAAACAAAGGATAATATGGATATAGCGATAGTCGGTTCGGGATATGTTGGCCTGGTCACGGGAGTTTGCCTGGCGCATATCGGGCACAATGTGGTCTGTTGCGATAATAACAAGGAGAAGATCAAGGTTCTGCTGGCCGGCGGTATGCCGATCTACGAGCCGGGGCTGGATGCGTTACTGTTGAAATACCGGAAAGCGGGACGCATTACCTTTACCAGCTCCATAGCCGAAGCCGCGCAGAAAGCGACGGTCATTTTTATCGCCGTGGGGACGCCTTCCAAAAAGAACGGCGATGCCGACCTTACCTATATAGAGAACGTGGCCCGCGAAGTGGCGCAGAACATGGATTCCTACAAACTTCTGGTCGAGAAGTCCACGGTGCCGGCCATGACGGGGGACCGCATTGCCCGCACTATCCGCCTGAACCTGCCGGCGAAATACAAGCCGGGCAGTAAGAACGCGCTGGAGTTCGATGTGGCCTCCAATCCCGAATTCTTGCGGGAAGGTTCGGCGGTGGAGGATTTTATGGACCCCGACCGTATTGTTATCGGGGTCGAATCCAAGCGTGCCGAACAGCTTTTGCGCGAGATCTACAAACCGCTTAAAGCTACTATAGTGGTGACCAATCTGGCCACTGCCGAGATGATCAAGCATGCGTCCAATTCGTTTCTGGCCACTAAGATATCCTTTATTAATTCGGTCTCCCAGATCTGCGAGCGGGTTGGGGCGGATGTGGAAAAGGTTGCCGAAGGCATGGGTTACGACAAGCGTATCGGCCGGGCTTTTCTGAACGCCGGCATTGGTTACGGCGGCAGTTGTTTTCCCAAGGACGTGGACGCTTTTGTGCGCCTGGCCGAGAAAAGCGGGTATGATTTCAAGATCCTCAAGAGTGTCCGCGAGGTCAATGAAGACCAGAAGTCCTGGTTCACCCGGCACATTGAGGACAAACTGTGGATAGTCAAGGACAAGGTTATTGCGGTCTGGGGCCTGGCTTTTAAGCCGGATACCGACGATATGCGCAGTGCCGCGGCGCTAACGATCATTGAGGCTTTGCAGGACGAGGGTGCCCGCATCCAGGTTTACGATCCCCAGGCCATGCCCAACGCTAAGAAGCTGTTGAAGGGCGTCAAGTTCTGTGCCGATCCGTATGCTGCGGCCAAGGGCGCGGATTGCCTTTTGTTGATCACTGAATGGGCGGAGTTTAAAAAGGCGGATTTTGCTAAAACCCGCGATCTTATGCGCCAGGCGGTAGTTTTTGATGGACGGAATTTTCTGGATGCCAAACGCTTGAGGGAGTTGGGTTATGAATATCACGGTATCGGGCGGGGCGGAAATGCGTAAAAGCCTGCTGGCCGGGATCCGTTCACGTAAAGCGCGTATAGCCGTAATTGGCCTGGGTTATGTGGGCCTGCCGCTGGCTTTGGGGTTTGCCGCCCGGGGTTTTAAAACTTACGGGATCGACACTAATCCGGTGCGTGTTAAAAAGTTGCTGGACGGCGAAAGCTTTATCACTGATGTTACGGATGCGGCAATAGCCGGGCCGGTCAAGAAGGGCTTGTTCGTGCCGTCTTTGGACGAGGCTCTTATTGGCGCTTGTCAGGTGGCGATCATTTGTGTGCCGACTCCTATTAAACGCCGGTATACTCCGGATATCTCCTTTATAATCTCTGCAGTGCGGGCGGTGACCCGTAATCTGGCCAAAGGTACCCTGGTGGTACTGGAAAGCACTACTTATCCGGGCACTACCGAGGAGCTTATTTTGCCCGAACTGGAAAAGAGCGGGCTGAAAGCAGGCAAGGATTTCTTTCTGGCTTTCTCGCCGGAACGTGTTGATCCGGGTAATGCCAGCCATAGCGTTACGCAGATCCCCAAGGTGGTGGGCGGCCTGACCCCGGCGTGTAATGAGGTGACGGCGGCGCTTTACGGGAGCATTATCAAGCAGATCCATTTGGTTTCTTCCCCGCGAGCGGCCGAGATGACCAAACTGCTGGAGAACACTTTCCGGCTGATCAATATCGGCTGGGTTAATGAAGCGGCCATGATGTGCCAGGCCTTCAAGATCGATGTATGGGAGGCTATTGATGCGGCCGGCACCAAGCCGTTCGGCTTTATGCCTTTTTATCCCGGGCTGGGCGTGGGCGGGCATTGTATCCCTGAGGACCCGATCTATCTGTACTGGAAAGCCAAACAGCATGGTTATGCTTCGCGGTTCATCAAGCTGTCGGCTGATATCAATTCGGCCATGCCGGGGTATGCGGCGGAGCGTATTGGCGCTATCCTCAAGAAGCGCGGAAAAAAGTTGTCCGGCGCGCGGGTACTGGTGCTGGGCGTAACATATAAGAAAGACGTCAAAGACCTGCGCAAATCGCCATCGGTCAAGCTTATCGAGGTTCTGCGCCGGCAGGGGGCTGAGGTTTCTTTTTATGATCCGTTGATACCGTTTTTGAATATCGACGGGTTACAGATGGAGGGTGCGGCGTTTAGTCCCAGGATATTGGCCGCGCAGGATTGTGTGGCAGTGGCGGTGGATCACTCAAAAGTGGACTACGCTCTGGTGTTAAAACACGCCCGGGCGGTCTTCGATATAAGGAATGTGTACCGCGGTAAAGTTTCGCCCAAGATCACCAGGCTGTAGTGTGGTGATTTGAATATTTTTTTACATTTGAATCACCACACTGGAGCAATGGAGCAATCGAAAATGGAGAAATAATAAAACATTTGGCTCCATTGCGGTCTATTTTCGATTTTCTATTGCTCTGCAAATGTAAGGAAGCGTTAGACGCACCATACTGGCGGGGTGATTTATCAGGCTCACCATATTAGTGTTGAGCATTTTTTGCAGAATGTGTTTATATAAAGGGATATAAAATGAGCGTGAAGAAAGTGGTCTTGATCTCCGGCGGTGCCGGGTTTTTGGGCAGTCATATTTGCGACCAGCTGATAGCCGGCGGTTACCGGGTGGTCTGCCTGGATAATTTTCTAACCGGCAAGAAGGCGAATATCGCGCACTTGCTGAAGAATAAGGATTTTGCATTCATTAAACAGGATGTGTCGGTGCCGTTCAAGGTGGCCGGCAAGGTCCATTATGTGATGCACTGTGCTTCTCCGGCCAGTCCGGTGGATTACTACAAGTATCCTGTTGAGACCATGCTGGTGGGCTCGGCCGGGACTTACAACATGTTGGAGTTGGCCCGGGCCCGGAAAGCGGTCTTTCTGCTTACCTCCACCTCGGAAGTGTACGGCGATCCAAAGGTTCATCCGCAGACGGAAGATTATTGGGGCAATGTTAACCCTATCGGTCCGCGCAGTGTTTACGACGAAGCCAAGCGCTACGCCGAGGCTTTGACCTTTGCCTATCGCCGCACTTTTAAGGTGGATACGCGCGTGGTGCGTATCTTTAACACGTATGGGCCGCGGATGAATATTAACGACGGGCGGGTAGTGCCCAATTTTATTTATCAGGCTTTAAAAGGTTTGCCCATTACAATTTATGGCGACGGTAAACAAACCCGTTCTTTCTGTTATGTTTCTGATGAGGCCGCTGGCATCCTTAAATTGTTGTTCTCCACGGAGCCGGGGCCGGTGAATATTGGTAATCCGCGTGAGTTCAATATGATCGAATTCGCCAAAATAGTGCTGGAATTGACCGGCGGCAAAAGCCGGCTGGTTTATGAGCCTCTGCCGGAAGACGACCCCAAACAGCGCAAGCCGAATATTGCACTGGCGCGTGCCAAACTGGGTTGGGAACCGAAAGTGGAACTGCGCGAGGGGCTGGCGAAGACCATTGCCTGGTTCAGGGACAACATTGGCAAGGATTAATAAGGGGCGGCATGGTTAACTATACTAAAGAAGAATTGACGGCTTTTGAGAATGAGATCGCCGGGATATTTGCCCAGGGGCTTATAAAAGCGCCGGTCCATTTGCGCGCCGGGCGTGAGGAAGATCTTATACGTATTTTTAGCAAATATGCTATTGGCCCCGAGGATTATGTTTTCGGGTTCTGGGATTCGCATGAACTGTGCCTGCTGAAAGGCGTACCGCGCGAGCAGGTAAAACAGGAAATAGTCGAGGGGCGCAGTATTGCCTTGTGTTTTCCGGAGCATAAAGTTTTTTGCAGTGGTATCGTGGGCAGTTTAATGGGCACGGCTACCGGAGCGGCCTGGGCGCTGAAGAAAAAAGGCTCCAAAGGCCGGGCGTTTCTTTTTTGCGGCGATATGTCCTCGGAAACCGGCATTTTTCACGAAGCGGTCAAGTACGCGGTTAATTTCGACCTGCCGGCGGTGTTCGTGGTGAGCGATAATGGCCTGAGCGTGATGACCGATACCCGGGCGGCCTGGGGTTCGTCCGAGCCGTGGTTCAAGGGTACGCGCTTTGAAAGCAAGATTGAATATTTTCGCTACAAGAACGCCTGGCCGCATTCCGGTCTGGGCAAGTTGATAAAATTCTAATTCCACACCGAGGTCAATGTGAAATATTTTGATGAATTAAAACGCACCATGGAATGGCTGGCCCAAAAGCCGGACACTTTGTTCGTCGGGCAGACGGCCGGGGTGCCGGGCACTTTCATGTTCCAGACCCTGCGGGATGTGCCGCCGGAGAAAGCCCTGGAGTTCCCGGTGAATGAAAGTTTTCAGATGCAATTCTCTTTGGGGCTGGCGCTGGAAGGTTATGTGCCGATCTCGGTATATCCCCGGCAGAACTTCCTTCTGCTGGCGCTGGGCGATATGTCGAACATGATCGACAAGCTCAATGCCATGAGCGGCGGGACGGTCAAGCCGCGGATCATTATCCGGGCGGCTACCGGACCGTACAAGCCGGTGCATCCCGGGCATCAGCATATCGGGAACTTTGCCGACGGTTTTCGCCGGATCTTCGACTGGATCGAGGTCGTGGAGGTTAATGAGCCCGGGGAGATATTCCCGGCTTATCAGAAAGCTTACGAGCGCCCTGATCGCCGCCCGACCTTGTTGATCGAGGACGGTAACTTTTATAACGAGAAATAACCTGGAAGTGGTCATGCCCAAAGGTTCTTCGTTGCTCATAGTAGGCCATCTGGATTGTGTGGAGAATGGCCTTTTTGCGGAATTTTCGTCGGCCGGTTTTGAAGTTACTTCGTCGGCCCGCGCGGGGTTGGACGTACTGGACCGCCCGCAGGTCGAGGCTTTCTTTGCCAAACAGCGCCCCGAATATGTGGTTTTGGCTTCGGTGCGTTCGGGTGGTATTGGTGTTAACCAGGCCCTGCCGGCCGAAATGATCTTCGAGAATATCCAGGCCCAGGCCAATATAATTGATGTGGCGTTCCATTGCGGAGTGAAGAAATTGCTTTTTCTGGCCGCTTCCTGTATCTACCCCAAGGATTGCCCCCAGCCGATGGCCGAAGCGCATTTTCTGACCGGGCGTATGGAACCTACCAGTGAGCCGTATTCCATGGCCAAGGCCGCTGGGGTAATTATGTGCCAGGCTTACCGCAAGCAGCATGGTTTTCCCGCTATTGTCGGTGTGCCGGCCACTGTTTATGGCCCGGGCGGAGCGGAAGATCCGAAAGATGCGCATGTGCTGGGCAGTATGACCGCCCGCTTCCGCGAGGCGATCAAAGCCGGCGCGCCCGAGGTTTCTTTCTGGGGGACGGGTGCTCCCCGGCGCGAGTTTATTTATTCGGGTGATTTTGCCGAAGCCTGCCGTTTTCTGCTGGAAAATTATGACCGGCCGGAAATGGTGAATATCGGCTCGGGTAGTGATATCTCGATCCAGGACCTGGCTTCCCTGATCGCGGATGTGTATGGTTATGAGGGCCGGATCGTTTGGGACACTGCCAAGCCCGACGGTGCTCTCCGGAAACTGCTCGATATTTCCCGGCTTTCGGCCCTGGGCTGGAAGCCTGGCGTGACCCTGCGCGAAGGCGTAACGATCTGTGCCCGCAGTTCCTAGAGGGAAATTAATGTCCTGGTTGCGCATTGTTCCTTTCTGCTGTCTGCCTTTCTATTGGGCCTGGTTGGCGCTCAATACTCAACCACTTATCATTTATGACGCCATCGGTTATGAGGCCGCTGGCCGCCTTATTGCGGCCCAGGGCCTGGGGGCGTATTTTCATGAACTGGGCCGTGAGCCGCTTTTCCCGTATCTGGTATCCCGCGCGATGCTTTTGGAACAGGCCTGGGGTCCGCATTATCAATATTTCCTAAAGCCGATATTGTTGGTGTTTCTGGCCTTGACGCTGACGGGCATATACCGGCTGGCGCGCCTGCTGGGAGCCAGGCGGTCTTGGGCGGGCGCGGGGGTTTTCTACGCTGGGGTATCGCCGATAATCCTTAATTCAACTTTGTGGTTATGGTCGGAAGCCGCCGCTTTGCCCTGGGCGGTGTGGGGCGTTTTCTTTTGCCTGAAGGCCTGGCGGGCGGCCGGTGATAAACGTGATCCGCTGCGCGCGGCGGGGCTGGCGTTCATGGCCGGGGTAATGTTCACTGGTTTGTTGATGGTAAAGGCGGCGGTATCGGTGGTGGTGATGATATACGGCCTGCCGTTCCTGTTGGCCGGAGTGGTTTTTCTTTTTCGCCGCGACCGCGGCCGGGCGACAGCATTTATTGCGGCCGGGAGCGTTTTTCTGGTGATCTTTCTGGCTGCGGTAGAAGGTTATAAGGCGCTCAATTATCGGATGAATGGCAACTATGCCATCACCTCGCGTTATCACTGGGCTTTGTATGGCAACACCGCCCGCAGGTTAATGCCGCTTACCAAAGAGCGTATAGCGCAGGCAGTGCTGTCGGTCCCCAGGCTGGGCCTTTGCGAGAAAGTATATGGCCGGGAATGCGGCTTTTGGACGTATCAGATGTCGGATAATATCAGTAACGAGGCCACGGCATATTGTAATTCGCAAGGCTTCTCGGAAGAACAGCAACGGCAGTTTCTGTTAAATAATTCTTTTCAGCTGATGGCCCGGCATCCTTTTCAGCAGGCGGCCATGTCGGTAGTGGAAGGCACCAAGATGTTGTTCTGGGAGAACCGGAATTATTTTGTGCGTTATCCGGCGTGGCTGGCCGGTTTGTACAGTCAGAGTATCCTGGTCTGTATTTTGTGTTTTGGCTGGGCCGCCTTAAGTTTGGCGGCGCTGGTGTATGCGTTTATCCGCTGGTCGGCCGGTTCCCTGTTGACTGCTTCTTTTGTGTTGTGGTTCATTGCCGTTCACGCCATATTCTTTATAGATATGCGTTATGCTTTACCCATAGCGCCGCTGTTCATAGTTTTGACCGTAGTAATGCTGCAGGCGGGGTTCAGGAAGATCTCTGCCGCCAGATCACGAAAGGCCGCGGTTGATAAATAACAGGGTCAGGATCCTTATAGCCGACGACGAACCCGAGATCTGCGATATCGTAAAAAGATATCTCGGCAAGCGGTTGGAGGCCGATATTTTCACCGTGGACTCTGGTGAGCAGGCTTTGGCCCTGGCGCGGGACATCAAGCCCGACCTGTTGTTTCTGGACGTTTCTCTGGTCGGTAATTTGAATGGCTGGCAGGTGGTGGAGGAACTGCGCAAGTTCGATCCGCAGGTGCGGATCGTGGTGGTAAGCGGTTATGGCAATATACCGGAGCCATTCGCGGGGCTGGCCGCCCGGGAAGTGACGGAGTATTTGCGTAAACCGGTGTGCATAGACGACCTTTATCGGGTCGCTTTAAAGGCGCTGGGCGAGAAGGCGCGGTACACCCAGGAGTTGTTTGTGCCTGCGCCCAAACCGGGTGACGATAAACCGCTTCTGGAACGCCTGGCCCACGACCTGAGCAATGTGCAAATGACCATCCAGATGCATTGCGCGCATTTTCTGGTGAGTCGGCAGGACGGATATTACCGGCAAGCTTCGTCCGAGGCGATCCTCAAGGACGCCGCCGAGAGTTTTGAGACCATTCAAAAGAAATGCGCCGAGCTGGAAAAGATCATCCTGGCCTTGCGTGCGGCTGACGCGGAGCCTAGTAGTTAGCGATAAATCAACGGTTTCAGGGATTGCCCTTATAAGTGCTATGGGCTGTTTAATATGTGGACAAATGGAGGCGGGTATGGGTAGTTTCCGGGATACATATCATTCTTTAGGCGGCAAGCTCAATCGGATCATAATGGGCATAGGCATTACCAAGGGGTACTTGACTGCGCTCAAAGGCCGGGAAGGCGAACAAACCATTATTAACGACTGTGTGCATAATTGCATTGTCATAGAAGAAGGAGCTCTTCAGCTGGAGCAGGAGCTGGCCTACTTGAAGAAGTTGTCTTATCGCCTGATGGATCCCGACCGCGACCTGGGTGAGCTCACCGCCGCTATTGAGGCCGAGAACCATAACCTGCGCATTTTGGTGGTGGATGACGACGAGAGCCTTTGTGACATAATCCGGCAGGCCTATATGCGTAAAGGTTTTCAGGTCGATTCCGCCAGCACCAAAGACGCCGCCTTGAAACAGCTGGCGGCCGTTCGGCCGGACATTGTTATTCTGGACCTCTATTTTCAGGAAGGCCGGGAAGGTTTGGATATTTTGCGGGCTATCAAGGCCTTGAACAGCAACATTAAGACTGTCGTTATTACCAGCGAGGACCAGGAAGACAAATTGCGCGCGGTCCGTGCCCTTGGGCCCGAAGAGTTGCTCCTTAAGCCGGTAAGAGGGGAACAGCTGGAAGCCAAGATCAACGGACTTATAGCTTTGTTAACAAAGCTGAATTGAAACGGTGGTGGCATTGTGAGCCACCAAGCTTGTTTCCGGTACATTCGGTTGCTTTTCTTTCTCCGTGGAAGTATAATTTCACATTAAAAAATTAATAATATTTAAAAGGGGCGAGGAATATGAAGATATTGATCACTGGTGGCGCGGGATATTTGGGTGCGGTGATGGTTCCCAGGCTTTTGGCGGCCGGGCATCAGGTGAGCGTGCTGGATAATTTTATGTACGGCCAGTCGCCTTTGCTGGACCTGTGCCATGAACCCAAGCTGGAAGTGGTGCGCGGGGATGCCCGGGACAAGAAAGTGGTGGAACGCCTGATGAAGGGCGCGGATGCGATTTTTCCGCTGGCTTGTTTGACCGGCGCGCCTTTATGCGCCAAGGATCCTGTTGGTGCCCAGACTATTCTGGTTGATGCGGTCAAGTTGATAGCTGACCTGTCCTCCAAAGATCAGCGCCTGATATATCCCACTACCAATAGCGGTTACGGCATAGGCGAAAAGGGCAAGTTCTGCACGGAAGAGACGCCCTTGCGGCCCATATCCATATATGGCAAGCTTAAGTGCGATGCCGAAAAGATCGTTTTGGACAGTGGCCATGGTATTACTCTGCGACTGGCCACTGCCTTTGGCGCCAGCCCGCGTATGCGGCTGGACCTTTTGGTGAACGATTTTGTTTACCGGGCCGTTTACGACCGGTTCATTGTGCTTTTTGAGGCGCATTTCAAGCGTAATTTTATCCATACACGCGATGTGGCCAAGGCTTTTATGCATTCGTTGAATAACTTTGAGGCCATGAAGAACGAGCCGTATAACGTGGGCCTGTCGGATGCCAATTTGAGCAAACAGGAATTGTGTGAAGAGATCAAGAAACAGGTGCCGGATTTTTATTTCGTGGAGGCCGCGGTGGGCGAAGACCCGGACAAGCGGGACTATATAGTTTCCAATGCCAAGATTGAAAAGGCCGGGTTCAAGCCGGACATGACCCTTTCCGCCGGTATTGCCGAGCTGGTCAAGGCGTACAGCATCATTAAACGTAATCAGTACGCCAATATCTAAAATGCCTACGGTCTTTGTAAAACCTAACGATAAAAAGCGGCAATACAGCCGGGTTCAGCATTTGTCGGCTATCGAGATGCCGGCCTGGCTTTCTTTTATGGCCAAGGCGCAGGGCGACAGTTTGATCGTGGATATGGAGGCCGAGGATCTCGATGAGATGGGCCTCATCCTGCGTTTAAAGGACTTTGCGGTTGACGAAGTGGTCCTGCTGGCCACCGGTTCGCATCCTTCGGCGCATATTCAGCAGTCGGAAGCGGCCGACCGCCTGAAGAAAGGCGTGGAGGCTATCTTTGCAGTGCCGGTGCGGGTGGAGAACCGGTTGTATTTCGACCCTACATTAATGGGTGTTATTCCTTACGATAAACTTCCGGTCAAGCTTTACCGGGCGCATAACTGGCATTCCTGGGGGCGGCCGGACCGTTCTTACGGGGTAACTTTCTCCAGCATCTCCTGTCCTTTCAAGTGTGACTTTTGTTGTGTAAAGGATTTTTACCATTCTGATTACCGTCAGCGCGATCCGCGGCTGGTGGTGGAAGATGTAAAAGCGCTGGTCGCCAAAGGTGTTACCAATATCAAGATGATGGACGAGCTTTTTGCCATCGACAATAAAGGCACGCGTGCGGTTTGTGAATTATTAAAAGCCGAAGGCCTGGGCGAGTTGATAAATATCTGGGCCTATGCGCGTATTGACACCGTGAGCGCCAGCCTGCTGAAATCTTTGCGCGGGGCCGGCGTACGCTGGCTGGCTTATGGTATTGAGTCGGGAAATGAAGCCATCCGTGCGGGGACCATGAAAGGCAAATTCACCAATGCGCATGTGCAGTCGGTGATCCAGATGACCAAGGACCATGATATCAGTATTGTTGGTAATTATATGTTCGGTTTCTGGGAAGACGGTATTGCCTCTATGCGAGAAACGCTGGACCTGGCCAAAGCCCTGAATTGTGAGTACTCCAACTTCTATTGCATGAGTGTGTACCCGGGCAGCCGCCTCTATGATGAAATGAAGTCCCGGGGAGTGGCCCTGCCTTTAACCAGCGAGGAGTTCGCGCAGATGAGCCCGAACTTTAAACCGGTGCCGACTAAAACTTTGGATGGGCGATTCGTAATGGCGTTTCGGGATGCCGCTTTTAATGAATATTTCCGGGATCCCGGGTATCTGGCCATGATGGGAGCGCGGTTTGGCGCCAAGGCGGTGGAGGAGATAAAAGCCATGACCAGTATCGAGATCCGCTGATGGCTACCAGGTTCTTTATTGCAGGGTTGATCTTTATAAGCGTAGCGGTCTGCGGACTGAAAGTCGCCGGTCAGAAACTTTTGTGGAACGACGAGCTTTTTACCCAGGTCGAGACCATTGATCGCCTGGGTTTTCCGGAGATCATTCAGGCGAAGTTCCCGGAAGGCAATCTGAGCCCGCTTTTCTATCTGGGACAGAAATGGATCTGCGCTCTGGCGGATTATCGCCTGCCGGTGAAGTGGCGCGGCGAGTTTTGTATATATGAACCGCACGGGCAGGTGTTATTGCGTATATTGCCGGTGGTATGCATGGCGCTGGCGATGGCTTTGATCTTCTGGTATTTTGCCGTTCGTTTTTCTTTTGGGACTGGTTTCCTAAGCTTGGCGGTGACTCTTTCGGGATTCAGTTTCTGGGCTTTTATGCCGGAAGCCCGGCCGTATGCTTTGTGGGTTTTGCTTTGTGCCTTGCAGTGTATGCTTTTTTGGGAGATCGTCGGCGGCCAGAACGCCGGCAAGCGTTGGCCGTGGTTGGGGCTGGCGCTGGTTAATATCCTGCTGGCGTTTACGATATTTTTTTCCGCGTTTTCCGTTATAGCGGTCGCAGTAGTGTTGTTCTGCTACCAGCGTCGGCAGTATCTTTGGTACAGTTTTCTGGTGACGGTCCTTCCGCTGGCAATATGTGCAATGTATTATTTCCTTGCCAAGAGGACCTATGCCAATCTGGCCCAGGATCCGGGCAGTATTCTTTTATTGATTAAAAGCGGGTTGGCGCTGGTACTGTCGGGCGCTTTATTCGCGCAAAGAGACCTGATATTGACCAATGTGTCGCCGTTCTGGTTTTATTTCCTGGCGGTTGGCGCTGGCGTGATCGGGTGGCGGTATGTTGCGGGCCGGAGCGCGTCTTGCCATTGTTCACTCGAGGAAAAGGGGTTTTGGGGTTTGCTGGGCGCTTTTGTTCTGATGCTGGCCATGGCATTGACCGTGATCTTCTGGTTCCTGGGCTGGAAGGCGAGCGGGAACTTTGCCGTAGCGGAGCGATATTTTATTTTTCTCACGCCTTTTGCGGTTTTCCTGGTGGTATTGACCGCGCGCCTGTTATGGCGCCGGGCGCAAGAAGACGCCGGGTGCCGCTTGATGGTGGTGGTGGGCACCGGGTCGGTTATAGCGTTAACAAGTTTATGGACCCATATCCAGTTAATGAAATGGGGGCCGTTTTGGTCGGTGTGAACCTTTCCTGCAGGGCGACGGTGATCAGGGCGCTGGTATTCCTGGCCATTGTTTTTGCGGCGGCGTTCTCCTGGTGGTCATTGTGGCGGGAATACCCGAATGCGCGGGAAGGGCTTTACTCGCGGAGGATCGACAGTTATCTGCCGGACCTGGGCGCGCTGGGCCCGGAGTTACTGCGCAGTGGCAAGGAAAGCTCCCGGTTCCTGGCGTATTATCATTTGATCGAACGGCAGAGTATGGGCACCGCCGGCGTTAACGAAATGCTGGGGTATTGTTACTACTATTCCGGGAATGCCCGAAAGGCGGTGGAGTATTTCGAACGTGCTTTGCGCTCCGCGCCGGGTTCGTTCATTGCCCGCTATAATCTGGGGGTTATTTATTTTCGTAAGAAAGACCTGGAAAAGGCTTTGGTTTATTTTCAGCAGGCGGTGGGGATACCGGAAGGTCTGGCCTTAAGTTATGTTGTCCGCTCGAAGGTGTTTTCCCAATTTCGGGTGGTCAGGCGGATAGCGCCGCGGGAATCTTTGCTGATATTGCAGGCCGAATATGGTGACGCTAAACGGTTCATAAGGACCGCTCTGGAACAGTTGGGCCGCACCCGGGACTTGTTTTTTCTGGGTGCGCGGTATAATGACTTGCGAAAAGTTTGGGCCGAGAATGGCGGAGCGCCGTTTTCGACGGAGTTGATCATTTTCTAAGACGGGGAAATCAGATGATAATTTCAAGGACGCCTTTTCGGATCTCGTTCTTCGGCGGTGGTACGGATTATCCGGCCTGGTTCAAAGACCATCCGGGCGCGGTGCTGGCGACTACAATAGATAAATACTGTTATCTGACGGTGCGCTATTTGCCGCCGTTCTTTGAACATCGTTCCCGGATCATTTATTCCAAAATGGAGCATGTGCAGGGGGTGGATGAGATCGACCATCCTTCCGTGCGTGAAACTTTGCGTTATTTAAATATCAATGAAGGCATCGAGATCCATCATGACGGCGATCTGCCCGCGCGCACCGGCCTGGGGTCCAGCTCGGCATTTACCGTGGGCCTGCTGAATGTGCTTTACGCCTTGAAAGGCGCCATGACCACCAAACAGCAGTTGGCCGAACAGGCGATCCATATTGAACAGGACCTGATCGGTGAGAATGTAGGTTCCCAGGACCAGACGTTGGCGGCTTTCGGCGGTTTTAATCACATTGAGTTCGGCGGAGACGGCCGGATGAATGTGCGGCAGTTGACTTTGCCAAATGAGCGTATGCGCGGTTTGCAGGACCATATGATGTTGTTCTTCACGGGTTTCTCCCGGACGGCTTCCCTGATAGCGGCGCATCAGATCCAGAATATCCCCAAGCGCCATAAAGAACTCGCCGAGATGTATGGTTTTGTGCAAGAGGGGCTGAAATGTTTGAATAATAACGATCTGAAAGGTTTTGGGGTTTTACTGAACGAGAGTTGGAAACTTAAGCGTACGCTTTCTGACAAGATCACGACCGACGCGATCGACGATATTTACGCCCGGGCTATTAAGGCCGGAGCCCTGGGTGGTAAATTGCTCGGTGCGGGTGGCGGCGGTTTTGTGCTTATTTACGCTGAGCCCGACCGGAAGTCCGCGGTGCGCCAGGCGTTGGGTGGTTTTCTGGAGATCCCTTTTAAGTTCGAGGGGCTGGGCAGTCAGATCATTTTTTATCAGCCCAACAGCGGAGTGGTGGCATGAACGCGGATTTCCTTTTGTTATGCGGCGGGTTGGGGACGCGCCTGCGGTCGGTAACGGGTGATGCGCCCAAGGTAATGGCCGAGGTCCAGGGAGAGCCGTTTCTGGATTTCTTGATCCGTTATCTTATGCGGCAGGGTGCCCGGCGGATCATTTTGTGCGCCGGATACCGGGCCGAGTCGCTGGCCGGGCATTATCGGGACAAGTTCCGGGAGATCGAGGTATTGATGTCGATCGAGCCTGAGCCTTTGGGTACGGGCGGCGCATTCAAGAATGCCAGCGCCCTGGTCAAGAGCGAACTGGTCTTCGGCCTTAATGGCGATTGTTTTACGCCGCTGGATTATCCGGCCATGCTGGCCGCGCACCATAACAAGGGCGCGCTTATAACCCTGGCCGGAGTGCGGGTGGAAGGCAACCAGGATTTTGGCACTATTGTAATGAATGAACGGGATGAAATAACCGAGTTTAAGGAAAAGTTCGTTACCAAAGATGTGCAGTACATAAGCGCCGGTATCTACTGTTTTAACCGGGAGCTTTTTGCTATGATGCCGCAGGGTAAATTCTCTATTGAGTACGATCTTTTTCCGGGCTTGATCGGAAAAGGTTTTTATGGAGTCAAGGTGGACGCGCCATTTATTGATATTGGCACGCCGGAGCGTTTTGAATGGGCCAAAAAGAATCTGGGGAGCATGCTGAAATGAAGATCCAGTCAGGGCAGGAGGCCAAGAAGGCCGGGTATAAAGTGCCTTTCGGGACGGTATCCATTACCGCCCAAGCGCGTACGCTTATCGACACGGCGCTGGAGTCCCGTTGGGTTACCAAGGGTAAATATGTCAAGGAATTCGAGGAGCAGTTTGCGGCTCTTTTCGGGGTGAGATACGGCGTGGCGGTCTCCAGCGGGACGGATGCCGATGCGCTGGCTTGTGCATCCCTATATGATCATGGCGCCCGGCGCGGGGACGAGATAATCGTGCCGGCTTTGTCTTTTGTGGCTACTGGCAACGCGGTCTTTCAGGCCGGTTTTACGCCGGTTTTCGTGGATGTCAAACGGACTACGCTTAACATCGACCCCGACCTGATCGAGGCCCGGATCACGCCGCGTACCCGGGCTATCATGCCGGTGCATTTGATGGGCAAGCCGGCCGAAATGGACCGGATCTGTGCTATAGCGAAAAAGCATCAGTTAAAGATCATTGAAGACGCCGCCGAGGCGCATGGCGCGGAATATCGCGGGCGCAAGATCGGCGCTATCGGGGATATGGCGTGTTTCAGCCTGTATGCCGCGCATATCGTGACCACGATCGAAGGCGGGATAATCATAACCGATTGTGAGAATACCGCCGAGGCCCTGCGTTCCCTGCGGAACCATGGCATGACGGGCAAGTTCACTTTTGAGCGTATCGGGTTTTCGGCCAAGATGAACGAGATCGAGGCCGCGGTGGGGCTGGGGAATATTGCTATCTTTCAGGATATCCTGAATGCCCGTCGGCGGAATATGCTGTATCTGATAGAAAAGTTCGCCCGGTTCGACCGGTTCTTTATTACCCTTAAAGAAGAAGCGCATGAAAAACTGGGGCCGCATGCTTTCTCGATCATTCTGCGGGAAGGGGTGAATTTCAGCAAAGATGAATTCGTGGCTTATATTGAATCCCGGGGAGTGGATTCGCGCAATCTGTTCTATTCGATGCCTACGCAATGTCCCAGCTACGCTTTCCTGGGGTACAAGCTGGGGGATTTCCCCGAAGCCGAGTATTGTTCCGACCATGGAACGCACATCGGTATTCATCAGGATATTGATATCGGCCAGCTGGATTATGTGGTCAGTGTGGTCGATGACTTCCTGAAAACGAGAGCTTAAGGAGAGAAATTTTGAACGAATATCTGCGGATGTTGTATTTGGCCAGGCGGAACTGGCAGTATCTGGTGGGGGGCATCCTGGCGATGATCGGGTGTGCCGGGTTCGAAGGCGCGCAATTCGGCGCTATTGTGCCGCTGGCGGACCGGATATTCACTAACAAGCCTATTGTATTGCCGACCGGCCTGCCGCCTTTTCTGGTGCGTTACGCCGAACAGCTGAATAATATGGACCGCACTTCGTTATTTTGGAGCGTAGTGTTCATTATTCCCGCTTTTTATCTGGTTAAGGGCGGGTTGGTTTATTTGCGTGGTTTGTTCATGAACACTCTTGCCCAGCGCTCGGTAACCGATGTGCGCGGCGACCTCTTCCGTAAGTACCAGGACCTTTCACTGGACTTTTACAGCCAGAAACGCCAGGGCGAGCTGATGAGCCGTATTACCAACGACGCCGGGTTTATTGGCCATGCGATCTCGTTCGGGCTCACCGATATTTTCTATCAGTCTATCTTGGCGGTGATGTTTGCGGTCATCGCGCTGACCATCAGCTGGAAGATGGTGCTTATCATCCTGGTGGTGTTCCCGGCGAATGCCTGGTTCATTCATGTGATCGGCAAGACCATCAAGAAGCAGTCCATTCAGTCCCAGGAATCCATGGCCGACCTTAATTCCATTCTGGCCGAGACCAACCAGGGAGTTTCCATTGTTAAGGCTTTCTCGCGCGAGAAACATGAGATAGAACGGTTCGATGTTTTGAACAAGAAGTTTTACCGGGCGATCATCAAGGGTATTCGCCGCAGCCTGGTTTTGTCGCCCATTACCGAGTTCCTGGCAGCGCTGGCGATAATGGTGGTCTTTCTTATCGGCGGGCAGGCGGTGCTGGCGGGCAAGATGTCTTTTGGTGTGTTTGCGCTTTTTATCAGTTCGCTTATAAGTATTCAACGGCCCATCAAGAAACTGGCCGAAGTTTACAGCATTAACCAGCAGGCCCTGGCATCGTCAAAACGGGTATACGATTTCCTGGACTGGAAGACTCTTATCACCGACGCGCCGGGGGCCAAAGAATGCGCGGCTCCGGGTAATGCTATTCGGTTTGCGGATGTCTCTTTCCGTTACGATAAAGACCAGGCCGGCCTGGTGATCAAGAATTTCACTCATAATTTCGAGATCGGCAAAATGACCGCGCTGGTGGGCCCCACGGGTTGCGGCAAGACCACTATCATGAACCTGATACTGCGTTTCTACGACGTGGATTCGGGGGTGGTAAGTTTTGACGGGCAGAATATCCGCGAAGTCACGGTGTCTTCCTTGCGCAGTCATGTAGGGCTGGTTACCCAGGACATGATCCTTTTTAACGAGTCCATCCGCGAGAACCTGCGTTACGGCAAGCTGGATGCTACCGACGAAGAAGTGCTGGAAGCCGCCCGCCAGGCCATGGCTCTGGAGTTCATTGAACGCATGCCCGAGGGGCTGGATACTATAGTCGGCGACCGGGGCATGAAGCTTTCCGGCGGGCAAAAACAGCGTTTGTGCATAGCGCGGGCGATCCTTAAGGATCCGCGGATCCTGCTGCTGGACGAAGCCACCTCGGCGCTTGACCCGCAGAGCGAACATATGGTCCAGCAGGCGCTGGACAATCTGATGAAAGACCGCACGGTAATTGTGATAGCGCATCGCCTGTCTACCATCCGCCATGCTGATTGCATTCTGGTAATGGAGAACGGCCGTATCATGCAAAAGGGTATTCACGATGACCTGCTGAACACATCCGAGCTGTACGCCAGATTGGCGAGTTACCATTTTAACCAGTGATCGGCCTGAATGTTCGGGGTTTTTAATCAAACGGCACCCATGCGCAAGATCCTTCTTATCAGAAACGACCGTTTCGGTGAGTTCCTGCTGAATATTCCCGCGTTCCGGGCGGTGAAAGACACCTATCCGGCGGCGGAGTTGCATATTGCCGTGGCTCCGGGAGTTGCCGAACTTGCGCGTGCCGTGCCCGGTGTAGATAAGGTTTTGGTCCTGCCGGTCGAAGGCGGGTCTTTCTTTGAACGTATGCTGGCGGTCGCTACCATGCGCCGGGAGAAATACGATGCGGCCATGGTGCTTAATCCCACGGCGTGGGCGCATCAAATGCTTTTTTGGTCCGGCATCCCGGTGCGGGTGGGTTATGACCGTAAGCATTCGTTCTTCCTGACGCGCAAATTAAAAGATGTAAAAGGCCTGGGCCGAAAGCACGAAGTGGAAAATAACCTGGACCTGGCCGCAGTATTGGGCTGTTCCACAGTGGATTGTTCTTTGGCTTTGAATATCCCTGAAGATTTACAAGAGCATGTTATTAGAAAATGGGGGTTGGATCCGCTGGATGTGGCCGGTAAGCCGGTGCGTTACGTGGCCGTGCATCCCTGGACCAGTGATCCGGTCAAGCAGTGGCCGCTGGATAATTTTGCGCAGGTAGTCAGCCGGCTGGCGGCGGACAATTCGTGCAAAGTGGTGATAATCGGCCGGGAAGAAGCCTGGCACAAGAAATTTACGCTGGCGGCACTGCCTGGGGTAATTGACCTGCGGGGCCGGACAACTTTGCTCGAAGCCGCCGCGGTGCTTAAGCAATGTGCGGTGCTGCTGTCCTGCGACAGCGGTCCGGTGCATTTGGCTGCCTGCGTGGGCACGCCGGTGGTGGCGCTATTCCGTAACGATATGCCCGGCAAGAACCCCGAACGCTGGGGCCCCTGGGGCCGGGATCATAAGGTTATCCAGAAACCGCGGCTGGCGGACATAACGGTGGATGAGGTTTGCGGGCAAATATTGTGAGGTGACTTATTTGCTGGTTGGATGAGAAAACTCGCGAGTTTGTTGGCACAATGTAGTAGTTTACCACGTGAAACTTTTGAAAGGTTCATGCTTGTATGAAGATCCCGTTGCCGTTACAGGTGTTAAATAACAGCTGGGCATATTACTTGTTGAAGTATGGCTTGATGCAAAAGGCTGGCTTGTCTTTTCGTACCAGTCCGGATCAGCTTAAGCTGGAGTTCAGTAAAGATGAACTGCTGTCGCAATGGGAGCCAGTGAAACAGTTGTTGAAACTGATCGTTGCTTCCGAGTTTGAATATTATGCCGCAAAGAAGGAGATGGTGATCGTTTCGGCTAAGGGGGAGCGGCGCCGGGAGAAATTCGATCTTTCTTGTATCGCTTCATTGCGGTTCGCTTTGGATAACAAAATGATCCTGGAGAACACCACGGACAAAAGATTCTTTCTGGTAAGGGCTTCGCCGAACAGCAATCCCTTTTTTGTGCGTAGGGCTAATCCTTCTGATCTGGCGACGGTTAAGGTGGTATGTGAAGAAGATGAGTATGGTTTTCTTTATCCATATTTGCCAGGCAAGGTGGTGGTGGATGTGGGGGCTAATATTGGGGATACTGCGGTCCTTTTTGCGAGTAAAGGCGCGGCGTTAATTGAGGCCTATGAGATCCACCCGGTATTGCATGATGTGGCGCGGCGGAACATTGAGTTGAATGGTTTAAACGCCAAAGTGCGGCTTTATGATTGTGGCATTGGCGGTACGGATGGCGAGATGTGTATGCGGAACGACAGCGCCCTGGGGCCGACTGCCGGCTTTGGTTCTAAGGAAGCCAGGCATGGCCAGGATATCCGGGTAAAGCTGGTTTCAATGAAAAGCGTTATTGCCCGGCTTGGCAAGATCGACGTCCTTAAAATGGATTGTGAAGGTGCGGAGTTCGATATATTTGCCAGCCTGGCAGTTGAGGACTTGCAAAAGATCCAGGTGATCGGTCTGGAATATCATCGGGATCCCGGGCCTTTGCTGGACAAGTTACGGTCGGCGGGGTTTAAGGTTGAGATAGTCACTCAATATACTCCGTCGCTGGGGATCCTGCTGGCATTAAGGTTTTAAAAGGAGCTTGGATAACCGGGAGGGTTTTTCAAATGCCATTGATCACGGCTGTTATTATTGTTAAAGATGAAGAAGAGCGAGTGGTTAAAGCCATTGCCTCGGCCCGGGCTGTGGCGGATGAGATTATTGTCGTGGATGATCATTCCACCGACCGCACGGCTGAGGTAGCTCGCGGGTTAGGGTGTAAGGTGGTAATTCGCGCTCTGAATGACGCTTTTGGTGCCCAGCGCAACGCGGGTGCCGCACTGGCAAGGAATGACTGGATCTTGATGATCGACGCGGATGAGGTTATACCGGATAAGTCCTTGGAAGAGATCCGGCGCTTGTTTGCGAATGAGGTGGATTCTGACGCGCTGTCGGTCAGGATTGTCAATGTGATGTTTGGTCAGCCGCTTTATTACAGTACTGGTAATTGCCGATATACAAGGTTGTACCGCCGGTCGCGTTGTTCTTTTACCGGCGATGTTCATGAACGGCTGGGTATTGAGGGCAAAGTGATGTCTGTTAACGTGGAGATATGGAATGATATTGCTAAAAGTATGGATCATATCTTTGTTAAAACTTTGCGCTATACAGAGATCGAAGCGCGCAGGTATTGTGATTCGGTACCATCGGTAAGTGAGCGGATGATCCGTTATGAACTCACCTGGAGGTCGCTAAAGCGGTTTTGGAAACATTATGTTAAACATAAAGGGTTCAAGGATGGTTTTTCCGGGTTTATCTTGTCGATAATGAATACTATTGGGCCGCAAATCCGCATGCTGAAGGTCTGGGAACAGGCTAAGCGGCAGGGAAAGCTGGTTCCGTAACGTTGGGAGAAATTGTTTATGTTTAATAAAGTTTTGTTAATAAATCCCCCTGAGAGCAGTCAGGGGCGTTCGACGGCCGCTCCCATGGGCTTGATGTATATTGCCGGAGTCTTGCAGAAAGCTGGAGTTGCGGTGCGGATTCTGGATGCCTGCCTGGACGGATGGGATTCAGTGGTTAGCGCTCTTAATGATTTTCATCCTGATCTGGTGGGGATTGCTTGTCCTACTTATGCGCGTGTTCAGGCATTCAAGATCGCCCGTATGGTCAAGAGTTGCGATGTCAGAATTAAAACAATACTGGGCGGGCACCATCCAACCCTTATGCCGCGGCAGATACTGGAACATTATCCTGAGGTCGACCTGGTTTGTTCCGGTGAAGGAGAGGCTTTAATCCTGGAGCTTTGTCAGGGGGTGCCACTGGTTGATATATTGGGCCTGGGGTTTCGCAGGGATCAGGAGGTCATTCTTAATGCTCGACGTAAGCAGTGTGTTAATTTGGACGATTTGCCTATGCCGGCTTGGAATCTGATCGAGCCCAGGCGTTATACTACTAATAGTGAGGTTGTTGTTGATGGCATAGATTTAAGTAAAGAGATCGGCGCTAATATTACATTCTCCCGCGGTTGTATCGGACGGTGCAGTTTTTGCTCCAATTATCAGATGTGGAAGGAGTGGAAGTATCGGTCGCCTAAAAACACGGTTGATGAGATCGAATATTTGTATCGAAATTACGGAATCAAATGTTTTCAGTTCAATGATGATTGTTTCTCTGTTAATAAAAAAGCCGCATTGGAATTATGCCGGATAATATTGGAACGAGGATTAAAGATATATTTTTGTTGTGTTACCCGCACTGATTGTGTGGATTATGAGATCCTGCGGGCTTTAAAAGATGCGGGTTGTTATTCAATTTGTTTCGGGATCGAGACAGCTTCAGCGCGTCTTCTGAAAACCATGCACAAGCCCATAAAGATCGAGCAATCTCTGGAGGCAATCCGGCTGGTCAATGAGTTCGGCATCAGGAGTGTCGCTTTGATTATTGCCGGAAGCCCGGGAGAGAGCTGGGAGACTATTAATGAGACGATAGATTTTCTTGTTCGGGCCAAGCCGGGAGCAATTGGCGTGGCGAATGGTTTGATGCTTTTCCCGGGGACCGAGGTTTACCGTCAAGCAGTGAAAAAAGGGTTTATCAACGATGATTTCTGGTTGACGGATTATAACTGGAAGGTTGACACCTCGGAGAATTCCAGGCTCAGGTTGAATATTTTCGTTGAGGCGATCAATGCACGAAGAAAACTGTCGCGGTTTTTTGTGCTCAACATGTTTCGGTATCACAAGTTTGCCACCAAAGAGGTGGAGATCTTTGTTAAAGATTTGTTATTGCGCTTAGGGTTGCGAGGTGAAAAGATCAGGAAGTATAAACCGAAATTGGGCAACTAATGGAGAGTAGATGAGGGTTGGTATAGATGCGCGAATTCTAGCTTATCCCCGTTCTGGTATTGCGGCTTATTTGGTCGGCTTGCTTGAGGAACTCCGTTCTATTGCCGAGCTTGATCTGGTGCTCTTTAGTGACCGGCCGCTTCTGGCCGATTATGCTTCGGCGATCCAGGGCCTCGAACAGGTTGTTTTTGGCTTCTCAAAGCGGCGTTACTGGGCTAATTGGCTTTTGGCTTCGAAACTAAAAGAATGTCGTATTGATCTTTATCACGCTATTTGGGACGCCGGCATCCCGTTCTTTGCGCACTGTCCTAGCCTTTTGACGTTGCATAGCATTACTCCATTCCAGCGGCCGCCTTATGTGACCGTTGATATGATCGGGAATCCGAAGAAAAGATTGTTTTATCGTTTGATCTTTGAGATTGAGCGCCGAATCGCGCGGAAGATCATTGTTACCTCGGAATATATGCGGCAGTATATCCATCAGCATGCCGGCGTTCCTTTGCCGGCGATGGAGGTTGTTTACCTGGGTGTTGATCGTATGTTCACACGGATCACAGAAGACCAGCGCCTTTCTCTGGTGAGCCGGAAATATGGGTTGGCAGGCCGGAAGTTCTTCCTGGCGGTGCCGTCGAGGATCATGGAAGAACGCAAGAATATGCCGATGATCATTAAGGGGTTCAATTCATTTTGCGAACAAAGGCCCGGCTGTGATATTCCACTGGTTGTGGTTGGTGAGTTCTTAGCCGATCGGTCAGAGGCTGAAGAAAGACTTTTTGCCGGTTTGGGGGCGGCGGTCAGGGAGAAGGTCCTGTTTTTGGGGCATGTTCCGCGGGAGGAGTTGGCGGTTTTGTTGAATTTATGCGAGGCCCTGGTTTATCCGTCGTTTTATGAGGGTTTTGGTTTGCCTTTGGTGGAGGCTTTTGCTTGCGGAGCTCCGGTTCTAGCGGCTAATAATTCCTGTATTCCCGAAGTGACGGGTGGAGCCGCCTTGCTGGTGGATCCTTTTGATTTTCGGGCCCTGGCTGGCGGGTTGATACAATTTCTTGAACAGCCAGATTTCAAAGAGAGTTTGCGGAAGAAGGGCGCGGCACGAGCTTGTTTGTTTTCCTGGAAGAATAATGCCCAAAGAACATACGCTATGTACAGGAGCCTTTGTGCGCACAAGAAATAGATCCCGGATCTTGTTGGCGATAGGCACCCGGCCGGAGGCTATCAAGATGGCGCCGCTGGTTTACGCTTTGCGCCGGGAACGTTCCTGTCAGGTCCTGGTTTGCAATACTGCCCAGCATCGGCAGATGGTTGATGAGGTGCTGGAGCTCTTTAATATTAAGAGTGATTTTGATCTGGATGTGATGCGGCATGATCAGACGATCATTTATGTTCAGAACACGATCCTGGAGCGGTTCAGCCTGGTGATTGGCAAGTGCCGGCCGGATATGGTGGTGGTGCAGGGGGATACTACTACTGCTTTAACGGCCGCTTTGGCGGCGTTTTACCAAAAAGTCCCGGTGGCTCATGTGGAGGCCGGTTTGCGGACTTTTGATAAAAGGAACCCGTTTCCCGAGGAGATTAATCGTCGGGTAATTTCTGTAGTGGGGGACCTTCATTTTGCGCCTACTGAAACATCCCGCCGGCATTTATTGCGGGAAGGGATTAAGGGCGATGCAATTCATGTGGTGGGAAACACGGTTGTGGATGCGCTCGAGTTGATGCTCAAGAGGCTGCGCGGATCGGCTGGCCGGGAGTTGCGTGCCAAGTCCTTGTGGCCTAAAAAGGCTCGTTACGTGGTGCTGGTTACGGCACATCGTCGTGAGAACTGGGGTGAGCCTATGATGGAATTGTGTGCCGCGTTAAAGTGCCTGGTCAGGGATAATCCCGAGGTGGTTATATTATGGCCGGTGCATCCTCATCCGCAGGTCAGGAAAACTGTCATGGGCGAACTGGCGGGTATTGAGAATATTTCTTTACTGGATCCGGTACGGTATGATGAATTTGTATATTTGCTTAATAAGGCCTATTTGGTGGTAACTGATTCCGGCGGTATCCAGGAAGAGGCCGCATCGTTGGGCAAGCCGGTTTTGGTGTTTCGTGAAACGACTGAACGTCCGGAGGTCATCAAAAGCGGCGTGGGGGAGCTGGTACCTTGTTCTCGTGAGCCATTGTACAAACGTATTGCGGCGGTATTGGCGGATAAGGGCCGGTATGCCCGTAGATGCCGGCGGTCGTCTGTTTTTGGTGATGGTCAGGCGGCAAAACATATAGCTCGGATCATGGTCGCTTTCTTGAAAGAATACAGGAAGCATGTATAAAGGGTTTAATAACAGGGGGCATATGAAAATTCTGGATGTGGGTTGTTCCAAGAACAAGGTTCAGGGTGCGGTGGGGCTGGATATCGACCCGAATTCAGACGCGGATATACTTTGCGACCTGACCAAGCGGTTGCCGATCGAAGATAAGGAATATGACTTGATCTATTGCAAGCATTTGCTCGAGCATCTGGAGCGCCCGGATGACGTTATCCATTTGGTCGGCGAGATCTTCCGGGTATGCAAGCCCGGCGGAAGAGTTGTCCTTGAGGTGCCGCATTTTTCTTCTTATATTGCTTACGCCGATGTGACGCATCGCCGGTATTTCTCCTGGTTCATGCTTAATGGCCTTTTGAACAAGCTGCCGCACGAAACAGTAAAGAAAGAGCTTAAGTTCTACAAAGTATACCGGGCGATCGGTGTCAAGTTCCTGGCGAATCGTTTTGTGGAGGCTTACGAGCGTTTCTGGACATACCTGTTCCCGGCTGAAACGTTGTGGTTCGAAATTATCAAAAAATAACTGGTTGTAGCAGTCTAATAGAAAGGAAACATGGCATCCGAAAAACGAAATTATCTGCTGGAGCAAGTGGTGGCGGTGGTGGTCTCCGGGCCGCAGGGCAAGGTCCTCGACCTGGGATGCGGGAATGGCCGGACTGGTAAAATGATAGCCGACCGCGGTTTTCCGGTTGAAGCGTGCGATATGGATTCCGACCGGTTCGAGTTCCATAATGTGATCCCCTTCCGGCAGGGCAATCTGGACAGCCGCCTGCCTTATGATGATCAGACCTTTGACTGTGTGATATTGATGGAAGTCATCGAGCATGTGTATAATCCCGGCTTCGTGATCGGCGAGATCAGCCGCATTCTGAAACCCGGCGGCCGGCTGGTCTTGTCGACGCCGAACATTCTTAATATCAGCTCAAGGTTAAGGTTTTTGTTTGAAGGCAGTTTTGATTTCTTCCGCGAACCCACGCTGGATTACGCCAAATGTTTTCCGGTGGCGATCCAGAATATGCACGTTATTCCCTGGCGGTATCAGGACCTGGAATATTTGCTGGCCCGTAACGGCCTGGAGGCCGGGCGGGTCCTGGCCGACAAGAGAAAAATGGCATTGTTGTTCCCTTTGTTACTGGTTATGCCGATGATCCTGATCCAGAGTTTGACCAAGGTGACCCGGGGCCGGGCGAAGGGCGGAGTGGATTATGTGCGGATGAGCACGATATTATTGTCCCCGGACATGTTGCTGGGCCGACACCTGATCGTAGAAAGCATCAAAAAAGCGCCGGCTATTCCATAAGGCAATGTAAATTTAATTTTGCCCGGGTTAATTACCGCAGTTGACAGCCAAACTTTTTCGTAGTACACTCCGAATTGGTCAGACTAATTCGTAGCGAGGTACATATGGAAAACATCGTTCGCACGCTTAAGATCAAGCTTCCTCCCAGGCAATCTGCATTTTTGTGGGGGCCGCGCAAGACGGGAAAGTCTACATTCCTGAAGCAGGCCTTTCCGGACAGCCTGGTCTATGATCTGTTGCAGAAAGATCTTTATTTGGAAGTAGTCAAGAATCCTTCGGTATTGCGTGAGCGGATCCTGGCCAAAGACCCGGCGCTTTTGAAGTTTCCCATTATTCTGGATGAAGTGCAGAAGGTCCCCGAACTGCTGGATGAAGTGCATTGGATGATCGAGAACAAGGGCCTGCAGTTCGTTATGTGTGGTTCCAGCGCCCGCAAGTTAAAGCGCGGTCAGGCCAATCTTTTGGGCGGCCGGGCCTGGCGGTTTGAATTATTCCCGCTGGTTTCGGCTGAACTGGAACATTTCGACCTTAAAAGGGTGCTTAACCACGGTCTTTTGCCGTCTCATTATTTGCAGGACAATGCCGCGCGGTCGATCCGGGCGTATGTGCAGGATTATCTTAAGGAAGAAGTTTTTGAAGAGGGTATCGTGCGGAGTATTCCGGCGTTCTCGCGCTTTTTCGATGCCATGTCGTATTCCCTGGGCGAGATCGTTAATTATTCCAACATCTCCCGGGATTGCGGAGTGGGCTCCAAGACGGTAAAAGAATATTATCAGATCCTGGTGGATATGTTGCTGGGGTCTTTTGTTGAACCGTATAAGAAGCGCCAGAGCCGGAGCGTTATCCTTAAAGCCCCCAAATTCTATTTCTTCGATGTGGGCGTGGCGGCGGCTATTGCCCGGCGTCCGGTCCTCGAGGAGCGAGGAGAATTCTTTGGCCGGGCTTTGGAAAACCTGATCTTTATGGAGTTAAATGCGTATCGGAGTTATAAAGAGCGGGACTTCGAGATAAATTACTGGCGGACCAAGTCGGGCATCGAGGTTGATTTTATCCTGAATGATGGCCAGGTGGCAATAGAGGTTAAAGGCGCCGCCAGAGTGGACGGGGCGGAGTTAACGGGCTTAAAGGCTTTTATTGATGAATATAAGCCGCAGAAGGCGATCGTGGTCAGTAATGAGCGGGAATCACGGGTGGCGGGTGATATTCGAATAATGCCCTGGCGGGATTTCCTTGCCCGGTTGTGGCTTGGAGAAATTGTTTAGGCGTGTGTGTTATTTGGAGTTGGCAATTCCATTAAACAGTGTAGATTGGAGTTTGTTCGGGCAAATTACAATGTTTGAGAGCCAAACTTTTTCGTAGCATACTCCGAAATAGTCAGACCAATTCGGAGCGCACTCCGGGATAGTTAGACAAGATTTATGTAGATGGAGTTAATGTTATTCATGGAATTATTAACTAAGAGGGGTTTTTAATGCGCATTGGATTCGACGCGAACGTGTTAACCAAAGAGAAAAGTGCCGGGGCGTATTATCTGGGACAGCTGGTTCGCGGGCTGGTAAAGTGTAATCCCCGGCTGGAGATATTCTTGTTCTCGGCCGACAAGGTTTGTGTGGATTACGATCATTACATCCATTTCCCTCAGGTGACCCGCGTAACACTCGACTTGCCGCGCGAGGCGCGCAAGGGCTGGCCGGGGAAGTATATTCCGGCCTTGCTGAAAAAGCACCGTATTGACGTGTTCCATTCGCCATGCCAGGACGGGGCGGCTTTGTTCCATCCCGGATGCCCGACCGTGGTGACCGTTATGGGTTTGGGCGACTGGATCATGGCCGGTTCTTTTCCGGGCTGGTGGGAGAAAAAAGGCTATCAGTTCCGGCACCTGGCCTGGAGCCGGCTTGCCGCCCGCACTATTACTCTTTCGGAAACGACCCGCCGGGACCTCATGCGTTTTTGCCGTGTTTCGGGGGAAAGCATTGCGGTAACGTTCCCGGGAGCCGGGTCGGACGAGCTGTTTTCGCTTTCCCAGGGCGAGGCGGAAGCCGTGGTTGGGCAGTACGGTTTGGCGGGCCAGGACTACATTATCAACGCCTCGGGCTTGAGCGACAAGCGCCACAACCTGAACTTTGTGCTGGAAGGTTTTGCCCAGTACCTCCGGCATGCTGCCGGCGACGTAAAGCTGGTGGTGACCGGCAGTGTGAATTACGAGGGCGCCTATGCCCGGGCGGTGCGCAAGATGGAGATGCTGGGTATCAAGGACAAGGTTATTCTGACCGGGTTTATTTCGGACCGTTCTTTTTATGCTTTATTGCGTAATGCCGGCGCGGCTATTGTTTCGTCCATGTATTCCGGAATGTCTTTTGCCCTGACCGAGTGTTTTGCGGCCGGGGTTCCGGTGATCGCTTCCGATCGCGGAGCTTTTCCCGAGATAGCGGGTGAGGCGGCTATTATGGTGGATATGTACGACATCGGCAGTCTGGCCGAGTCTTTGCGTCGTTTGCTGGAGAACCAGGTAGAGCATGACCTTTACGTGGAGAAAGGCGTGACCCGGGTGAAAGAATTCAGCTGGGAACGCATGGCGCAGGAAACCCTGGCGGTTTATCAGGGTATCGTGAAAGAATAGCATGTTTGAGCCCCGGCGTGTCCTTATTGTTAATCCTTTTGGCATCGGGGATATGCTTTTCTCCATGCCGCTGGTGGGCGCGCTGAAAGCCAGTTTCCCGTCGGTATCCATAAGTTATATCGGCAATGCCCGCACGGCGCCGATCCTCGGGAACGATCCCCGCCTGGATAAAGTATTCAGTTATGAACGGGACGAGTTCGTGGCGGTCTATAAAAGATCTCCGCTCGCCTTTGTGAATAAATGGTTAAACCTGGTCCGCGATCTGCGCGCCGGTGGGTTCGATACTGCCTACGATCTTTCGCTGGGTTCTCCTTTGGCCCTGGCGCTGGCTCTGGCGGGAATACCGCGCCGTATCGGTTATGATTTTAAAGGCCGGGGCCGCTGGTTGACGCATAAAGTGCCTTTGCCTGGTTACGAGGGGCGCCACGCGGCGGAATATTACCTGGCTTTGCTGGATCAAGATCATCGCGGGAAAATGGCGATCTTTCCTTCTCCGGCGGACCAGGCCTGGGCGCGGGAATTCATGCTCAGATATAAGTTGAGCGCTAAAGAGTTCATTGTTATTCATCCCGGCGGCGGGGCCAGTTGGGGGAAGGGCGCCGGCCTCAAGCGTTGGCCCGCCGTGAATTTTGCCAAATTAGCGGACAAAATGATTGAAAAGAGAGCTTGCCCGATTATACTTGTTGGTGATAAAAATGAGGTGGCTCTTTGTACGGAAGTGGCCCAAGCCATGCGGCAGCGGGTGGTTGTAGCGGCCGGGGAAATGAATGTCCTGCAGGCCGCGGCTTTAATGCAGGCCGCGCGGCTGGTGGTGGCCAATGATGGCGGTCCTTTGCATGTGGCGGTAGCGGCGGGCGCGGTTACAGCGTCGATCTTTGGCCCGGTGGACCCCAAAGTTTACGGGCCTTATCCGGCCGAGGGGCATATAGTTATTCAAAAAGGGCTGGCTTGCCAGCCGTGTTACCGGAATTTCCGGATGTCCGATTGCGGGCATCAGTCCTGTTTAAAGAGCCTTTCCGCCGATGAAGTGTTCAATAACATTACGAGGTTATTATGAGTGTGCAATTTATTGATTTCGCAAAACAGAATACGGCTATCCAGCCGGAGGTCGATGCTGGCTGGGCGGCAGTTATCGCAAAGTCAGCTTTTATAATGGGCCCGCAGGTCAAGGCTTTCGAGGCCGAATTTGCCAGCTATTGCGGGGTCAAATATGCTTTGGGGGTTAATTCCGGCACCGACGCGCTGTATTTGGCCCTGTCCGCGCTGGATATTGGCCCGGGCGACGAAGTTATCCTGCCCACGCATACCTTTATTGCCACCGCTTTGTGTGTGTCTTACACCGGCGCGGCGGTCAAGTTTGTGGATGTGGAAGAGGTAACTTATAATATCGATCCCGCCAAACTGGCTAAAGTTATTACCAATAAAACCAAAGCCATAATACCGGTGCATTTATACGGCCAGATGGCTGATATGGCCGGGATCATGGCTATTGCCGACAAGCACGGCATAGCGGTGATCGAGGATGCCTGCCAGGCGCACGGAGCGCGGTATAAGGGTGTACGCAGCGGCGCGGTCGGGCGGGCGGGTTGTTTTAGTTTTTATCCCACCAAAGGCCTGGGGGCCTGGGGCGACGGCGGCGCGGTGATAACTAACGACGAGAAGATCAAGTATATGGTGGAAATGCTGCGTGATTACGGCCGGACCGACCGTTATTCGCACAAGATGAAGGGCTTTAATTCCCGTCTGGATACTATGCAGGCGATCGTGTTATCGGCCAAGCTTAAGCATTTGGATGAATGGAACAAAATGCGTCAGCAGGTTGCCGCCGTTTATGCCGTGGAGCTGGGCAAGATCGGGGTGGCTGTGCCGCAAACAGTGGCCGATCGTGACCATGTTTATCAAACTTACGCTATCCGGGTCAAGAGTCGCGAGAAGGTCATGGAGAGCCTTAAGGCCCAGGGCATCCCGTCGTTGATCCATTATCCGATCCCGATTCATTTGCAGGAAGCCTACATTGACGCCGGGTATAAGGCCGGGGATTTTCCGGTCTCCGAGAAGATCGCCTCCGAGATCCTTTCTTTACCAATGTTCCCGCATATGACCGCGGATCAGGTGAAGGAAGTGGTTAACGCCTTGCAGAAGGCGCTGTAGGACGGGCCGTATCCAGTTGGTGGCAACTTTTATAAATCGCGAAGAATGGATCCTATGAATATTTCGGTAGTAATTATTGCCCGCAATGAAGAAGATAATATGGACGCCTGCCTGGCCAGCGTGAAGGGCTGGGCGGATGAGATAGTGGTAGTGGACGACCGTTCCACTGACCGCACGGTCGAGATAGCGCTAAAGTATACTTCGGCCGTTTATCATCGCCAGATGGATAACGAAGGCATCCATCGCAACTGGGCGGCGGCACAGGCCAAGAACGAATGGGTGTTGTATCTCGACGCTGACGAGCGGGTCACGCCCGAATTGCAAAAAGAGGTCAGCGCGGTCCTGCCTGCTACCACGCACGTGGCTTTTGCCATTCCGTTCCGTACTTATATCGGCACCTATTGGGTAAATCATTCCGGCTGGTATCCGGGCCCCAAGACCCGCCTGGTGCGTAAAAGCAAATTCAGATATGAAGAAGTGCCGGTGCATCCGCGGGTTTTTCACGAGGGTACCTGCGGGGTACTGACCGGGGACATTATTCATTACGGTTATCCCGACCTGGCGCACTTTCTGGCCAGCCTTAATCGCCAGACCACGCTGGAAGCCGAGAAATGGGTTACCGACCGGCGCAGTATGCCGCTGATCAAAGGGCTGTACCGGGGAGTGGACCGGTTCTTTCGTTCGTATGTTGGCAAGTCCGGCTGGAAGGGCGGGTTCATGGGTTTCGTGATCGCATATTTTGCTTCGCTTTACCAGTTCATGAGCTACATCAAATATTACGAGATCACACAAGGTATCAAGGGCGGTAAAAAAGCATGAAGGTGGTTTTTCTCGACCGTGACGGCGTTATCAACGAATTTCCGGGCAATGGTTTGTATGTTACCCGGGTGAGTTCTTTCCATTTCCTGCCGCGCACGCTTAAGGCCATCAAGCTGTTGTCGGAAGCCGGGTATCATGTTTTTGTTATTTCTAACCAGGCGGGGGTGGGCAAGGGCGTTTTCTCCCAGGATAAACTTAACAAGATCACCGCGCGCATGCTTAAAGGCGTGCAGGCGGCCGGCGGCCGGATCGACGATGTTTTCTACTGCACCTGCAAATCTTCTGCCGGTTGTCATTGCCGCAAGCCGCGCATAGGCAATATTATCAAGGCTTTAAAGTCGATCGACAAGCCTATCGACGCCGCCCGTCATGCCTGGTTCGTGGGCGATACCGAAGGCGATATCAAGACCGGCAAGAATGCCGGGTGCCGCACTATCTTTACCCTCTCGGGCCGCGAAGACCAGGAGTATATGAACCGTTGGGATGTCCGTCCTGACCATGTAGCGGAGGACCTTTATGACGCCGTCCAGTTCATCCTTGAACAAGATTCTCATCCTGCACGCGAACGCGGGCGCCGGGCACCGCAAGGCCGCTGAAGCGGTCTTTAACGGTTTAAAAGCGCGCGGTTTTGCCAATGCGGCTATTGCCGACGCCCTGGAGCATACCAATCCCTTCTTCAAGAAAGCCTATCCGGCCGGTTACGAGTTCATGGTAGGTAAATTGCCCAAATTATGGGCGACCTTTTTTGAGCTTACCGACCAGGTCTGGTTCCAGCCGGTTTTTCAGGGCGTGCGCCGGGTCTATAACGGGCTGAATTCTTTTCCGCTGGTTAAGATGGTTAAAGAAGGCGGGTATGACACCATAGTTACCGCGCATTTCCTGTCTACCGAGGTGGTCGGCGAACTGCGCGCCACGGGGCAATTGCCGAATACCCGGCTGGTTACGATCGTTACCGATTACGATGTGCACAAGATCTGGTTTTCCCGCGGAGTGGACCTGTATCTGGTGGCGGGTGAATATACCAAAAGCCGCCTGGCCGCGCTGGGCGTGCCCGAGGACCGTATAGCCGTTACCGGTATTCCGCTGGACGAGAAATTTACCGTGACGCGCGACCGGGCCGCAGTGGCGGCGAAGCTGGGTTTGCAGGCGGATACTTTTACGGTGTTGTTATCCACCAGTTCTTTCGGCTTTGGGCCCATCGAAGAGCTGGCCGATCTGCTTAAGGACCAGCAATTGATAATTATTACCGGGAATAATAAAGCCTTGTTCGCCCGGCTGAAAGCGAAAGTGAACCCGTTGCACAAGGTGTACGGGTTCGTGGATAATATGGAAGAGCTGATGGCGGTGGCGGACGTGATGCTCACCAAGCCCGGCGGGTTGTCTATCACCGAGGCGCTGGCGAACAGTTTGCCGTTGATCTTCTTTAGCGCGATTCCCGGCCAGGAAGCGGGTAATGTGCGGGTGCTGGCCCGGCATGGTGTGGGTTTGAGCGACCAGCCTCTGCCGGACATAGCCGCCGCTATTAAAGCTTTTGCGGCCGATCCCGCCAAACTGGCCGCCGCGCGCGCGGCGTCTAGGGCCCTGGCGCGCCCGAATTCCGTGGCCCAGATAATCAAGCATTTGTAGAATGTTCAGTGGCGTGCATGGTCAGGGAATTATTCGCTGAAACAAAGCGTACACTGTTCGCTGGATAACGTGCAAAGAGGCAGCGGAAAAGCCTGTTGGGTCGCATATGAGCCCCGCCACTGTGTTTTCATGAGCGTTCATGAATTTAGAATGGCGCGGAGGATATGGCTAACGCGTAGGATCTTCTACAACTATTGCCATCCGACTCAATCCCCGTTGAATGTTAAAATGACGGTTGGTTTATCCGGAGCGACGTTCTAAATTCTATGAACGCGGCGGAAAGGCTCATCCGCGACCCAACAGGCTTTTCCGATGCATCACTATACATTACAGGCCGCGAATAATTATGCCGATCGCTCACGTTGTATTCCCAGTCCCGGTTGACAATCATTTTGATTATTTGATCCCCGGGCATTTGTCTGGCCAGGTGGCGGTGGGGTGCCGGGTGCAGGTGGTCTTTGCCCGCAAGAAGTGCGTGGGAGTGGTGGTGGGCCTGGCGGAACATTCCGGTTATAAGGACCTTATAACGATCATTAAGATACTCGACGCAGTTCCGGTGTTCTCGGCCGCCATGCTGGCTTTTGCCCGGAATTTCGCGGAGCATAATGCCTGTTCTTTCGGTGAAGCATTGTTCCTGGCTTTGCCGGCGTATTTACGCAAGGCGGGCGACAGAAAGAAACCGGCTGCCGGCTGGCCGGCCGCAACGGAAGTGGCCAAGCCGGAAGCGGTGCACCGTCTTATATTCGATCCCCTCTTTGAAAAACGCTGGGAGATCCTTCTGCCAATAATGCGCGCCGAGCTGGCGGCCGGGCGGGGCGTGCTGGTCCTGGTGCCGGAAAGTTCGTACCTGGAGGAAGTGCTGCCGCATCTGGGGCCGTTGGCGGCCGTGGAGAACCGGGTGCTGTTGCGCCAGGATGCCGGCAAGGACGAATACGCGCGCTGGCTAAGAGTGCGTTCCGGCGAGGTAAAACTGGCGGTGGGTTTTCTTTCGGCGGTCTTTGCGCCGGTGCAGTCTTTGGGGCTGATCGTTATTGTCGACGAGGAAAGTCGGTTCTACAAGAACGACCAGACCCCGTTCTATCATGCCCGGGAGGCGGCTTTCCTGCGGGCGGAGCAGGAAAAAGCGGCGGTGGTTTGTATTTCTTCGGCCCCCTCGGTTGAGCTGTGGCGCCAGGTGGTGGCGGGCGGGGTGGCTTTCGAGAAGGCGGTCGAGCCTTTGCCGGGGGTACGGTTTTTGGATATTTCGAATTTCAAGATGAAGAAAGGCAGTTTGCTTTCGCCGGGACTGCGTTTGCATCTGGAGAAGGTTTTAAAAGAAGGCGGTAAAGCCCTGCTTTATGTGCCGGCGGCCAAAGGCGTGGGTTATGTGCTGGAGGAGCTGGCGAAATATTTGCCCCAGGCCCGGGCCGCGGGGTACGAACAGTCTTCCGGCGCGCGGCCATTGGTGGATATTCTGGTGGCCACCCAGGCGGTATTCCGTTTTCGCGGGCGGGTAACCTTTGATTTTGCGGCCGCGCTGGATATCGACTATGAATTCCATAAGGCCGATCATCGCGCGGCGCATGCGGCTTTTGCTTTGGTACAGTATTTGCGGCAAATGGCGCGCAAGTCGGTGTTGTTACAGACCCGGGAATCCCGCAGTCCGCAATTGCATGCCATTGCCGACGACAGCCATGAAAAGTTTTATGCCCAGGAATTGCCGGCGCGGGAAGAGACCGGCCTGCCGCCTTTTGGCACGCTGGCCGCCCTGGTTATTCGTTCCGCCGACCCCGAACTTGCTTGCGCGGAAGCCAAAAGGCTTTATGATGTGATACTGGCGGCGCTGGGAGAGCCGGCCGATAGTGCGGAGGATCCCGGTATAAATGTCATGGAGCCCCAGCAGGATCGCAGTGCTATTTTGCGCGGCAAGTTCCGCTGGTGTGTGGTTATGCAGGGGCGCGGTCGGGCGGCGGTCGTGAAAGCGGCGCGCGGTGCGGCGTTTAAATTCCGTGGTAAAAAAGACACCATTCTAACAGTGAATATCGACCCATGAGAATTGTATTCTTTGGTTGTGACGATTTTGCGGTGGTTAATCTTAAGCGTTTGGTCGCCGAGGGGCATACTATCGCCGCGCTGGTAACCCAGCCCGATAAACCTAAAGGCCGCGGGTTACATACGGTCTACTCGCCCACTAAAGCACTGGCGTTGCAGTTATCGGTTGAGGTTATTCAGCCGGTTGACCTTAAAGATCCGGCAGTGGTCAGTCAATTAAGAAGTTATAACGCCGACGTGTTTGTGGTGGTGGCTTACGGCAAGTTCTTGCCGGAGGCGGTCTTGAAGCTCCCGCAATATTTCTGCGTAAATGTGCATCCTTCGCTCTTGCCCCGCTATCGTGGGGCTGCGCCGGTAAACTGGGCAGTAATTAACGGCGACCGGGAGACCGGGGTGACTTTAATAAAGATGGACACGGCCATGGACGGCGGAGATATCCTGGCGCAGGAGAAATATCCGCTGTCGGCCGCTATGAATTCGGCGGTATTGCGTGAACAGCTGGCGGTTCTGGGAGCGGATATGCTGGCGCGTGTTTTACCGTCTATTCCTGAAGGCAGGTTCACTTTGTTAAAACAGGACGGCAGTCTGGCGACCCGGGCGCCCAAGCTGCCCAAAGAGCTGGGGCACATTCAGTGGGGATGGCCGGCCGAAAAGATTTATGACCTGGTGCGGGGCACCCAGCCCTGGCCGGGAGCGTATACGTTCTTAAAAGGCGCTTTGCTCAAGATATTGGAGGTGGTGCCGGTTGAGCCCGGCGTGGCGGGCGGGCCGGCCGCGGCGGCTCGTGCGGGTGAGATAATCGAATTACATAAAGACGGTTTCTCGGTGCAGGCTGGCGACCGGGCTTTGTTAATAAAACGGGTGCATCCGGCCGGCGGCAAGCCGATGGACGCCCGCCAGTTCCTGGCCGGGCATAAATTGCAGGCCGGCGATATTCTTGGTTAATCCTGGAGGGTTCTTCATGTTGCAGAAGGCGGTCTTGATAGTAAAGGTGCTTTGCGCGGCTTTGTTGCTGGTTATTGCGGCGCAATTGCTGGCCTACCATTACCGGTTCATTGTTTATCCTTTTCCGAATGAATATCGGGAAGGGGCGGTTATGACCACGACTGCCGGCCTGGTGCGCGGGGTGAACCCTTACGACCTGGGCAATCAGCCGCAGTACATGAACGACTATGGTATTTTCTATTCCATTGTGGCTTATCCTTTCGCGAAAGTGTTTGGCGTTACCATGCTGGTGCACCGGCTGGTGACGGCGTTCTTCATTTTTGCTTGTTGCGGGTTGATGTTGTGGGTAATGCGCCGCCGGGGGGCCGACTGGTTGCTGAGCGCGGTGGCGCTGGTGATCTTTTACGCCGGGTGTGTGTATCCGGGCACGACCACGCCCATGGCGAACCCTTCCTCGCTGGGGGTCTTTATTTTTCTATGCGCTTTGTTCGTGCCGTGGTCCCGGGGGTTCTCGTATCCAACCTTGTTCCTGAGCGCGGCTTTAGGTATTCTGGGTTATTACACCAAACCGTATTGCCTGTTAAGCGTGCCGATGATGGCTTTGTATCTTTTTCTTTTCGTGTCGAAAAGGAAGGCGTGCGTTTTTTCCGCGGCCGTAGCCGTGCTGGGGGTTCTGAGTATTCTGTTCGTGGACCGGGTCTGGAACTGTTATTTTGCCAATTGCTTCTTTCTGCATACCAATCCGGGCTGGATGTCCTGGCGGCATTCAGTGGTACAGCTAAAGGCATTTATTAATTTGAATAATATGGTGCTTTGGGCCTCGGGGGCGGCTTTGGCGGCGCAGGTGTTTCTGGTGCGGCAGGATCTGCTTAAGATCTGGCGTGAGCGCCGGCCGTTCTCGTTTGTGCTGTATTGCGCCCTCATCTGTTCTTTAGTGCTGATATTTTTTCTGGGTAAGCATGAAGAAGCTTATTTGTGGTATTACTTTCATCTGGTGTCGCCCTTCCTTTTGATCTGCATGGCGGTTACCTTGAGCCGGCATATGTCGTGGGCTTGGATCTTTCTGCCTATGTTGTTGTGGAACTGCTGGACGTTCAGCCGTGCGCCTTTGAATATTCAGTTCGACGCCAACGACCAGAATTGGCTGAATATGAGGGAATTGATCAAGTCGCATAAGGACATTCTTAACTCGCCTCTTATTGCCCCGCTCCTGGTTGAGAATAACCTGCCGGTGTACGACAACGGTTTATCGGAATATTTCAAGAAGGGCGCGTTCCGGGAAAACGAGCTGGTTAAGATATTCTCCAAAGGCGATCCCCGGATCATGATGCGGTATTACGTTTATTTAAACGAAGTGCGGGGGAAGATCAAACGGCGCGAGTTCGACCTGGCTATCCTGGCTTTCGATTACTCGCCGCTGGTGCCGGGCGAGCTGACCCAGTACTATCGTCCGCTGGGCCAGGTGGTCCTTAAAGCGCCGTCGATCGGCGATTGGAAAATGAGCGTGTGGGTGCCGAATGACAAATGATACTCCCGGAGCGTCACTGTCGGTGGTAATGCCGGTTTTTAACGAGGAGCAGTCCCTGGAGCTGGCTTTGCGGCGGACTTTGGAATCTTTGCAAGCCTTGAAAATTGTCCATGAGGTGGTGATCGTTAACGACGCCAGCCGCGACCGGACTCTGGTGCTGGCCCGGCAGTTGGCTAACCGGTATCGTAATGTAAAAGTGGTGGACCATCAGTTCAATATGGGGATCGGCCGGGCGTTTCGTACCGGAGTGGAGCACGCCGTGCTGGATTATGTGATCCTGATCCCCGCCGATAATCCGCCTCAGCCGCAGGACATCGCGCCTTTCTTGCCGGGCATGGGCCGGTTTGATATCATTGCCGGCTACCGTGAACGGCGGGAGGGGTATTCGCCTTTACTGGCTTTCTTGTCTTTTTCCTATAATCGCCTGCTGGTCCCGTTGTTGTTCGGGTTGAATTTAAGGGACGTTAACTGGATCCAGGCTTATCGCCGCAAGATATTCACCGAGGGCGGTATAAAGATCGAGCATGCCGGCATTTTCTTCTTTGTGGAGGTGCTGGTAAAGGCCCGGCGCCGTAAATTCACTATTTGCGAGGTGCCTTCCCGGATGCAGAAAAGGCTGTACGGCCGGCCGACCATTTCCCGTTTGCCGGTCATAATGAAGATCTTCCGCGACGCGGTGGTGTTTTTCTTCAAGAATCTGACCACTCGGGGATAGCCGGATGCCGGGCTAATAATTAATGGGGTCAGAATGATCATCAATCCGAAGGAGGCGAGCTTATGTTGAACCTGCCGATCAGTGAGATCATGAACGACCATCCTATCAAGGTTAAGTCGGATGTGACGGTGCGGAATGTGGCGCATTTGTTATTGCGCATCCGCATTAACGGGATCCTGGTGATGGATGTTAATGAACCCGATAAATTGATCGGGGTTTTTACCATGCGGGACCTTTTGCATTTGATGGGCGATTCCCTGGCCAAACGCAGTCAGAAAATGCAGGCCTTGCACGACGTGGGCGGCCAACCGGTGGGTAATTTCATCAAGGACGAACTGTTAACCCTCGAGGCCAGCGACAATGCCGCCAAAGCAGTGGCGCTGATGCACAAGAAAGACGCCATTACCATTCCGGTCATGGCCAACGGCAAACTGGTAGGAGTGATCGGCCGGCACGATATAATCAATATAGCTTTTGCCTAAAATGTAAGAGAACGCGACAATTGATTGACGTCGCCCAATGCTATGCCAACCGGGGGACATGATGCCCCGCCGCGGACAGCAATGAGCGGGGCTTCGTGTCCCCCCTAAAGGGGCCAGGGCCAAGCCGCCTGACAACCCCTCTACCAACGAATGTGAAAGCGACCCAGGTCTCAACCCCAACGCCAAACGCCCCAAACAACGCCAAACACCCCCAAACACCCCCAAACACCCCATACGTCTATATATTTAAATTAATACCACAGACCACAGCGACGGAGCGAGAAACTGTTTCTCGTTTTCTTTCCGCCCCCTTGATTTTCTCCATAATATATTCAATACTTGGCAAAAGAGCCTCGGTGTTTTGGGGTCTGGCAATTTTATAAAGGCGGAAATGCGCAAGATCATTGTATTTATAACTTTGCTGTGTTTTATGTTCACCGGGAGCGGTGTGCCCGTGGTTCTTGGTGCGCAGGGTAATGTTTTGCCTGCGCCCGGCCAGATCATGCAATTAAGCCCCGAGTTCCGTCCCGCTGTACTAAAAGGCCTGAAAGTTTATCCGAACTCACCTTTGCGCCTGGACTTTATTGAGGACTCCGGTGATCATCGTGAACTGGCGGGGGAGGAAGGTGCGCTGGCCCGCAAGAACGAATCGGCCCGGCTGGTGCAGTATTTTCTGGCCGCTTTGACTACTCCCGAGAAAGACCTGTGGGTTAATTTGTCGCCGTATGAAGCCGAGCGGATAATTCCGGAGGCCTTCGGCCAGACGGCCATGGGGCGGGATCTGCTGGAGCAGGATAATGTGCTTAAGCAGATAACCGCGTCTTTGCTTTATCCCGAAGGAGACACGGGCAAGGTCTTCTGGCAGAAAGTGTATGCCGCGGCATACGCTAAATATGGCACCACCGACATGCCGTTCGATACCTTCAACAAAGTCTGGATCGTACCACAATATGCGAAAGTTTATGAGCATGGTGACACCGCCTTCATAGTGAATGCCAAATTAAAATTAATGCTGGAGAAAGACTATTTAGCGACGTCGACCAATGCTATGCCAACCCTGGGACATGATGCCCCGCCAGCGGATACCAATGAGCGGGGCTTCGTGTCCCAAAGCCGGCTGCCAACCCCTCAACCAACGAATGTGAAAGCAACCCAGGTCTCAACCCCAACGCCCAACCACCCAAGTGCCCCAAGTACCCCAAACCAACAAAACGACATTGCCCGGGACGTCCTGCGCGAGGTTGTGATCCCGGTACTGGAACATGAGGTTAATGAGGGCGCTAATTTTGCCCCTTTGCGTCAGGTGTACGCCTCGCTGATCCTGGCCCTGTGGTACAAACAGCGCATGAGGCACGACCTCCTGGGCCGGGAATATGCCGACCGGAATAAAGTTTCCGGCATCGAGATCGGGGAGAAAGACGCTAAATCCCGGGTTTATCAAAGCTATCTGCAGGCTTTTCGGCAGGGTGTTTATAACTACATAAAAGAAGAGGCCGATCCGGGTACCGGTGAGATTATTCCGCGCAAATATTTCTCCGGCGGGTTTCTGGTTCCTACGGGCTTTAACATTGACCTGGACGCCAGTGCGGCCGGCAATGATATGCGCGTAAAAGCCGGCCAGCTTCTGGTAGTTGATCTGGGGACCGATAACGGTCCGGGCGTTGAGGAACAACCGGCAAGAGCCGCACGATCGCTAAGGCCCTGGGGTCTCATCAGGCGGGTAAGGTCCGGCAAAGAGACGGCTGAGCAGCGCGATAATGCCGCGTTCTCGGAAGAGGCCTTGACGCATCCTTTGGCCAAGGAAATTTACGGCAAGATAAAAGAAGCGGTGGGCGGGTTGGCGCAAGATGCTTTGGTGAAAGGTCCGCTGGCGGATCTGCAGGAGTTGTTTCAGTCTATGACGGACAATGAGTGGCGTTTGCTGGCAGGTGTGCCGGATTATTTTCGGGAGCATTTATATTCCAGCGATTCTGTTCCGCAGGATGTTTCTGCGGATGGTGTTGCTCTGGACCTGAGAACGCTATTGGAGGCTATGGGGACTGCTTTTGACCGGCTGACGACCTTGGAGAATTCGGGGGTATTCTCTGGCGAGATACAGGCTTTCTTCGACCGGAATGTGGCGTTAGATGTTTATGTGCGGGCAGAAGACCTTGAGCAGGAAGTAATGCATGCCGGACGACGTATTCTGGGCATGTATGTTAAAGGCAAGATCAATTTAGCGGAAGCCGAGCTATTGCTTCAGGAATGGACCAATAAGCTTTACCGGAATCGTCAGCAACTAGGCGCTGTTTTACAAGCTCTGGATCTGCCGGGAACTTCGGTTACTAAAGAGATCCGCCAGCTTACGGTGCGAGTATTGGGGTTTGCCGATGAAAAACAGATAATTATTGCTCCGAGTGTATCCGGTTTGGCCTGGTTCTTGTGGTCGGGCTTGGATATTGATCATAAGCATCAGGGAAGCGCTTTTAGCCTGATGGATGAACAGGGAAGGAGTGTGCCGGTTGCGGTGGTGGCGGGTGATCAAAGGCCTTTTCATTTAGCCAGGGTCATAATTCATGAGGCATCCCATATGGAGTCGGATAAAAGAGAGGAAATGAATACGGAATTTGAGCGTGTTTTAAATGAGGGTTTTCAGGCCTACCGGGAATATGCTATTTGGAAAAAGGTCATGGAAGCGGCAGGTGAGGACTTGAGGGTCAATATGCTTGAGATGATCAATGCCGAGTATAAGGTAAAAACTGCTGGTCAGAGTGGCTATCCAATTGTGCGAATAGCTTTGTCTAAACTTGCTGTGTTATTGCAGAATACTTCCTATGTATGGGAGAACAGGATCGTGCGGCAGCTCTTGACGTTTATTATTCAGAAGCCGCAAATAAGCCTTGAGGGAGGAGCGGACAACCCGGAGCTTAAGGCGGTCTTTTTGAAAAGAGATTTTGGAAGATTGCGCGCCGCACTGGGGCCTAACCGGTTTGAGGTTATAAGTTCTATTGTTAATCGCTGGGCACCTGCGGTGTCGAGTAATGGCGGCATAAGGAGCTTTGTGATGAGTGAATGGGTGTTAAGTTCGGCGTTGTTGGTCCCGGGCGAAGATGTTTCTGAGGAAATAGCCGCCAAAATATCTAAAGTCAGAATGGTTTTAGGTGAGGAATTCAATTCGCCCAAGGTTCCTTTTAAAGGACCGTATGTAGTAGATAAAGTAAAGTGGCCGGCGGATCTGGTGAAGGAATTTGTGGCGGTAACCAGCCGCTATCTGACCGATGAGATTACATTGGACCAATGTCGGGCATTGTTCGTGCAGATCCGGGACCGGTCCCAGGCGGCCGATCCTTCGGCGGTTGCTGGCCAGCCGGGCGCCCTGGACAGTGCGGCCGATATGCGTTTGGAGAAAGGCGGTATCGACTTCTCCGCGGAGCGTACCAGGCTGGACGTGAGTTCTGACCCTGCCGGGAGTGGCCGGTTATTCAACCCGGAGGCTTTACCGGAGGTTGGAATCGACCGTCTTTACATCAAGAGTATTAACGTCCGTCCTTTGGTAAATCTGCCGCAAATGTTAGGCCTGCCGGGATAATTTCACATTTATTTTTAGCCTTTTTTCCTTCACAGCGACGAGCCGGGAAAGCGCTTTCCCGTTTTGCCCCAAACGCCCTTCTCAAATGCCATTTTGTAGTAAATACTTGTTACGGGAGTGGATACTATGGCTAAACGGACGTTAAGGTCACAGGGTGCTTTTGATCCGGATCGTTTTATTGCCAGATCCGGTTTTGATCGGCTGCGTTTTGCCCGGCTGGTCCTGGGTTGGCTTTTTCTTTTTCAGGCTTTTTGTCCGCCTGGTTTGGCCGGAGCGGCTGGTGTGCCGGCGCTGACTTTGCCGGCAGTTACCCTGGCCGGGGGCGTAAAGCCGTTTGAACCTTGTCGGCTTAAGGGCCTGCGCATTCATCAGGACAATGCTTTTCGCCTGGACTTCCTTATTGATACCGGCAGTTCCACAGCGCCCAATGATATTAACGAAGAGAAAATATCCCGGCAGGTGCGCTATTTTATGGCGGCGCTGACCATGCCTCAGCGCGAGCAGTGGGTGAACCTATCCCCGTATGAGCAGGAACGGATAATGCCGGAAGCTTTTTCCCTTACCGAAATGGGCCGTGATCTGCTGGAACAGGATTATTTGCTTAAAAAGATCACCGCGTCCTTGCATGATCCCAAGAGTGAGGCCGGCAAGATCTTTTGGCAGAAAGTTTATGCCCGGGTCTTTGACAAGTATGGCACTACCGATATCCCGCTGGATACTTTTAACAAGGTCTGGATAGTGCCGGACCTGGCGGTGGTCGAGGAAAAAGGATTTGTGGCTGTTATTAAGGAAAGCCACCTGAAGGTCCTGCTGGAAACAGATTACGTCAAGCTGGGCCTGGGCGGAGCCGTAAACCATCCGGAAGAAAATATTGCTGACCTTACGCCCGGCATTGTGCGCGATGTGGCACGCGAGGTGCTTATTCCCATGATCGAGGAAGAAGTGAACCGCGGTGCGGCGTTTGCTCTTTTGCGTCAGGTGTATAGTTCTATGATCCTGGCGGTTTGGTATAAGGAAGTGATGTTGCAGAGGCTTCTGGGTCGGGATTATGTGGATCGGCAGAAAGTGAGTGGGATAGACCAGGTCGAGCCCGAGGCCAAGCAGGCGATCTATGAGCGTTATATAGAATTATTTAAAAAAGGCGTGGTGAACATGGTGCAGGAGGAATACGACCCGTTTACCAGCGAGATGATTCCGCGCAAGTATTTCTCCGGCGGTTTTGATCCATCCCAAATGTCATTAAAACGTATAGCCGCTTCGGCGCTGTCTTTGGGGTTGGTGGGGGCGGCTTTAGTGGCGCGCTTTGATTTAAGTTCGCAAAAATCCGGCCAGAGCGGGCCGGCAGCTAAGCCGGCATCGGTAGCGTCGGTAACAAATATGCCGGCCATGACTCCGGAACAGGAGCGTCAGGTAGAAGTTTTTCATGATGAGTTGTTAAAGATGCAGGGTGATGTACGGGCCATCGATTGGGGGCGGGATATTATTCTCCGTCCGGGGGTGGCGCCGCAGTACAAGGTGATAGCGTTCAAGATGTTGTGTGCTGTTATCCTTTCCCAGTCGGAAAGCATTAGCGGGGTGGGTGGTAAAATGCTGGGGCCGATCGAGGCGCTGGACGATAGTATCAGTCGGCAGGCTTTGGCCCGGGTGATGGATATCCTGGCGCGTAACGACCCGTTATTGTATGAACACGCCACGGAACATGTTGTTTACGTGATGCAATATCTTCATGATAATAACCCGGCGCTGTTGCGGTCATTTTTTGAGAAGATCGAGCTTAAGAATGTGGTGCATTTGATAGCCAAAGGCAACGGGCTCTACGCGATGGATTTCCGGACTACTTACAAATTGTATCATGACAGCCTGCAAAAATGGACTCGCTTGAACGGGACGCGGACACTGGGAGTGGAAGAATTCCTGAATAGCGTGGGCCTGCAGGGCATGGACATGGTGCCTTTTGTGGCCAATCTGGCGGCGTATGGATATTTGGATGATCTGATAAGCGACTCTCCGCTGGTTTTTGTGAAGGCCTTGCCGGGTTTGTGTTCCAAAGCGAACGAGAAAAGTTTTATCCTCGCCGCTCCGGCTTTGCAGAAAATGCTGCGTACGGAACGGGACGGGCGGATAAAAGGGATCCTTTGGCAGGTTTATGCCCGTTTGGGAACCAATGTGCCGGAAGCATTAAAGCAATTTATGCGCCTGAATGCGGACGTGTTCTTTGCCGGCGCGCCGGTGAAAGAGCGCACCGGACCGCTGGCCGAAATACAAGCCGGGGTGTCCCAGGCCGAGCTGGATTCGTTCCAGAAGGTGCCGTACTGGCAGATAGTAAATAAAGGGGTAATAAATGTCGGGGTGGCTTTTCAGGAATCTTCTTTGGCATATATCGAGCTGTTGAAGAAGCAAATGATAGCGCAGGGCTTCTCGGTGACCCCGGGAAAGAAAAAACAGCAGTTCGAGGCGCGCTGGAAAGGCAAGATGTATTCCCTGCGGGTGATAGTGGGCAATGTGGATACTATTGTTGATTCAGAGCGGGCCGGTGTGTCGTTTGGCGTTGTATCTGCGCGGGGGCATTCTACCGAGATCAAGGATACAATGGAGGCGCTGTTTGGGCTTAAGAATGAGCGCGTTTTTGTTGGGGCGCCGGGGTCTTGCGCCAGCCGAAAGGTTTTGTATGATCTGTTGCATTCTTATCCCAATTCCCAATGGATAGTGCGTTCGGGACCAGATAATGGTAATGACGCCAATTATTTGCTGGCGGGAACAAGCAAACGGAAGGGGGTCTTGCAAGCCCTGGCCGATGGGGTTCCAACATGGAAAGCCGCCAGTGAACAGTATTTGCCGCAGAACAGGTTTTCGTCGTATACGGATCCGGTGGCTTATTTGACCAGCCAGGCCAATAGCAAAGCGCCTTTGCCGCGTCTGTTGACTGCTAATAATTATCCTTCAGACCATGGCCAGCTGACCCCCGGTGGTATCGACCTTAATCCGGCGACCCTGGCTCTTCAGCGGCAGGGTAATCTGAATTCTGCCGAGATCAGTCCGGCCATGGATAATGCCATGAATGTAGAAAGTTTGTACCCGGTCATGGTGGAAATGTACCCGCTGGGCGCGCAGTCTTTCGGGCAGAATCCATGATCTGAGGACAATTTTTTTTCGCCGCAAATTGGCAAAGTGGCGTTTTATGTTCTATACTTGCGCATAAGCTTGCATCTTTGGCTATCCAACAATAACCTGAGGGGAATATGGACACAATTAAACGCTTTATTGCTGTATTAATTTTGGTGCCGTTTTTGCTGACCACGGTTACTCCGGTGGCAATGTCGGCGGACTTGCCCTGGATGCCCCAGCCGGGCGCTATGGTGGGTTTGAGCGCGCCTTTTGTGCCGGCTCATCTTTGGGGCATGACCATCAAGCCCAATGAGCCTTTTAAGTTCGATTTTCTGGTTAAAAAAGGCGATGTGCTTCTTAATGAGGAGCAGAAACGAAGTGAATATTCCCGGCTCATCAAGTATTTCCTGGCCGCCCTGGCCATTCCGGATACCGATCAATGGGTGAACCTTTCGCCGTATGAACAAAACCGGATCGTTCCTGACAATTTCGGCCTTACCGAGATGGGCCGTGATCTTTTGGCGCAGGATTATCTGTTAAAACAGCTTTCTTCGTCTCTGACCGATCCGGGCAGTGAGTTGGGCCAGAAGTTTTGGGCTAATGTGTATGAGGAAGCTCATAAGCGTTTCGGTACCACCGATGTGCCCGCCGATATGTATAGCAAGGTTTGGATAACTCCCGACAAAGCGGTGGTTTATGAAAAGAATAATACTGTTTATATACTGGAAAGTCATTTGAAGGTCATGACCGAGCAAGATTACCTGGCTGCTCAGCACAATAGCGCGGTCTCGCCGGCGGTCGTGCCCGATTCCCAGGCCAGGGAGTTGGCCGATATTTCTTCCCGGGTCTTGAAAGAGGTGATCATTCCCGCTATTGAGAAAGAAGTGAACGAGGGCAAAAGTTTTGCGCCTTTACGGCAGGTTTACAGCGGGATGCTTTTGGCTACCTGGTACAAGAAGGCCTTGAAAGAGTCAATTCTGGGCAAGCTATACGCCGACCGGAGTAAAGTTAAGGGCGTCGACCAGGATCCCCGTGCCAACCAGGAAATTTACGGCAAGTATGTTGAAGCGTTCAAAAAAGGCGTCTTTAACCTGATAAAAGAAGATGTGGACCGCAATACCCAGGAAGTAATTCCGCGGAAGTATTTTTCCGGTGGATTTGACAATGCTTCGGCGGCGGTTATGAGCAAGGCAGACAATGTTGCGATAGTTGATCAAGCGCTTTCTAACGCCAGAGGAGGAAACACCGAGGTCGTGGAAGCCGATCTGGCGCGGGCCAATCAATTGGAGTGGAAGAGGCTTTACGGACGGCTTAATGGGTTAACGCCAGGCTCCAGGGTGAGTTTTAATTATGAAATGAAATACGGAACAGGAGAGACTGCGAGCGCTAAAGTTTCTGGTCAGGTGGTGGCTATTAATCCGGATAATGCTTTGCAGTTGAGAGTGACGAAAAGGGGTTCAAAGAGAACGGAATTGGAATGGTATAATTTCAGTAGAATTCAAGATAGTGTTTTGACTTTTGGAGTTCCCGGAGCGTCAGACGTGCCTAATGTGCCAGCCTCTGCAAATGACGGAGCGGCGGCGGTGTCGTTGTCGGACCGAATGATGGATGTGCCCCCGAGGGTTACAGTAATATCGGAAGCCATTCGTATTTTCAAGCGGTTGCCGGGTGCGCGTGGTTCGGACTTGAGCGTGGAGTTTCCTGCAAAATATAAGGGAGTTACGATTGAAGATGTTGGCGGCGTTTCGTACCTGATGTGGCGTAATAAAAAAGGAATACCGGAGAGGCTGGGGCAAGTTAAGTTTGGAAGATACGATACTGAGGTTCATTCATATGTTCCCGATATGCTTTTAAGCGCCAGATTAAACAGGTCGGTTAAAAGCCGGGTTTTGTTGTCTGGGCAGGGAAGTCCGCTTAGGAAGACTTTGGCGCAACAGTGGTTAATGGAGCCGCAGGTATTGAAAAATGATGAGCCGATCGAGCACCGTTTGGGAGTAACGAAAGGACAGGGCGTGCGGTATCTTTTTGAACTTCCTCCTGGCTATACGGATGGGAGAGTTCAACACGAGGATGATAAAGAATACATTATGGCCACCGATCCGCGGGGTATTCGCCGGACCATGGGCTGGATAAGTGCTCATTTGGGGTCGGTGGAGGCGGTGCATTCCAATGTTAATGGCTTGCTTTGGGCGGCCCGGGCTAATGATACCGGCAAGACCAGTTTTAGCGTTCTGCCCAGCATGTTTGATAGAGATGAGAGGTCGTTAAAAAAGAGGCTTGCTCAGGAGTGGTTGTTTGAGCCGAAGTGGTATATTATGAATGATGGTTATTCTGATCTACGGGTTGGAAAAGAAATTGTGGAGCAGATAGTTGAGCTTCCTTTGGGTTATTCCGACGGACGCATTGATATTAATGAATTTAATCTGCCTGTTGTGAGCGCGCGTTACAAAGGCGGCAAGCGTAGCGTCGTGGCTATATTTGAGTCTGGGGACATAATCAAGTTTAAGTCTATGATCGCTCACCTTGTTGTGGCGGCCAGAATTGTTAAGACCGGCAAGAGCCGGGTAGTTTTGGCTGGTAAAGATCGTCCATTAAGTCAGAGGATGTCCAGGGAGTGGCATACGGAGCCGCAACAGGTTGGCTCGAATAAGACTGAGTGGGTTGCCACAAGAGTGCGCAGATGGCCAGGGATTGAGGTAGTGATTGAGGTTCCGGACTTATATAGCGAACCGTTTCTAGTTAGCAACAAAAGCTTGGAAGGCGGATCATTTATCAAAGCATATAACAAGGCGGGAAGAATTGTTCCTTTGGGTCGGATCAACCTTACACGAACCAAACATCTTATGGTGCATTCATATGTTGAAGGCTTGATTTTTGCGATCAAGGATACTACTGAAACCAAGAATGTTAATGTGGTTTTGCAGTCCAGCGATAAGGCCGCGGGTGATGCAGATGCGGCAGTCACGACGGTGGCCGCCAAGGCGCCTACCGGCGGTATCGACCTGGCGCAATCCGCTTTGAGTATGCAGATCAAACGCGACGGGGCGGGCGTACCCCTGCCGGTCAGTCAGCAAGACCTGGACAGTATTCATATCGAAGGCCTGGTACCGGTGATCACCGGCATCCGGTCGGCCGTCAACGCGCCGCAGTTCTCGGCCTTGCCGTAAACTGGACGTTATTTTTTGAAGTAGCAAAAAGTCCTTTCTTTAACCCGGATTTTGCATTAGTCCGTGAAAGAGAAAGGACTTTTGTGTTACAATTGCCCGATATGAGGCCAGAGGCCTGTTAATCTCTTTTATCCCGGGGCAATAACGGCAAGCATGTCGATAGTACTCATTAACCCGAATCTGGTGGTGCAAAAGAGCGATCCGCTTACTACGGGTGTGGTGTATATGCCAGTCACGCTGGCGTATACTGCGGGCGCTTTGCGCGGGGCGGGCGTGCCGTTTAAAGTGATCGATAGTTATGGCCTGGCGCCGCTTAAGGCGCGCGCTGTCGGCGCTTTCTGGTGGTTCGGGCTTTCAGCCGCGGATATACTGGCTCGCCTGCCGTCGGACCCCACGGCGTTCATTCTCTACGCTATTAATCTTACTAATCATTTATCCACAGTTGCTATCGCCCGCAGTTTAAAGCAAGCTTTCCCGCAGGTGCCTTTGGTCATCCTGGAGAATCCGCACGCGGTTACTGCTTATTCCTTGAATGAAGTGAAGGCCGAGTTCTTTGCGGCCGGGGCGGATTTTATTCTGACCGGAAATTCCGAACGCTCGGCCGTGGAGCTGGCCCATTGCTGGTCGGGCGCTCTGCCGGTTGACAGCTACCGGGAGATCGCTGGATTGGGCACGCGCGAGTTTTATAATCCGCCGCGTCCGGCTTATGAGCTTGACGCTTTGCCCTATCCGGCCTGGGAGCTTTTCCCTTTGGCAAATTATTGGCGCTTGCGTTTTGCGCATGGGCCATTGACCGGCCGCCGATATTTGCCATTACTAACTTCCCGCGGCTGTCCGTATGCCTGCCGTTTTTGTGTTACGCCTGCGGTGGCGGAGCGGCACTGGCTGGGGCGGGAAGCGGCGGCGGTGGTTGACGAGATGGGCCACTGGCAAAAGACCCTGGGTGTGGACGAGTTCCATATTGAAGACCTTAATCCGACGGTATCCGAGGAGCGGATCCGCACTATGTGCCAGGCGATCATTGACCGGGGGCTTAAGCTCACCTGGAAGCTGGTGGCGGGCACCAAGGCCGAGACTATTAAAAGCGCCGCTACCGTGGAGCTCATGGCCCGGGCCGGTTGTCGTTATGTTTCCATATCGCCGGAAACGGGTTCCCCGCGGGTTTTACAAGCTATGAATAAACCTTTTGATGTGCCGCATGCCCTGGGTCTTTTAGGGTGGTTGCGGGCGGCGGGCATATTTTCCCAGGTGTGTTTTGTGATCGGCTTTCCCGGGGAGGAAGATGCCGACCGGGAGCTTACTGCGGCCCTGGTGCGGACCGCCGTGCGCCAGGGCGCGGATGAGATCGCGCTGTTTCTGGCCACTCCGGTGCCGGGCTCCGCGATATTTAAGGAATTAAATGGCTATCGCTCGCTTTCGGAGTTAAACTTTTCTCCGGTTTGGCGTGCGGATTATGCCCGCTTGAATGCTTTTCGCGGACGGTTGTATTTGCGTTTTCTGTGGTGGAAGTTTTGGTGCCGTCCGGGCGCTTTGCTCGTACAGCCCGGGCGTTTTCTGGCGCGGCGGTTCGCGACCAAGATGGAAATGGTGCCGTATCGCGCTATCGTGCTGGCTGTGGCCGGCCGATGGGGGCATTTTATTGCAAGCCTTAAAGGAGAAAAGGCGTTATGAGCCAGCGTATCGTGGTGGCGATCCCTTGTTACAATGAAGAAGCGGCGATCGTGAATGTTATTGCCGACTTTCAGTTCAATCTGCCCGAGGCGGAAATACACGTGTTTAACAACGCGTCTACCGACCGCAGTGCGGAGCTGGCGGCCGGGGCGGGCGCGGTAGTCCACGAGGTTTGCCGCCGCGGCAAGGGCAATGTGATGCGCCAGATCCTGAATACTTTTATGGCCGACGCGATTATTATTGTGGACGGTGACGGCACTTATCTGGCCAAGGACGCGCGGCGCCTGCTGGCGCCGGTGCTGGCGGCTAAGGCCGATATGGCCGTGGGCAGCCGTCTGGAGAATGCCGATCCTACGGCGCTGGTGCAAATGCATCGTTTTGGCAATGAGGTTATTGTTTCGGCGATCAACCTGGCTTTTGGTACTTCTTTCGAGGATGTGCTTTCCGGTTATCGCTGTTTAAGCCGGCGCTTTGTGGAAGAGGTACCGCTGTTGACCCCGGGTTTTGAGACCGAGGTGGAGCTGACCCTGCAGGCCCTGGAGGACGATATGGAGATCGTCGAGATCCCGATATCTTACCGCAGCCGGGCCGCCAACAGCCATTCCAAGCTGAGGCCTTTTGCCGACGGCTGGCGGATAATCATCACTATTGCCATGTTATTAAGGGACCATTACCCCCTGCGGTTCCATTTTGGGGCCGGCGGGTTTTTGTTCATTCTGGCCGCGGCGCTGTTGCTGGGCCAGCAGGTCCTGATGGCGGCGTTCCTGGGCCTGGTGGGCTTTATGGTCATCGGGCAGGGTTTCTTGTTGAACACTATCGGAACCCGGTTCCGTGAATATAAACAGGTGGATCTACGTTTAAGGAGGTTCGAAGATGAGCGCAGGCGCAAATGATTGTTTTGAGGCGGTCCCTTGCGGCGTCTGCGGGGCGGATGATTTCTCAATTGTTTATCCGGCGGATAATAAGGCCGGCCGGGTGGAGAATGTAGCGGAGACTTTCCGTTCTTCCGGCGATGAAAAACTTACCGACCAGCTGGTGCGTTGCCGGGTTTGCGGTTTTCAGTATTTGAATCCGCGCCTGAAGGCCAGCCTGGTCCTGGAGGGATATTCGGCCGGCGAGGATGCAACTTTTGTTTCCCAGGCAGTGTCGCGGGAAGAGACTTTTTTCGACGCTCTGGCCGCTATTGAAAGCATGGCACCAGCCAAGGGGCGGGTGCTGGACGTGGGCACGGCCGGCGGGTCTTTTCTGGCCGCCGCGCGCCGGCGGGGCTGGGAAACGGCCGGTTGCGAGCCCAATCGCTGGTTATGCGAGTGGGCCGGGAAAAGTTATGGCCTGCAGGTGACTCCCGGTACTATATTCGACATGAGCCTGGCGGAGGCTTCTTTCGACCTGGTAACTTTATGGGATGTGCTCGAGCATACTCCGGACCCGCGCAAGGTATTAACTGAATGCCGCCGGGTGCTCAAGCCCGGCGGGTTACTGGTGGTGAATTATCCCGATATCGGTTCGGCGGTGGCCCGGATGATGGGGCGGCGCTGGGTTTTTCTTTTGTCGGTGCATTTGTATTATTTCGATCAAAAGGCCATGGCGCGGATCCTTAATGAAACCGGCTTTACAGTTTTACAAAGCCGGCCGCATTGGCAAAAACTGGAACTGGATTATATTTTGTTCCGTATGCAGGCTTATATTCCGGTGGTCCCGGCTTTCTTCCGCAAGGTCTTTGCCGCGGTCGGCCTGAAGAACCTGAATGTCCCCTATTGGATGGGTCAGACCCTGGTAATTGCAAAATAAGGCGGTTATGGCACAAAAAAAGAACGTGGTGGTTTTGGGCGGCGGTGTGGCGGGTTTGGCCGTGGCGTATTATTTGTTGAAAAGCGGCGGGTTTTCCGTGACGGTATTGGAGCGCGAGCCGGTGACGGGCGGCGTGTGCGGCAGTTTTGAACACGACGGCTTTGTGCTGGATTATGGCGCGCATAAAATGTATTCGGTCATTCCGGGAGTAATGGACGAGTTCCGCGACCTTATGGGTTCGGGCCTTCTGGAAGTCCGTAAAAAGAACCGGATCTATTTGCGCGGCCGTTTGCTGGATTATCCGTTAAAACTGGGCAATGTGCTGGCAGTCCTGGGGGCAAAAGATTTTCTGCGCCTGGGCCTGGGGTATGCCTGGTCGTCGTTAAAAGGTTTGCTGGGCAGTCCGGCGGCCCGGTCGTATGAAGATTATATGCAGAGGGTCTTCGGCTCGGCGGCGTATGCACTTATTTTCCGTCCTCTGGCGGACAAGGTGTGGGGTGAGCCGGCAACTTTGCACAGCGAGATGGGCCGCACCCGGGTGCCGTCTTCCAACGCCCTGGAAGTGGCTTTAAAACTGCTGGGCTTAAAGAAGGAAACCAGCGCTACTAACGCGGAATATTTCCTTTATCCCGCCGCCGGCTTTCGGGCTTTTCCGGATGCCCTGGCGCGGGAGATCGTTCGCAAGCGCGGCGTAATATATACCAATGCCCGGATCGCGGCTTTGCCGCTGGTTAATGGCCGGGTGAGCGCGGTAAAGTTTACTGTCGACGGCCAGGAACGGGAGTTGCCTTGTGATACGCTGGTTTCCACTATTCCTTTAAAGTCCCTGGACCGGTTGCTGGGCCTCGGACGGCCTTCCCCGGTGGATAAATTGCAGCCCCGGCATGTGGTGCTGGTTTATCTTGTGATCAACAAGCCGTTGGTTTTGCAGGACCAATGGTTGTTCTTTCCCGAAGAGAAATATATCTTCAGCCGGATCTTTGAACAGAAACAGATGTTGGCGGCGCTGGGGGCGCCGGAGCGCACGGTGATCTGCTGTGACTTTACCTGTGATGCCGCCAGCCCCAAATGGACTGCGGCGGATACGGCTTTGGCCAGTCGTTGTGCGGACGACCTGGCGGCTGCCGGGTTTGTGCAGCGCGGGGATATCACCGGTAGTGTGGTGCGGCGGTTTACCGACTTCTATCCCCGCTACGACCTGCGTTACCAGGAAACGCTGGGGCAGGTATTCGACCGTTTCGCCGGCGTGCCGGATCTGGTTTTGACCGGGCGTTTGGGGATGTACAATTATAATAATGCCGACCATTGCCTGGATATGGGGCGGGTGGTGGCAGAAGGTCTGTACGCCGGCCGGCCGGCGGCGGAGGTGATGGCTACACTCAAGGAAAGGGCGGCGGGGTACCGGATCGTCGACTAGGTTTTTTATGAAAGATATCCAGGGTCGGCTTGAGGTGCGCTGGGACACTTACTGGTCGGGGTTCATGAATTCACCTTTAATTGAATTTGTGCGTTTCCGCCTGGTGGCGGGCGCCTACGACCGGCTGGTTCGGCATTTGCCGGCTACGGTTGAAATCAAGCGTATTTGCGAGCTGGGGGCGGGGACCGGGACCATGAGCAAATATTTGGCCCGGCGTTATTCTTCGGCGGTGGTCCTGGTGGACAGTAATGCCGAGGCTTTGCGTTTAAGCGGCGAGCTCTTCGAAGGCCAGGCCGTTTCCTGCCAGCGGGTCGAGAAAGACGTCTTCGACCTGGAAGCCTTGCACGGTGCTTTCGACCTGGTGCATTCGGGCGGCCTTATCGAGCATTTTATTGGTGCAGCCCGCCGGGAGATCGTGCCGGTGCACTGCCGGCTGGCGGGGCCGGGCGGGCGAGTGATCATTTTGGTGCCGGTGCGCAACTGGTTTTACCGCTTATTGAACGAAGGTGTATTTCGGGCTTTCAAGCTTTTGCAGGATATTCCGGAAGTGCCCTGGTCGCTGGCCGAGCTGGAAGAGGCTTTGCGGCTGTGCGGTTTTCGTATTGTTGCCCGGACCATGGTGCTGACCGAGCTGGGGGTTTTGGCGGAACGTATTGCCGGAGACTAAAATTGCAATTCTTCAGGGATCGTTTTCAGAATTCCTCGGTGCATTTTCAGGTGGCTTTGCAGTTTTTTCGGTTTAGCCCCAAAGCGGTATGGCGGTCGGTAGTGAGCGGCTGGAAGATGTATCGCGGCGGGAAGCGAGCAGGCAAACCGGTTTTTCTGCATCTGGAACCCACCGGTGCATGTAATCTGCAGTGTCAAATGTGTCCTCGTACCACCTCGATCACGCGTGACCTTCAGGCGATGCCTTTTGATCTTTTTACCCGGATCGTCCGGGAAGTTGACCCCTTGATCCTGGCTTTGGTGGGTTTTGGCGAGCCCTTGCTGCATCCCCGCCTTTTGGATATGGTGCGTTACGCCGTACGCCGGGGCATAACGGTGCGGGTGTCGACGAATGCCACGTTATTGACTTCGGAGAAGGCCGCCGGCCTGCTGGACGCCGGGCTGCAGCAGATCTGGTTCTCGGTCGACAGCCCCGACCCGGAGCATTTTGAAAGCATTCGTCAGGGCGCTTCTTTTAAAGATACCATGGGCAATATCAAGGGTTTTATGGCGGCCGTCAGCCAGCGGCGGAGGCCGGTGGCCGCTACGGTCAATTGTACCCTGACCGCCCGTAATGTGGGTGAGGCCGCGGCCATGGTCCGCTTCTGCCACGACGAGCTTAAGGTCAAGCCCACTTTTGCCCGTTCTTATGGTTATGGTTTGGAGGCGCATTCCGCGGACCTTCTGCAAAACACTCCCGCAGTGCGCGGGGCACTGGAAGCGGCGCTGACTGCCGCTTGGGAAGTGGGCTGGAAAGAAACGGCTTTGAATCTGCAGACTATCCTGGTAGACCTGGCGGCTCCGCTGGATGGTAAAGGGCCGTGTTATTTTCCTTATTATGCGGCGGCGGTATCCTGGGACGGCCGCCTGAGCCCGTGTTGCCTGTATTACGATTACCAGTTTAAGGCCGGTAAAATTGGACCGGCGGATTTTTCGTCTTTATGGAACGGCCCGGAGTTCCAGCGGTTTCGTCAGGCTCTGCTGGCCGACCGCAGTGCGGTGCCGGTATGCCGTAACTGCCCGTTAAGCGACGTGTCTATTCATAACATTCTGCATGGTATTTCCCGGGCGCCGCTGTTAGGGCGTTTTGCCGGCCGGGAATATAATTTTATCGACCGGGAAATAAAGCGATGAAGATCCGCGGGCATATTCCGCTTTGCTTATTGGGCGCGGTCTTTGCCCTTTGGACCGCCCTGCACTGGAGTAGTTTTACCGGCAAAGCTTTTTTCTCCGGGGACAACGGGCAATATTTCTACTGGTTGACTTACCATTTCGATAATTTAACCCGCGGCGTGTATCCGTTCTGGAACCCTTTCCATGCCTGGGGCTCGGTAGATAATTTCGATGTGCGCTTTCTGGGCGAATTCAATCCGTTCTACTGGATCATTCCGTTCCTGGGCTTGTTCCGGGTTTCTGCCGCGGCGGGTTTTCAGGCTTTTATTATTTTGTATTTCTTCCTGGGCTGTTTGGGCTTCTTTGCCCTGGCGCGCAAGTTGTGCCGCAACGATGGTTTGGCGGTATTGGCCTGTGCCATGCTGTTATTCTCCGCTTTGGGTGAAAGGGTGTTCACGCAATTGGCCGTACTTATAACTTTGGTGCCGGCCATCTGGTTCTTTAATGAACTGACGGGTTTTTATCAGGAGGCGGATGGCAAGTTTCAGATCCGCCGTATATTGGGCTTGTTTTTTTGGACCATGATCATGGCGGTGAGTTATATACCGTTCTTTTTTATTCTGGTCATGCTGGCTTTTCTGGCGGGTTTGTTAATATTCAACCGGAAAGTATTTCCGTTGTTCTTTGGCAAGTTGATCGCTTTCGTCCGGCGGTATCCGTTGATAATCCTGGCCGGGGTGTTAAGTTTGTCGGCGGCATTGGTGCCGGTCACCCGCTGGTATCTGGCTTCGCGAGACAGCCAGTATGTCCTGCTGGTGGACCGCGCCGAGGTGGCCTCGGCCGACAAGGCGCGGGTGCCGTTGAGCGGCATAAATGCGGGCAGTTTGTGTGTGGTCACCTCCTGGCCCGAATGGTTTGCCGACCTGGATATTACCCAGCAGACATTTTCTTATGTAACCAACTTTCTGGTGGTTTTATTGATCCTGGTCGTGGCTACTCGCTGCGCTCCTGCCCAAAGGGTGGTCTTTCTTACCGGCCTGCTGGTTTTTATGGTGGGAGCGGCGGATGTTTTTCCGTTACATCAGTTTCTTTATGATCATGTGTATATGTTTCAATTGTTCCGGAATTATTATTTTCTCTGGCCGTTCGTCATAGCGATATTTATTTTGTTCGCCGTCGGCCAGCTGAAGGTCTGGCTGGACGGGCATAAGCCGGCCGGAAGAAGCCGCTGGTTATTCCTGGCTCTTATATTGTTGGTACACCTGGCTTTAGGCGCGCTACTTTGGGCTGGTGACGGCATTGTGCTTACTTCGTACATTATGCTCGCGCTGAGTGCCCTGGTGTTTAGCGGTTATGTTCTGGGCTGGTATGGGCAAGGAAATTGGCTTACTTTCGGGCTTTTGGCGGCCGCTCTGGTTCAGCCTTGTCAGGTACTGCCGGGTTTTCGGATACTGGCCGATCCGCCCAGGGAGTGGGGTATTCATGAAGCGAAATTCTCGTATGTGCGGCCACGGCCGGGAACGGGTTTTAATGAAGACCACGGTTTCCATTCCCGCACCAAAATAATGCAGGACGAATCCGGTTTTGTAAAAGCCGGGTACATGGGAGTGAAATATTCTTACGACCTTTCCCAGCATTTGCCTTCGGAGGCGCTGGCTCCATATGTAAAGAACAAATTTGTGCTGTATAAGGGCGTGAGTTTTCTGGACCCCAATTCTGGCGACTGGGGACGGGTGGAGGCGGTGTTAAGTGGCGCGCGCGGCTCGGCCCTGGTGTACGACCGCCAGGCTTTACGGGCTGGCGCGAATTCGGGCGCGGCGCGGGTGGTTACCGGCCCGTCGGAGGATTTGCGGGTGACGGATTTTAATGTGAACGGCCTGACGGTGCAGACCGCGCTGGCCGAGCGGGCTTTTCTGGTTTATAACGACAGTTACCATAAAGACTGGCGGGCTACGCTGGATGGCCAGGATCTGCCGGTATATCGCGCTAACGCGGCTTTCAAAGGCGTCTGGGTGGAGCCCGGGCGGCATACTATTCGCTGGCAGTTCATGCCGGGGCCCTGGCAGGCTTTTTATTTGTTCCTGACCTTCCTGTTCGCCGCTTGGAGCGTGGTAGTCCTGCTGACGCGGTTTTCGGCACAGCGGTTGCTAGTGTAGTGTCTCTAACGCTTCTTTAAATTTGAAGAGTAATGGAAAATTGAAAATAGACCGCAATGGAGCTAAATGTTTTATTATTTCTCCATTTTCGATTGCTCCATTGCTCCAGTGTGGTGATTTAAGTGTAAAGAGATATATCAATCACCACACTAGATGGCTGTTGCCGGTGTCACAATATACGAGTGAAATGATAAAAACTGGCATAAAATGAGATCATAGTATATATTTGTGGTGCGATTATTAGCTGGCACCCAATTTACTATGATTAAATATAGCTTGTTTACTATATGGCGCAGGGTGATTGCGTCTTTTGTGCTGGTGGCGTTCCTGGTTAGTAATGGAGCCTGTCCGGTGGCCTTTGTGCATGCGCAGGAAGTTTCGGTCGTAACTCAACCCGGCAGTCTGGTGGCGTTGAGCCCCGCTTTTACTCCGCCTTTGTTAAAGGGCATCAAGGTTTATCCTTCCGATCCGTTGCGTTTCGATTTTATTCTGGATAAAGGTGATCTGGCGGGCAATGGCCGCGACCGTTCATTGCCGGACGAATCTTTACGTCTGATCAAATATTTTCTCGCCTCCCTGACCATTTCCGAGAAAGACCTGTGGGTCAATTTAAGCCCTTATGAGAAAGAGCGTATTGTGCCCGCGGACTTTGGCCGCACCGCAATGGGCCGCGACCTGCTGGAGCAGGATTATCTGCTGAAACAGGTTACCGCGTCCTTGCTTTATCCGGAAGGTGAGACCGGCAAACTGTTCTGGCAGAAGGTTTACGCCGCCGCGTACCAGAAGTTCGGCAGTATTGACATTCCGGTCGACATTTTTAACAAAGTATGGATCGTGCCCGCCAAGGCAGTTATTTACGAGCCGCCAGCCAAGCCGTCCAGCCCGGGAGAAAAAAACAACCCGCCGCCCGGCGCCTATGTGCTACAAAGCCGCCTAAAAGTAATGCTGGAAGCCGATTATTTAGCGACGTCGACCAATGCTATGCCAACCAGGGGACATGATGCCCCGCCAGCGGATCTCAATGAGCGGGGCT
>JADFZK010000060.1 GCA_015232565.1 Candidatus Omnitrophota bacterium
AATGAACGAATTCCAACTGGCGTTCTTCTAAAAGTTTTTACCGGACAGCTGTGGGGTTAAGCAGTTTTGAGCAGTTACCGAAAATTGTTGACAAACACTCAGAATTCGGCGAATATTGAGTCTATGGTATATAAATCACGGCTTCAGGAAATACAGGTTTTACGGGCATTGGGGCGGGGGAAGAGCGTGCTTTTGCTGGGCCCCCGGCAAACCGGAAAGACGACGATGCTGGATCGCGTCAAGCGGGATCTGTACTTGTCGCTGGTGCGGCCGGATGTGCGGCAGCGTTATGAGCGGGATCCGGGTGTTTTAGCCGGCGAGGTTGAAGCGCTTAAAGAGCAGAAGAGTAAAGCGCTTCCGGTGGTCTTTATTGATGAGGTCCAGAAAGTGCCGGCCCTGCTGGATGTTATCCAGGACCTGGTAGATCGCCGGCAGGCGTCTTTTATCCTGACGGGTTCTTCGGCCAGAAAGCTTAAGCGCGGGGTAGCGACGAATCTTTTGCCTGGGCGGCTCGTTGCGCTACGGCTGGATCCTTTTGTTCTGGCTGAAGTTGCGGCAGACAAACTGGAGGAGCGTTTGCTGTATGGCGCTTTGCCGGGGATCCTGGCTTGCCGGTCGGCGGCCGACCGTGAAACGGATCTGGCGTCTTATGTAACAATATATTTGGAAGAGGAGGTACGGGCGGAAGCGGTGGTGCGGAATCTCGGGGCCTTTGCCCGCTTCCTGGAATTAGCCGCCGCCGAGTCGGGCCAGATTGTTAATACCCAGAAACTTTCCCAGGAGATAGGCGTTGCGCATTCGACCATAGCGGGGTATTACAATATCCTCCAGGATTGCCTTATTGCCGAACGTATCGAACCGTTAACCAAAAGCAATACTCGAAAGAAGCTTACCCGTTCCCCAAAATATTTGTTTTTTGATCTGGGCGTCCGCCGTCTGGCCGCCAGGGAAGGCGTTTGCCCTGCTCGCGAAGCCTGGGGGTTTTGGCTGGAGCAATTTGTGGGGCTTGAGCTTTTGCGTTGCCTGCGCGCGCAACAGCGCAGGGGGCAGTTGCATTTTTGGCGCGATCCCGATGGCCCGGAAGTTGATTGGGTGATCGAGGAGGACGGGCGGTATTTGCCGGTTGAAGTAAAATGGACCGCCGTGCCCTCAATGACGGATTGCCGGCACCTGGAGACTTTTTTAAAAGAGTATCCCCAGGCCCTGGAAGGCTTTGTGGTTTGCCGTTGCCCAAGAAAGATGCGCCTGTCGGAACGCATTACCGCGATACCCTGGCAGAATGTGGATCAGCTGGTGTTGGGATCATAATAACCGCAAGAAACGGAGCCGGGTGGCCGGCACGCTCCTCGATCATTTTACCCGCCACAAACCCCTGGGCGAGTTCGTAATATTATTCCACTGCGCAACCGCAAACTAAATATTTATCAAGAACCGGTGCAGGGCGGACCGAAGATTGCTGATTCACACTCAGAATTCGGCGAATTCTGAGTGTTGGGCTTAGAATGCCTTACGATCACGCAGGTTGCAGGGACGAGAAGCGGGCTTTAAGCGGGATCTTTTGCGGCCTGTTGCCGGCAAAATGTTCCGTGAAATCCAGGATCGTAAAGCCAAAGATTTCCCGGCTGTTGGCATCTCTTCTAACGATGATGCCATCGTCCATAATTTCACCGATAGCCTCACGGGGTTTGCCTTCGGTAATGTAAAGAACGTCAGCGTCTTTATCGTAGGAAACAGTTAATTGCCCCATATTCATTCCGAAATCAAATGTTAGCGGCCGGGGCTGGGGAGCCAGTCGATAGTTATTTTGCTTCCAGTTTTTCCAGCCGGGTTTGCAGTTCGGCGATTTGTTTTTGCTGGTCTTTAATGCCTTCGATGAGCAAGCCCACCAGGTTGGCGTATTCCACGGATTTCATGCCGTCGGCGCCGGTGTTGACCACTTCGGGCACGACCTTCTCCACGTTCTGCGCGATAAGCCCCATCTTGGTAGTGCCTGGATTCGCTTTGAAAGCAAAATTAACCCCGTTAATAGCCTTGATCTTCTGTAGCGCATTGGCGATAGGTACAATGTCCTGTTTAAGGCGTTCGTCGGACCTATGGTAGAATCCCTTAGCTAGTAAATCTTGTGATAAGACTAAAGAATAAGTATCGCCAGTAGCATTAGTTAGAAATCCGTCGATATACACAGCTCTGTTAATTGTGAGAACAGAGTCCTGAGTTGTGGCGACGGGGGCCAATGCCGTAAAGGCTCTTTGCATAGAAAGAGTTGCTGCGCCGGCGTTTGCAACGGTAGACGAAGTAATTTGTAAGCTTCCATTGACAGTGGTCATGTTTGCGCCACCTGCAGTACCAAGTGTTGAAGATGTTAGCACTGAAAGGAGGGAACCAGAAAGGATGTTCCCAGCGATAATGTCGCCACTGGCTGTAACTCTACCAGAGGAAGCGGCGATATCTCCAGTAGTGGCAGTGATGCCAGTTCCGGCGGTAATGTTGGCACTGGCTGTAACGCTACCAGAAGAAGCGGCGATATTACCAGTTGTGGCGGTGATGCCAGTTCCGGCGGTAATCCCGGTACCGGCCGTGATGGCAGATCCAGCGGTGATGCCAGTTCCGGCGGTAATGTTGGCACTGGCAGTAACGCTACCTGAAGAAGCGGCAATATTACCAGTCGTGGCAGTGAGACCAGTTTGAGCAGTGATGCTTCCCGCAGAGGCGGTAATGTTTCCCGCAGTAACGTTTATGGCGTCGGCTGCAGCCGCACCGCGAATGTTTAAAACGCCTGTGAAGCCTCCTAACGTTCCGATGCTGACGCTATTCTGAACAATCAAATTATTCGGTCCAGCCACGCCGCTGTTGTATGCGGGGTCAGTTCCAACGGATAATTGCTGATAATTCCCCGATGGCGAGGGGTAGTAGGTGGTCATGGTTACGGTGCCGGCGGCGGGGACCAAAGTGGGATAGGCCAGCCAGAATGCGCCTAATAGCGCTAAAGCCGAAATGGAAATCAGGATTTTCTTGTTCATAAACCCTCCGCGGTGAGTTGTTGAAATAATTAATTATATAATAGCGTTACAAAAGCAACAGTCAAATGATATCCGCTTGACATTCATGCGGGAGGATGTTATCCTTGACGAAATTAAATCCTTTAATCCGGTTCGAGAAACCGAAAAGGAGTAGTCTGATGATTGCTGCAGCAACTAAAAGACCACATACCCTTCTTGCCGTTAACAGCGAGAGGGGTTTTTTTGTTTAAAAAGGATTCTTTTTAAACAACTCCGCTAGCCGCCTGAGGCCCAATAGGGCCTCGGGGCTAGCGGAGTCTTATAAGAGTATCGTTTAATCGCCGGGCGGACCCCCTGGCGGGGGCCAGGGGATAAACTCCGACCGAACATGATACATTCCAGCGGTTTGCTGGGTAATTATAATTATTGTAATTGTGGCAATTGAACATTGCGAGGAGCAGAGCATGAACGTGATCATGGACCAGGAACAAGTGCGGCGGGCGGTTATTCGGATCGCTCATGAGATACTGGAACGCAACAAGGGTGTTAAGGATGTGTGCCTGGTGGGCATTCGCACTCGCGGGGCGGTGCTGGCGGCGCGTTTGCGCGAGGCCATTCGTCAGATCGAGGGCGTGGATATTCCGGCCGGCGTCCTGGACATTAACCTTTACCGCGACGACCTGGCGATAATTAGCAAACAGCCGGTGATCCGCGAAACTTTGATCGATTTTGATGTTACCGACCAGAAGCTGGTGCTGGTGGACGATGTGCTTTATACCGGCCGTACTATCCGGGCCGCGCTCGATGCGCTGGCCGACCTGGGCCGCCCGGCCTGCATTCAGCTGGCGGTGCTGGTGGACCGTGGGCACCGGGAACTGCCTATCCGGGCGGATTTTGTGGGCAAGAACATTCCTACCGCCAAAGACCAGGAAGTGAAAGTGGTGCTGGCCGAATCCGACCAGGGCCCCGACAGCGTGGTAGTACAGGGAGGTGCGGCATGAGCGAATGGAAACATAAACATCTGCTCGACCTGCAGGACACTACGCGCGGCGACATAGAACTTATACTGGAAACGGCGCGGTCATTTAAAGAGGTTTCTTCCCGGGAGATCAAAAAAGTCCCCGCCTTGCGCGGCAAGACCGTGGCTATGCTTTTTGCTGAGCCTTCCACGCGCACGCGGGTTTCTTTTGAACTGGCCGCCAAGCGTTTATCGGCGGATACTTTAACCATCCAGGCCGCGGTAAGTTCCCTGGCCAAGGGTGAGACTTTGCTGGATACCGCCCTTAATGTGGAAGCCATGAACGTGGACCTGGTGGTGGTGCGTCATCAGGCGTCGGGCGCGCCGCAAATACTGGCCAACGGCACCAAGATGTCGGTGGTCAATGCCGGTGACGGGTGCCGGTCGCATCCGACCCAGGCTTTGCTGGATATTTTCACTATCCACGAGAAACTTGGCCGTACCGATGGTGTGCGGGTGGCTATTGTGGGCGATATTATGCACTCGCGCGTGGCGCGTTCCAATATATCGGGGCTTATCAAGATGGGCGCTAGCGTGGTGGTGTGCGGCCCGTCCACGCTTTTGCCGGTGGGCATCGAACAGATGGGCGTGGAATCCACCACGGATATCACCAAAGCGTTAAAAGGCGCGGATGTGGTGATGGCCCTGCGCATGCAGAAAGAGCGTCAGCAGGATTCTTTCCTGCCGTCGATAGCGGAATATGTGCGCGAGTTTTGTATTACGCCCGAGCGGCTGAAGCTGGCTAATCATAAGGCGCTGGTAATGCATCCGGGGCCTACCAACCGCGGGATCGAGATCGCGGCCGAGGTGGCCGATGGCCCGCAGTCAGTAATTCTGGAGCAGGTAACCAACGGCATTGCGGTGCGGATGGCGGTGTTGTATTTATTGCTGGGCCGGCGCGCGGAATAATCGCTGAAGAATGCACAACGTATATGGAGGGGAGTATGGCTTTGTTGATAAAGAACGCGCGGGTGGTTAACGCGGGCGGGGAAGAGAAAGACCTGCAGGATATTTTGCTTGAGGGCGGGCGCATTGCGCGCATGGCGCCTTCTATAGAAGCTAACGGGGCGGAAGTCATCGACGCCGCGGGAAAGAAAGTTTTGCCGGGGTTCATTGACCTGCATGTGCATTTGCGCGAGCCCGGCCGCGAGGACAAGGAAACCATAGAATCCGGGTCGCGCGCGGCGGTAAAGGGCGGGTTTACTTCCATATTCTGTATGCCCAATACCACGCCGGCTATCGATACCGCCCAGACCGTGCAGTATATTCTTGACCAGGCCCGCAAGGTGGGGCTGGTCAATGTGTTCCCGGTGGGAGCGATCACCAAGAACCGCGCCGGGGTCGAGATAACCGAAATGATGGACCTGCGGCGCGCCGGGTGCCTGGGCGTTTCCGACGACGGTCGCGGCCTGATGAATGCCGGGCTTATGCGCCGGGCGCTGGAATACGCCAAGATGGCGGATTTGCTGGTAATGCAGCATTGCGAGGACGACAACCTTTCTGCCAAGGGCGTAATGAACGAGGGGGCGCTGTCCACTTTGCTGGGATTAAAGGGCGATCCGGTGATTGCCGAAACGGTCATTATCGCGCGCGATATTGAGTTGGCTCGTTATTTACATACCCGGGTGCATTTTATGCACGTCAGCGCGGCGCGGTCGGTCGATCTTATCCGCCGGGCCAAGGCCGAGGGGATACAGGTTTCCTGTGAGGCTACGCCGCATCATTTTACTCTTACCGAGGAAGAGGTGCGCTCTTTCGACACGTCCACCAAGGTCAATCCTCCCCTGCGCGGGCGGGAAGATGTGCTGGCCATCAAGGCGGGCCTGAAGGATGGTACCATCGATTGCATTGCCACCGACCATGCCCCTCATACGCACGAGGATAAGGAAGTGGAATACGACGGTGCCCCGCCCGGCCTGATCGGCCTGGAAACGGCTTTTGCGCTGGCGTTCCAGGAGCTGGTGGCCGCGGGTGTGTTAACGCTGCCGCAGTTGGCCGGCAAAATGTCTTTGGCGCCCGCCCGGCTCATGGGGCTGGCGAACAAGGGCGAGCTGGCGGTGGGTAAGGACGCGGATATTGTTATCCTGGATATGGAACGTGAGTGGCAAGTCAGCAAGGAAGATACCGCTTCCCGGTCCCGGAATTCACCGTTCATCGGCTGGAATTTCAAAGGCCGGGTGAGCGTTACTATCTGCGGCGGCAAAGTGGTGTATACCGATGCCCGAACTTCCTGAAGTCGAAACTATCCGGCGCGACCTGGACCTTTCGGTAAAAGGCCTGGTGATCCGTGAGGTTATTATCAAGGATCCCCGGGTTATCCGCCAGGACCCGAAAACTTTCTTGTCGGCGCTGTGCGGCCGGGCTATCGTTTCGGTCCAGCGCCGCGGCAAAGCTCTGATCCTGGAACTGAACGGTGGTTTTCTGGTCGTCCAACCTATGATGACCGGCCAGCTGGTGGCTTTGGCTCCCGGCAGTAAGGCGGCGGCGGGCCGCGATGCAAGAGTTGTTTTCGTGCTTTCCAAAAACCAGACCCTTGTTTATAATGACCAGCGCTTGTTCGGCCGGCTGGAGGTGGTGGGCGCTCTTAACGAGCATGCGCATATTCGCGCACTGGGCCCGGAGCCGCTGGAGAAAGGTTTCTCCGCCGGGTATTTGGCCGCGGCTTTGGCTCAAAAGCGAACCGCGGTTAAGCCTTTGTTAATGGACCACCGGCTGGTGGCGGGCATTGGCAATATTTATGCGGCAGAAGCTTTGTTCCTGGCCGGCATTCTGCCCGATCGTCGGGCTAATAGTTTGCAAGCATCGGAAGTAAAGGCGCTTTACCGGGCTATCCGGGCAGTATTGGCCCGGGCCGTTAAAGCGCGCGGCACTTCGGTGCGTAATTATCGGGACGGCGAAGGCCGGGAGGGCGGTTTTCAGAAAGCCCTTAAAGTCTATGGCCGAGCCGGCCAGCCCTGCCTGCAATGCGGCGCGGTGATCCAAAAGAGCGTGCAATCACAGCGCAGTACCTTCTTCTGCGGGAAATGTCAGCAATGAAAAATATCCAGGGTGTTTACAAAGTCGCCGGGCTTACCAGGGTGAACGATATTTATTATCGCCTGGCGCTCGAGGCTCCGGAGCTGGCCCGGCTGGTCAAGCCCGGGCAGTTCATTCATATAAAAGTTTCGGCCGGCCTGGAGCCGTTGTTCCGCCGGCCGTTCAGTGTGTACCGGGCTGTGGGCGGGAAAGTGGAAATTTTCTTTGAGCCCGTCGGCAAGGGGTCGCGGTTATTGGCGGGGTGCAAAAAAGGCGATTTGCTGGATGTGCTGGGACCGTTGGGCCGGCCTTTCAGTTTGCCCAGCCGGGATGTGCGCCAGGTGGTTTTTATCGCCGGCGGCGTCGGGGTCGCGCCGTTCATGCTTTTTTCTGATCAGATCGTGAAGCATAAGGCCGCTAAAGTCCTGCTTTATGGCGGGCGGAGCAAGGCGCATACTTTTCCGTTGAACGAATTTAAAAAGAATGCTGTTAAGGCTTTTGTGGCCACGGACGACGGTTCGGCGGGAGTGCCGGGCCGGGTGTCGGAGCTTTTTGGCCGGATCGATATTGCGCCCACTACTTTTATTTATGCCTGCGGACCCCGGCCCATGCTGGCGGCGGTGGCCGCTTTCGCCCGGGAAAAAGGCCTCAAGGGCGAGGCGTCCATGGAAGAAGTGATGGCTTGCGGCCTGGGCGCGTGCCTGGGTTGTTCCATTCCTACCAGCCAGGGGTACCAGACCGTGTGTCATGACGGTCCGGTCTTTGACCTGCAAGACCTGGTGTTCCCATGAACCCTTTCTTTTTGATACTCATTGGCCTGGTGGGCGGAATTATCGGCGGGGTGTTCGGCGTGGGCGGCGGGATCATAGTGGTGCCGGCGCTGGTTTTCTTTTTTGGCTTTACCCAGCATATGGCGCAGGGCACTATGCTGGCCACGTTGTTACTGCCTTCGTTCGTTTTTGCGGTGTGGACTTATTACAAGGCGGGCAATATAAATATTATGGCGGCTTTGCTGGTATCGGCGGGGATGATGGCGGGGTCGATTCTCGGCGCGCGTTATGCCCAGCACCTTTCCGCGCCGGCGCTTAAGATCATGTTCGGGGTGTTAATGATAATTTCGGGCCTCAAGGTTATTTTTTGGTAAACCGATATGAAAATTGCGATAAATATAGGCACAGCGGTCTTTCCTAATCCGGTAACGGTGGCGTCGGGGACCTTCGGCCATGCCGAGGAGTTTTACGGTCAGGAAGAAGTAAAAAAGCTCGGTGCGCTGGTGCCCAAGACGGTTACGCTCAATGCCCAGCAGGGCAATCCGCCCAAACGTATTTGTGAGACTCCGGCGGGCATGATTAACGCTATCGGCATCGAGAATCCGGGTATCGACCGGTTCATCGATGTGAAATTGCCCCGGCTGAAAGCCGCGGGGGTGCCGTTGATCATCAGTATTTCCGCGCATAGCGAGGACGATTTCGTGCTGATGGTGGAGAAGTTGAACGAAGCCGGCGGTTTAAGCGCGATAGAATTAAATTTGTCGTGCCCTAATTTACAAAAGAAAGAGCTGGTGGCGCAGTCGGCGGAAGCTACCTCAGGGGTGGTACGGCGGGTTAAGAATGTTTCGCATTATCCGGTAATTGCCAAACTTTCGCCGAATGTCACCGACATTACGGCTATTGCGCTGGCGGCGGAAGAGGCGGGTGCCGACGGGTTGAGCATGGTGAATACTTTTATGGCCATGGCTATCGATATCAGGAAACGCCGTTCGCGGATCGGGAACTTTACCGGGGGGTTGTCGGGCCCGGCTATCCGGCCGATCGCGGTGCGGATGGTCTGCGAAACGGCGGCCAGGGTGAAGATCCCGATAATCGGCATGGGCGGCATAACGAATGCCGACGACGCACTGGAGTTCCTGATCGCCGGGGCATCAATGGTGGCGGTGGGCACTTATAATTTTGTGGATCCGCGTGCGCCGTTAACGGTGCTCGAGGGGATCAAGGCGTATATGAGAGCGCACCGGATGACCGACATCCGCGAATTGATCGGCAGTATCGAAAGGTAGGTCGGGAGAAAGCATCCGGGCTCACGGGCAAGGCGTTTCGGTCAAGAGGCACAAGGCTGTTGTTACAACAGCGCAAGAGCAATGGTCCGTGAGGAAAAAGCACATGCGAAAAAGTGGTTTTACTTTGATCGAGATCATAATAGTGATTGTGATCCTGGGTGTGCTGGCGTCCCTGGCCGTGCCCCGGCTGGTGGCCCAGATCGAGGCGTCCAGTTCCGCGGAAGCCATGCAAATGCTGGGGGTTATCAAGCGGGCTTTTGTGAGTTGCGTGGAAGATAAAGGGGATGCGGCTTTGTGCCTTACTGCTACCGATTTGGGCGTGGTGGCTACTGCGGGGAATCGTTTTACTTATAAAACCAGGCAATTATCTTTGACTTCCGGACTGGTGCAGGCGCATAGGATGATAAATGGAGTGGATAATTCCATTTGTATGTGGGTTCAGGCGGCGATCGGTTCTGAGGCAGTGGCGTTCGGCGTACATCCCGCTGATAGTGTGTATAATCCAATGATAATAGGCACTCAAGTGGCGGTTCCCGGGAATATATGGTTCACCTTTCCGTGTAATGATCTGACTACAACGCCTTTTTGACGTAAATATAGTGACTATGATTTTAGTGAGCGGAGAAATATATGAACAGTAAACAGAAACTTATTCTCGCTTTGGACGTCCCCACTTTTGAAGAAGCGCGCCATATCATTGAGGTTCTTGGGGATACGGTCGAGATCTATAAAGTAGGCTTTCAGTTGTTTACGGCTTATGGCCCGTTCATTGTGCGTTATTTGCAGGCCCAGGGCAAAAAGGTTTTTCTGGACCTTAAGTTCCATGATATTCCCAATACCGTGGCCAGCGGAGTTTCTTCTGCGGTGGGCTTAAGTGTGCCCCAGCATGAAGCGCTGAACGCCGCGGGCGGTAAGGCGGGCTTGTTCGCGCCTTTGTTCATGTTGACAGTTCATACCCAGGGCGGCCGGGAAATGATGCAGGCCGCGGCGGTGGCCGCGCGTAAACGCGCCGCCGAGCTGGGTGTGGCCCGGCCTTTGGTGGTGGGGGTTACGGTATTAACCAGTGATGCGTCTGATGGTAATGTAAGCCGGTTGGTGCTGGAACGGGCGGCCCTGGCGCAGACCGCTGGCCTGGACGGCGTGGTGTCGTCGGCCCAGGAAGCGGCCATGTTGCGCCGGGAGATGGGCCGGGATTTTGTATTGGTCACGCCTGGTATAAGGCTGGCGGAGAATGACGCCGGCGATCAAAAGCGGGTGGAAACCCCGGCCAGTGCGATACGCAACGGAGCCAGTTTTCTGGTGGTAGGCCGGCCAATAGTAAAAGCCGCCGATCCGCGTAAAGCCGCCGAGCAGATCTTGCGCGAAATAGAAACCGGGACACATTAGATTTCTCGATTTTCGATTGCTGCATTGCTCCGATGTGGTGTTTTGCATCTAAAGAAATATACGAATAACCAGATTTAATAAACCGGGACACATTGTAATAAACCGGGACACATTGTATTTCTCGATTTTCTATTGTTGCATTGCTCTGATGTGGTGTTTTGCATCTAAAGAAATATACGAATAACCAGATTTGGGAGGATGATCATGAAAACATTTCTCTTGTTGGCGGTAATATTTGGGTCTTTGCTCGGCAATGCGTGGGCTGAAACTCAGGCTGAAGTTTCCCAAAAGATCCAGGATGGCACGTTGACGTCATCTGAAGCCAACGCTATTCTTCAGGGGGTCACTAACCAGGCGCTGGACGGATTAAATCGGGACACCGCGGCCGCCACGGCTGTTGTTGAGCAAAAGAAAGCCGCCGCGCAACAGATCGCTGCAGAGCAAGTGAAAGTGGCAGAGGGCCCGGTGTCGGCGCGAACGGATTTTGATAATCCGGCTTACCGGATAATTGGTTCTTTCTCGGTGAATGGTATCAGCGTGTTCGTGCGGGACGATACACGGTTTGAGGGTATAATTAGTTTTCAGGAGCTTAAGAATGGCGATCAGGCGGTGGTGGAATATTATCCCTTCGCCGGAGTGAACATGGTCAAGTCCGTAACGCTTAAGCCGTAAGTTTTGGGTTGATAGAGATTTCCTTGTAGTATCGAACCTGTGTGTTATAGTTGTCTAGACAACGACACGGAGGTTCGGGATATGGGTGTCCGGGAGAAAGCCTTGCGGCTGAGGAAGCAAGGACGTTCAGTGCGGGAGATTGCCCAGGAATTGCAGTGCTCCAAAGGGTCTGTAAGTGTTTGGGTGCGCGGGATAGCACTTACAAAGGTCCAGAAAGCTCGTTTAAAAAAGAATCAGGATGTTGGCAGGGCAAAAGCGGCGGCACATCCCAATAGTCCCAAGAATAAATGGGCCATGATTCGGGCCAAGATCAGCGATTCAGCGCGGCAAGAAATGCCGTTACAGTATGATCATATTTTGTTGAAGGTTTTGTGTGTAGGTTTGTATTGGGGAGAGGGCTATAAAAAGAGTAATGCGCTGTTTGTTTTTGTGAATAGTGATCCGTTAATGATCAAAGTGATGATGGCTTTTCTGCGTAAGGTTTGCCTGGTGCCGGAAGAGAAATTCCGCGGCAGGTTGCAGATACATCCATCTTTGGATGTGCGCTTGGCCGAGAAATTCTGGTCGGATCTGACATTTATACCGTTAAGCCAGTTTCATAAACCTTCATTGGCGGTTAGTCGTTCCAGTAAAGGAATCCGAAAGACATTGCCATTTGGGACATTTCGGATTATCATCTCGGATGTTTATTTGAAGTCACGTATCAATGGTTGGTTAAAAGCTGTTTCTTTGTGGGCGAATAGCTCAGTTGGTTAGAGCAAACGGTTTACATCCGTTAGGCCGAGGGTTCAAGTCCTTCTTCGCCCACCATTTTATATGTTTTATTGTCAGTCAGCCGCGTGGCCGGGCCTTGACAAATAATTTTCTTTACATTTTCAGGGTCGCTGAGTAAACTAGCGAAGAATTTTTGGGGTCGTGGTGTAGTTTGGTTAACATATCAGCTTGTCACGCTGGAGATCGCGGGTTCAAGTCCCGTCGACCCCGTTTTTTCTTCCATATTGCAAAAAACCTTCTTCCAGAATTGGAGAAGGTTTTTTGCTTTAATAGAAGAGAAAAAACGGCCCCGGGAAGGCGCCGTCCTTCCCGGGGCAAGTTCGTCTGCGTATCGAGAAAACCGGGACACATTCACACCTGTCCGGTAAAAAAAGGGGAACCACATCCATCGTGTTAAAATGCGGT
>JADFZK010000013.1:0-61791 GCA_015232565.1 Candidatus Omnitrophota bacterium
CATTACTATAGCTGTAATGGTCCGGGGCGGAAGCCTTCTAGATGATTATCAATCTTTCACCCTATGAGCACGAGCGTATTGTCCCGAAGGCTTTTGGGATCACGGAGATGGGCCGGGACCTTCTGGCGCAGGACTATATGCTTAAGCAGATCACCGCATCGGTGATCTATCCTGAAGGCGAGGTTGGCAAGGCGTTTTGGTCCAAAGTTTATGCCGAGGCCCAGAAGCGTTACGGCACGACAGATATTCCGGTGGATACTTTTAACAAGGTTTGGATCGTGCCAGAGAAAGCTGTTATTTACGAAAGCCAGAATTCGGCTTATGTGGTGGAAACTCGCCTGAAAGTAATGCTGGAAACCGACTATTTAGCGACCTCGACCAAAGAAATGCCAACCAGCCCTGGCCCCTTTAGGGGGGGACATGATGCCCCGCCAGCGGATCTCAACGAGCGGGGCTTCGTGTCCCCACGCCGGTTGCCAACCCCTCAACCAACGAATGTGAAAGCAACCCAGGTCTCAACCCCAACGCCAAACGATCCAAACGATCCAAACATCATTGCCAGGAACGTCCTGCGTGAGATCGTTATCCCTGTTCTGGAGAAAGAAGTCAATGAGGGCCAGAATTTTGCGCAGTTACGACAGATCTATCACTCTTTGGTCCTGGCGCTCTGGTTCAAGGCCAGGATCAAAGAAAGTATTCTGGGCAAAGCCTATGTGGATTTAAAGAAGACCGGTGGGGTGGATATTGAGGACAAAGAGGCCAAGGATAAGATCTGGGCGCAGTACGTTGCGGTGTTTAAAAAGGGCGCTTACAACTACATCAAGGAAGAGCTTGATCCGGTTACCCGGGAGGCGGTGCCGCGGAAGTATTTCTCCGGCGGGACAGACATGGGGCAAACCAGCCGGGTGATGACCAAAGCTGATAACGGGCAATTGTTTTCTGGAATTTCAGGTAACGCCAAGGTGATCGTTGAATCCAGGTTTACACCTCTCAATGGTGATAATGCTAAAGGACGAACGCGATCGCTATCTATGGACAGCTCGATGTTATTGGCCGGGCCGGAACAACTGCAAAAGATAGCCGAGGCCAGGAAGCTGATAAACTCTTTTCTCAAGGATTGGGAGCAATGGAAAGAAAAAGCGGGATTCGGTGCAGGAGCTTCCAGGGGTTTGGATCATCTAATAGGTGAACCTTGCACCCAGATCTTGGGTGGTCTTTGGGATCTGAAAAAAAGAAGAGCTTCAGTGGAATTATATGTGAATTTCCAGGTTGTTTCGCGAAATTTGGTTCAGATCTCGAGTAGTCTTTACGCCTTGAGCAATGATTATCTGCTTAGCAGTTTATTATCGGAGAAAGGTTTGGCCCGGCTTTTCATGGCAAATTTTCCATCAGTGGTTCCTGTGGATATGCGGGGACAATCTTATGTGGCCCGCACTATTGCTGATGAGGCCTTTAATGAGAATATGATCGCGCGCATCAGGGAATTTCGCGATACGTACGAACGTTTATTGCCGCAAGTTCGTAATTTGTTGAGTGACATAAAGCGTCAATTCCATTTTGTAAAGAGCGACTTGAGTATAACTGCCGAGAAGGCATTAATAAAAGAATTGAGCCTGGTTGGTTCAAAGACGGACGGCAGGATCACCCGGGATATCACGGACCGGCTGAATGATATTTTTCGCGAGTCCCGCAATAATCGTCAGGGTCAGGGGTATGCTGCCAGCGTGCAGAGTTTGCACAAATATTTTGATTCGCTGACAGCGGATAATTCTCCTGACCATATTGAGTTGCGAAAATTAATCTGGCTCTCGGCCGGGCTTGACAGCGTTATAGGGGATGCGTCTTTGGATGTGCTTGTGCACGGTGCGGATCGCGATTCGATATTGGCTTTGCTGGGTGATTATGTGAAGGGGGGAGAGATTAATTCAGCCCGGGTGCGTCGAACTATGATCATGGGTGGCAATGATATCGAAGTGGATGCGGTGGACGAAATGCTTCCTGGAAGGGAAATCACCGTGATTAATTTTCAGGCTGACAGGCTTGAGCCGATTGCGGAAAGTATACAAAGAGGGCGGCTGACGTCCGCGATCCATTGGCTCGGCATGGATGGCACGCGCCTGGATCCGGTCATTTTTCCTGACGGATCGTATAATCTCTTTGTGATGAACGGTATTGAACTGTCGGCTTTCGTCGATACGGACCAGGGCCACCGGAGCGTGGAGGCATTGATCGAGACCGGGATCCGTCTGCTTGCACCTGGTGGAGCGTTCTTTGAAGGCTCGTATGGGGTTAACGCCGAACGTTATGTTCGCTGGATCAATGCCGGGTTTCTTGTTCACGATGAACTGCATCCGGGCCTTTACTTGCGGACACCAAAGCCCTTCCGCAAGAGCGAGTGGCTGTCAGAATGGAAGGATGACCCGCTTTTATTGACCTGGGACGAATTGGTGGCGGAGATCAAAAAGATCCCGCTGGTGTTCCAGGATTCGGAAACAAAGGCTATCATTGGTGTGGTGACGTTTGATCCAGTTGGAAAGACCGGGCATTTGCGGTGGGGGAAGGTCAGTAAGAGCTTACGCGAGGCAGAAGGGGTGACGCACAGGACAATGGTCGATGCCACCCGGTCGTTTGGCGTGGATGCGCCCGGCAGAGCCGTGGACTGGGCTGTTTTCGAGTTTGCCTATGATGGTCAACACCGGCTTTACGGGATCGATGTCTATGCTCCCCTCCTGCGCGAGCGCGAGCATGTGTCGGATGGAGTATTGAAGCTTAAACGCCTTGTGAGGAAAGACCTTCCGAAGGATATGGATGCGGATCCGGAGTTAAAGCGATTGATGTTTCGAGACGGGGAATTGGCTCTCAAGTTGATCCGGGAGTTGTTGAGAAGCGCACCGGCCGACAGTATCAGGGATCTTGAGGTTTCTACCGAGATCGCCGATGGCCGATATTTGAGCATGGTAACGTGGCCGGAATTGGCAAAAGCTTTCGGCTGGCCAGCTGATGATGAGGCTCAGATCGCTGATCCCGCGCAGGAAGGTGGTGTTGATCTGACCCAAAGTTATGCGGGGCTGCGGGCCGTGAATGACGGCCAGGGAGTACGGTTTAAATTCGATCCAGCCATGATCCGGCAGGTCCAGGATTCGTCGGGCCTGAAGCCGGAGATCATTGGTATTCATCCGCTGACAACATCGGTACCGGATTTTCTGGGAGTATAAAGCTGTGAATGGTTTTAATGAGGCTGTGAACAAACACCGACGACGTAGGTGCGGCGCATGGAATGGCTTAACTGGTCAGGATCAACCGGCGTGCGGCTGATTTAATTTGTCTGGTTTTGGCGGATCATAGTGGCGGTATACGTAACGATTTTATTTTACATTCCGAAGTTTTTAATGTATTCTTTTTTGAGATTGGTTAAATAAATTGCACAAACAGGCAAAGTCAACTGCCAACACAGAAAGGATTTATCGATGAGAAAAGTTTTTGGGGTATCGGTAATGGTTGTGGGTTTTCTAACGGTTGCAGGTTCAACTCTTTTGCATGCCCAGGCTCCGGTTGATGCGGCGGCTCCGGCGGCAGTTACGGCTCCGGTTGCGGTTAATGAACCGGCGGCGGGCGCTCCGGCGGCGGCAATGGAAGAAGATAAGTTCTCTTTTGGTAAAGTGATCTCGGTGGTCGACGGTGTGGTGACGGTGAAAGAATATGATTTCACCAAGGACGCCGATGTGGAAACCGTTTACACGGTAACTGCCGAGACCGAGCTGGGTAATGTGAACGCGGTGGCCGATCTTAAGGCCGGTGATGATATCGTTATCGATTATCTTGAGAAGGATGGCAAGCGGGTCGTTACGACATTGGTTAAGGAAGAAAAAAGCACCGAGGTTATGAATGGTGAAGGTGATGCGGCGGCTAATGCTACCGCGCCTGCGGTTAATGATGCAGTTCCTGCTCCTGAGGCAGTCATGAATGAGGCGGCACCCGTTCAGCCCTAAGAGGTTTGCTTATGGAAAAAGGGAAAGTGAAGTGGTTCGATCGCAAGAAGGGTTTTGGTTTTATTACCACGCCTGAAGGAAAAGATATTTACGTGCATTACAGTGGTATTCAGGCTGAAGGTTTTAAATATCTGGTGGACGGAGAAGAAGTCGAGTTCGAGGCCCAGGAAGATGACCGTGGCCAGAAGGCGGTAAATGTAGTCCGGTTGGATCCGCCGCCCGAGAAACCGCGCAGGGAGCGCCTCGAGCCTTGAAGTGTCCGTTGGGAACAGTTTATTAATATGACATCCCCGACTTTGCTCTTTGCTGGCAGTAAAGTCGGGGATTTTTTTTGGATCGAAATATGAGCCTGGTAGTTATCTTTATGACCGCTGTGGGATTGGCAATGGATGCTTTTGCCGTGGCGCTGGCCAGCGGCTCTGCGGTGGCCGGGTCGCGTTGGCGCCATGCCTTGCGCCTGGGCGGGGCTTTTGGCCTGGCGCAAATGTTGATGCCGTTAATAGGCTGGTTCCTGGGATTTAAGCTTAAGTCGGTCATAACCTCGTTTGACCATTGGATCGCTTTCGGCCTTTTGGTCTTTATCGGGGTTAAGATGTTGCGCGAATCGTTCAGCGCTGACGATTGCGTTCGCAGTCCGGAGCCGCTTACTGCGCGCCGGTTGTTGGTGCTTGCGGTGGCTACTTCTATTGATGCGCTGGCTGTCGGCGTGACCTTTGCTTTTTTGGATTGTCCGGTGGTGCAGGCTTCTGTTATCATTGGGGTGGTGACTTTTGTTATTGCCGGGGCGGGTGCGTTGATCGGGGCTTTTTGTTGTTGCTTGTGGGGCCGCCAAGCTGAGCGGCTGGGCGGTATCATTTTGATACTCATCGGAGCCAAGATACTGGTAGAACATTTATGGACCATATAGATCGCATGGCGGTAGTGGTTTTCTTTCGCGAACCCTTCGTGGATTGGCTTAACAGCGTAGACCCGGATAAGCCGGTATGGATGGGGTCTTTGACCGAGCGCGGCAATGTTTATCTGATCCCTGAATTTGAGGATATAGATGAGGCCGAAGAACATGTGGAAGAGATATTCGACGAGATATTCGTAAACGAGTTGTCGGAGTGGCATACTGACCAGTCGCTGTGGCCGGCGGAACGCACTTACGATATGTTCCTGGAATGGTTCGATGTGCTTTATGACGTGGCGGTTTTTGACACCATCGGTGAAACCGATGACGATACCCAGAATTGAATGCTCTGGTGGATCATTTTAAGTATTCCTGCCTCTTTCTCTCTGCAAAACGCTCAATGGCATAACGCAACATGGTCCGCGGCATCTTTTGGTAACGGGGGCGCAGGTAATCTTCCAGTGCGTGCTGGTTGCGCTTGCCGGCTTCGCGTAACATCCAGCCGGTCGCTTTATGTATAAGGTCTTCCCGGTCAGTCAGCAGTTTGTCCGCCAGGTTGAAAGTTTCGGCTAATTGTCCCCGGCGGATGAAAGCCAGGGTGCTTACGATTGCAATGCGCCTTTCCCAAAGCATAGTTGACCGGGCGAGTCGGCCCAGAATTTTCCGACTGCGGTCGACTAAATGCTCTCCTAACAGTTTTGGTGCCGACAGGTCTACCAGGTCCCAGTTGTTTATTCGGGCGGTATTGTCCAAATACAGGCTGATTATCTTTTCCTGATCATGAAGGTCGCTGTTTTTGTATTGCATTATTAGGATCAACAGTGCGAGCAGGCGTTCTTCATGAACCGGGGAATGCAGTAATTTGCGGGCCTCGGTTAGGGGCAGAGTGCTGAAAGCTTTGGCGGTTAAACGGGTATGCGGGACTGTTACGCCTATGAAGATATCTCCCTCGCCATATTGGCCGGGCCCGGTTTTAAAGAATGAGCGCAGAATTTGGGCTTTTTCTGGTGAGGCATAGCCATGCAAAGCGGTGGTTGCCAGGATAGCGGTCATAAAGTCGTTCTCCAGAAATAGCGGATTCAGGTTGCTTGAGAGTTCTTTGTAAACTATTATATTCGATGCTAATGCTATGAACAATAAAGCCGCTGTTTTTTTTGTTTTCATGCTTTTTTCGTCGGCGCGTTTTTTATACGCCGCGGATACGCTTGTCCAGCAGGATGAGGCATATTTCCGCCTGGATGAATTGAAGAAAGCTTATGCCGAGATCTCGGGTAAAGATGCGGAGATCGGCCGTGTGATACTCGAGAAGGCGGGCATAAAGGAGGAGCTGGATAAGGTTAGCAGTGAGAATAAAACCCTTTTGGACCGGCTCTCGTCTTTACACCGCGGGATACTTGAACGGGAGCGTAATGAGCCGCAAAGGCTGGAACAGTTATCCGCGCCTTTGCGTGCCCGGATCGATGAGCTCAGTCAGCAATTACAGATGCAAAAGCTGGTGATCGACCAGAAGAATCTCAGGATCGACGAATTAACTGCGGCCCATAAGTCTTCCTTGAAAGAACTTGAACAGGTTTCCGGCGAAAAACTGGTTATCCGCACCGAATTGCAAAAGCTTTCGGATCAGCTGGATGGCGCCCGGACTTTATTTGAGAACAAATCGACGGATGAACGGGCGGGCTTCGAGGCCAAGATCAAGGATCTGCAGTCGCGTTTGTCGGCCGAGCAGACTCTCACAAAAGAAAAGATCCGGCAGGCCGAAAAGCCTTTATTGGACAAGCTGGCGGCTCTGGAGCCTTGTCCGGCGCAATTAAAGGTAAAAGAGGCCCAACTGGCGGTTTTGAGCACGGAAAAGAGCGAGCAGTCGGTGCGCGCGCTTTCATTTGAAAGCAAAAATGCCGAGTTGCTGGCGCAGATAAACGAGTTAAAACAAAGCCTGGAAGCGTTAAAGCGTAATGCAAAGGGCTTACCGCTCAAGCCATAAGGCGCGGTGAACGTTCATACATGGGGTGGATGATGGAAGACAAGACAAGCAGGTTGTTCTGGTTCTGGCTGGGTGGTCTGGCATTATTGGGTGGTGTGATGGTGTATTTGATGTCGTCGGTTTTGGGCTTGGGTATGAATGCCGAGGCGGTGACATATACCCAGGCGGCCCGGCATTTTCTTTTGGCCAAAGGGATGTCTGTTTTTAACCATGCCGGAGAGTTGGCTCCGCTGGACGGCTATCCGCCGGTTTTCCCTGCCCTGCTTGCGGCGGCCTGGTTTATTGGTTTAAGCTTTGCCGAATGGGCCCGTCTTTTAAATTCGGTGTTTTTTGGCGGCAGTATTTTCCTGGCTGGCTCGATTGTTTATTACGTGAGAGGCTCGCGCTTTGCTGCCCTGGTTACCGCCGGGATCTTTATGGCTTCTGTTCACATTCTTAAAGCGCACGGCTTGTTGGTGGCCGAACCGTTGTTCATATTTCTGGTACTGGCTGGTTTCAGGGGTTTGCTGGTGTTTGTTAATACCGGCAGTCGAAGTGCGCTTTATATGGCAGCTTTATTGGCGGCAGCTTCGGTGTTGACGTCCTATTACGGGGCGGCGTTTGCGCTGGCCGGTTTTTATTGGTTATTGCGTCAAGGCAGGGCCGAGGGGAAGGCGCGGGACGCGTTTCTTTTCTTGCTGGCCGTCAGCGTTCTTCCGGCTGTGTGGTTTGTGCGCAATGCAGTTTTGACCGGGAATATCCTAGGCATTTCTTCGGGCGCTGTTCCCGAAGGTGTCGCCAGCCGGTTGCTGGCGGTGGTGAGCGCGGTGTCCGGCTGGTTATTGCCGGCCAAAGTTCCGGTATTATTGCATTTGACGGTGCTGGCAGTGGTTTTGGCATTGCTGGTTATCTGGCTTAAAAATAATTGTCAGAGCTTTGGCGCTGAAGTAAAACGGGCACTGTCTTTGGCGGTTATCTTTCTGGTGCTTTTCTTCCTGGCGGCTTTATCCGGTATTGTTCCCGGGCAGATCTTGTTTGCGGATCATATGAAGCTGGTGGCTTTGTACGCTATGTTCGCGTTGATTTTCGGGTTACTGGTTCCGGTGGCCTGCGAGTTCAAGACAGCATATTGCAAAGTGGCCGTGGGTTTGGTGGTTGGTTTCTTCGGCTTGGCTTGCGCTCGTGCGGTCAATCTGGCGCTGATACTGAATAAAGAAGGTGACGGGTATTCTTCCAAAGCTACCGGCGCGTCAAAATTAACCGAAACACTGCGCTCTATTGACGACCGGGTTCCTTTGTATTCAAATGATCCGCAGGCAGTTTATTATTTTGCTGGTCGTCCGGCGATCATGGTGCCTGGTGGAGCCGGGAACGGAGCTTTGGTAAGCCAAGTTATGTCTGCTGATTTTAATTCGCGCCGGGCGGTGGCGGTGATCTTTAACCAGGCGCCTGGTTTTTCTGTTAAGGTGTGGGAACAGTCAGCGGCCACGCTGGGCCTGGTGCCTTTACTGAAGGATAAGGACGGAGTTATCCTGGGCCTGAAGAAGAAATAACCGGCCGGGTGACGTAAGATTTGAGTTTACTGGAGCGGTTTGAAGATGTATAGTTTGTATTTCGACAAGGGTTGATATTTAGAAATCAGGAGATCTTATGATCAAACACATTGTTTTATGGCAGTTAAAAGAAACCGCTCACGGAAAGAGCAAGCTCGAGAACGCCAAGATAATTAAGGACATGCTGGAGTCTTTGCAGGGCAAGATCCCGGGGTTGCTTAAGATCGAGGCCGGGATTGATTTCAGCGGCACTGAACAATCTGCAGATGTGGTCTTGTATTCGGAGTTTTCCACGCGCGACGCTTTGGAGGAGTATCAGACCCATCCCGAGCATGAAGCGGTCAAGATCTACCTTATGGGCGCCCGCAGTGAGCGCCGTATCGCGGATTACGAAGTTTAACCCGAACGGATTAACCGCACGTTTTTTAGCAGGCAGTGATGTTTAAGAGGTCGGTTGGCAAACTTTCATTAATAATTTTACCGGGAGGGTGCATGAACAAGGTATTCGGATTATTTCTGGCGGCAGGGTTTTGTTTAACAACGGGTTTTGTGCATGCCGAGGATGTGGTGGTGGCCGCCGGTAAGAAAATAACATTTGATTATACTTTGACTGTCGACAAGGAAGTGGTGGAGACCAGTCAGGGCAAGAAGCCTTTGGAATACAATCCCGGCCGTGGTGAGTTGATCCCCGGTTTGGAAAAACAAATGCTGGGTATGAAGGTAGGGGCAAGCAAGGTGGTAGTGGTTAAGCCGGAAGATGGTTATGGTTTGGTGCGCCAGGACGCTTTCCGCGATTTTGACCGGGCTAAAATGCCCAAAGATGTGGAGCCCAAGGTGGGCATGGTCCTGGAGATGCAGGACGATAAAGGTACGGCTTTTCCCGCGGTGGTTGCCGAAGTGAACGAAAAGACCGTTAAGCTTAATTTCAATCATCCGCTGGCCGGCAAAGAGCTTAAGTTTGATGTGAAGGTGGTAGCGATCGAATGATCCTGCAGGGCGGACCGATGGATTTCTTAGTGGCATTAGGCGCGGGCGTGGCGATGAGTTTTACACCCTGCGCCTATCCACTTTTACCCGTCACGGTGGCAGTGGTGGCGGGGGCAAATACCCGGGGCGGGCGTTTAAACGGTTTTTTTCTTTCTTTGATCTATGTGTTGGGCATGGCTGTTTCTTATAGTTTGTTGGCTGCGGCCGCGGTCTTGACCGGCCGGATATTTGGGGTGATCCAGAATAATCCCTGGGTTTACTTGATAGTCGGCAATGTTATTCTTTTCTTCGCGTTGGTGATGTTCGACGTGATACCGTTACCGATGTTCAATTTGAGCGGATCGGCCGCTCAGCGTCCACGCGGGCGCTGGGCTTTATTTGTAATGGGGGCGGCATCCGGGTTTATTATCGGGCCTTGCACGGTGCCGGTTTTAGGTTCGCTCTTGCTTTATATCGCGTCCCGGCAGAATCTTTTTTTCGGAATGAGTTTGCTGTTCGTTTTTGCGCTTGGGTTAGGCACCGTACTTATACTGGCGGGTACTTTCAGCGGCTTGTTGTCGGCTTTGCCTAAATCTGGCAAGTGGATGCATATTGTAAAGATAGCGGCGGGTGTGACCCTGTTAATCGTAGCCGAGATCCTTTTCGTGAAAGTTGGAGCGGCCATGTAGCGAGCGGAGCGAGATGGCCGCGACATGCCGGATCCGGTCAGTCCGGCTGGAGCGGCCTTGTAGGTTTAATGTTTCGGATCAATTGATGAGGAGACTATGAAAGCGATTCTTTTGACATTGTGCGTAGGTGGTCTTTTGTTTTCGGCCGGCTGTGACCGGGCTGAGGTTCAGGACAAAGCTGTTGTGCCAAGCATGCCTGTTGCTCAGAATGTGCCTGTTGTGCCGAGTAATGTTGCGCCATCGCAGAACATTTCCGGGCGGCCGAAAGCGGTGAATTTTACCTTGACCCAGACCAAGGGCGGTCAGGCGTCGTTAGATGGTTTGCGCAATGGCGGTAAAGCGGTAATCTTTTTCTGGGCTACCTGGTGTCCTCATTGCCGGGAACAGCTTAAGGAAATGAGTGCGCAGAAGAAGGCTCTGGAGGAGCTGGGAGCCGCGGTTATCCTGGTTGACATTGGTGAAGATAAAGCCGCGGTTGACCGGTTTATGGCGGCGAAAGGTTATGACTTTAACGTGTTGCTTGACCTGGATTCGGCGGTCGCCGAGATCTACGAGATAGTCGGAGTGCCGACTATTGTTTTTGTGGGCCAGGATGGCACTATTCTGGACAGCGGGAATAGTTTTCCGGAAAATTATGTAGAGATTCTTAAATAAATCGCTTGACATACCACATTTAAGTGTGGTAAAAATAAAGTATGCCTACAGACAAACTTACCTCCAAGCAAAAAGACGTTCTGAAATTCATTTACGAACAGATCCGTTTTAAACAGCTGGCGCCGACCATCCGGGAGATCGGCGATCATTTTAGTTTTTCTTCCACCGGCACGGTCAGGGATTATTTGAATGCTTTGGTAACCAAGGGTTATATTCGTATTCAGGAAGGCAAGTCGCGCGCCATCGAGCTGGTAAAGGAAGCGCTGTTCCAGGTGCCGGTTATTGGCCGTGTTCAGGCTGGTCAGCCGGTGTATGCCGCGGAAGACCTTCTGGGGTATTTGAATCTTGATCAGTTTGTTTTTCCGGAGCCGGATGTGTTTGCACTTAAAGTGCGCGGTTTGAGCATGCGCGATGCCGGCATAATGGATGGCGATTTTGTATTGATCCGTAAACAGGAGCATGCCCAGCCGGGGGATATAGTGGTAGCGATCATGGGGGAAGAAGCCACAGTTAAACGTTTGGCCAAGCGTGGAGCGCATTTGTTTCTTGATCCAGCCAATCCGGATTTCCGGCCAATTCCGCTTACGGCGGAAGTTTCGATCATTGGCAAAGTCTTACAAGTTGTAAGGGATTATTCTTAATTATTTGAAATTGTCGGCAGGTGTTTCCGAATTGGTTTGGGTATTAACTTATGACTACGCCAAAAGATGAAACCTTCAATGGCCTTTCTGCCAAGGAGTGGACGATCCTTGGCAAGAACGTTTGGAATGATCTTAGTTCTCCGCGCCAATCACATCACCTCCTGCATGGCGCAACATTTCCAGCCGCTTTAGCTGAACGGGCTCTTAGTTTGTATTCCAAGCAGGGAGATATTGTTTTTGATCCTTTTGCCGGTATTGGCACTACTATCATTGCCGCGGCCAAACTGGACCGGGTTGGGGTGGGGATTGAGCTTCAGGAACAGTTCTGCACATTAGCTTCTTCTCTTATCGACAAAGAAAAAACCGATCTTTTCAGCAGTAAACAATCGTCACGGCATGAAGTAATCTGTGATGATTGCCGAGCGCTGGATAAATATTTGTATTCCAATTCGGTGCAGTTAACTCTTTCGGCTCCACCTTATCCGAAGGTGGATATTCGTCCGCCCAAGGTTCAGGGCCCGGGGCGTCCGCGCAAGAACGATCTGGCGGAGGAAATGTTGGAGCGGGTGCCAGCGCATAGCTTGCGGCAGGATGATTTTGGCAATTTTGGCTATCAAATGTATCTCGAGGAGCTTAAGCTGGTTTTTAAGAAGGTCCTTAATGTAACCAGGGAGGGTGGCTATAGCGTGTGGGTGGTGCGCGATCAACGCGATACATACAATGGCGCTCAGTATATCCCGGTGCATGCTGATATTATAAATCTGGGCGTCTCCGCAGGGTGGCGGCATCACGATCTGATCATATGGGATCAAAATGATCAGCGTCGTCTGGTCTTGCTGGGATATCCGAATGTTTTTTATACCAATTTGAATTGTTCATATCTGGTAGTGTTTCGTAAACCCAAAGATAAATAATGTTTTTGTGAAAGGAAAGATCATGAAGATTGTGCAACCTGTTAATGCGCCTAAACCTGCTGGTCCTTATAATCATGCTGTAATTTCTGGCAATCTGGTGTTTTGCGCGGGGCAGATCCCGCTGGATCCGGCTAATGGCAATGTGGTTGCCGGGGGTATTGAGGAACAGACCACCCGTGTTTTTGAGAATATCAAGCTGGTGCTGGCTGATGCGGGCAGTTCTATTGGGAAGGTAATTAAAGCTACTGTTTATTTAAAAGATCTTAATGATTTTGCGGGGATGAACAAGGTGTACAGTCAGTATATCCCGGCAAATTTTCCGGCTCGTTCTACACTCCAGGTCGCTCGTATTCCGAAAGATGTATTAGTTGAGATCGAAGTGATCGCGGAACTGTGATATCGGGATGGTAGTTGTGGTAAAGGGCGTAAAGTAGTGAGATTATTTTGACAGTGTACCGATAACGTAGTATTGTCTTTTTGTTGTTTGTTGGAAATATCCAATATAGGTGCTTTCTGCAGAGTTTTTTGGGAAAGCTTAAATGGGAAATCCTGTAACTTACCGGTAATTTGGTGAGAAATCAGGAACGGTCCCGCCGCTGTATCTCCGCGCTTGCGCGGGGGAGTCAGAATACCGGCCTATAGAGTTGATCATCAAATACTGCGTGAGACAGTAGGTTGAGACCAATATATTAAGGACCGATAACGGGTAAGATCCTTAAGTTCTCTTTCGGGAGAGCTTGAGGATTTTTTTTGAAAGTGAGGCTGAATATTACCAAACTATATTTGATCCGACATGGCCAGACCGATCCGGGGCGGGAACGGAAATATTGCGGGGCGCGTGATGTGCCATTAAATGATACCGGGCGCCGTCAGGCGGAGTTGTTGGCCGGGCGTTTTAACGGTGTTGCGCTCGACGCGGTATTTGCCAGCGATCTTGCGCGGGCGGTGCAAACAGCCGAGATATCCCTGAAGGTTGCGAATGTTGTAAAGTTACCGTGCTTCCGTGAAATGGACTTTGGGGTTTGTGAAGGTTTGGGATATGACGAGGCGCGGCAGAAACACGCGGATATCTTTGATTCCTGGGTAAACTCGCCGATGGAGGTTACTTTGCCCGGGGGCGAGTCGTTCAGTGCGCTTTGTTCCCGAGTTATTAACGGGATAGATGCGCTGGTCGCTGGCAACCCGGGGCGGAATATCGTTCTGGTAGCGCATGGCGGGCCTATCCGGGTGATCTTGCTGTCTGCCCTGGGCCGGGGGATGCAGGATTTCTGGTCTTTAAAACAGGACAATGCGGCTTTGAATGTGATCGAATATATCCCGGGGCAAGCGCCGGCGGTATTGGCAATGAATGATACTGAACATTTAAACGGGTTGGAGTTATGAAAAAAAGCGTTTTTGTATTCGGGGGAGCGCGGAGCGGGAAAAGCACCTATGCTGTTGAGCGGGCCCGGGAAGCGGGCCAAAAGGTGGTTTTTCTGGCTACCTGTACATTCAGTGATGCCGAAATGGACGAACGTATCCGGCGCCATCAAAGCTCGCGTCCGGCCGGGTGGCAGCTGGTTAATGAAGGCGTAAATATTGCCGCTGAGCTGCTGAAAATCCAGGGTGCGGATACTACGGTGCTGATTGATTGCCTGGGTATGTGGGTATTCAATTTAATGGAATTGCACGCCGATGATGCTCCGCTGGAAGCTCTTTTCGCGGATTTTGTCGGGCGGTTGGCCGAAGTGAAGGGCTTGGTGATCATTGTTTCTAACGAAGCGGGTTGCGGCCTGGTGCCGGTGCATGCTTCGGGCCGGAGGTTCAGGGACCTGGTAGGCCGGTTGAATCAGCTGGTGGCCCGCGCGGCGGATGAAGTGGTTTTAATGCAGGTTGGTATTCCCACCAAACTCAAAGGATGATCATGCAGATATTAAACAATACGGTGTCCCGCATTGAGCGGATCGATTTCTCGCTGGCGGAGGAGACCCAACAACGTTTGGACCGGCTCACCAAGCCGCAAGGCAGTCTGGGCCGGCTGGAAGAATTAGCCAAACAGGTGGTGGAGATCACGCGGGTGCATTCTCCGGACCTTACGCATAAAGTGGTTTTTGTGATGGCCGGCGACCACGGCGTTACGGCTGAAGGGGTAAGTGCGTTCCCTAAAGAAGTAACCCCCCAGATGGTTTACAATTTTTTAAAAGGCGGAGCCGGGATAAATGTGCTGGCCCGGCATGTGGGCGCCCGGGTGGTGGTGGCGGACCTGGGGGTAGCGGTGGATCTGGCGTCGCATAGCGGCTTGATCGTGCGCAAAGTAAATTATGGCACCGGTAATATGAGTAAAGGGCCCGCTATGACCCGGCAAGACGCGGTGCGGTCGATCGAGAATGGTATTGAGATCTTTGAGGCCGAATACAAAAAGGGCGTTAATCTGGCGGCTACCGGGGAAATGGGTATCGGGAACACTACGGCGGCCAGCGCTATAGTTGCGGCCATAACCGGCTTGGCAGTGGAGGCTGTTACCGGTAAAGGCACAGGTATTGACATTGCGGCTTGGCAAAAGAAAGTGGCGGTTATCGGCCAGGCTCTTTTGGTAAATAAACCAGACCCCAAAGACGGGATCGACGTACTGGCTAAAGTAGGCGGTTTTGAGATCGGGGGTTTGGTGGGGGTTATCCTGGCGGCAGCGGCCCGGCGGGTGCCGGTGGTGGTGGACGGTTTTATTTCTTCCGCCGCGGCGCTGGTAGCTGTTGTGATCGAGCCTAAGGTAAAAGATTATTTGATCGCCTCGCATGCATCGGTTGAGATCGGGCATAAAATTGTTTGGGAATATTTAAGCTTAAGACCGGTCCTCGACCTTAATTTGCGTTTGGGTGAGGGTACGGGCGCGGCTTTGGCGATGGGTATTGTTGAGGCGGGGGTCAAGATCCTTACCCGGATGAGCACTTTTGAAACGGCCGGGGTTGCGAGCCAGGTCACACAATGAAAAAATTCTGGATGGCTTTACAGTTTTTGACGATTCTGCCGGTTAAGGTGCCGGGTTCATTTGCCGGCAAGGATCTTAATTTTCTTCTGGCGTGGTTTCCGGTGGCGGGGGCAGTTATGGGCCTGTTACCGGCGGTTATTGTAGTTGCCGGCGGCGTTTTACCGCAGATGGCGCTGGTGGCGGTGGCGCTGACGGCGTATACAGTATTGACCGGAGCTTTGCATATCGATGGCTTTGCCGATACCTGTGACGGAATATTCAGCGGCCGGACGAAAGAGCAGATGCTGGAGATCATGCGTGACAGCCGTATTGGTACTTATGGTGCGGCGGGGGTGGGCTTGCTTTTGCTTCTTAAGTTCGCTTTTCTGTTGGGCTTGCCCCAAATGATGCTTTGGAAAATGTTTATTCTTATCCCGATGTTTGCCCGCTGGATCCAAAGCCTGGCTTGTGCCGGAACCCGCTACGCCAGGACTACTGGCAAGGCGGCTTTGTTTTTTCAGTATGCCACGGTTTGGGACGTAGTGCTCGGCGGGATATTTTGCCTGGCCGTGATCTTTGCCCTGCTGGGGATGAAAGGCTTATGCGTATTTGGGGCGGCTTTATTACCGGCAGTTTTGTTTATCCGGTTTATTGAACAAAAGCTGGGCGGTATGACCGGGGACACGGTCGGCGCCGCCAGTGAGATAGCGGAATTGAGCGGTTTATTCTTTGGCCTGGTGTTCTTACTATGAAAAAGACGGCGTTCCTGATTCTTTTTTTTATCCTGTTTGCTTCAGCGGCTGGTTCGGCCGAGAAGCCGGCGCAACGGATAATTTCTTTAGGGCCGGTTATAACCGAAGAGCTGTATTTGCTTTCCAGCGGGGATAAACTGGTGGGCTGTACCACCTGGTGCAAACGTCCTTTAGCCGCGGGTCAAAAGCCCAAAGTCGGGAATGTTCAGGAGATCAACCTGGAGAGTGTTATTGCTTTAAAGCCGGACGTTGTTCTGGCCACGGTGTTGACCGATCCGCGCGCGGTGACCAAATTGCGCGGGATGGGTATCCGGGTGGTCGAAGTCCCGAATGCCCGGGATTTTGCCGGTTTATGCCGGGTCTTGCAACTTTTAGGAGAGATCACTGGGCAGGAAAAAGAGGCCCGGCAGATCATTGCTGAGGCCCGGGAGCAGGTTCTGGCCCTGAAGGCCAGGATCAAAAATTTGCCTAAGGTAAAGGTGTTTGTTCAGGTGGGGGTTAATCCTTTGGTTACTATTGGGCGCGAGTCGTTCGCCAACGACCTTATTGAATCGGCCGGGGGTGAGAATATTGTGGCCCAGCCTGGTTATTTGCAATATTCGCGGGAACAGGTTTTGGCCAGTTCTCCCGAGGTCATGTTTATTTCCAGTATGGGTTTCGACGGCGAGAAAGAAAAACGGAACTGGCAGAAGTTCGGGGCTCTTAAGCCGGTGATGGAGGGGCGGGTTTTTATTCTGGATGAATATTTATTGTGCAGTCCGACTCCGGTGAGTTTTGTGGAGACGCTAAAGACGGTGATCCGTTACCTGCATCCGGAGGTTGGGATATGACCCGCTGGACAGCCTGGTTATTGGTTCTGGTGTTGTTGTTAATGCTGGTGGGCCTGTTTTCTTTGTCAGTAGGGTCCGCGGGGATACCCTTGACCAAATTGGCCGCGGTTTTGTTTCAGGGCCCGGGCAGTACGGAATACAGCATTATCTTTGATATCCGTTTGCCGCGCATTTTACTGGGGTTTGCTATTGGCGGGGCTTTAAGCCTGGCGGGTGTGATCCTGCAAGGTATGTTCCGTAACCCGTTGGTGGAACCGTATACGCTGGGCATTGCCGGGGGTGCGGCTTTGGGTGTTTCTTTGAATATCGTGTTGGGGCTGGCGGCTTCCGGCCGGTATGCGGCACCGTTATGCGGCTCTCTGGGGGCGGGCGTGGTCATCATTTTTCTGTATTTCTCCAGTATCCGCCGGGGTATGGTTAAATTGCAGGGCTTATTGCTCAACGGGGTGATGATCAGTTTTATCTCTTCGTCGTTAGTAATGCTGTTGATGTCTCTTTCCAGCGCCGAAAGCCTGCACGGAATAGTCTTTTGGGTCATGGGTTCTCTGGGTGAGCCGGACAGCGCGCTGATCGGCCTTATGTTCACGATGTCGGCAGGGCTTTTGCTGATCTCCTATTTCTTTTGTTTGCATCTAAATGCGTTGGCCCTGGGGGAAGAAGAGGCCCGGCATCTGGGGGTGCCGGTGGAGCGGACCAAAAAGATCCTGTTTGTGCTTTCTGCGCTATTGACGGGTTTTTGTGTTTCGGTGGCCGGTATGATCGGTTTTGTGGGGTTGGTGGTGCCGCACTTGATGCGGCGTTTGGTGGGGCCGGATCATCGGATCCTGCTGGGGGCGTCGTTCCTGGCGGGGGCTATTTTTCTGATCTTCTGTGACACCCTGGCCCGGATAATCATTGCGCCTTCTGAACTGCCGGTGGGGGTTATAACAGGGATCGTGGGCGGGAGTGTGTTCGTTTACGCTTTGGCTCGCGGGGAGGTGCATTGATGCTTGAGATCAGCCACCTTACCTGTGGATATGGCACAAAAGAAGTGATCTCCGCAGTTAGTTTTCAGGTGAAAAGCGGGGAGTTCTTCGGGGTCATTGGGCCGAACGGTTCGGGGAAAAGCACTCTTTTGCGGGCTTTGTCGGGAGTTATTAAACCCATGCAGGGCCGGATCTTGCTTAACGGGGAAGATGTGGCGGGTATTGCTTTACGCGATCTTGCCCGGCAAACCGCGGTGGTGTCCCAGCTGGTGCCGGCGGCGCCGCTGACCGTGGCCGAGTTTGTGCTGATGGGGCGTATCCCGCATTTTGGTCTTATGCAATTCATGGAATCAAAGCAGGATCTGGAGCTGGCGCGGGAATGTATGCAAGTAACGGATTCCTGGCGTTTAAAAGACCGGTCACTGGACCAGCTGAGCGGCGGAGAGCGCCAGTTGGCCCAGATCGCGCGGGCCCTGGCCCAACAGCCCAGATTGCTTTTGCTCGATGAGCCTACGGCGCATTTGGATATTACGCATCAGGCGGCGGTGATGGACCTGTTAAAGCGGCTGGTGCACGAGCTCAATTTAACCGTGCTGATGGTGTTACACGATCTTAATCTGGCCAGTGAGTATTGCGACCGGTTGTGCCTTATAAAAGAAGGGCAGGTTTTCAAGACCGGCACGCCTTTGGAGGTTATTGATCCCCGGGTGATCGGGGAAGTTTATCGTACGGAGGTTGTGGTGAACAACAATCCGGTGTCGGGCAAGCCGCATGTGCTGATAGTGCCGCAGGATTTGCAAAAGAATAAAATGTAATGCTGGAGCTTCATTCATGTGACTAAAACACATTTAATGAAGGATCGTGATCTTGATAATACGATCAGGGAAATCGGGTGAGAATCCCGGGTAGTCACGCTACTGTAAGATGAACTAATGGTTCATTAAGCCAGAATACCTGCCAGCATTTAATGCTTTCGTGCCGCGGATGACGGCATGCAGAGCGCATAAATAAGAACAATTGAATCAACAAGACGGGATGGGTAAATTGCAATGTTGAAATTAAGAATGTCGTTAAGTATGGCGGGTATCCTGGTGGCATGTTGTTCGGGGTATGCGGCTGATGGTGTGGATCTGGGGCAGATTATGGTTAGTGCAACCAAAACAGAGGCCCTTCAGGGAGAGGTTGGCAGTGCCACTACCGTAGTTACCTCCCGGGATATTAAGAAAAGTGGAAAGACCATGGTGGTTGAAGTTCTGCGCGATATTCCGGGATTAACGGTGGCTTCATCCGGGGCTTTGGGAGGGGCCACTTCGGTATATTTGCGTGGCGCTGATGCCGGATATACGTTGGTAATGATCGATGGCGTGGAAGTTAATGATCCCATGTCAACGGACCGGTCTTTTAATTTTGCAAATTTGTCTACAGATAATGTAGAGCGGATCGAAGTGGTGCGGGGTCCGCAATCTACCCTGTATGGTGCTGATGCCATAGCGGGGGTTATAAATATTATTACAAAAAAAGGCAGTGGCGCTCCCCGGTTCGCAATGTTTTCCGAAGCGGGTGCGCATAACACTTTCAGTGAGGGTGTATCGTTAAGCGGTGGCAGGGGAAAATGGGAATATTTGTTCTCCGGTTCGCGCCTGGATTCCAGTGGGATCTCCAGTGCTTTTGGCGGAGCGGAGCCTGATGGGTACAAGAACTCTACGCTTTCATCCCGGGTGGGGTATAAGTTTTCGGATAATACCAGGTTAGAAACCACTGGACGCTTAAATGATACGACAAGTGATGCGGATGATGGCAGTAATCAAGATGATCCGAACAACGTTGTTTTTGAGCGAAACATAAGCAGTAAGGTGGAGTTGTTTAATGCCCCGACTCCGGAATGGAAGCAAAGCTGGTCTTTTTCTTATTCTCTAACCAAAAAGCAGAATAAGGATCTTTCTGACACTGTGGATGTTGGGGAATTTGTTCATAGCTGGTTTGAGGGAGATAACAAGCTATTGGCCTGGCAACACGATCTTTCACCGGTTGATTGGTCTACAACTACGGTCGGAGTGGAATATCAGCAGGAGCGCGGGTATTCGGATGGTTGGTATGATACAAGTTCTCGTTTGGACAGAAGAAGTGTAGATAACAAGGCGTGTTTTCTTCAGAACCAGTTCAAGTTTTGGGACAAGTTGTTTATTACGCCAGGGGTAAGGCTGGATAATAATGAAAACTTTGGCGTGCAAGATACCTACAAACTGTCGTCGTCTTATTTGATCACCGCTACCCAAACCCGCCTGAAAGGCAACTGGGGTACCGGTTTTAAGGCGCCTTCTTTGTATCAGTTATACTCTTCTTACGGGAACGCGGCGTTGCAGCCAGGGTTGAGTAAAAGCACGGATCTAGGTTTTGAGCAGGCGGTTCTTAATAACAAACTTTCTTTCGGTGCGATGGTTTTTGAGAATAATTTCAGGAACATGGTGGACTATGACTTTAATGAGAATAAATATATAAATATCGGGCAAGCCGAAACCAAAGGTGTCGAGTTGGATATAAAGTTTACGCCAGTTGAACGGTTGAAGCTCGCAACAAATTTTACTTATACTGATACCGAAGATAAGGCAACCGGGAGGCAACTTTTAAGGCGTCCGGCGCGGCAATTTAATTCTTCCGCGGATTGGCGGGTTTCGGAAAAGGCTCGTTTGAATTTAGGGGTTACGCATGTTGGCAGTCGTAAAGACATTGATTCTTTGTGGGTTTGTATTACTGATAAAGCCTTTACTGTTCTCAGGCTGGCATCATCGTTTGATATTACCAAAGACCTGCAGGTTTTTGGCCGCATAGAGAACCTTTTCGATAAAAGATATCAAGAGGTGTTTGGTTATGCCACCATGGGGCGTTCGGCTTACGGCGGAGTTAAGTTGTCATTCTAGTGCGGTGATTAATAATTTTTTTTCAAGTTGAAGATGGATGCGGATGTATATTTTGCCATTAACAACCTTTTTGCTGAGAAATATAACAATTACACGAGTTTTGATGCTTCCGGCATGCCTAATAACTACCCTGCGCCGGAATGTGATTATATTCTGGGCATGAAATGTCGTTTTTGAGCCTTAGTGTAGTCGGTTTTTCGGCCTTTGTTTTTGCAGGCAGGCAGGTCCTCGGGGCGGGGTGAAAGTATTCCTTGTGTTTATTTGCGTTTTGAATTATATTTTAATTATCCGTCAAGTCGCTCTTGATAGTTGAGCTATGAATCTGCTGGCGAATATCACTATCAACAGTATTTGCATAATTGTAACAGGTTGGTTAGATCTTTTAACATTAACGAAAGGAGCTTTTATGCCATCCTTACTAATGAAAAGATCCATTCTGTTCGGTCTTCTGCTGTTTCTAGTGTCTACAGGTAGTTCTTTTGCCGGTTCTGCCACAACTACCACTACCCCTACCACCACGACTGCAACAACCACTAAAACCACGGTCAGCACTGCTACAAAAACTTCTTCGAAAGTTGCACTCACTGATTTGCTTGGCGGAACGGTTAAAAGCGCCGCGTCAACTAAAACACCTGTTGCCAAAGGGGTTGTTTCGGCAATGAGCGCGTCGGGTTCTGGCACGGGGCTTGACACGGGCATTCAAAATGTGGGTAAAACCGTGATGGTCGATCAGCGCAGTGGTGGAGCCGGGGTGAGCGTTCCCTTATATATCCCCGAAGGCCGCGGAGGGATTACGCCGCCCTTGCAACTTACCTGGTCGCCAACAGCGGGCGACGGCCCGTTTGGCTGGGGCTGGAGCATGGACATGGGTTCGGTGGTGCGCAATACCAAGAACGGCGTGCCAAAGTATGATGCGACGGATACCTTTATTGCAACGTTGGGCGGCAAAAGCTACGAACTGGTCAGCATCGGGAATAACGAGTACCGTTCCAAATTCGACGACGACCGCATGCAATTCTTCTTTATCAACGGAGTCTGGAGCGCCAAAGGCCGTAGCGGCACAACGTATTATTTTGGCAGTCGGCCTGGCTCAACGGTGAATGATGGCGGGTCGAAAGTGTTTCGGTGGAAGCTGGATCGAATAGAGGATTTGTTTAGGAATGTGTTGGTGGTGGATTATGGGGCGGATGAGAGTTATGAAGTGCGCTATGGACTCAAATCAGGGCTAAGCACGTTAACAGACGTGAACGATAAGTCAAATTTTGCGTATGTGATCAATGTGATTGCTCAGTCAGTGAATCGATCTGATGTGTCAACAGAGTATAAGCCAGGTTTTGCAGTGAGTAAGAAACGTCTTGTTTCGACAATCACGATTATCGGCGGTGGAAATTTAATGAAAAAATATAGTTTTTCTTATGCATCCAGTGGAAGTACAAATCGAACATTACTAAAGAATGTTTCCGAAACCGGCTCTGATGGTGTAACAGCTCAGTCAGTGGTTAATCTTCAATATAACAACATGGAGACATTGGAGTATTCATTAAAATTCATTAATGACCCATTGCAAGGCGAGGATCAATGGAGAGTAGTGTTGGGCGGAAACTCATCGAAATATCTATATGTGAATGCTCCTAAAAAAGTATTATTATACTATTATCAGGATAATCCGAGTGTTAAGTGGTGGATTCGTTTGTATCTCAATGGAAGTGAAGTTTTCTCAAAAGAGTCTGAAGACCGATCAGCAAGAGGGAGCTTCACTATTAGCTTAAACAAAGGTTATAATTACCTGGATTTTCAGACAGGTTGTTGGGGGAATTGTGATTTTGGATTAACTGGTTTTGATGACCAAGTAGATTTATTGACTTCTTCGCAGGTAATTATTCCGCAGTTAGCCGGTGATTTTAATGGTGACGGCAAGACAGACGTGGCGACATATTTTTCGGATACGAGTTCTATTAAAGTGGCACTTTCGGATGGTTTGAATTTTCTTCCAAAGACAACGTGGATCGAATCGTTTTCTAAGGACAAGAAGCTTATACTCGGCGATTTTAACGCGGACGGTAAGGTAGATATTGCGGCGTATGATTCATCCGCCAGGACTGTCCGCGTGGCGCTTTCTGACGGTGCTAAATTTACGGATAGTGGCATTTGGTTGAACAATGTGCCTTTGGGTGCGGATGTTTATGCCGGAGACTTTAACGGTGATGGCCGCAGTGATCTTTATATGATGACTCGACCTTCCGGTTGGCAGGTTCAGCTCGCGCAGAGTACGGGTACTGGTTTTCAGACAGGCGATTCATATACGCCGCAGATGGGTTCCACGAATGCTGCGATTATTCCGGGAGATTTTAATGGGGATGGGCTGACTGACTTAATTTCATTCGATTCGGCTATGGGCAACTGGGAGTTTCAGCTTAATATCAATGGTTTTGGAAATACGGGCATTTATTCTGTTGGCGGTTTTGCAGAAGGCAAAGCGCCTGCGATCGCAGATTTTAATCATGACGGGAAAACAGATATTGGCTATTTTGATGCGGCGAATAAAACGATTTATTACTGGCCTTCGATTAACGGCGGTTTTGGTGTTGCACAAACATTATCATTTAGTTTCACCTTAACCGATCCCGCCACTACCCAGCTTCAAACCGCTGATTTTAATGGCGACGGTATTCTTGATTACATGGTTTTCAATAACAGTGGAAAGGTTGAGATCGCCTTGTCCGGCGACACCAAATTCAACGACCTGCTCACTTCTTACGATAATAATCACGGCGGCAAAGTTGATATCGAATACGGTTCCTCGGCCGATGAGAAGAACAAGTACATGCCCTTTACCGTCCCGGTGGTCAAGAAGGTTACCGTTAGCGATGGTCTCGGAAACGCGGTGGCGTCTACCTATTCTTACGATGGAGGATACTGGGACTCTGCGGAGCGCGAGTATTACGGCTTTAAAGAAACCCGTGTTACCGACAGCCTCGGGAACTACGCCCTGGCGCAATACAATCAAGATAATCTGTATATGCGCGGCCGCATTGACCGCACGGCGATGTACGACAAAAACGGCAAGATCTTGCGCGAAAGCCGTTCGCAGTGGAACAACGATCCGGTGATCCCGGGCCGGGAAGACGCGCGTTTTGTAACGCCCAAACGTGTTGACAATTTTGTGTATGACACGCCCACATCCGGCCTGCGCACCGCGCAGGAATTCGTTTTTGATGTGCCGCTGGGCCTTCTGAACGAAACCCGCGACCTGGGCGAAGTGGATTTCAGGACCGGCCTGGATAAGGGCGAAGACCTGGTGCGCACCACGATGACGTACAACAATAATCCGGCGCTGGGGTTGACGGGTTTTGCCGCCTCGCGTTCGTCGTACGACAAGAAAGATGTGCTGATCGCCCGGGAATGGAACACTTACGATAACGCCGCCGACTACACCACCCCGGTGCAAAAAGGCCTTATCACCCAAAAGAAGATCTGGAACGTGGTGCAGGGCAGTGAGCGCGATCTGGTTTACGAGTATACCTATAACGATTACGGGGCCATTACTAAAACCAAAGACCCGAAAAGCGGCACCAGTGAAGTGATCTATGATACAACTTTCGCCATGTTCCCGCTGGTGAAACACAATGCCAAACAGCAGGAAGCGGTAAACACCTTCTATGGTATTAACGGCGTGCCGTTAACCGGAGGCATTTGGGGCGCGTTACAATCCACCACCGATATAAACCAGAAAAAAGGCACGTATTTTTACGATACGCTGGGCCGGGTTACCTCGGTTGTTTCGCCGCTTGATTCAACAGCTTATCCCACCACTTCCTATGAGTACATAGACCAGCCGAATTACCGCCTGGTGATCAGTCATAGCCGGGTGGAGCACAATGCACCGGCTACCCTTGACTCGTACACTTTTTACGATGGCCTTGGGCGTCCTGTTGCCCAAAAGTCTCCAACGGCTGTGTCGTCCCAATGGGCGGTGTCGGGGCATGTGGTTTACAATTCGCGGGGGGAGGTGTCGAAAAAACTTCTGCCGTATTTATCCAGCAAACCCGCCGCCGAACTGGAACTGCCCGATCCCGCTAAACCGGGAACGGTTTTTGAATACGATGCCTTGGGCCGTACGGTGAAAGTAACATACCCTGATGGCACCTATGCCAACTCGATCTATACCGGACTGAGCGTGACGAGTTACGATCCTAATGGTCATCGGCGGATGAATGCGTTAGATGCCCGCGGGCGGGTAACGAGCGCGGTGGAGTATGTGGGGGCAGACGGGCGTTGTCCCCTCTATCCCAACACCTCTTTTATGCCCTACGGTGTTACGCGGTATGTCTACGACATCCAGGGCAATCTGGTTAAAGTGATCGACGCCAGGAGCAATGTAACCGAGATGGTCTACGACCAGCTAGGCCGCAAGGTCGCCATGAAAGATACCGACATGGGTGTGGTGCGGTATTCCTATGATGATAATGGCAACCTCGTAACTCAAACCGACGCGTTGGGACAGATCAAGTCTTTTGTTTACGACGATCTTAATCGCGTAACGTTTAAATCAACGCTCAATGCCCAAACGCCGGTAACACCGGTAACGTATCATTACGATATGAACCCCAATGGCGTGGGCCGGTTGTCGGAAGTGACGTACAACGCCGACAAAGCCACGTTCAGTTATGACGATCTGGGCCAGGAGATCGCCTCGACCAAAACGATCAACGGCGCCGCTTACGGCACCGGGCGCGTGTTCGATGCGCTTGGCCGGATGAAAGAAGTGACGTATCCTGATGCTGCTGTTGTAAAGTATCGGTTCAATACCGCCGGACAGCTCAATCGCGTGAAGTTTACCCGCACAATGGATGTTGGCGGGGAAACATGGGTCTCAACCAAGGATATTGTTACCGATATCCAGTACGCTGTTAACGGTCAGATCAACAGCAAAACCCTGGGCAACGGCGTTACGATCACGTATACCTATGACCCGTTGAATTTCCGGCTGAAAGAGCTGGTTTCAAAAAATACTAAAGGCGAAACGCTTCAGCGCCTGAACTATTTCTACGACTATGTCGGGAACGTCACCAAGGTAGTGGACGGGGTCACCGCGATCACCCGGACCTTGCGTTATGACGAGCTGAACCGGATGACGTATTCCGACGGCCGTGAAGGCCCGATGTATTATTCGTACGACAATATCGGGAATATGATTAAGAAGGGCGCGCTTACCTACACGTACGGCACTTCCTGTTATAAGCCATGGCCGGCGTCTTTACCCGGAACGGGCGGCACAACGGGTGGCACTACGGGCGGCGCGGCGGATGCGTGCTCCGGACCCGGGCCGCATGCGGTGGTGGCTATTTCCGACGGCACAAATATGAGTTACGACGCCAACGGCAATATGAGCGAAATGCAAACGCCGGCCGAGGCCAAATTTTTCTCATACGACACGGATAATCGTTTGATCAGGGTGGAGAAGCGTTCGAAGCTGGGGTTCGCTACCATTGCGACCCTTTTTACCTACGACGGCGATGGCGGCCGTACCGGAAAAACCAGCGTGCAGAATGTGGTATCGCCTTCCACAGGCATGGTGGTCAGCACTATTACCATACCCACCCGCTATGTGGGCGAAATTTATGAGGAAAACCAGGGCGGGAAAGTGGATTACATTTTCGAGGGCGGTTCGCGCCTGGCCGCGTGGGATGGCCAGTCTATGAGGTTTTTCCTGGGCGATCATCTAGGCAGTACCAATGTGGTGGCCGATGATCAGGGAGGTATTAAGGAACGCATCGAGTTTACTCCCTGGGGTGAAAAATCGTTTATAGATACGCCCGGCAGTCAAACCGAGAAAGCCTGGCTCTTTTTCACCGGAAAGATGGTAGACGAGGAAACCGGATTGATCTATTTCGGGGCCAGATATTACAGCCCAAAGATCGGCCGGTTTATTACGGCGGATACCATCGTACCAAGTCCGTACAATCCGCAAACATTGAATCGGTATTCGTATTGCAATAACAATCCGTTGACGCTTGTCGACCCGACGGGGCATTGGCCTAAATATCTTACTAAGGTAAATAAAATATTAGGTCACTTAATGGATTCGTGGGGACAAGTTACAGGTGGTGATTGGAGCGGTGAAGCTTACGCTTCTGTTACGGTAGGAGATAACAGTAGTACACAAAACAGCGGATCAACGAAAAATCGTTCATATTCAGGGAGTAGTAGCGGGAACAGTTATTCGGGCAATAGTTATAGTGGAAGTGACGGGTATTCATATTCGATTTTTGACCCGGTGCTTGCGCGGCTGAGCGCAGGACCTTCTAGGTCTTTAATTGTTGATTTGGGAAAGATAACGGTTTATTACGATAAAGGTCGAGACAGAGGGGTTCCACCGGTCGATTCGTTAGACTCGGTCCAGCTTGGTCTTGACGTGGCGGGGATGGCACCTGGGATTGGTGCTTTGCCTGATATTGTTAGTGGCGGAATAAGCTTGTTCAGAGGTAATTATCTTGGTTTTGGATTGTCGGTGCTTTCGGCAGTGCCTGTATTAGGCGATTTTGCATCTGCGGGTAATATTTCAAAAAGAGTATTTTGGTCTGGGAAAGGTGCGGAACGAGCAGCAATGAACTTTGCAAAAGGTGTTAATGCGACAACCTTAGAAATGACAGCTGTTGGTAAAAACTTAATAGCAGCTGATAAAATGACTAGTTCATTTAATAAGATGGCCTGGCGAAATGCGTCGGCAGACTTTGCACGTGGTGCCTCTGGTGAAGTTCATGTCTTTCATAGCATATATGGTGTTAGAACGGCAAGTACTTGGGCTGAGACTGAGTATGGAATCTTGAAGAACAATAGGAATGTTTCTCGTATTATTTATCATAATGTTGAATAGCTTTTTGGAGAGGCTTTAATATGGTAAGCAATTTACAATTTCCTCGTGTTCGTCGAATGATGGATGGACGGTCTGGCGAGTTGTTTTATGAGGAAGAAGGTCGTTTTGTTTCAACATATATCGAAATGTCTGGTGATCTTAAATATACCTTTTTGGTTTGGCTTGAAGATATTAAGAGTAAAGAATGGTCCAGCGGTGAGAAAATAACAGAATCTGATTTTGAAAGGATCCGGATTGCGTTCATGGAATGGGCAAAAGAGAAGGGAATAGAATGTCAATGGTAGTTGGAAACACCGAAGTATAATTCTTTGCTCTGAATTAATCTTTTGGCATACAGATATTTGGCAATAAGATAAAGGTTAATTATGGCTATTTGTTGTCCACCCGACGAAGCCTGCATAAGAACGCAGGAGTGTTGTTATGGGTCGTGATTGCAGAATTCATTATCCGGGTTTAATCTATCATGTTGGTAATCAAGGAAATAACCGACAGGCGGTATTTTTTGAGCCGGATGATTAGCAGCATTATCTCGGACGAGCAAAACCTCTATAAGCAAGGTGAATTACAGTAGTGGGCAACTACAAGGATTTCTTGTTAGTTCGCCGTGAGGGCGGTCGTGATGTATGGCGTCGTCGCATTTCATTGATTTTGTGTAATAGGTTTCTGCACACTTTTCCAACTATCCATAATAGATATCAAGAATAGCATTAATAATATATCCTTTAAGCTATCTAGTATCAATACATCGAATTAACATGCCCCAATAGGCGTGTAGCGCTTGACATGTTCTAAGGAAAATGGTATAGTTCTTGTAGGAAAAGAAACGGAGAGAGCTATGGACTATTATTCGATGAACGATGAAGGTGTTTTGCAAGAGCTCGGCAGCAGGATCCGCGGCAAACGATTGTCCTCCAATATATCCCAAAACATGCTGGCTTCCCGGGCGGGAGTGTCCTTAAAAGTCATTCAAAACATTGAGTATGGCAAGACGGCCACGATAACCGGTTTCTTACGCGTAATGAGGGCGCTTAATGCCCTGGAACATCTGGATAGCTTTCTTCCCCAAGTGCGTTTCCGGCCTAGCGAGCTTATTAAATTGGAAGGGAAACGCCGCCAACGGGCGTCAAGGGCGATATTGACGGAAGGGAATTAAATATGGCCAATGATCAAAAAAGCGCCCTGGGTGCAACGGTCCTTCTTTGGGGAGAACCGGTTGGTTCGGTCTTTTGGAATAACCAAACCAATGCGGCCGAGTTTGAATATGACGCAACGTTTATAAAAAAAGGTTTTCAGGTTGCGCCTATAAAGATGCCGTTGTCGAACGAGATCTATTCGTTCCCAGCGCATTTAAATCAAAGTTTAAACGCTCTCCCTGGCCTGCTTGCGGATTCATTGCCTGATAGATTTGGCCACGCTTTGATGGATGCCTGGCTCAGAATGCAAGGGCGACCGGCGGGGTCATTAAATCCGGTAGAACAGCTTTGTTATGTTGGCACGCGAGGTATGGGGGCCCTTGAGTACCGCCCCGCAATTAATACCGGAACTCTGGATTCCATCCCATTGGCCATTGCCGAGCTGACCGGGATTGCAGCTTCTGTGCTCGATAAAAAGAATGAGCTGTCCGTAAATGTACTTAATAATCCTGCGGATGCATTATTATCATTGATCCAGATAGGGTCTTCTGCGGGGGGGAATCGGGCCAAAGCTATTATTGCCTTAAATCCATCCACGGGGGAAGTGCGGTCGGGGCAGACCGCTGTTCCGGACGGATTTGAACACTGGATCCTCAAGTTTGACGGGGCTAATGAACGATCTTTAGGCGATCCCGTTGGTGTCGGCAGAATTGAATATGCGTATCATTTAATGGCCTTGGAAGCCGGTATAAAGATGATGCCTTGTCGTTTGTTGGAAGAGAGTGGCCGGGCTCATTTTATGACCAAGCGGTTCGATCGACTTTCAGGGAACGCCAAGCTTCATGTTCAGTCACTATGTGCGTTACAACATTACGACCATAGTTTGGTTCAGGTTTATAGTTACGAGCAAGTCTTCTCTACGATCCAGCAATTAAGGCTAGGGAATGAGTCCAGTCAGGAAATGTACCGGCGCATGGTTTTTAACATCCTGGCGCGCAACCAGGACGATCATACAAAGAACATAGCTTTTGTGATGAATAAAGCCGGCGAGTGGCAACTAAGCCCGGCATTTGATATGGTTTGGCAATATAGCCCTCAGGGGCGTTATACCAGCGTTCACCAGTTAAGTGCCAATGGGAAGCGCAATAATTTCTCTATTGCAGACTTGGAGAAAGTTGCGGATTCATGGGGAATCTATAAAGCAAAAGAGATCCGCCATCAGGTATCAGAATCGGTGGCCAGCTGGCCCCGGTTCGCTAAAAAAGCCGGAGTAGAATCGCAGACAATTGAAAGCCTTGGAAAGACGTACAGGCTTTCACTCTTCAAGCGGACTGCTGTTTCAAATTAGTTGAACCAGAAACTTAGGAATGTCTACGTTGAGAGTGAAAGTCAATATCAGCGATTAAGCCGGTTGTTACATTACCCACTTGTTACGGATGCTAAAGTGTGCTATCCTTTCAATAGAAAAGAAAGGAGCAAAGACTATGTTATTGACCATCGATTCCCGCAAAAGGATCCCTCTGGGCAAGGTTCTTCCCGACAATGACGTCACCTTGTTTGAGGCCACGGTTGAGGGCGGGCGGATCATACTGGAGCCTATGCGTGCGGTTCCCGAGAGAGAGGCCTGGTTGTACAAGAACCCTAAAGCCCTGGCTTCCGTAATGAAGGGGCTTAAGGACTCCGCCGGGGGAAGAGTTAAGACTTATATTTCAAAAGAGAAATAGCCATGTTCAAGGTCTTAACAACAGTGTCCTTCGATGAAGATTTTGTTGCCTTGCGCCAACAGAAGTCAATGGCCGCCAGGGTCAAGGCGATCGACAAGACGCTCAAGTTTCTGTTAAACCCAAGGCATCCCGGCCTACAAACGCACGAGTTTACTTCACTCAAGGGCCCGAACGGTGAGAAGGTTTTTGAGGCGTATGCCCAGCAGAACACGCCCGCGGCTTATCGTGTATTCTGGCATTATGGGCCAGGCAGAAATGAAATCACCGTTATCGCGTTCACAGCTCACCCCTAGGGGTTCCAAGGGACATTGAACAAATAAACGGACTTTTGAATCGTATCTTGGCAATGGTTAGGGCCATTTCTCTGCGATGGGCTTCGCTATCATTGCTCAATTTTAAGATTGTTCTATAATTTTGTGCTACTTCTATGTTAGGAGTTTCGGGCACACCGCTATAACAACGGCGCCAGCCATTTTTGGGCCGTGGGTCGGGGCCAGTTTTTTCTTTTGGCGTAGTCTTCCAGCTGGTCCGGGCCGATCGATCCGATATGAAAGTATTGCGCATCCGGATGGGCAAAATAGTGCCCGCAGACTGAAGACGCCGGGGTCATCATAAAACTGTCGGTCAGAGTTATGCCGGTGTGGGCGGTGGCGTTCAATAGCTGGAACACTCCGGCTTTTTCGGTATGGTCCGGGGCCGACGGGTAGCCTTGCGCCGGTCGGATACCTTGATATTCTTCGGCGATCATTTCATTGTAGGACAATTTCTCCATAGCGGCGTAGCCCCAGTATTCCTTGCGGACCTTCTCATGCAGGTATTCCGCCAGGGCTTCTGCCAGGCGGTCGGCCAGCACTTTTACCATCAGGGTTTTGTAGTCGTCGTTAGCAAAATATTCCAGAGCTTTTTCGAGGCCGGCGCCGCCGGTAGCCGCGAAAGCGCCGATATAGTCTTTTATGCCGCTGGTGTGGGGCGCAATAAAATCGGCCAGGCAGAAATAGGGCTGGTGTTCAACATTCTTTAATATCTGCTGACGCAGGAAAGCGCAGGTGGCCAGCGGCTGGTTCCGGCGCTCATCCGCGTAAACCACAACATCATCGCTAATACTGTTGGCCGGGAAGAGGCCAATTACTCCCTGGCAAGTCAGTAGTTTCTTCCGGCTGATCTCCTCCAGCATGGTTTGTCCGTCATTGAAAAGTTTTTGCGCTTCCTGCCCGTTAGCGGGGTTTTGGAATATTTGCGGATGCCGGCCTTTAAGCCCCCAGGACAAAAAGAAGAATGACCAGTCAATGTAGGGGCGCATGGCTTCCAGGGAGATATCATTAAAGGATTGTACGCCGAGCCGGGCCGGTGTGGTGATCCGGGCTGTGGACCAGTCGGGCTTAAAACCCTGGTTACGGGCGGTTTCCAGGCTTACCAGTTGCCGCTGGTTTTTGATCTGGGCAAAACTGGCGCGCAGGGACTCCTGGTGGTCGGTGTTCCGGGCAATGTAAGCGCCTTTAAGGCGCGCGTCGAGAAGATTGCGGCAAACTCCCACGCCGCGGGAAGCGTCTTTCACATAAACTACCGGCCCCTGATAGGCCGGGGCTATTCTGACCGCGGTATGATTCTCGGATGTAGTGGCTCCGCCTATAAGCAGGGGGATGGTAAAACCGTTCTTTTGCATTTCACTGGCCACTGTCACCATCTCATCCAGAGAGGGCGTGATCAAACCCGACAGGCCGATGATATCGGCCTGGTGTTCTTTGGCGGCGGCAATTATTTTATCGCAGGAAACCATCACGCCAATATCGATGATCTCAAAATTGTTACAAGCCAGGACCACGCCGGCAATGTTCTTGCCGATATCGTGGACGTCGCCTTTTACCGTGGCCATGATTATCTTGCCATTACTTTTGGAACTGCCGGCTTTATCCTGCTCGATCATGGGCTGAAGGAATGCCACTGCTTTTTTCATGACCCGTGCGCTTTTGACTACTTGCGGCAGGAACATCTTGCCCGCGCCGAACAGGTCGCCTACATGGTTCATGCCGGCCATTAACGGCCCCTCGATTATCAAAAGCGGGCGGGGATATTTTGCCAGCGCTTCGTTCAGGTCGGCCTCGATAAAATCAGTAAGGCCTTTTACCAAAGCATGGGCCAGGCGTTCTTCCACCGGCGTATTGCGCCAGGCCTGGTCCTCGGCCGTTTTCTTGTCTTTGGAACGGAAGGTTTCCACAAAAGTTACCAGGCGTTCGGTGGCGTCGCTGCGGCGGTTTAAGATCACGTCTTCCACCCGTGCCAAAAGGTCCTGGGGTATTTCGTCATAAACGCCCACCATACCGGCATTCACAATGCCCATGTCCAGGCCGGCTTTAATAGCGTGGTAAAGAAAGACCGAGTGCATGGCTTCCCGGATAGGGTCGTTGCCGCGGAAAGAAAAAGACACATTGCTTACCCCGCCGGAAATGCGCACATGGGGAAGAGTGCGTTTGATCTCGCGTACGGCTTCGATAAAATCCAAAGCGTAATTGTTGTGGGCTTCGATCCCGGTGGCGACCGCAAAAATGTTGGGGTCGAAGATAATATCTTCCGGAGCAATGCCGGCTTGCCTGGTGAGCAGATTGTAAGCCCGGGTGCATATGGCTATCTTGCGCTGTTTGGTATCGGCCTGGCCGTCTTCATCGAAGGCCATTACTACTATTGCCGCACCGTATTTTCGGATCGCGGCGGCTCGGGCCAGAAAGGCCGCTTCACCTTCCTTGAGCGAGATAGAATTCACAATGCCTTTGCCTTGCACGCATTTCAGGCCGGCTTCAATAACGTCCCATTTGGACGAATCGATCATTATCGGTACCCGGGCGATATCGGGCTCGGCGGCTATCAGATTAAGGAATTTGACCATGGCGGCTTTGGAGTCCAGCATGGCTTCGTCCATATTTATGTCTATGGCCTGGGCGCCGTTCTCTACCTGCTGGCGGGCGACCGCGAGCGCTTCGTCGTAGTTGCCGTCGATAATAAGCCGGGCGAATTTCTTGGAGCCCGTAACATTGGTGCGTTCGCCGATGTTAAGAAAAATGGCGCCTTTGCGCAGTACCAGCGGTTCCAGTCCGGAATAAGAAGAAACCGGCTCTATTTGCGGAAGCGGGCGGGGCGGCAGGTCTTTTACCGCCGCGCTGATGGCTTTAATATGGTCCGGGGATGATCCGCAACAGCCGCCCACAATATTGACCAGCTTGTTCTCGGCGAATTCCCTTACCAGGGCGGCCATTTCTGCGGGGGTTTGATCGTATTGCCCAAATTGGTTGGGGAGCCCCGCGTTAGGATAAGCGCTGATATAACAATTGGCCAGCCGGGAAAGTTCGGCCAGGTGCGGGCGCATATCTTTTGCGCCCAGCGCGCAATTGAAGCCAAAAGCCAGCGGTTGGGCGTGTTTTAACGATATCCAGAAAGCTTCGGCGGTCTGTCCGGAAAGCGTGCGGCCGGAAGCGTCGGTTATAGTGCCGGAAATAATGATCGGCAGGGGTTGGGTCGCTGTTTCATTATACGAAAGCGCGGCGAATACCGCGGCCTTGGCGTTTAGAGTATCGAAAATGGTTTCGATCAGGAAAAGATCGGCTCCGGCGGAAGCCAGGGCCTGGATCTGTTCCAGGTAAGCCGCAGTGAGCTGGTCGAAGTTTACCGCGCGGTAGGAAGGATCGTTAACATCCGGCGATATGGATGCCGTGCGGTTGGTCGGCCCGATAGATCCCGCGACAAAACGCGGCTGGCGGGGGTCTTTCCGGGTGAATTTGTCGGCCGCGGCGCGGGCTAGTTTGACGGAAGCTATATTCAGTTCCCGCACCAGGCTTTCCATATGGTAATCCGCCAGGCTGATGGCGTTAGCATTAAAAGTGTTGGATTCAATAATATCCGCTCCGGCTTCCAGATATTGTTCGTGAATGCCCTGAATGACCTCCGGCCGGGTGAGTGACAGCAAGTCATTGTTGCCCTTAAGGTCCGAGGCCCAGTCCCGGAAGCGCCCGGAAACGCCTCCGCGATAATCGCTCTCGGTCAATTGGTGGCGCTGGATCATGGTGCCCATGGCTCCGTCGAGTATCAGGATGCGGCGGTTCATTTCCCGGGCAATTGCGGTGGGTAGTGGTATTTTATTCATAGCGTAAACAATAAAGTAAAGTTATATTGATGTCAATGGCAGACTGAATATCCCGGCTTTCCTTGGGCGGTTGATTTTATTATTTGGTGCTATCGGGAATGCGTTTTTCCATTAGAATACTAGCCGCTCAAGTTGGCACCGGTTAATAATGTCCGGGATCTGGCGTCATTTAAATTGAAGGAGCAAAATGTCATATCCAGAAAGCTTCAATAATTTGCGCAGTGATTCACGCGTTAGTTCCGAATTGCCGGCCCGCCTCAGCATCGGTTCCCAGTTAACCTTGAACGGCCGGTTGAAAGACTTGTCCTTAAAAAGCGCCTTTATCCGGATCAAGCACAGCGTGTATGTCCAGCTTAATGACGAAGTCGGCTTTGCTATCCAGATTTCCATGAATAATGCGGAGGAGCTTATAGAGGGTATGGCTCGTATTTCGCGTATCGCCGGCGGGGAAGGCCTGGCGATCTATTTTACCCGGATGGAAGAGCCTTCCATCAGGCGTTTAAAAGAACTTTTGAAATCGATGGGGGTTTGTTAAATGGACCAGGTGAAATTCTATCTTGACGAAAAGGATATGCCGAAGAAGTGGTATAACATTGCCGCCGATCTGCCGACGCCCATGCTGCCTCCGCTCACGCCCGATGGCCAGATAGTGAGGCCGGAAATGCTCGAGGCGGTTTTTCCCAAGAACCTGATCGAGCAGGAAATGTCTACCAAACGCTGGATCGATATACCGGAAGAAGTCCGGCAGATCTTTTACCGCTGGCGGCCGTCTCCTTTGCGCCGGGCGGTATATTTGGAGAAATTCCTTAATACCCCGGCCAAGATCTTTTACAAGGATGAAAGCGTTTCGCCGGCCGGCAGTCACAAGACCAACAGTTCTGTTCCCCAGGCCTGGTACAATAAACAGTTCGGCATAAAGCGTTTAACCACCGAGACTGGCGCCGGCCAATGGGGTACGGCGCTTTCTTTTGCTTGTCACATTATCGGTTTGGAGTGCAAGGTCTTTATGGTGCGGGTGAGTTTCGACCAGAAGCCCATGCGCAAGACCATGATGGGCCTGTGGGGGGCGGAATGTATCGCCAGCCCCTCGAACGAAACCAGGGCCGGCCGCGACATCCTGGCTGAAATGCCGGATACGCCGGGTAGTCTGGGCATTGCCATCAGTGAAGCGGTAGAAGCGGCGGTGACCGATAAGACCGGGCGCACCCGTTATGCCCTGGGCAGTGTGCTGAATCATGTCCTGTTGCACCAGACCATCATCGGCCTGGAAGCGCAAAAACAGCTCAAGAAAGCCGGGATCAAGAAGCCTGACATAGTTATTGGTTGTGCCGGCGGCGGCAGTAATTTCGCGGGCATTGCTTTTCCTTTTACTTTAGACAAGATCAACGGCGCCAAGATCGAGATAATCCCTGTGGAGTCGGCGGGTTGCCCCAAAATGACCAAGGGGCTGTTTGCTTACGACCATGGCGATGTGGCGGGGATGACCCCGTTATTGCCTATGCATACATTAGGCAGTCAGTTTATCCCTCCGGCTATACACGCCGGCGGTTTGCGTTATCATGGCATGGCACCTTTGGTCAGCCAGGCGATAGTGGAAGGCCTGATGACGCCGCGCGCGGTGGACCAATTAAGCAGTTATGAAGCGGCAATTATCTGGGCCCGGACGGAAGGTTTTGTGATCGCTCCGGAAACTTCGAATGCCGTGGCCTGTGTTATTGATGAAGCAAAGAAAGCCAAAAGAGAGGGGAAGGAGAAGGTCATTCTTTTTAATTTGAGTGGTCATGGCCTGTTAGACCTGGCCGGATACGACAAGTATTTGAATGGCAAGCTGGAGAATTCCAAAGTCCCGCATGATGAGATAGCGCGTTCTCTGGCCAAGGTGCAAAAAACTTACGCCGCCGCGTCACGCAAGACCGGCAAGTGGTAAGTTGATCATAATTCTCCTCACCGGATACCCGGACGAGGATAATACCAGGAGGGAAATATGAAAAAATTATTCTTGTTGTGTGTTGCGCTGCTGGTTGCGGTAGCGGCAAGTTCGGCTGTATTCGCGGCTGATCTTTATCAGGTTGATGCGGCGCATTCATCTATTGGTTTCGCTGTTAAGCACATGATGGTGGCCCGGGTGAACGGGGTTTTTGGTGATTTTCAAGGAGATATCAAATTTGATCCGGCCGATCTGCCGGGATCGAAGTTTGATTTCGTTATTAAAGTAGCCAGCATAGATACCCGCAATAGTGGTCGGGATGCGCATTTGAAAGGCGCGGATTTCTTTAATGCGGAAAAGTTTCCTGATATCGTTTTTAAAACCAAAGCGGTTGCCCGGACTGGTGAGGGCGTTTATGCGGTTACTGGCGATTTAACGATGAAGGATGTTACTAAAGAGGTTGTTATCCCGGTTACGGTGGACGGGCCGGTGTTTAATCCCATGGCCAAGGCCGATGGTATTGGCATCGAAGCGGTCTTTAAAGTAAATCGCCAGGACTACGGGGTTAATTGGAACAAGGATTTGGATAACGGCGGGGTAGTAGTGGGCAATGATGTGGCGGTTAATGTGAATATCGAAGCCCACAAGAGCCGGTAAAAAATCGGGTTTCATCTTATGCGTTCGAGAGCGGTGTTTTTATCCTTGTTAATGGCTATGCTGTTCGGCGCCGCTGGTTGCGCCATGCTGGAGCCGGTAGAAGAAACAGCTCCGCGTTATGCCTCGTCTACCGAGCTCTATAACAAAGCGCTTGAGAATTATCAGAATGGCAAGTATTCCCGGGCGAAAGACTTGTTCCAGGAGTATATTGCGCAGTATCCCAATAGTACCATCTTCCGTATCGCTTTGTATTATTCGGGGCATTGTTATCAGATGTTAGGCGAAGAAAAGGAAGCTTTGGTTATTTACAACCGGGTCGTAGCGACCTATGGCGAGGACGATTTTTGGGGTGAACAGGCTTTTAAGAGGATCGGCCAGATCAAAGGCGACCCTTTGTGAATTTTGGTCAGGTGGAATTCTTAAGGATGCAATATGGCGGTAGATAATCATTCTGACATCAAACAGGGTCCGGTATCGGATCCGGCTTTCTGGGTAGAGAAGCACGGCGATTATTTGTATCGTTACGCGCTTATGCGGGTGCGTAACCGCGAAGCGGCCGAGAACCTGGTGCAGGAAACTTTTCTGGCCGCCTTGACGGCTCGCAAATCGTTTGGCGGACGTTCGAGCGAACGTACCTGGATGGTGGGTATCCTTAAGCACAAGCTCATCGATACTTATCGCAAGTCTTTCCGGGAGAAGTCGATCTCCGAGATCCAGACCGACGAAGAGCAAACCGTTGACAGTTTTTACGACGCGGTGGGCAATCCCGGTAAATATCCCAAAGACTGGTTACCGGATCCCGAGAAAATGCTTAATTCCAAGGAGTTCTGGGAGGTGCTCAAAGGTTGTCTGGCCAAACTGCCGGAACGAACGGCCGCGGCTTTTTCCATGCGCGAGCTGGACGACCTGGATACCGATCAGATATGTAAGGAGCTTGGTATAAACCCGACGAACCTGTGGGTAATTCTCCATAGGGCCCGGTTACAGCTCAGGGGGTGCCTGGAAATGAACTGGTTCGAAAAGAAAGCCGAAAATGCTTAATTGGGAAAAAACCGAAAAGACCCCGCTGATCACTTCCTGCAAACAAGCCGCTCGTTTGGTGTCGGTTTCTATTGAACGCCCGCTTTCCCTGCGTGAAAACATTACCATGCGTATTCATTTGTGGATGTGCCGCACCTGCACGCTTTATCGCCGGCAGATCAGCCTGCTTCGTAAAGCTTTTGTCCGGCATGAAGAGGTGCTGGCCTTAACCCCGCCCTCGGAGGGCGAAAGCCTGGATGCCCAGAGCAAAAAGCGGATCCAGGATGCGATCGTTAAAAGCAGTTGCGGGGAAACACAATGAGGTTGTTGATCGCCGATGATGAAAAAGAGGTCGAGTTACTGCTCGCGCCAGCCCTGGCACAGCACGGCTTTGCTGATGTGACTTTTGTGCGTGATCCGGCCGTCTCGGTCCAGAAAATCCAGGAACTCCAGCCGGATGTGGTTATCCTCGATATTAATTTCAACGTGAAAGATTTTGACGGCTTCGAAGTGTTGCGCCGGGCCAAACTCTTAAGTGTGCAGACCCGCTTCATAATGTCTTCGACTTACACTGAGTTTAGCGGCAAAGCTATCGCGGCTGGCGCCGACGGCTTCCTGCCCAAACCTACCTCAATGGACAAAATGATCAAAAAGATCAACGAGATCGCCGGCAAGGCCGGTCTTGCCTGAGAGGGCTTTATTTTTCTTTGCTGACAAAGGATTTTGATTAAGAGCAACTGATGTTATTATTGTGTGAAGCCGGGCAGGTCCGGGTTAACCGATCGGAGGAAGAATGGCCAATATTTTGATCTGTGATGATGACCCCACGATTCACAAGCTGGTGGGCGAGTTCCTTAAGCGCAGCGGGCATGAGGTCACCTTTGCCAAAGACGGCCTGGATGCCCTGGTATTACTCAAGAAACAAAAGCCGGACTTGATGGTGCTGGATGTGATGATGCCGGAGATCAATGGCTATGATGTTTGTCATAATGTTAAGTTCGACGACCGGTTAAAAGACCTGCCGATCGTCCTTTTAACCTCCCGCGATCAGGAGCTCGACGAACGCCAGGGGGCGTTAATGGGCATTGCCTACATGAGCAAAAATTGCTCTCCCAAGGAACTGACCGATAAAGTCAACCAGATCCTGGCCGCCAGACAGCTTAAGAAATAATTATTTCAGTGGTTGGTAAGAGGGTTGTCCATGCGCAGGTGTAATGTTTTATCTTTGATCCTGGTTTTGCTTTTGGCCCCGGGTTTGCTCCGGTCCGGATATGCCGAGGTCCGTCCGCTGGCTGATCCGGCGGCGATCACTCCTTTTAAAAAGTACAATCCCGATATCGACAAATACGCCTTTGCTAAAAGCTTTATTCTCAGCGTTAGTTACTACAAACGGGTTTTCGACCGGTTAAAGACCGAAGAAACCGCCAAGGCCGCTACCTGGTCCGATCAGCGGCTGATTTTGCAATATATTGAAGACCGCACGCTGGATAATACCGAATTGCGTATCGCCCGGAATTATCTTACCAAATTCGTCAAGTCGCAAAACGGGTTGGTCCAGAAGGTGTCGCGCCAGGCTATAGCCGCGTATGAAAAGTCGCTGGCGTTGAGCATTAAGGAGCGCGAGCTTTGGCAGGTGCTGTATCGTTTTAAAGGCACCGGCCAGCCGGCGGATTTTGATGAACCGCAGTTCATTGGCCAGCATTTGAGTGTGGTGGCCGAGAGAAAAGAAGCCGACAAACAATTGTTGTCCGCCAGCATGCTGGTGCGGGTTATCCTTTTGAGCGCGGTGCGTTGTGACAGCGAGGAATGTAAGGATCTGGCTCTCACTAAAGACGAGCGCCGCAAACTGACGGGCTATCTGGATGATTTTGCCCGTGACAATATGGCCTGGGGTATTAAAGCTGGCCAATCGCCGGTGGAAGGCTGTGTGGCCGCTCTCCGCGAAGTGCTGGAAGACCAGCTTTACGTTAGTTCGGACCAGTGAGCGGCCGGGGATCTTTCCATTCTCCGGAAGTCTTCGTTTGCGAAGCTTCGGCGGGTTCCGGCAAGACCTACGCGCTGGCCGAACGTTATGTCCGCCTGATCCTGTATTTATCCAGTAAATCTTCCCGTCCGCCTTTACATTCGATCCTTGCCATAACTTTTACCAATAAAGCCGCTTTCGAGATGAAAGCCCGGATCATCCGGTTCCTTAAGGAACTGGCGCTGGGTGTAATGAACAGCTCCGAAGAGGCCCGGATGATCGACGGTCTGGGCCTCGATCGTCAGCAGGTGCGCGTTCTGGCCATGCGGATCATGGCCGGCATCCTGCGGGGATATAATTATTTCCAGGTCCAGACCATTGATCGTTTTATTAATACTTTGCTGGTCAGTTCGGCTTTCCAGATCGGCCTGACTTCGGCGTTCCGGATCCGGGATGATGCCCGGGAATATTTGGAACTGGCGGTGGACGAACTTATTGATGAGGCCAAAAGCAATGGCGCGGTCCGCAAAGCTTTCGACGATCTTTTAACCAGTATTCTGCTGGTGGAGGCCCGTTCGGCCTGGATGCCCAAAGAAGTGGTCTTCGAAACTGTGCATGGTTTGTTCAAGGAATTCAATACTTATGCCCGGCCCTTTGTGCGCGGCGCAGTTACTCCCGGGGATATTCTGCTGGCCAAAATCCAGGTGGTAAATGAGGTGCGGGCTTTTGTGGATAATATGCCCTCAGGTATCCATAAGGGGGTCGATAAGGCCCTGAGGAAATTCGTGGCCAACGACCGCCGGGCTTTTTTGTTTAAAGACGGTTTGTCGGCGTATTTTGCCAGCGATGCGGAAGATATTCCGCGTTTTGATCTCGCCGGCGCGCATTTGGACCAGTGGCAGAAGATCCGTACCGGCTTCATTAATGCGGCCGACCTGGAAGTCCGGCATTTGTACGACCCTTATATTGAGGTCTTTGAACGGGTGCGGGAAAAGCTGGCGCGGGCCTGCCTGAAAGATGATGTGCTGTTTTTAGCGGAGCTTAATTCCAAGGCTCGGCTTATACATGAGCAGGGCATTGTTCCCGAGGAGTTGTATTACCGCCTTTCGACCCGTTTTGAACATTACCTTTTCGACGAGTTCCAGGATACCAGCCTTTTGCAATGGGAGAATCTGCGCATTCTGCCGGAAGATGCCATTGCGCGGGGAGGCTCTTTGTTCTATGTGGGCGACAAGAAACAGGCTATTTTCTCCTTTCGCGGCGGCGATACCACTCTTTTCGATGATATCCGCCGGCAATATTCAGCGGACGGTTACAACCTTTATACGCATGCCTTGTCCGAAAGCCGCCGTAGTCATAAAGCGATCGTGGATTTCAATAATGCGGTTTTCAGCCTCGACAATCTGCAACGGGTAATGGCTTTGGCTCCGGCGCGTATTTTGGACCAGGCCGAACTGGAAAGAGTTTATGGGCAGGCCGCGCAGATACCTTTAAAGGTTTCGCCTCCGGGTTGTGTGCGGGTGGAGTTTCTGGAAGGAAAGAATCAGGAGGATGCCCGGGAAGATGCATTGCGGCGAACTGTGGCTTTGCTGGGGGAATTGCGCCAGCGTTTTCAGCTTAAGGATATCGGTATCCTGGTGCGTAAGAACAGCGATGTGGCCATGATGACTCGGGCTTTGCTGGAAGCCGGTATCCCGGCGGCGTCCGAGCGTACTTTGAATATCAAGGAACATCCCCATGTGATCGAGGTGGCGGCTTTCCTGGGTTTCCTGGACGCACCGGTAGATAATGAGTCTTTTGCCGTGGTGGTGCAGGGGGAGATCTTCCGGAATGTTTCCGGCTTGTCTTTGGCGGCCGTACAGGACCTGATAGTGGCCTGGCGGCAAAAGAAGAATGAACCTTATTTGTATAAAGAGTTCTCAAAGGCTTTTCCGGCGGTCTGGCAGGAACTGTTTGAAGAGTTTTTCCGCAGTGTCGGTTTGTTCCCGGTCTATGAACTGAGCGTAAGTATTTTCCGTCGTTGGCGGGTGCTGGAGGGGTTCCCGCCGAGCCGGGGATTCCTGATGCACTTTCTGGAACTGGTCCGGGCGAAAGAAAATGACTATCCTTCCCTGGGCGGGTTCCTGCGTTATTACACTGCCGGTGAAGGGGAAGCTTTTTATGTGCCGGCCGCTGGTGCCGAGGCGGTCAGAGTGGCTACGGTCCATAAAGCCAAAGGTTTGGAGTACAGTGTAGTTATCCTTCCGTTCTTTACCCTGGGGCTGGAACGCGGCGGGGCGGGGGGAGTCCTGGCGCCCAGGTATGTGCTAAGGAACGTCGAGGCCGGGCTGGCCTTGTATCATTTTAACGAAATGCATACCAAATTCTCCGTTCTGGCCGAGGAAGAGTCGGTGGGAGAGAAAATGCTGACCTTCTTTAGCGAGCTTAATAATGCCTATGTTGCCCTTACCCGGGCGGTTTGTGAAATGTATGTTTTTGTTCCGCCTAAAAGTGGTAACTCTCATAATATGGCGCTGGACCTGATACCCAAAACGGCTCTTAGCGTTGGGTTGCCGGCGGTGGAATATCCCCGGAACAGTGCCCGGGAAGACGACCTGGCGGTTGAGGTTAATCCTCCGGAATGCCGGGACTGGTTGAGCTTCCTGAAGGATGAATTCATCACGGCCGACCAGGCCTCTTTACCAGATCGTCAGCTGGGGATCGCCTTGCATGAAGCCTTGGCCAAAGCCGGGAATATTGCGCCGGCCGGTTGGGAGGCGTTCCTGGACTCCGTTTTGCCGGTTCCGGGCCCTTTAACTGCGCGGATACGTGCGCTGTTGCTGGACTTTCTGCGGGCCCCGGCGGTAGCCGCACTTTTCTCTCCGGGGGATGACCAGGTCTTTACTGAATATGAAGTGGTAGATCGTTTTGGCCGCACCAAACGCCTGGATCGGCTTATAGTCGGTAAAGACCAGGTAGTGGTGGTGGACTTTAAGACCAGCCGGGCCGCGGAAGAGGCGGGTGCGCAGGCCCAGGTGCAGGAGTATATCCGGCTATTGCGCGAGATCTGGCCCGGGCGCCGGATCCGGGGCGTGCTGGCTTACATTATTGACAAGGAAGTGGTGGATGTCGAAGATCTTCACGGTTGACTTTACCAAAAATTATATTGCTGAGCTGACCGCGTATATTGAGCGTGAATATATCGCGTCGGGCCGTTCGCTGGCCCGGTTGGCGGTAGTTTTTGGCGGACAGCGTCCGGCGCATTTTGTGAAACGCGAACTGGGTCGGCGCCTCGGCCGGGCTTTTGTGCCGCCGCAGTTTTATACTATTGATGGTTTGATGAACAGGATAGCGGATACCAATGGTGTTTTACGTCCGTTATCGGCAGTTGAAGAGCGTTACGAACTGTTCGGCCTGGCCAGGGCAATTGCGCCCGAACTGCTGGTTAAGGGCACGTTCACGCATTTTTTGCCCTGGGCGGGGGAGATCCTGGATTTTATCGGCGAGCTGGACCTGGAAGATGTCAGCTCCCGGGACCTGCAGAATATTGCCGCCAGCGCCCGGATCGGGTATCCGGTACCGGACAACATCAATCGTTTGCTGGAGCGCATACTGGAATTGCGGGAAGCTTTTCACCGGAGTTTATTGGCGCGCGGCTTAACCCGGCGCAGTTTACAGTATCTGCGCGCGAAAGAGAATGTTGCGCAAGCGTCTTTGGATGTGGACGAGATCATTTTTGCGAATTTCTTTTATTTTCATCGCACCGAGGAGGCGGTGGCTAAACATTTTTTTGCCAAAGGGCAAGCCACGTTGATCTTCCAGGGCGACCAGCGCAAATGGCCGGTGCTGGAACGTATCGCCCGGCGTTTCGGTTGTGAATTGCTGGAAGGCGCCAGTCCGGTACCCACGAAGTTCCAGCTGGCGGCCTATTCGGCTTTTGATGTGCATTCTGAAGCGGCCATGGCTCGCGACCTTTTGCTGGATATCAAGGACCAATCTTCCACGGTGGTGATCCTGCCGGATAGCGGGTCACTGGTGCCGTTATTATCCGCTTTCCCCGGTGCGTTGGCCGGCTTTAATGTTTCAATGGGTTATCCGTTGAAGCGTGGCAGTCTGTATGTGTTACTGCAAAGTATTTTTAAGGCCCAGTCGTCTGCCCGGGAGGGGGCGTATTACTCCCGGGATTACCTGGCGGTTTTGCATCATCCTTTGGTCAAGAATCTGGGACTTTTGGAACCGGGCTCAGCCTTGCGGGTACTCACGCATAAGGTCGAGGATCTGCTTAAAGGCCGTATTGCCGGCAGTGTGTCGGGCAAGCTTTTTGTCCGGCTCGACGAAGTGCTGGCCGATCCGGTGCTTTTTGCGGAAGCGGGTAAAGCGCTCAATGCGATGGGCCTGGCGTTTACGCCGGCAGACCTCGAACGGGCGCTCAAGTCCCTGCATGGCATCTTTTTTGCCCAGTGGGCCGGGGTCCAGAGCTTAAGGTCTTTCGCCGGGGCGCTGGGTGTTTTCCTGGATACCATGAGATCCTTAAGCAAAATGGAGTCTTATCCGCTTAATATGAACATTGCCGCCCGGATGGACGAGATCAAGGAAAGTTTTGCGCAGGCTTCTTTTGCGGATGAGGCCCTGGGTATCGGGGAGACGATCAAGCTTTTTGAAGATATTGCCGGACGGGAAATGGTGAGCTTTTCCGGTACGCCGCTCAAGTCTTTGCAAATTCTGGGCCTTTTCGAAACGCGCTCACTTAGTTTCCGGAATGTAATAATCATGGACACTAATGAGAGTGTTTTGCCACGGGTAGAAGCCCGTTCGGCGCTTATTCCGCGCGAGGTCATGATCCAGCTGGGGATCGACCGGTTGGAACTGGAGGAAGAGATCCAGCGTTATCAGTTCATGCGGGTAATATCCTCGGCTGAAAACGTGCACATTATCTACCAGCAGAACAAGGAAAAAGAGCCCAGCCGTTTTCTGGAGGAGCTTATTTGGGAACAGCAGGTAAGGGAAGGTGCTTTGCGGGCCTTTCCAACTAAACGCGCGGTTTTCCAGGCCGGGGTAAGCGCGGTAAAACGTGTGGCGCCCAAGACCCCCAAAATAATGGAATTTCTTAAAACTTTCACTTTCTCGGCCAGTAGCGTGAACGCTTATGTAAAGAATCCGTACGAGTTTTATTCACGTTATGTCCTGGGCCTGCGCGAGCAGGAGGACCTCCTGGATGAGCCGGATGCCGCGATCATTGGCAACTTTCTGCACAAATTCCTGGAGGAAGCCTACCGTCCGCTGGAAGGCTCCCGGCTGGTTTTGGCTGATGATTTCGAGTTGCGTTTCTGGTCATTGTTCGAGCGGCATTTCCAGGCGGAGTTTTCCCAGCGGATGCGGTCGGATGATTTTCTGGTCAAACGGGTAATGGAGCATAAATTAAAGGCTTTTCTGGCTTTTGAAAAAGACCGGCTGGCCGGCGACGTTCGCCTGCTGGCGGTGGAGCGCGATTATCCCGGTGAGCTGGAGCTGGCTTCTGGCCGGTTCCTTTTCAAGACCCGGGTAGACCGGGTGGAAGAGCTGGCTGGCGGACAGTTGTTGGTCCTTGATTATAAGACCGGCTCCTCGGATAAAATGCCTGCCCGTCCGCTGGTGTTGTCTTCGGCCCCGGACCGGGCCGAAATATTCAACAAGGTCCACTCCTTTCAGCTGCCCCTTTATATGCACTTTGTAGCGCAGGCCCTGCCGGGCCGGGCGGTTAATGCCGGGCTTTATTTACTGCGTAATGCCGAGATCCGGCCTTTCTTTACCGAGCGCTTTACTGATGCCGATAATATCCTTGCGCCGTATTGGCGTGCGCTCGACGTGATAATGTCCGAGATCATGTCTGGGGATATTCCATTCGAGGACAATGACTTGTCCGACTTTGATGTTTAAATCTTAATTATTTTGTAATGCAAAATCCCGGCTTGTTCGTATAATACCAGAACGTACGGGGCTGGTTTTCTGCCCGGTTTAACTAAGGGCGCATAGTAGTGTAGTGAGTCCAACACTTCTTTATATTTGAGGAGCAATAGAAAATCGAAAATAGACCGCAATGGAGCCAAATGTTTTATTATTTCTCCATTTTCGATTGCTCCATTGCTCCAGTGTGGTGATCCAAATGTAAAGAAAATTATGAATCACCACACTAAGGGGACGGCATGCCAAGGACTATTCTTATCGTGGATGATGAAGAAGCGGTGGTGGATATAACCCGGCGCAAGCTTGTCCAGGAAGGTTACCTGGCGATCGGGGTGTTCGACGGTGAAGAAGCCTTGCTGGCGCTGCAAGAGGGCCCGGTGGACCTGATCATCCTCGACGTAGAAATGCCGAAAATGAACGGTTATGTGTTCCTGAATGAACGCAAGAAGATCGCCGGAGCCGAGCAGATCCCGGTAATTATGTTGACGGCTTTTGATTCCATGGAACCGATATTCCGGCGTAACGGAGTAGCGGAATATTTAACCAAACCTTTGCGTTTCCAGGAATTGCTAACCAAGATCGCGGGTTTGTTGGAGCCTTTGGATGTTAAAAGATAATTTGGCGGCGGTACGTTCGCGTATCGACGCGGTTTGCCGCGCTTGCGGCCGTGATCCGCAATCAGTTACTCTGGTAGGGGTAAGCAAGTATTCAGTTGCCGCTACGGTTAATGAAGCCATCGCCGCCGGGCTCACTGATATTGCGGAAAACCGGGTGCAGTCCGCAAAAGAAAAATTCCCTTTAGTCAATTTGACGGGAGTAAAAAAGCATCTTATCGGTCACTTACAGTCTAATAAAGCCAAAGATGCGGTGGCTATTTTCGATCTTATCCAGTCGGTAGACAGCATTTCTTTATTGCTGGAGATCAACCGGCGGGCCGAGCTGGCCGGTAAGGTTCAGGACATACTTTTACAAGTTGATCTGGCTGGTGAAGAGCAGAAATTCGGCTTGCCCGAGCTGGCGGTGCCGATTTTTTTGGAGGCAGTAACCCGGTTAACCAATGTGCGCTTGCTGGGGCTGATGACCATGGCTCCGCTAACGGAAGACCAGGCTTTGATCAGTGCGGTTTTCAAGCGTTGCCATACTTTATTTAGAACGATCGGCCGGGAATGGCCGGCGTCCGAACGCATTAAAATGCAGCATCTGTCGATGGGGATGAGCGGGGATTTTGCCAGCGCTATCGCCGAAGGCGCCACCATGGTCCGTATAGGGAGCTTGATATTCAAATGAAAATAGCCTTCATCGGTTGCGGTAATATGGGCGAGGCGATACTCGCGGGAACAGCCAGCCAGCATTCATGCGTGGTTTGTGAAGCGCGCGCTGAAAGGCGGTCGTATCTTAAGAAGAAATACCGTTGCACTTTTGTGGATACTGCGGCCAAGGCGGTAAGCGGCGCGGAGGTGGTTTTGCTGGCAGTTAAGCCGCAGGACCTGGCTCCGGCTTTGGCGGATATCAGGCCGGTGTGCGGCAAACAGCTCTTTATTTCTATTGCCGCCGGCATAACCGCGGCGTTCATAGAGAAGTCGTTGGGCGGTAAGGCCCGGGTGGTGCGGACCATGCCGAATCTTCCGGCTATGATCGGGGAGGGAGTTACTGCGGTTTCTTCCGGGAAATATGCCACGCCTGGCGATCTTAAGGCCGCGCGGAAAATACTGGCGGCGGTGGGGGCGGTGATCGTGGTGCCCGAGAAAATGATCAACGCTGTTACCGCGGTTTCGGGCAGTGGTCCGGCCTATGTGTTTCTTTTTGTTGAGTGTTTGATGAACGCGGCGCGCAAACTGGGTTTTAATGACCAGGAATCCAAAACGTTGGTGTATCAGACCCTTTCCGGCAGTGCCCGGATGCTGGCCGGGAGCGCGGACAGCGCGGAAGTTTTGCGTCAGAAGGTTACGTCAAAGGGCGGCACTACCCAGGCGGCGATTGGAGTGTTACAGGAAAAAGACATTTCCGGTATGTTCCTGTCCGCTGTTAAGGCCGCTCATTCCCGGGCCAAACAGCTGGCTCAATAATTTGTAAATAGACCTAAGCACATATCTTTTCTTAATTTGGCGATATTTAATAAATTACAAAGGAGTTTGTTATGGCAACAGTTGGTGTGATAGGTGGTAGCGGTCTTTACCAGATCGACGGTATAACGGAAGTCAAAGAGGTGGTGCTGGACACGCCTTTTGGCCGGCCTTCGGATGCGTTCATTACCGGTAAGCTGGAAGGTGTTCCGGTGGTTTTTCTCCCGCGCCACGGCCGGGGGCACCGTATTTCTCCGACCGAGATCAATTACCAGGCCAATATCTGGGGCATGAAGAAGCTCGGGGTCAGTGCCCTGGTTTCAGTTTCGGCGGTAGGCAGTCTTAAACTGCAGATCAAGCCGATGGATTTTGTGTTGCCCGACCAGTTCATTGACCGTACGGCTCCGCGCCGGCACATGACTTTCTTTTCCGGCGGGATCGTGGCGCATGTCGGCTTGGCCGAGCCGGTTTCGGAGAAGATCGCCGAGGTAGTGTATGACGCTTGCGAGCAGGCAGGGGTTACCGTGCATAAGAACGGCACGTATCTTAATATGGAAGGCCCCCAGTTCTCCACCAAGGCGGAATCCAATCTTTACCGCAGTTGGGGGTGCGACATCATAGGTATGACCAATTTGCCCGAGGCCAAGCTGGCCCGCGAGGCCGAGATGGATTATTGTACGCTGGCCGCGGTGACCGATTATGATTGCTGGCATCATTCACATGGTTCGGTGACCGTGGAAATGATCATTGATTATTTGGGCAAGAACGTTGAGAACGCCAAGAAGATCCTTAAACTGGCTATTCCCCGTATCGGCGCCATTAAAAAGTTTTCCGCGGCTAATGCCCTGGCGAGCGCTATTATGACCGATCCCAAACTCATTCCCGATCAGAAGAAAAAGGACCTGGAGATCATAATTGGTAAATATATCAAGTAACCGCATGTAACCTGTAAGAATGCGGGAGGTCCATTGACAAACGTTAATTTTGTTATAAAGTATTCCCCCTATGGATTACCAGAAAACACTTAATTTACCGAAAACCGATTTTTCCATGAAAGCCGGGCTGGCTCAGCGTGAACCGGGAGTGCTGGCGGCCTGGGAAAAATCCGGCCTTTATAAAACTATCCGCACCCGTTCCACGGGTAAGCCGACGTTTATTCTGCATGATGGCCCGCCGTATGCCAATGGTAATATCCATATTGGCCATGCGCTTAACAAGATCCTCAAAGATTTTATCGTTAAGTACAAGACCATGCGGGGTTTTGACAGTTTGTATATTCCGGGCTGGGATTGTCATGGCTTGCCGATCGAACATGCGCTTCTTAAAGAACTGAAAGCGCGCAAGTCTGACGTGGATTGTGTGCAGTTCCGTAAAAAGGCCCATGATTATGCCATGAAATATGTTGGCCTTCAGCGCGAACAGTTCAAGCGCCTGGGCGTTATGGGGGAGTGGGATAATCCGTATCTTACTCTTACTCCCGGTTATGAGTTCTGGATCCTCCGGAGCCTGGCCGAACTTACCCGACAGGGTTATGTTTACCGCAGTCTTAAACCGGTGAACTGGTGTTTCGATTGTGAAACGGCGCTGGCCGAGGCAGAAGTGGAACATGAGGATCATTCTTCACCCGCGGTCTTTGTGCGTTTCCCGGTGAATAATCCGGAAGCTTTGGATTGTCCCAAGGGCAAGAAAGTTTCCCTGCTGGTCTGGACCACTACACCCTGGACCTTGCTGGCGAACGTGGCCGTGGCGGTCAGCCCGGTGTTCGATTATGTGTTAGCCGAGATGGGCGACGAGATCCTGATCGTGGAAAAGACCCTTTCCGCGGCCGTGCTGGATAAGGAGCCGGGCAAAAAGCACTGGCGGGCGCTGGCCCAGGTAAAAGGCCAGGCCTTAACCAAATTGTTTTATACCCATCCTTTTGGCAAAAAAGAAAATTGCCGGGTGGTCACGGTGGATTATGTTACCAAGGAAGACGGTACCGGGCTGGTGCATACTGCGCCCGGTCACGGGCAGGAAGATTACCAGACCGGGGTGGCCAATAACCTGGAGATCCTGATGCCGGTAAATGGCCGCGGTGTTTTTACTGCCGCCGGCGCTCCGTTCGAAAACAAGCATGTTTTTAAAGCTAATCCCGAGATCATTGCCGACTTGCAGGCTCGCGGCCTTTTATTCCATACCGAAAAGATCCAGCATTCCTACCCGCATTGCTGGCGTTGCAAGAACCCCATAATTTTCCGGGCCACCTTTCAGTGGTTCCTGAAAATTGACAATAATGGTTTGCGCGCCAGGCTTAAGGAAGCGGTGGAGAAAGCGGTCCGCTGGTTTCCCCCGGCGGGCGAGGAGCGTATTAAGGCGATGGTGTCCACTCGTCCGGATTGGTGTTTGTCGCGCCAGCGTTACTGGGGCGTGCCGATCCCGGCGTTTAAACTCAAGGGCCGGGATGAACAGTTTCTTTTTCCCGAAGTCATCGACCATGTGGCCGCGCTGGTTAAGGAACACGGCAGTGATGTCTGGTTTGAAAAAAGCGTGGCCGAGCTTTGGCCGCCTGGTTTTACGGTGGCCGGCCTGAAGATCGAAGATTTGGAAAAAGCCCATGATATCCTGGACGTCTGGTTTGATTCCGGGGTCAGTCATCAGGCGGTGTTCCATGAAATGTTAAAACAGCCTTTGCCGTCCGACCTGTATCTGGAAGGCTCCGACCAGCATCGCGGCTGGTTTCAGTCTTCGCTTATTCCGTCGATGGCTATGGATGGCCGTCCGCCTTACAAGCAGGTGCTGACCCATGGTTTCGTGGTGGACGGGGAAGGCCGCAAGATGTCCAAGTCGACCGGGAATGTTATCGCTCCCGACGACATTATCAAGAATAATGGCGCCGATATTCTGCGTTTGTGGGTGGCTTCAGCGAATTATAATGATGACATACGGCTTTCCAAAGAGATCATGGACCGCCTGGTGGATGCTTACCGCAAGATCCGCAATACTGCGCGGTATTTTTTAAGCAATCTGGATGGTTTCAGCCCCGATACCGACCTGGTGGCTCCGCCGGACCTGCTGGCAGTGGATCGCTGGGCTTTAAGCCGTTTAAGCGCGCTGGTTGAAAGGGTCACCAAGGCGTATGAAGTGTATGAATTTGCTGTTGTTTATAAAGAAATTTACTCATTTTGTAACGAAGATATGTCGGGCTTTTATCTTGACATCCTGAAAGACAGATTATATACTTCGAGCTCTCGCGCCTTAAAAAGACGTTCGGCGCAGACGGTTTTGTATCATTGCGTAGACGTTTTGGCTCGACTGCTTGCACCGGTCTTAAGTTTTACCGCCGACGAGATATACGGCTTTATGCCAAAGACTGCTGCGGCGAAAGAAATTGGTTCGGTGCATTTACTGGCCTGGCCGGTGGCGGACAGTGGTTGGCGGGATAGCGCGGCGGAAGAGCGTTTGGTGCGTTTTCTGGAATGGCGCCCGTTCATTCTTAAGAAGCTGGAAGAAAAACGCGCGGAAGGCGGCATAGGCGCTTCGCTGGAGGCTCGGGTGGTAATATGTCCGGTTTCCGAGCGTGATGCGCAGTATCTGTTGTCTTTGGCGGATGAGCTGGCGTCTTTACTGATCGTGTCTGAAGTGGTGGTGCTTAAGCCGGATAGTGCGCAGAAGTCTTCGCCCACGGCGGGCTTTCTGGGCAATATAACAGTGGAAAAAGCGGGGGGCGTAAAGTGCCCGCGCTGTTGGAATTATAAAATTGATGTTGGGTCGGACCTGGACCATCCGGAGATTTGCGGCCGTTGCGTCCGGGCGGTTAAAGGTATAGATATCGCGGACACGATATAATTTTCATCAAAAAGGACCTGAAAAATGCCGGATAAATTGGACGCCAAGAAGATCGAATTTTTCAAGAAAGCTTTATTGTCGATCAAAGCCCAGATCAACGGGGACATTCGCAGTATGGCTAACGAGAGCGAAGGGGACCAGGCCGACAAGGGCGATCTTTCCGGCCATGCCATGCATATGGCGGACGTAGCTACCGATATGTACGATCGCGAATTCAACCTGACCCTGGCTTCGAATGACCGCGAGATCTTGCAGAAGGTGGATGCGGCTTTGGCGCGTATTGAAAAGGGCACTTTCGGGTTTTGCCTCAAGAGCGGCAAGCGGATCCCCGAGCAACGCCTGAAGGCCATACCGTATGCCGAATATTGCCTTGATGTCCAGGAAGAAATGGACCGCAAGGGCGAAAGATGACCGTCATCCCTAGTGTGGTGATTCATATATCTCTTTACGTTTAAATCACCACACTGGAGCAATGGAGCAATCGAAAATGGAGAAATATTAAAACATTTAGCTCCATTGCGGTCAATTTTCGATTTTCCAATGCTCTTCAAATGTAAAGAAGCGTTTGAGACACAACACTAGGATGACGTGAGGCTTATGAAACGATCATTCTCCGATATCATAATTTGCCTTACCACTGTGGCCCTGGTAGTTTCGGTTGATCGTTTGACCAAGGCTTTCTTCTCTGCTGTCCTTCACCCCGGGGAATCGATCCCCGTTATCCGTAACATCTTTCATTTCTCTCTGGTGCACAACACCGGCATCGCTTTTGGCTTGTTCAAGGATAACAATTTTGTTTTCTTTGTTATTCCGGTAATAGCGATCGGCCTTTTGGTGTACAATGTTTACTATTACCACAAAGTCGGGGAACTGGATCGTTTGTACATAGCGGCTTTTTCCCTTATTCTGGGAGGGGCGATTGGTAATTTGATCGATCGTATGTTGTTGGGCTATGTGGTGGATTTTCTGGATTTCCGGGTGTGGCCGGTCTTTAATGCCGCCGATAGCGCGATTACCATAGGGGCTTTCCTGGTTTTGCTGAAATGTTTTCCCCGGCCCAAAGAGAATAAGGACGTAAAGTTTAAAGCGGTTCTTAAGGATTAAAATGTTCCCAGTGATCTGTCAGATCGGGCCTTTGGCGATTTATTCTTACGGGCTTATGCTGGCCCTGGCGGTGTTCGTGTCTGCCCGGTTGCTGGCTCGGGAGGCTCGAGTTATCGGTATTGAAGCTGACACCGTGTACGACCTGGTTTTTTGGGTGGTGATATCCGGCATTGTGGGCGCCCGGATATTTTATATCTTGCTGAATCTGGGCTTTTTTATCGATGCGCCTTTTGAGATCCTGATGTTACAAAAGGGTGGTTTGGCCTGGCAGGGCAGTTTTGCCGGCGGATTATTGGCGGGCCTGCTTTTTATTCGTCGGCGCAAACTGGCGCTTTGGCCTTTGCTCGATATTGTGGCCCCATATATTGCCCTGGGATCAGCTATCGGGCGGATCGGTTGTTTGCTCAATGGCTGTTGTTATGGCCGGGCGGCGGATTGGGGGCTGTATTTTCCGGCATGGGGTGAACGGCTTGTTCCTACTCAGATATTTATGTCGGCAGGCCAGTTGCTGATCTTTCTGATCCTGCGTTCTTTGGTTTTAGCGTCCAGGGCCAGGCCGGATGGAGCAAGAAAGATTTTCTATGCAGGCAGAATATTTATTTTGTATCTGATGTTGAGTTCGCTGGAAAGGTTCGGTGTTGAATTCTGGCGGGCCGACCATGTTTTGTATTGGGGCTTGAGTATATTCCAGTATGTATCCCTTGTGGTTTTTGTTGTCGCTTTGGGCTTGCACCGCAGGCTTAGTCTCCAGAGCATAAGGCGCTCCTGAGCGCCCAGGAAAAAGAAAATATGCTCACACATACTTTAAATGTTACGCCAGAGGATGCGGATGTCCGGGTGGATATCCTGGTTACCAAAGCCTTGCCGGAGGTAATTCCTTCCCGGATGTTCGTCAAGCGCCTGCTGGATGAAGGCCGCCTGCAGGTCAACGGCAAACTGGTTAAGGCCTGCTACAAGGTTCAGGCCGGTGACAGTGTGGCCATCGATGTTTGCGTGGCCGATTATCCCGACGAGCGCATTAAGCCGGAAGATGTGGCGTTAGATATTGTTTATGAGGATGATGCGCTTATCGCTTTAAACAAGGCGGTGGGCATCGCGGTGCATCCGGCTTCGGGGCATTACGGCGGCACTTTGGTGAACGCTTTGGTGCATCATTTTGGCAGTTTGTCGGATGTGAACGGCGCCAAGCGTCCGGGGATAGTACATCGCCTGGACAAGGAAACGTCGGGAGTGTTGCTGGTCGCCAAGACCAATATGGCTCATGCGCGCCTGGCAAAACAGTTTGAAGGGCATACCATTATTAAAAAATATGTGGCCCTGGTGGAGGGCGAGGTGCAGTTTGATGAGGGCGTAATTGACGCGCCTATTGGTGAGCATCCCAAATACCATGACTTGCGCTGTATAGCCAGGGAGGGTGAGGGCAAAGAGGCTTCTACCCGTTACAAGGTTGTTAAAAGGCACAAAAATTGTACCGCAGTGGCTTTGTTCCCGACTACCGGGCGCACGCATCAGCTCCGACTGCATATGCGCCATTTGCGGCATGCTATACTGGGCGATGAGAAGTACGGGAACAAGGGTAATTTTGTTCGTTTGGCCTTGCACGCGCAGTCGATAACTTTTGCGCATCCGTTAAATAAATTGCTTATGGAAATTTCGGTTCCATTGCCGGCCGAATTTCTGCCGTACTGGTAATTTTTTTTACAACAACCCTTTACTTACATCTCTGGTTTTTTATAATATAAACACCATGAACAAGTTCTCGAGGCTTTCTTATGTCATCCAGTAAAGGCAGCCGCACAGTACTTATTTTTCTCGTCCTGATAATTGTGATCCTGGTTTGCGGGGTGGCAATATCCCTTTTCCTTTTACAAAAAGAAACCCAGTCCCGTATGGCTGTCGAATCCTCATTGGAGGTTTCGAAGGAGCGCAATGCCCGGGTTGAGGCCGCGCTGAAGGAGTCCGAGAAGCAGGTGGAAGTGCTCAAAGGCAAGAACAAGGATGCTGATGAAAAGATCAACAACCTTATGGAAGAGCTGGATCTGGAAGCCGCTTTGCGGGATGAAATAAAAGCCGAGAACAAGAAGCTTAAGGAATTGATCGAGGCGGAAGGCAAGTCCAAGGTTGAAATGCGCCAGAAACTTACTGCCGAGCTGGATGCGGTCAAGGCCAAATTAACGGCGTTGGTGGCTACGTCTGCCGATAACGCCCAGGAGGCCGCGGCGCTCAGGAAAACGGCGAATGAACTGCAAAAAAAGAATGCCGAACTGGAAGCCAAGCTTAAGGACGTGGAAGAAATGGCCGGAGCGCGCCCGCGTAGTGAGATCCTGCCGGTGCCGGGCCAACCGGGCGACGAGAAAGTGGACCTGGACCGGATCGTTATTTCACCCGGGGCGGCCAAGGAAGGCCGGGTCCTTAATGTTGACAGTGAAACTGAATTCCTTATTTTCGATCTGGGCAGCAAGAATGGCATCAAGCAGAATGACGTGATGTCCATTTATCGCGGCAAGACTTTTCTGGGCGACGTAAAGGTTTCGCGTGTTCAGGATGATATGGCGGCGGCCGATTTTATTCCGCCTTTTTCCAGCCGCAAGGTGCGCAAGAACGACCAGGTCGTTCCCAAGCGTTAATATGCAACTTAAGGTCCTTCCTGCCATAGCCCTGCGGGGTGCGCTGGCCCTGCCGGCTTCAAAATCTTATTCTATCCGGTCCTTCTTTGTGGCGGCCTGCGGCGGCCGGTCCCGCATTATCAATCCCTCTGATTGCGATGATGCCGTGGTGGCTTTGGCTATTGCCCGGGCCTTTGGCTCCCGGGTGCGGGCTATTAAAAGCGGATACGAGGTTTCTGCGGGGCCTGTTGCGGCCACTCGACCGCTTAAGGTCAAGGTGCGTGAATCGGGGACTTCTTTGCGTTTTGTACTGCCTTTATTACCGTTCTTCAGTTCGACGGCCGAGGTCAATGGTTCGGGGACTTTGGTCGGACGGCCGAATCACCATTTGTGCGCCGCTTTGCGTGACTGCGGGTTGTTGATCCAGGGCGCCGGCGCCAAAGAATCGGTGCCGGTAATTTATTCCGGCGGAACATTGACCGGTGGCCGGATCGTGATCGACGGCTCGTTGAGTTCCCAGTTTGTTTCGGCCTTGATGATCGCCGCTCCCTTGGCGCAAAAAGATACCCGTCTGGTGATGGCGGGAGACAGTTTGGTTTCCCGGGATTATGTGGTCATGACCCGGCAGATCCTGGCTCGGGCCGGTATTCAGGTGGTCCCCAAAGGCCGCCGTGAGTTTCTTATCCCGGGCGGCCAGGGATATAAAGGCCTAAAGAATTTTAAGGTGCCTTCCGATCTCGGGTTAGCGGCATTTTTTATGGTAGCGGCGGCATTGGTGCCTGCGGACATTACACTCCAAGGCTTCTTTGACGATTCCCTGGTCCAGTCGGACGGGGCCATTCTGGGTTTTCTGGCTAAGATGGGGCTCAAGTTCACCCGCACCGCTCACGCTATCAAGATCAAAGGCCCGCAAAGATTGCAGGGTGGGGTCTTCTCATTAAAAGACTGCCCGGACCTGGTGCCGATCATGGCGGTGGCCGCGATGTTCGCGTCTGGACCGGTAAGGCTTAAGGATATCGGGCACGCCCGGGTCAAAGAGTCGGACCGGATCAGTGACCTGCGTAAAGAATTGCTTAAGGTTGGAGCCAATATAGAAGAGAAGCCGGATGAAATGCTGATCTCACCTGGTGTGGCTTATAAAAGCGGGGTGACTTTAGACCCCCATAATGACCATCGTCTGGCCATGGCCTTTGCGGTGCTGGGGCTTAAACTCGGGGTTAAGGTGGACAATATCGAGTGTACAAAAAAGTCTTATCCCGGTTTTGTCAAAGCGCTGGCTTCTGTTCGGTAAGGTCTGGAACTCTTCTTTTTCTAGGCACTTACAATTTGACTTCAATTCATTTTTCATATAAGATGTTCTCCATTCATAACTTGGATCTTTCCTATAGAAAACCATTTTTCAGGGGAAAACATGATTCAGAAGCTCATCAAAATCCTGCAGGACATTAAAGAATACTTCCTTGGGTACTTTTCTACCGACTTAGGCATTGACCTTGGTACCGCGACCACTCTGGTTTATGTAAAAGGGCAGGGCGTGGTGCTGTGCGAGCCTTCGGTAGTGGCTATCGAAAAAGGTACCGGCCGGGTGGTGGCGGTGGGTGATGAGGCCAAGAAAATGCTCGGCCGGACGCCCAGCAGTATTGTGGCTATACGGCCCATGAAAGACGGTGTGATCTCCGATTTCGAAGTGACCGAGGCGATGCTCAAATATTTCATTAAGAAAGTGCATCCCCGCAAGTTCTTTATCCATCCGTCGGTGGTTATTGCTATTCCTTCCGGGATAACCGAAGTGGAACGGCGCGCGGTAATTGATTCGGCTATTCACGCCGGAGCACGCGATGTTTGTTTGATCGAGGAGCCCAAAGCCGCGGCGATAGGCGTGGGCCTGCCGGTGCATGAACCGGGTGGTAATATGATCATCGATATCGGCGGCGGTACTACCGAGTTCGCGGTGATCTCGCTGGGCGGTATCGTGTATGCCAAATCTATCCGGGTGGCGGGCGATGAAATGGATACTGCGGTGATGGAGTATTTGCGCAAGACTTACAATTTGATGATCGGTGAGCGCACTTCCGAAGAGATCAAGATCCGGATCGGTTCCGGTTATCCTTTGGAAGAGGAGCTCACCATGGACGTGCGCGGGCGCGACCTTATTGCCGGCCTGCCCAAGACCATATCGATCACTTCGGTTGAAATTCGTGAAGCGCTGGCAGATACTGTTCAGGCCATTGTGGACGCCGCCAAATCTACCCTGGAACACACTCCTCCCGAATTGTCGGCCGACCTTATTGACCGCGGTATTGTTATGGCCGGTGGTGGTTCACTCCTAAGAGGCATCGACAAACGTATCGCCGAGGAAACCGGCCTGCCCGTTCATGTGGCGGAAGATCCGAACACTGCGGTCGTGCGGGGCACCGGCGAGACGGTCAATATGCCGGCCAGGTTGCGTAAGCGCCTGATGGCTCAGGCCAAACTGGATTTTTGATCTAAGGGCCCGTAGCTCTCATGCTTCGAAAACTTCCGAAACAGCTTATATACGCTCTATTCATTGTTGTCCCCTTCTGGCTGTTGTTCTTCAATTCGCCTTTTTTCCATGGTGTAAAGATGAGTTTGATGTCTTTCGGCGCGTCGTCAGTGGCCGTGGCCCGCTGGCCGGTGGACGAGCTGGGGCGCGTGATCTCGTATCGGAAGACCTACAATGAATACCAGAAGTTAAAGCGCGAGGTGGGCGGCCTTAAGGCCCGCCTGGTGGCTTTGGAGGAAAATGGCGCGGCCAATAAAAGATACGTGCGCCTGCTGGACCTGCGCAACAAGTCGAATTTTGTTACCGAAACTGCTTTGGTAGTGGCGCGTGACCCGGCCAACTGGAATTCTTCCCTGATGATCAACAAAGGCAAGCTGGACAAATTGCGCCCGGGCATGGCGGTAATAAATTCTTCCGGTGTGGTCGGGAAAGTGGCCGAGGTGGCCAGTGATGTGTCCAAGGTTATTCTGCTGAACGATTCGGGTTTTAGTGTGGCGGTCATCAATCAGCGGTCGCGGGAGAGCAGTTTGTTGAGCGGTTCTTTATCCGGGGATTGCCGTTTGCAGTATTTGCCGGAAGATGCCGATATCCGGGTGGGCGACGAGATCGTTACTTCGGTCTTAAGCTCGGTGTTCCCGGAAGGTTTGCTGGTCGGTACGGTAAGCGAGGTATATCCCGGTGAGCCGGGCACGCCTCCGCGCGCGGTGGTCGAGCCGGCGGTCGAGCCCAGCAAGGTGGAGGAAGTCCTGGTCATTAAATAGTACGAATATCCTATGCGCCAAATATTGCTTATCCCAATCATCTGTTACCTGGCGCTTCTGCTGGAATTCACCTTGTTCAATCTTTTTGGCCGCTGGGGCGATCCGCATCTGCTTTTGCTGGTGGTGATATTCTTCAATCTTTACTCAGGGATCCGTTTTAGCCTGTGGGCGGCTTTGTGGGCGGGGATGTTCAAGGATTGTTTTAGCACCATGCCTTTTGGCACCAATATATTCGCTTATGTGGTGTGTGCTTATGTTTCCCTGGCGGTACGCAAATATTGCTATGAACGCGGGTCGGATATTTCCCGGCTGTGGATGGTTTTGTGCGTGGTTACCACGCACACGGTGGTAATGGGTTTGACGCATAAAATGACTTTTGAGGAAGTGCAATGGCTCGACGTGTGGGGTAGTATCTGGTTACCCGAGCTGGTCATAACAGCGGCAGTAGCCATCCTGGTCTTTGACCGTTTGCGGGACCTGGCAAAATTATTGAAATTCTGATCATGCGCCTGAACATAATCCGTCACAGTATCCTGGTCCTTTTTCTCCTTATCCTGGGTAACCTTTTTTATTTGCAGGTCATCCGGGGCGGCTATTACGCGCACCTGGGCCTGAGCAATTCGATCCGCGTGGTGCCATTTGAAGGAGCGCGCGGCCGCATCCTGGACCGTAACGGCAAGTTGCTTGCTCAGAATACCAAGGCTTATCATGCCGTGGTAGTGCCTCAGGATATTCGTGATAAACGGGCCCTGTTCGCTTTTATGGCGGATGTGCTGGGGGTCGAAACAGCGGTGGTGGAAAAACGGTTCCTGAAGAACAAATTAACCAAATTCGCTCCGGTCACCCTGGCCGATAATTTAAAGCGTTCCCAGGTCATCATGATCGAGGAGAATGCTTTTCGTTTTCCGGGGTTGATGGTGCTGGAGAAATTTTCCCGGCATTATCCTTCCGGTGATAGTGCGGCGCATCTGGTGGGGTATGTGGGTAAGGCCGATCCTTTCAAGATGAATCGCATTACCGAATATGGTTTTAGCGCGGAAGATGTGGTGGGTTATTCGGGCGTCGAGGAATATTACGATGCCGTTTTGCGTGGTCAGCCGGGCGGCCGGCAGATCGAAGTCAACAGCCGCGGTCAGCAGACGCAATTGCTGAGCGTGCGCGAACCCGTCGATGGCACCAGCCTGACGTTGACTGTCGACCGGGATATTCAGCGTTCTGCCCAGGAAGCTTTGTCCGGGCGCCGGGGGGCGGTGGTGGTTATGGTTCCGGCCAGTGGCGAGGTCCTGGCGGTGGTAAGTTCGCCTTCATTTAACCCGAATGCCTTTATCAGCAAAGAGGATCGTGAACCGGTGGCGCAATACCTGCAGGATCCGGCGGCGCCTTTGCATAATCGCGCCGTTTCCGGAGCTTTTCCGCCCGGATCGGTTTTCAAGATCCCGGTCTCCCTCGGCGGATTGGAAGAACGTAAAATAATACCGGCTACCACTTATGACTGCCCCGGATATTTTCAGATGGGCGACCGCACCTATCGTTTTCCGCATGCCTGGGGTGCCCAGGACCTTACCCGGGCGCTGGCGCATTCCGCTAACGAGTATTTCTTCCACATCGGGCTTTTGCTGGGATCCGACGGGATGGGCAAATACGCCCGGGCTTTCGGGTTGGGCAGCCGGACCGGTATCGATCTGCCCTCTGAATCCAAAGGCAGTTTGCCGGGCTTAAATGTGGGGCGTTGGTATAAAGGGGACACTTTGAATATGTCGATCGGCCAGGGCTATGTTCTGGCCACGCCGATCCAGTTGGCGCGTTTGATGTCGGCTTTTGAGAATTCCGGGAATATGCCGCGGCCGTATATAGTGCTTTCCGGTTTGGCCGAGCCGGTAAAAACACAGTTTACGCATGTTTCTTTTCGCCCGGAAGTGTGGGCGGCGGTTCGCGCCGGATTAGCTGAGGTGGTTTCTTTGGATACCGGCACAGCGCATGCGCTGGCCGATATTCCTGGTGCGGTAACTTACGGAAAGACCGGTACGGCCCAGGCCGGCGCCGGGAAAGAGGACCATGCCTGGTTCGCGGGTGTTACCCGTACTGATAAGTCTGTTATAGCCTACTGCGTTTTTCTGGAGCATGGCGGCTCCAGCGCCAATGCCGTAGCTCTTACAAAAGAGCTCCTGACCGCCCTGCGCGATCAAGGCAAAATCTAGCTCACGAACCCTCTTCGTGAGCACTCAAAAAACACGGCAATTTTTCTTACTATTTAGTTGAACGCTCCAACCTGTTTGGTAGGATGAAGTTGTTGATCCCTACAAATAGAGGTTGGACCTTTTACATGGCCCTTTCATACATATATAGATTTATATTATCGACGCGCTCTGCGTCTATAATTCTATTTAATATAATCCTCTCTATATTTTCTCTCCGCACTCTTGGCTCTCTGCTTATTTTGGCCGCAGTTTTTCTAACGCCCTCGGTGGCTTTTTCTGCTTCGGATATTCAGGCTGTGCTGGACTCAAAGAATGGCGCCAGTTCCTTTGCAATTCAGAACAGTGATTCGGTTAACGTGGCCAATGTGGATTCCCTGGGGAATGCCACATTCAATGGCAATTCCACCACTGTCGGAAAAGCTACCGCTAATGGCGGCCTGGTTATTTCTACCGATGCTACTTTTAACGGCGGCATGTCGGTAGCGGGGCATTCAGTGTTGAACTCGGCGGGTGTTACCGGGGCGCTTACTGCGGGCAATTTGACGGCGGGAGCTACCACCGTGGATTCGTTGTACAGCCGGGGCGCGGTGGGTATCGGGACGGTCACACCGGCCAGCAGTCTGGATATACGTGGCGGCGGGGTGCGGATATGGTCGGGCAATGCTGGCGCCGGACAGGATCAATTGAC
>JADFZK010000013.1:61808-62632 GCA_015232565.1 Candidatus Omnitrophota bacterium
TGTTCAGGGACGGATCGAGGTTGATGGTGATGTGTATCTGGGCGATGCCACCACGGACAATTTGAGGGTCATGGGCCTTTTGCAATTGCAAGGCGATACTATTTACACTGGTGGCGTTACGATCGATGTGGCCAGTGCTACGGCCTTACATGTGAAGAATGGCGCAGTTAACGACTTGGTGGTGGATACGTTAACCCATAATGTAACGATTCCCGGGACTTTGGCGGCGGGAAGCACGACCGTTACGGGACGGATGAATATTTCCAATGGTTTAACGGTGACGTCGGATGCTACGGTGAATGGCAGTGCTTTGGTGGCGGGGCGGATGAGCGTAAGCAATGGCTTAACGGTTACGTCCGACGCTACGATCAATGGCAATGCGGTCGTGACCGGCACTTTGGCGGCGGGCAGTACCACGGTGAATGGCCGGGCAACGGTTACCAATGGACTGGTGGTGACTTCGGGCGCAACGTTCAATGACAACATGACCATCACCAGTGATGGCAGTATTGGTATCGGCACATTATCGCCGGCTACCAGCCTGGATATCCGTGATGGCGGACTGCGTTTGTGGAGCGGCGTGACGGACACTACCGGCGCAACGCCTAATACTTTGACTTACGCGATCGGCACAAATGATATGTATGTTAAAGGTCGCCTGGAAGTTGACGGCGATGTTTATTTGGGTGACCAGGCGACGGTGGATAATCTTAAAGTTACCGGCATATTGGATCTTACCGGGCAAACGAGTTACAACAGTCCATTGTCCATTACGACCACCGATCCGAATGCTTTCCTGGTGCGTAAAGCCGGTGGTGCGGGCG
>JADFZK010000061.1 GCA_015232565.1 Candidatus Omnitrophota bacterium
CTTAAAAAATATCCGCTGATAATTAAAGGGGCAGTGGATTCACCATACAGATACATCTTCCACTTCTTTATCGATCGCAGCCTGAAATTCCGTTAGAGGCATTTCCTTGGCGCGTTGGGCCCATCCCGTGAGGATATCTGTGAAGAATGCGTCCGGGTCATCAAGAGGGGTTTCGAGCCCGCTGTTGAGCCGGAAGAAAGTATTGATGATCTTTTGCAGAGCGTCGCTTTTGGACGCTGTATTGGGGAAAACATGGTGTTGTTTAAGGGCTGTCGCGATCCTGATTAAGGGCGGATAAAAGTCCGCCCGTGCGGACATGACTCGATGGATGAGATCATGGTAATCTTCCTTGAGCTGTGATTGTGCGGAGAGTAGAGTTCGGGCAATATCCACATAATTATCGGGGTGGTTGTGGTAGACGCGGTGCAGTTCTGGTATGACAAAGAGCAGGGACTCTTTTGCGGGATGTCTCATAATGATATCTATGATATGTTCCCAAAGGTCCCGGTCTTTGCCATTTGGCCCCATATCAAAGATCGCCAACAGGACAAGTAAAGAGCAGTTTGGGTAGAATGAAGTAGTGTTCATAAATCGTGTAATATTTTGTGGATCCACATTAATGAAGCCCTGTATGTTCCAGCCTCTGGCTTTTGTGATCCTGGCAATTCCGGGCCAGAAATACTCAAAGTCTTCCTGGCTCAAATTCTTTTTCAGGGCGATAAGGGAGCTGATAGAGGTGTTCGTCCCTTGGTCTTCCAGAAAGGCCAGAAGACTGGCTTCATTGGCTCGTAACCAGGGTATGCCCAGCTGTTCAATATCGGTCAGTTCAGAGCTGTAGAATGCGCCGCTGATCTTGGTTATTAGTTCCTGGATCTTTGATTTCAGTGTTTGCATGTAATTAAGATCGGCAGGAGAAAGGATTTCATTGCGCGCTAGATGTTGATCTTTGGCCGCGGCGTCAGGCACTTGGTCGGCAGGTTTCAGGTCGCATGAGGCCTGAAAAGCATCCATGGTGCCAAGGATGCCGGCACTGCCGGAGTGGTCTTCAATAACCGTCAGTTCACTGGCGTCTATGCCGCCGGAAAAGTATTTTCTTGGGACGACCTCGCCGGTGGCCGGGTCGGCTTCTTCCCGGATAATATTGACCACGCCCTTGCGGTAAGCTTCGACATACTGTTGGTAGATGGCCTCATTGTCGGCCATATTATCCTGCTTGATACCAGTGGTCTTCGATCGGTCAACGTATGAGGCCCCCAGGAGGCTTTCCCGCAGATGGTCTTTGAACCATTTGGCCAGGATCATGGCGTGAAAGGCCTGACGCAGAGTGGCGAAGTTAAGGCCTTCGTTGATCTCTTGTTCGATGACCGGGATGATGATTTCGCGCAGTATTTGTTTGGTTAGATCTTTCGCCGGTAAGGTTGGGGAGCCGGGTTCGTCCGGTGAGGCATTGTTTGCCAGCGCCAGATAATCCGTTTCCAGCATTACCTTAAGATGGCTTTCCAGAATTACAACGGTGTTGCCTTTTGTGTAGACTCTGGCGCGGCCAGGAATGATCCAGACCTTGTGAAAGGTGTCTATCGGGATGTCCGAGGTGCCGAATTTAGCGTTGGCGGCTTTATAAACACGCGCCCAAAAGGCCTGGCCGGTAGCGCGGTCTGGTCCGAGCAGGGAGGCGGTTAATTGCTTGAGGAGGTAGTCCTGGGCTAAAAGATCCCGGGACATGGCCGTGGAGCCAAAAGAGCTGGGGGTGATGCGCTCGTGTTCATAAGGACTTAAGTTAACCCACAGGTCTTTTTGCGGGACAGTAAGAGCGGCCAGGAAATATTTGATGAGCTGTTCTGAAGATTCACGTAGCGGGGTATCTCCGCCAGTATTTGGTTCTTGGCTCTGAGTGCCTTTATCGAGCAGGAAATCCAGGTGGAAGGGGTCCTGGGGAGTGAACTTTAGCCCTTTTAGCAATAGTGGCCGGGCCTGGGAAGATGGGAGCACAGTTGCTCCAGGGGCCGGAAGTGAGAGAATGGCCTGGGCAATGGCGGGCCCTGGCAGTACGGACACGCCAATAAAGGTGGTCAATAAGGCTATGTGCACAATATGGAACAGGTTTTGAAAGTGCACTATATTTAGCATATATTTAACTGTACCCCCCCCTTCCACGATACAAATATATACTATAAAAGGGGAGAGTGCAAACTAGCCACTTGGCCCCGGCTCGCTATAGGCTCGCCAGGTGGCCAAGGGACAAAAGACAAGAATCCTTGTCTTTTGGCTCCGCTCGTTAATTTTGACGGCTTAGGCCGGACTGACTGGATCCGGCACTAAGCCGTCAACTCGCTCCGCTCGTTAATTTTGACGGCTTAGAATTTGACTTTAGTTGGGCGCGATGATAGGCTTACCATAACCATGGAAAGGGGCTTATGAGTATGGGTGATATTAATAAAGACGCCGGTTGTGGCTGTGGGCATCATTCCGAGGATGGCCATGGGCATGAACATGATCATGACGAGATAGAAGTTAACTTTTTTAACTATATTGCGTCGATGGGTTACCAGTCGATGATCTTTTTGGGGGAAGTGCCCAATCCGATCACTGGTAAAGTTGAACCCAATGTGCGCCAGGCCAAGTTTTTGATCGATACCATGTTAATGATCCGGGAAAAGACCAGGAACAATCTTTCCGACCCGGAGGATCAGTTCCTTGCCGGCACTTTGAATGAATTGCAGGCCAAGTACGTGGCAGTGACCAATGGGAACGGTAGCGTATGATAGACAAAATGTTGCTTAATATTCTGGCCTGTCCGGCTTGTCAGGCGGATGTGGACGAACGCGCTGGCCAGATCGTGTGTTTAAGCGCCGCTTGCGGTTTGAAGTATCCTATTAAAGACGGGATCCCGGTAATGCTGGTTGATGAGGCGGTAAAATGAGAAAGATATTGATCATTCATGGCCCTAATCTGAATTTGCTGGGAAATCGGGAGACTTCTATTTATGGCACGGTTTCCCTGGATGATATTAATGCCAAACTGGAAGCCCTGGCGCGTTTAAGCGGAGTGGAGCTGGCATTCTTTCAGTCTAACCATGAAGGTGATATCGTTGATATTATCGGCCGGTCGGCCAAAGACGGGTTCTCGGCAATAGTTATTAACCCGGCCGCTTATACGCATACGAGCATTGCTATCCGTGATGCCGTCAGCGCGGTGAATGTGCCGGTAGTTGAGGTGCATTTATCCAATATTTACAAAAGAGAAGAGTTTCGTCATCAGTCTTTGGTGGCGCCGGCTTGTATTGGCCAGATCAGCGGCTTTGGCGTGCAAAGCTACCTTCTGGGCTTGACCGCGGCCATCGACCTTTCCGCTGAAACCGATCGAGCCAGATCCGGCAAATGATCCCGAGGCCTGTGGAAGACCGTTTAGCTAAATTACGTTCCTTTCTGCCCACGCTGGGTGTTGACGCGGTTTTTGTGTCTAACCTGGTGAATATTCGTTATCTCACTGGTCATTCGGCAGAAGATGCCTGGTTGCTGGTTACTTCCCGTAAGGTTTTTTATATCACCGATTTTCGCTATTACGAGCTGGTTTCAAAAGCGCTCAAAGGCCGGGCCATTGAAGTGGTGAAGTTCGGTGACTCGCTTTTTGGCACGGTTATTGAGTTGGCTGTGGGGGGTAAGGCCAAAGTTTTGGGTTTTGAAGAGAATCATTTGACCTATTATCAGTTTGGGCGTCTTAAGTCGTTTGCTGGCAATAAGATAAAGCTTAAAGGTTTGTCTGGCGCCATAGAAGCTTTAAGAGCGGTTAAGGCGCAGGCTGAGCTGTTGGCTATACGTGAGGCAATTAAGGTAAACTTGCGCGGTTTTGCTTTTATTGGCAAGTTTATTAAGCCGGGCATCAGTGAGCGGGATATTCTTTACAATTTTCAGGACTTTATTAAGCAGGAGCAGGTGGAATTTGCTTTTCCCCCAATAGTGGCTTCCGGCCCTAACTCTGCCTATCCGCATGCCAGGGTGACCGAGCGTAAACTGCGGGCTTCGGAACCGGTTTTGCTCGATTTTGGAGTGGAGAAGAACGGATACAAGTCTGACTTGACACGTATGTTTTTTTTGGGTAAAATGCCGGACTCTTTTAAAAAGTCTTTGTTGGCTATTCGTGGAGCGCAGGAAGCGGCTTTTCAAAAGATCCGGCCGGGAGTGCCGGCCAAAGTGGTGGATGCCACTGCCAGAGAATATCTGGAGAAGCATGGTCTGGCCCGTTATTTTGGGCATTCGCTTGGCCATGGAGTGGGGCTCGATACCCATGAAATGCCCAGATTATCAACTAAAAGTGGGGACGACCTGCTGGAAAATATGGTGGTAACCATTGAGCCGGGAGTTTACTTCCCGGGTCGTTATGGTGTGCGTTTGGAAGAGATGGTATTAATAACAAAGAATGGATGCGAGGTATTAAGTGGGTATAGGGATAACGGAAGTCTATAGGGGGATGGCCCTTAACGTTGAAGGCGATATTTATACCGTGGTTGAGTTCAGCCATGTTAAGCCTTGCAAGGGCAGTTCGTTTGTACGGCTGAAACTTAGAAGTGTCAAGACCGGCAACGCTTTGGAGCGTACCTATCGTTCAGCGGAAACTTTGGATGATGTCCCGCTGGAAGAGCGCAAAATGCAGTACCTTTATAATACCGGAGATGCATATCATTTCATGTGCCAGACCACGTATGAAGAGCATGCTTTACAGGCGGCTTTGCTGACTGATATCATTCCTTTTCTGATGGATAATATGGAAGTGACCGGGTTGGTTTATCAGGATAAGGTCCTTAAGGTGTCGTTACCGAACTTTATTGTAGCCGAGATCATTGAAACTTCTCCTGGCGTAAAAGGGGATTCTGCCAAGTCGGATAACAAGCCTGCCAAGATCCAGACCGGCGCCACGATCTCGGTGCCGCTTTTTGTGGATGTAGGGGATTCGGTCAAGATCGATACCAGAGATGGCCAGTATGTTGAAAGGGTGAAAAAATGAATCTTAAAGAATTGAAGGATATGGTAGACCTGATGAACGAGAATGGCTTGGCCGAGCTGGAGGTTGAGCGCGACGGCATGAAGATCAAGCTGAAAAAGACGGCGGATAATACTGTAACCGCCCAGCCCGTTTCTTATGCCCTGCCGGCTATTCCCGCCGCTCCCCGGGCGGCCGCTCCGGCGCCTGCCGTGGTGGAGACCAAGGATAACCTTAAACAGGTGAAGTCCCCGATGGTCGGTACCTTTTACCGGGCGCCTTCTCCGGAAGCCGCTACCTTTATAGATATCGGGCAAATGGTCGAGGTGGGGCAGGTGGTTTGTATTGTTGAAGCCATGAAGTTGATGAACGAGATCAAATCCGAAGTGCGCGGCAAGGTAGTGGAGATCTGTGTTGATAATGCCGAGCCGGTGGAATTCGGCCAGGTCCTTTTTCGGGTCGCGCCTTAATTTCATTTAATCCGCAGACGAGATACGCATATGCCTATGTTTTCCAAGATCCTTATTGCCAATCGCGGCGAGATCGCGTTAAGAATTATTCGCGCCTGTAAAGAACTTGGTATTGCCACGGTGGCGGTTTATTCCGAGGCCGATCGCGATTCCCTGCATGTCCGTTTTGCCGATGAAGCAGTGTGCATCGGCAAGGCTTCCAGCACGGAAAGCTACCTGAATATTCCGGCGCTGATCTCGGCGGCCGAGATCACTGATGTTGAGGCTATCCATCCCGGTTACGGGTTCCTGTCGGAGAACGCGCATTTCGCCGAGATCTGCGAGTCGTGCAAGATCCATTTTATCGGCCCCACACCGGAGACTATCCGGATGATGGGCGACAAGATCACCGCCAAGGAGACCGCCCGCAAGGCGGGAGTCCCGCTTACTCCGGGCGGTAAAGGCATAGTTAAGACTTCCGAAGAAGCGCTCGCAGTAGCCAAGCAGATAAAGTACCCGATCATCATCAAGGCTACGGCCGGTGGTGGCGGCAAGGGTATGCGGGTATGTCATAATGATGTTACTTTACTGAGCTCATTAAAGCTGGCCCAGGCCGAGGCGGAAAAGAATTTCAAGAACCCGGATGTTTATATTGAGAAATATATCCAGGATCCGCGGCATGTGGAGTTTCAGATACTGGCGGATTATCACGGGAATATTATTCATTTGGGCGAACGCGATTGTTCGGTTCAGCGGCGCCATCAGAAATTAATTGAGGAATCCCCATCGCCGGCGCTTAACGAAAAGCTCCGCAAGCGGATGGGCGAGGCCGCGGTCAAGGTTTCCAAGGCCGCTAATTACCGCGGAGTAGGGACGGTGGAGTTCCTGCTGGACAAGAATGAAGAATTCTTTTTCATGGAAATGAATACGCGTATCCAGGTGGAGCATCCGGTAACCGAAATGGTGACCGGGCTGGACCTTTTAAAAGAACAGATCCGCATGGCTTGCGGCGAGAAACTTAAACTCAAGCAGGAAGATGTTAAATTGCAGGGCCATTCCATTGAGTGCCGTGTTAACGCGGAAGATCCGGACAATAATTTCATTCCTTGCCCGGGCACGATCGAACAGCTTAATCTTCCGGGCGGCCCGGGTGTGAGGGTTGACACGCACATATATTCGGGGTATAGAATAAGCCCGTACTACGATTCCATGGTCGCCAAGCTGATCGTGCATGGCCGCGACCGGTCGGAAGCCATAAAAATAATGCGCCGGGCTTTGGACGAGTTTTATATCTCGCCCATTAAGACCACGATCCCTTTGCATATGCAGATCATGAATCATCCGCTTTTCGTTAAAGGGCAGATCTCGACCCATTTTCTTGAGAAGATGGCCAAGAAGGAAGATTGAGGGGTATAATCTATGAGACCCGAGAATAAAGTGGATCTTGGTGTTATCCAGGTGCATACCAACGTGATCGCGGATATTTGTTCTTTGGCCATTGCGGAGATTGAAGGCGTTACGCTTTTCCGGAATGATCCGCTGGAAGGCCTGGCCAGCCTGGTGGGCGTGCGGCTTAATACGGCGGTAGAGGTGCGCGTAGAGGCGAGCGGCCAGGTGAGCGTGGTGGTTAAGGTGATCTTGCGTTATGGCTTGAACCTGCCGGAAACTTCGCGCCGTATTCAGGACGCGGTAATGACGGCGGTGGAGAAGATGGCCGATATTAATCTGCGGGACGTGGACGTGAGTATCCAGGGGATCAACAAGGGGGTGGCGTCATGCGTATCCTGATCAAGATCGCTATTTTCTTTTATGTCATAGTTATTACGGTCACCGGTTTGGCGGGGCTCATTCTGCTGGCGCATTTTGTGGACTTAAGGGGCTACGAAAGAGTGCTGGCTTATGTTTATAATGATCCACAGGCCGGGACTATTGCCGCGTTCACGGTAGCGGCTATTATGGGCATAAGTTTTGTGCTGGCCCGGATAATTTATGGTCGTCAGGAACAGGAACGCATAATTACTTTTGATAATCCTTTGGGGCGCGTGACCATTTCGTTGTCCGCGCTGGAAGATTTGGTGCGCCGTATGGTGGTGCGTTCACCGCAGATCAAGGAGATCCGCCCGGACATCGCTTCTACCAAGAAAGGGATCAAGGTGGATATCCGCCTGGTCCTGCGTTCGGATGTTAATATTGCGGAACTTACGGCTGACCTTCAGGAAACTATTAAACGCAAGATCCAGGATGTTATCGGCAAGGAAGAGCGCGTGCTGGTGCGGGTCCACGTTATCAAGATCGCTACCGACAATATGTTGCCGGTTAAAAAAGGCATGGAGATGGACGAAATTGTTCCGCCACTGCATTCTCACGGGTATAGGGCATGAAAAAGATCGGGGTTCTCACTGGCGGCGCGGATTGTCCTGGCCTGAACGCTGTTATTCGGGCGGTGGTTTACAAGGGCATGCAGGAAGGTTATGTGATAACCGGCGTTAAGAACGGCTGGCAGGGCTTGATCGAGAACGATACCCGGGTGCTGGACACCCGGGCGGTTTCCGGTATTTTGGACCGTGGCGGTACCATTCTGGGCACCAGCCGCAGTGATCCGTTCGAGAACCCGGAACATATTGAAAAGATCGGCGAGAATTACAAGCGCAACGGGATGGACGCGCTTATAGCGATCGGCGGAGAAGTTACTTTGGGTATTGCCGCTGAATTGCAGAAAAAAGGCATTATCAAGGTGGTGGGGATACCCAAGTCCATCGACAATGCCCTTTCGGGTACGGACTATGCTTTTGGTTTCGATACCGCCGTGCAGGTGGCTACCGAGTTGATCGACCGTTTGCATACTACTGCCGAGGCCAACCATCGTATTATGGTTATTGAGGTCATGGGCCAGTTCACCGGCTGGATCGCGGTGGAAGCGGGCATGGCGGGCGGCGCGGATATCATAATCATCCCCGAAATAAAAACGGATATCGAAAAGGTTTGCGAAGCGATCAAGAACCGTCATCGCCGCGGCAAGTCTTTCAGTATCGTGGTGGTTTCGGAAGGCGCGCAGGTGGATATGCCCGGTATTTACCAGGACAGCAGTGAGAAGCGGCGTTTTGGCAGTATTGGTGAACGCCTGGCCAAGGCCATTGAAGATATGACCGGGTACGAGACCCGGGTGAGTTTGCTGGGTTATATTCAGCGCGGCGGCGCGCCCACGGCGTTCGACCGTATTCTGGCGACCCGGTTCGGGGTTAAGGCGGTGGAACTGGTGGCCGAGGGCAAGTTTGGCAAGATGGTCAGTTACCAGAACAATCGTATACGTTATTGCGATATTGACGAAGCGGTTAAACAGCGCAAGAAAGTTGAACCCGACCTGGTGCAGATCTCCAAGGTGTTTACCGCGGATCAAATATAAAGACTTGTAAATGTTGAGCGGCACACTATTCTGCCGCTCAACATTTTTAAAGAACTGTGCACCGGCCGGCCTGGCGCGCAGTGACGGCATGAAACAGGAGCTTGGCCATGAAAGAGCGCATTGCGGCTATCCTAAACGAGTCCATTGAGGTCAAGCGTTCGGTCATCCTGAATTGTTTACCGGCGATCGAGCTATCCGCCCGGGCTATCATCAAGGCTTTTCAAAGTAACAATCGGGTTTTCTTTTGTGGTAACGGCGGTTCCGCGGCCGACAGCCAGCATATTGCCGCCGAGTTTATCGGGCGTTTTCAGAAAGAGCGCCGGGCCCTTCCGGCGATTGCGCTTACCACCGACACTTCCATCCTTACCTGTCTTACCAATGATTACAGTTATGATATTGTCTTTGCCCGTCAGCTGGAGGCTCTCGGCCGCCAGGGAGATGTTATCGTTGGGCTCTCGACCAGCGGTAAGTCGGCCAACATCCTGAAGGCTTTTGCACGGGCCAAAGAGCTGGGCATTACCACTATTGCGCTGGCCGGCCATGACGGCGGGCCGATGGGCAAAATGGCCGATATCACAATTACTGTCCCCTCCAAGATCACCGCACGCATCCAGGAATCCCATATCGCAATCGCGCATGCGATCTGCGAAGTCGTGGAAAATCAGTTTGCTTCTTAATTGTTGTTCTCTCGTGATAAGCAAGAATTATCCTTGTTTGGATATGCTGGTTTGGGTAAACAGATCTTCATCCGAATTGCGGAGGATTAATGAGTGATAGAATATGGAGCGCAGTGATTTCATTAAGTTTGTGGGCGCTGGCCGCTATGTTGGGGCTCGGCCTGTTTCGGCCGTTAAATGGGCTGGAGATGGGGATTGCGCTATTACCGGTCCTGGCTTTGGGTGCGCTTTGTATAGCTAGACCGATCCTTTCTATGAGAATGAGCGAAGGTCCCAGATGGTCATTGGGGTTGAAACTGGATCTGAACGCTAAACCGCCCTCCAGATTGGCCATCATTCTTATTAGGATCTTTGGCGTTTTAGCGATCTTTTTCTATGTTATTTCGGTCAGCCGATTTATTTGGAATAAGAATTGATTGACTTTTTGTCAGAAGAAATATATATTTTTTCTGACAGATTGGAGAGACACGACATGGCGCAAAGCATTGACAGTATGATTCTTGGGAGGATATATGGTAGACATAGGGGTTGGGTATTCACTCCAATCCATTTCCTTGACCTTGGTAGGCGTACAGCTATAGATCAAACTTTGGGGCGTTTGACTAGATCAGGGACTATACGTCGTTTGGCCAGGGGGTTGTATGATTATCCCGTAAAACATCCTGACTTAGGCGATCTTCCGCCTAATCATGATCGTATAGCACAAGCATTGGCTGGACGTGATAATCTGAGAATGCAGCCTTCCGGCGCGTATGCTGCCAACCTGTTGGGTTTAACCGAGCAGGTTCCGGCAAAAATCGTCTTTCTTACAGACGGCCCTAATCGCAAAGTTCAGATAGGTAAAAGAAAGATTGTTTTAAAAAGAACCACTCCGCGAATCATGGCTACAGCTGGACGTATAAGCGGATTGGTAATCCAGGCCTTGCGATATCTAAAACAGGGCAATGTCAATCTGACGGTTATTACGAAACTTAATAGACGATTGTCCGCTAACGATAAAAGCATTCTTACGAATGATATTCGTTACGCTCCGGCATGGATAGGAAATGTCATTAGAAGGATGCGAGAGTGAAAGATCTATGGATAATTTTCTGTTATTAAGGGATGAGGATAAGAAAGTATATTTTGATGTCGTTGCGCATGAATTAGATGTCACGCCTCAACTTATTGAGAAAGATTTCTGGGTCTGCTGGATCTTGAGGATCCTTTTCGCATTGCCCGAAGTGGGCGGACATTTGACCTTTAAGGGGGGAACGTCTCTTTCCAAGTGTTACGACGTCATCAAGCGTTTTTCTGAGGATGTTGATATTTCCATAGAACGGTCTTACCTTGCGCCGGGTAGCAAGATCGAACCTGATAAGGGGGAGAGCAATAAAGAGAATCAGAAACGGCTTAAAGAACTACATGATGTCTGCAAGAAGAAGATCGGTGATGTTGTCCTTCCAGAACTTAAGCAAGCGATCGCTAAGGTCCTACCTGATGTGGGTAAGTGGAGCATTGAACTTGATCCGGATGATCCTCACGGACAGACATTGCTTTTCGTTTTTCCTCATGCCATGACGATAAATACGGCGAATTATATAAGATCATCGGTTAAGATTGAAATGGGCGCCAGAGCGGATCACTGGCCGATAGAAAATGCTATGGTTGTTCCCTACGTTGCGCATGTTTCAGCCTTAAAGGGAATGCAGGGGGCGGCAGTTCGTGTTCTTGCCGCAGAGAGAACCTTCTGGGAGAAGGCGACCATTTTGCATATGATCTACCATTATGAGGAGGGGAAGGGGGTGCCGCTTCGGATGTCACGGCATTATTACGACATATTCGCTATGGCCAGGTCGCCTATATATGAGCGTGCGCTTACGCAGATTGCTCTTCTTAAGCAAGTTGCCGAGCATAAGATTCTCTTCTTCAAAGCCAATTGGGCTCATTATGATCAGGCTACGCCGGGAAGTTTGCGTTTATTGCCTCGTCAGGATCAGATGAGTCTGCTCAAGAATGATTATCGTCAGATGAACCAGATGTTCTTTGAAGAGCCGCCTTCTTTTGAGGAGATCATGGAAAAATTGCAAGAGGTCGAAGAAAGGATCAATAATGTTGGTGTTGAAGGAAGATAAATTGGTTTTTTACGAAAATATGTTCTACACTTCATTTATCTATGAACTATTTTCATGTATCTTCCATTCGCCGCGCTTTGGTTGGGTTTTTGGTTGTGGCTTTGATCTTGCAATCTTGCCCGGCACCGCTCTGGGCGCAGGTTCCCGCGAAAACACTGCCCGCGGTTAATTTTTCTGCTTCTATCCATATTCCTGATGGGCTTCCCGCTTTAAAAGGCCTCATTCTAAATCGCAAAGACCCGTTCCAGCTGGCGTTCATTCTGGGTAATGGCGCCAAGTCAGATGAAGAAAATATGGAGGCCAGCCGCCGCTTGGCCGGGTATTTTCTCGCATCGCTTGCGGTTCCCGAGAAAGATACCTGGGTCACCCATTAGAAGGCTTGTGTCAAGAGAAAAAAGCTCCGCCCCGTCAAA
>JADFZK010000062.1 GCA_015232565.1 Candidatus Omnitrophota bacterium
ATAGTGTGGAAAAAACTGGGCGGGTCAAAGCAGATTATTGTGTGGCTCTACACCCTGCTTCTTCCCAAAGATCACCTTGATTAAAGTTTTTCTTCTCACCAGAGAAACTTGCCGCCAATTCCTTTCCCTTAAAGACAGGCTGGTCCATATTCTGATCATTTGTATCGGTTAACATGTTGAGCTCCTTTTTAAACTTTTTAACGAATCCCTTACCAACCATTGGTAAAGCGAAGAATTTCATATCAATTTTCAATTTTTTATCTATGTGTTTTCTTATCCCAGCACCCCCTTTCTATGTCCCTAATAAACAAAAGAAGCGACTCCGGAAGTTCTAGATTCATACTAGAACAACCAAAGCCGCTTAATATGGCTCAATCTGACGATATGCTAATGAACCATCAGATTCTCTTGAAAACTAATAAACAAAAAAACAAGGTCTCGAGCAACAAACATTACTATACAATTTTCCTGAAGTATTTCAGTAGCGATTCACACTCTTTTAATAGAGCCACTGGAATTGTATTCCTTCGAGCTTCCGGTCAAAACAAAACCACCTGAAGCAATTTATTTGGAATTTTCTGGCAATTGCGAGCCTGCGATCATTTTCTTGGCCGAAGACTTTACCCTACGCTCAAGCTTTTTAAGATCTTCCTCCGCTGGCAGCTCCTCGGGCTTAATGCCTCTTTCCACCAACATGCCGCGGACACTCTTATTATTTTGCACATGCTCGTCAGTAATGGAATTCTCACCCTGAAGATTGCGTTGTTTAACATTGTGATTCGTGATCTCCGTCGCCAGGTTTTTTGCCGCTATTGTTACTGTAGGAAGGAAATCAGCCAGCGGCCTATTATCCGGAATACAAAGACGATTCTTCATCGCCTGCGTCGTATTGCCACCGAACAAAGCCGCATCTCCTTTGGAACGAATACGCCCAAACCCCTGGTCATCAACGCCTCTTTCATAAATATTCCTGGAGAGCTCTGTCTCTGACTCTCTTAACTTGCGGCGCGCTTCCAGACGTTCCTGCAGACGAATACGCTCTTCGATAACTTCTTGTTTACGAGTCTGTACAGCAAAATAACTTTGGGCAAAAGCAACGGGCTCTTTGCGAGGATCCCCGTTCTGGGCTATTAAATAACAGGCGTAACGAGTAAGAATAATGTCTTCGATCGGCCGTTCTGCCCCGGAACCAATAGAGACCATTTTCGTGACGCCACGAAAATGGTTTTCCGGCTTAACATCCGAATTCTCACACGCCGTAACCGCCTTCTGAATAACCTTGGCAAAATTCTCCCAACGGTCGTATCCCAGAACAAGCATCAGATTACGGGCATACCAGAATTCAACGTTCTCCCCAGGAATCAACTGAAGAAGGGCGTCAAACTTACCTTTTAGTTGAATTAATACTTCATTCTTCATTAATAAGCTCCATTACCGCAAATGACCCTAAAATACATAATACCACCCATCTGTATGGGTGTAAAGAATCTTTCAATATATCATCGAAAAATCCTGCTTCTAAGAAACTAACCATATCGATGAATCGCCACAGGAGTGATAAGCGACAATTAGACCTGACGGAAGAAAGAAATAATTGACGCCGGTCACAGGAGTTCCAAACCGACAACAACTTCAAAGCCCCGCCCAAAGAATGGATCGAAAACCGGCTGGTAAAGCTAAACGAAACACTATCCCAGGACACGGTTAGCTCTTCCCTGGCATTAAAGGAGCTTCTAGGACCAGTCAGCCTCGAGCCAGTACTATCTAAGGATTCGGATTATTATCGGATATTTGAAGGCAAGGAAAGGGATTTTAAGCCATATTGCGTGGCCCATACAAACATCGAAACCCTGGCGCTCCTCTATCAGGAGCACCAGGGTTCGAATTGGTATCAAATACGGAGAAGGAGGGATTCGAACCCTCGGACCAGGTTTCCCCAGTCAACTTCTTAGCAGGAAGCTCCAATCGGCCACTCTGGCACCTCTCCAGAAATTTCTACGAAATTTCTGGAGACACCAAACCGTCACGACAGACCTATAGTCTGACGGACGGTTTGGTGTCTCCATGCAAAACAAATTACTTTTTCTAAGCGCAACCCGCAACAGACCTATAGCTTGACGGACGGTTTGGTATCCCCATACAAACAAATATTTTTCCTAATCCACTTACTACACGCGCTTTTTCTTAAAAAAGTCACTCATTAGCGCGCCGCATTCTTCCTTTAGCAAGCCACCGGCAACTTCTACCTGGTGATTTAGTTTATCGTTACGCAAAACATTGACTACCGAACCAGCGGCGCCAGTCTTGATATCTGCGGCACCGAAAAAGACTTTCGCAATTCGTGCCAGGACCAATGCCCCGGCGCACATCGAACAGGGCTCGATTGTAACATAGATGGAACACTCATGCAACCATTTGGAACCAAGATAATTAGTAGCCTGGGTAATAGCGATCATTTCCGCATGCGCGGTAGGATCCTTCAGCAATTCAACCTGATTGTACGCCCGGGCAATGATCTCCCGGCCGTGCACTATCACCGCTCCTACCGGTACTTCGTCGGCTGTTGCGGCACGGCGGGCAAGCTTTAAAGCTTCACGCATCATCATTTCATGGATCTTGAAGTCGTTGTCCATAAATAAAAATACCGGCTGTTCGGCCGGTGTGAAGAAGATGGAAATCCCGATAGCTCGGAGGCCTTGATAAGGCCTCACGCAACTATCGGGATGATTTGAAAAGAATCGTTCTTATGGAAATCCCGATAGCTCGGAGGCCTTGATAAGGCCTCACGCAGCTATCGGGATGATTTGAAAAGAATCCTTTTCAAATCACGCGCCCAGTAGGAGTCGAACCTACAACCTTCTGATCCGTAGTCAAATGCTCTATCCAATTGAGCTATGGGCGCATAAATTAGTATCTAGTAAAGAACAGGCCGAAAAAACGTTCTAAATCTTACACAGAATTTTCAGGAATACAAGAGTATTTTTAAAGGTTATGCTCCGCAAGGCTAAAGACGAGCCACTTCTTTAAGCAGGCTGGCGCGGTTTAACCCTATACGGTTCATGGCGTCGGCCGGATCAGCACGATAGGCTTTGCAGAAAGTGATCACATCTTTTAAAGTATGGACATCCTTGCCATGAAGTTGTTTAAGGACCACCGCACGGATCAGGGTTTCATTAATAATATCTCTTGGCGTAATGCCCGCTTCCCGAGCCAAACGGTCACGATAAACTGTACTGGGCGACATCATCATAACTTTGTTCTGCTCGTAATTATATTTGTAGACCGGCGACAACAGGATCTTTTTCTGTTCCATCCCGCCGGTCTCGCTAACCTCGTCCACCACGCGGAACAAACGCCCGTCAACATGATACCTCTTAAGCACCAGAAAAACATCGATCAAATTTACCAGCGTTTCGGGAATATTCATCGGCTCATTCTGCAAACGGGTAATGGCTTCCCGCGAGGTTAAAGCGTGAATAGTACACATGCAATATTTACCCACATTCATCGAAGTGATCATATCGCGGGCTTCCACACCCCGCACCTCACCAATAATGATCCGCTCCGGACGCATACGTAAACTGTTCTTCACCAGGTCCGCCAGGCTCAATTCCTCATCACTTTCCAGTCGCGAAACGGTATCCATCAGAAAAGTGTTTAACTCCAGCGTGTCCTCAATGATGATCAAATGATCTTTCTCCGGCACAAAACTGAACAGCGCATTTAAAAGCGTGGTCTTGCCCGTACCCGGCCCGCCGGCGAGCATGATATTCGCCGGGCGGATCGACATGCCATCAACATAAATCCACAATTGCGCCGCCACTTCATAAGTCAGACTGCCGCGCTTAACAAGATCGAGGATGCTGATAGGGTCGACCTTGGCCTTGGTGATCGTGATCTGCGCCCCAAACGGCGAGGTAATGATATTAGCCCGCCCCCCCAGGTTGGCCAGCTCGAGGTCCAGGATGCGCTTCATATTCTCCCGGCCGCCAAAGACCAACAACTTCTTCATAAACACATCCAGCTCGCGAATATGTTCAAACTTCTTGCCCGTCGAAATAAAACCTTTTTCGGCGTGATGGATGTAGATCGTCTTTAACCCGTGGATAACAATATCTTCCACATCGCTATTGCACAACAGCTCTTCGATCAAGCCATAGGAGAGGAACTCGTGGACAAACACGGTCTTGGCTTCATTCGAAGTAAATTCGCTGGAGAACTTGCGGGATTTATCACTCACCAGCACCGACTCCAGGGAAGCCAGCGCAAGCTCCATCTTCTCGTTATCAGGCTGTAAAAGCTTTAACTTGCCTTTTAAACGGTCCAGCAACTGGTCTTCTAGTTCAAGGCGGGTATTTTTATTCATAAGGAAATTAATTTAACATAAATCCCGGTCGAGGTCTAAAGACATTTACAAAACTTCCAACTCATCACCTGTTTATTTTCTCCGCAGACGACGGCAATGTAACTACCACCGCGGCTTTTTTGATATCAAAGAAATCCTTCACCGCTTTCTGCGCCGCCTCAGCCGTAACCGCGTCGATCCGCCCGTCGTAAAGCTGATACGCCTTTACCCCAAGGCCATAAAATTCACTGGCAATATCACGGGACGCCTGGGAACCAAGCGCCTGGCTGTCACGAGCAAAATCACTCTTTAAATATATCCTGGCGTCGGCTAACTCCTTCTCGGAGAACCCCTGGTCGGCGGCTTTCTTAAGCTCCTCTTCTATGAGGGAACGCACCTTGGGCACATTCTCACTGGTAGTCAGCACATAGAAAGCGCAAGCGCCAATATCCGCGCCAGGTGAACAGAAACCGCTTAAAGCATAAGCCTTTCCCAACTCATCGCGGATCCGCTTGAACATACGCCCACTTAACGATGAACTCAAAGCATTAACGGCCACCTCCAGGGCGTATTTCTCCGGAGTCCCAATTCTCGCGCCATGGAACCCGTAGGCCACAAAAGCCTGCTCTTTATCCATCAATAATTCTTTAAACCGAGCCTCCGCAACCGGCGGCTCATTGACCAAAGTAGTGGGCACTATTGCCGGCTTAATGCCCCCAAGGCTTGACGTTAGCTCGCTTTTGACCTTCTCAACATCAATATCACCATAGACTGCCACGATGATATTTCGGGATGAAACAAACTTTTTATAAAAAGCCACCACCTCAGCGCGGGTAATACGCGCCAGGGCCTCCGGCGTTCCCAGGGGATCCCGGCGCAAAGGATGTTCGGTAAAAAGCGTTTCGTACAAAGCCCGGAAAGAAGTCTGGGCGATACTGTCTTTACGCGCTTGTAAGGCCGTTAACATATCCTGCTTCTGTTTTACGATCTCCACCTCCGGAAACACCGGGTCTTTGATCAAAAGAGCCAGATCGGTAAACGCCAGCGGTATGTCTTCGGCCAGCACATCTATGGCAACCACAAAAGAATCCAGCCCCACACCCGCTGAAAGACTGCCGGCGCGTTCTTCCATTTCACGCATCAGCTGTTCTGCGGTCTTGCCCTTAACCCCCCGGCTCCACACCCGGCCGGTAAGCTCCGCCAGGCCGGACTTAGCCAAAGGCTCTTCCCGCAAGCCGCCCTTTATGTAAGCACGCACACTTACCAAGGGCAAAGACGGCTCTCTTTTAACGATCAACTTGATCCCGTTTGCAAGAGTAAACAACTGCGGCTCATCGAGCTTTATCTCACCACCCGGTTTAGCAGACAGCGTCTGGCCTGCAGAGTCTGCTGAAGGACGCATCACCACTACCGTTCGGCTGGCAGGTACCAGATATTTTGCCGCCACCCTTTTTATGTCTTCATTGGTTACCGCGCGCACACCCTCCAGATATTTCTCCGAGAATCGCGCATCACCGGTAAAAGCTTCTTCCATGGCCGCACGCTCAGCCACACCCTCGGCCGTCTCCCGGCCATAAATATTTTGCGCCATGACTATCCGCTTTACTTTCTCCAGCTCCGCGGTCTTCAGTCCAAAGGCTTTAACCGACTCAATCATAGCCTGGGTCTTAAGCAAAACAGCCGAAACGTTATCTTTGTTAAGCAAACAGGCAATTTCGAACTTGCCCCGATCCAGGGGCGTTTCATTACCCACGCTTACCGCTTCAACAAGCCGCTGTTTTTCATACAACTCCTGATTAAACCTTGAACTTTGCCCGCTCCCCAAAGACATAGACAGCACATCACCGGCGAGCAGATCGCGATCAGACAGCGGCATGCCCTGATACGCAATAACCAGCCGGATCAGTTCGGTCGGATATTCCACAGTTGCTGAACGAGGCGTGATCTGCTGAACCTCCGGTGGCAATAACCGCACAGGTGTTGACCGTGCGGGAAAGTCAGCAAACAGCTTATTTACTATCGGCAACACTTCTTCTGCCTTGATACCGCCGGCAATAGAAAGGATCATATTGTTAGGCGCATAATAAGCGGAATAATATTCCAGCAATTGATCGCGAGTAAGCGCATTAAAGATCTGCGGGTAACCAATAACCGGATGGCGATAGGGATGCGTTAAATAAACCGCCGCCGAAACAGCATTATCCAGTTTACGTTCCGGGCGGTCATTGACCATCTTCATTTCTTTTTGGATAACCGCCCGTTCACGCTCCACTTCGCCGGGATCGAATACCGCGTTACGCACCATATCCGCTATCAAGTCCAGTCCGGCCGACAGGTTGATCCTGGGCACACTCAGGTAAAACGCCGTAAAATCATGGCTGGTAGACGCGTTTATACTGCCCCCCATCGCGCGCGCCCCATCGGCGATAACCCCCGGCCCCCGGCGCTTCGTTCCCTTGAACAACATATGCTCCACAAAATGAGTAATGCCGCTGCCAACATACTTCCCCTCATTAGCAGAACCAGTCTTGACCCAGGCGTAAACTGCGGTCATAGCTGACGAAGGCATTTCATTAATAAGTACCGTTAATCCGTTATCCAGCACATACCGGGAAAAACGCCCCTCAGCCGCCTGAGCGGCGGGAATAAAAACCAGCCAAACAGCCACCACCACCAACGTTTTAATAAATCTGATCATAAACCGCCCTTTCGCCGGAAATCATCCATCAGCCGCTTAAGGTCTACCTCGGTATTGCGCGTGATCTGCGAACAAATAAAGATCAAAACCGAAAACTGCCATACATCCTCATGCCCCAGCAACAGGCCGGTAGCTACATCCTCTTCCCGCTCCATCTGATTGGCATAAAAAGCGACCGCCTGGCGGACATCACCCTCAAATATATCCAGAGAATACGTTTGGTTGTTATATTTCAGGGATGGGATACTGATCCCTCTCATCAGCAGAAAGCTCATTATGGAACTGTCGGTCTCGCCCTCATTCTTTTGCAGATCAAAACCTTCCAGTTGGGGAATGTTGGGCGGGAGCATTAATGCCGGGCGCTGGACCAGGATCTTGCCTCGGCGCACCACAGTGTCGCCTTGATTGAGGGTGGACGGCGACAAGAACACATACGGCACCTGCACGTCGTCGTAGGTTGGCAGCGCCAACACTCTTGAACGGATGATCTCGGTCTCTTTTAACGCACGGGCCCAGGCCTCATAAAATTCCATGGCATCCGTTATAGCAAAAACACTATTCGGAAGCAAAACAAATGTGTACATATCCAAGCTCCAGAAATTAACATTATCAATGTATGGCACCAAAAACCCGGCCACCGCCCGCACCACAGGAACAACGCATTAAACGAGTTATGCAAAAATTGAATTTTGTTTTACTTTGTTTTTTTTATGCTAATATAGACGAAATATTTTTTCGTAATTCTCAAGCCCTAATAACCAAAAGGATACCAATGCGACACTTAAAGACTTTTTCCCGTTTGCTTTCTGTTTCTGCGCTTGCCGCGGGACTGCTGGCAACACCCACCCCGGCCCAGGCGCAGTTCATAGACCAGGCCACGCGCGATACCCGCCGTGAAGCCGACCTTAAGAATTTGCAGGAAACTTTCGCCTGGTGGCCGACCGACGCCAAACCGGCCCCGGTGAAAGACGAACAAAGAGGCGGCTACTGGTGGTGGCCCGCCAAGACCGGATCGGTTACCGATTTGTGGGGTAATCGCGGTTATGTTTATGTGTATAAGCTGATCTATGATTACAAGGAAAAAGAAGCCGGCAAGAAAGAAGCCCCGGCCCCGGCTCCAAAAGTGGAGACCAAAGCCTCCCTGCTCATAAAAAAGATCATTCGCAATGTAAAGATCTACTTCGACTACAACAAAGCCGACCTGCGCAATGACCATCTGGCCATTCTGGACCGTGCGGTTGGTTCTTTGCAAAAAAACCCGAAAGCTTCTATCCTGATCACCGGCAACTGCGACGCCCGCGGGTCGGAAGAATACAATATGAAGCTCGGCAAGAAACGCAGTGACACTGTTAAACAATACATGCTCGACAAAGGCATCACCGAAGAACGCATCAAGATCGTTTCCCGCGGCAAGCTCGATGCAGTGGCTCCGGTAAAAGACCTGATGGGCATGCAAAAAGACCGCAACGCCCAGTTCATGGTGGCTGAAGTTGATGAAGTTAATATCCCGGCCGATCAAGTCCCCTCCAAGAACGCGAACCTGCAAGTATCGGATGATGGCAGTTATGTGGTGGAAGAAAAAGAGAACGTAGAATCCGGAGTGAAAGTTTCTACCAAAGAATATACGATACAGGCTAACGACTCACTGTGGAAGATCGCCCAGAAGGAAATGGGCAATGGCAATCGCTGGCAATACCTTTACGAACTCAACAAAGACCGCATCAAGAACGCCAATAAACTGAAAAAAGGCACGGTCATAATCATACCCATCGAATAACCAGGATCTTTTAGCCCGGGGAGGTTTCTTCCCGGGCTAAAAGACTCTTACCAAAAGCTGGCCCCCAAACGATTCCGGAACACCCGCCTTGATAGTGATCAACATCTGTAATAACAATAAACGGGCTTGTTCAATATTCTGCGCCAATTTCTGCGGGGTGATCCCGTTCTCAACGAATAATGGCTGATACACCTTGCTGGTCATCATAAACGTTACCGATCTCTCCGTCGGCAACTGTAAAGCCTGCTGACAATAATCCAGAGCCGCGGGATAGTTCTTTTCCTGGAAAGCCAGCACAGCCAGGTCGTATTTAGCCCAAAAGAAGCCGCTTTCCTTGGCCTCCAGCCGTAGAAAAGCCGCCCGCGCTGAATTGCGGTCACCCAGATAAAAGTGCGTTACCCCCAGAAAAGCATCGGCATCCGAGCGCTGGCCGTAAATACTGTTAACAGCATTAAAATAGCGCTTGCTGTCGATCAACTGCGGCCGTTCAGGCTCCCCTCCACCAGAGGCCCTAACCAAAGCGGAGTAATCCACCCGCAAACGGCTTAAAGTTTTAGGCCAGGCATGTTCCGCCACCTTACGAGAATTTATTGTAAAGAAAAGCGCCAAAGCTACAATGAGGTAGAAAAATATAACCGGTACGGATCTATTCCTAGGTTGCGGCATATTTTCTCCGCCAATAAGAACCAGCCGTATATAAAAGGATCCCATAAAAAACCAGTAGTAATGACCAGTTAAGAATATAACGATCCCAGGAACCGAAGCTTAAGCTCGCAGAGCTTTTCCCAGCGGGCAGCCAAAAGCCTTTGTATGCGCTATTAGCAGTTATTAGCGGCTGGATCTTGCCATTAACTTTGAGCACCCAGCCGGGGTAATTAACATCGTTATAAACCACAAACTTGGCCGCTGGCAGATCCGCCTTTATCACTACCTCGTTAGCGTTAAAACGCACCACCCGAAACAGCGGGCTATCGGACATAACCGGCGCACCGGTAAAAGCCAGCCTCAGGTCACTTGCGACCGGCGGCTGATCGTACAGATAGAACTTGAATCGTTCATAACGATCCAGATCGTCCGCAGATACTCTGGTCCGAAAATTCCGATACATATCGGTAGTAAAATACAAGAACCCCGGTTGGCCGGGAGCGGATAACGCGGCAGTAACTCCTTCAGCCGGTATACGGCCTTCGCCGGCATCAGAAGTGCTATGGGCGAAACGGTAATCAAGATTGTTATAAAATGAACTTACTTCTGTTGCCGGATAATTCCGCGCTAAATAATGGAACACCTCAACTGGTTGCATCACCACCGCCAGGAACATTAACGGTATAAACCATTGCCGCACCGCCGGACTGCGTGCCAGGAACACAGTCCAGGCCAAGAAACTCAGAGTCAAAACTACAAACGAAGAACCCAGGGCATCGCCTTGCCACCATAAAAAGAACCCGGCCAGCACATGCACCGTGCCGGCGACAATTAAAAGGGCCCAGGAATCCCGTTCCCGCGCCCTGACCGCGAGATTCTTCCAGATCTCCCCCACGAATAAAGCAAATATCGGTAAGCCGACGAACCATAACAGAAAATGCAGATTGCGGAAATATTTTACAAAAGCAAAGTGTTTGTAAAGAAACCCGTATAAAGGAAAACCTAAAGGCATGGAAAAAAGCAATAACGCGGTGCCCCACAGGAACAAAAGCAAAAATAAACGGGTAATACGAGTAAAGACCCCGGCTCCAATTACCAGAAAAGCAAAAAGAGGTACGTAAACTATAGCGAAAGCAATACGGGTAAGATCAGTAAAATAATAGGAAAAGAAGAATTCTTCCACAATCGACCAGGGGCTGAGCAATTGCGGCTCAACGACCAGAACATGTTTGGCATCGGTATTGTAGTGCCGCCCGGGGATAGCGATATTACCCTTGCCGGCTTCACCAAAAAAAGCTAACCCCGGAACCAAAGCCAGCACGATAGCCAGGGCACACAGGGCAGAAAAAAACCAGTTCTGGCCGATAAATGAAACTAACGTTTTAATACGGCACGGAATATCCCGAATGAACACCAGCACATACGCCAAGATAAAGAAAAGCAAGATCACCAGGAAAAATAACGGTATATAAGTTGTCAACAGCAACATCAAAGCCACCGTCATACCAGCCGCTGAAGCTTTGCGGGGTTCCTGAAAGAATGACACCCCAAAGTAAAAGAACCAGATGATCGGAATGGTTACCAATAACATATACGAATCGAACATTCGGGTGCTTAAGGCTGAGAAGGTCAACAACAGGAAAGCCAAGAAGGCGGCCGAATCATCTTTAAGTAATTTACGGCTTAACAGATAAAACCCGGTCATACCAAAAAAGAAATACAGGACCAGAAAAGTCATATAGGCGTACAGAAACTTGACGCCCAGCGACTTAAGCACCAAAGGTATTAACAAAAAAGGGTTATAAGGACCGATACGACGCAGAAAGAAATCATTTGGCACCCCGCCGCTCCAGTAAGGATCCCATAATGGGAACTGGCCGCGGCTGACCTGGTCGAGAAAGAATTTGGTGTGTTCATAATAGGAAACCGCATCCGAAGAGAGCCCCACCCGCCCGCTGATAAAACCCCATAAAGAAGCGGTCCAGACAGCAAAAGCCAGCCCCAGCCAAAAGGCAGGTCGACGGAGAATATCAAGCCGGAATAAATTTACCATATGATCGACATTATAAATGGATTAAGCAAGGATTCAAGGCGTAAGGCAAGTATTCAAGAAGTAGCAGAATCAATCCCGGTCTCTATAGTGGTCCCGGTCTAGCCCCTTCTTTGCTCTTGGAGCGGCTTAAATTTCCTGGCAAACGGAAACCTCACCCCCCCATCACTTGACTCCATTAAAATACTGCCAACGGCGATAATCCCCAACTAAAGTGAGCGCAAAACATTGCTCCAATCGAAATACTCTTTCTTAAACTACAATAAACTTCGAAATCAACGCACACTCCTTCATTCCTTGACTATAATCCCTGGGATATTGAGAAATTGTATCTGTCCCGCCAACCCATCTCGACTAATTTCGAAATCCCGTTATATTTGCGGATTCCGATAACTTCGTCCGGTCATTCCGGTGAACTTCGGCCAGCCATT
>JADFZK010000014.1 GCA_015232565.1 Candidatus Omnitrophota bacterium
TACTATAGCTGTAATGGTCCGGGGCGGAAGCCTTCTAGATGATTATCAACCTGAGTCCCTACGAAAAGAACCGCATTGTGCCGGAAGCCTTCGGCCAGACCGAAATGGGCCGCGATCTTCTGGCGCAGGATTATCTTTTGAAACAGATCACCGCTTCGGTTATTTACCCGGAAGGCGATATCGGCAAGCAATTCTGGGGCCGGGTTTACGCCGAAGCGTTCCAGCGTTATGGCACGACCGATATTCCGGTGGATACGTTCAACAAGGTGTGGATCGTTCCGGCCAAGGCCGTGGTGTACGAGAGCAAAGAAGCGGCCTATGTGGTGGAAAGTCACCTGAAAGTCATGCTGGAGACTGACTATTTAGCCACCCAGGTCTCAACCCCAACGCCAAACGACCCCAACGATATCGCCAGGGAAGTCCTGCGCGAGATCGTGATCCCGATCCTGGAAAAAGAAGTGAACGAGGGAATGACCTTCGCCCCGCTCCGGCAGATCTATTATTCGCTGATCCTGGCCACATGGTATAAGCGGAAAGTCAAGGATAGCATTATGGGGCAAGCCTATGTTGACCGGAATAAAACCGCAGGTATCGATATAGCCGATAAGAATCAGAAAGAGTGGATCTGGCAACAATACGTTGAGGCGTTCAGGAAGGGAGCGTATAATTACATCAAGGAAGATTACAATCTGGTAACGCAAGAAGTGGTGCCCCGGGAATATTTTGCCGGCGGGGCCGACATGGGGCAGGTGGCCCGAACGTATGCGCCAACATTTGATGCCGCAGCGTTGCCTTCAGCGAGTGATCGAATGCTGTCGGTTCAAATGGAAACTCAGCTGCTAGATCTTTCCCCGAAGCCTTCTGATAATGCCTCAACGTCCGGGCGCAAGCAACTGCTGGTATGGGCAAAGGAACACCAGGGGCAGACAGTTGACGTGACACTGGAAGAATTGGCAACTCAATATAATTATACGCGTCAGAGGGTACATCAGATTGCCAGTAAATATGGCATTAAAACGAAAGGAAATGTGTCCAGAGAGGGAGTGCAGCTTTTGCGGGCATGGGCCGAAAAACATCGTGGAGAAATAGTCGACATAACTTTAGTGGAATTGGGGTTACAATTCGCCATTAATTCTTATACAGTGAGTGGGATATTGAAAAAATATGATATTAAGACAAGCGGTCAAAGAAGAAAGCGGGACCCAACGAAAGGCGCGGAACGTTTGCGAGAGTTTGCAAAGAAACATCGCGATGAAACATTAGATATGTTTTCGAGAGAGATTGATCAAGAATATGGACTTTCACCAGGGAGGATTAAGCAAATATTGGGTGAAAATAATGTGAGGACTAAAGGCCAGGTGCAGACCGAGGGCGCGAAACGTTTGCGAGCGTTTGCAGAGAAACATCGCAATGAAACATTAGATATGGTTTTGAGTGAACTTGCTCAAGAATATAACCTTTCAATAAGGAGAGTACATGAAATATTGCGTGAATATAATATTAAGACAAAAGGTAAACTGCAGACTGAGGGCGCGAAACTTTTGCGAGCGTTTGCTGAGAAACATCGTGATGAAACATTAGATATGTTTGCGAGAGAGATTGGTCAAGAATATGTACTTTCAGGAAATAGAGTCATACAGATATTAGGTGAATATAATATCAAGACGAAAGGTATGGTTCAGCCCGAAGGCGAGGAACTTATGCGAGGGTGGGCCAAGCAAAATCAGGGGCAAACAGTGAACGTTACTGCTGTGGAGCTAGGGAGAATATATAGCCTTAAGCCTTGGCGAGTGTATCAGATTCTAAGAGAATTCAACATTAAGATCGCCGTAATGCGGGCTGGGCGTAAAGACTCCAGTATGTCTGACAATGCTGGTGGTATCAATCTTGATCCCGCGCAACTTGATCTTAAAACGAAAAACAACGATGGAGAGATCAAGTTTGACCTTGATCCCGCCATGCTTCAGCGTGTGCAGAACGTTTCCGGAGTTACCCCGGTCATTTTAAATATCCTTCCGCTGGGAAGTCTGCAAAAGTTCCTGGACATAAGGTAACTGGCTTTTCAGCCGACTATAGGTCAGCCAGGCCAATTGCCGAAATTAATGCTTTCTTATCCGCCCGCCGGTCTATATAATATAAAAATTTAAATGGCGCTTTTGAGTGCGTGGTCTGGCCGGTGCGTTGGTGCCGGGCTGGGCCGGGCATATTGGGGGCTTTAATCCCGGGGTATAAACAAGGAGGTTGGCGTGGTTTCTGTTGGCGTTATCGGGTGCGGTCATTGGGGCCCTAATCATATTCGTGTTTTCTCCCAGCTGGGTAATTCCCGGTGCCTGAGGTGTGCCGATATCGACCCGGCGCGTCTGAAGTCGGTAAAAGCGCTTTTCCCCGGGCTTACGGTAACCGCCGATCACAATGATATTCTTAATGATCCGGCTATCGACGCGGTTTGTATCGCCGCGCCGACGCGTTTTCATTATCAGCTTTCCAAAGAAGCTTTGGCGGCCGGCAAGCATGTGCTGTGCGAGAAGCCGTTGGCCATGACCTCTGGCGAATGCCTGGACCTTAAGGCCCTGGCGGATAAAGCCGGCCGGTTTTTGATGGTCGGGCATGTTTTTACTTTTAACTCGGGCATCCGTTGGGTCAAGGAATATATCGAGGCCGGCGAGATGGGCAAGATCTATTACGCCCATTCCGAGCGTACGAACCTGGGGCCGTTCCGTTACGACGTGAACGCGTTGTGGGACCTGGCGCCGCATGATATTTCGATCTTCGATTATTTGCTGGGCGCCTCGGCGGTGAATGCTTCCGCGCGTGGGCTTAAATGCCTGGGCAACAAGCTGGAAGACCTTTCGTTCGCTACCCTGGATTATCCCGGCGGCGTGCTGGTGAACGTGCATGTGAGCTGGGCCGACCCGCGCAAGGTGCGCCAGATCACGATCGTGGGCGAGAAGAAGATGCTGGTCTGGGACGACCTCGACCCGATGGGCGCCGTGAAGGTTTACGACAAGTATGTGGAGCGCACTACCAAATATTACGAAAGTTACGGCGAGTTCCAGCTTTTGTCGCGGGAAGGCTCCATTACCATCCCCAAGGTGAACCTGGCCGAGCCTTTGAAGGCGCAGGGGCAGTATTTTATTGATTGTGTGGAGAAGGGCGTCCAGCCCGTAATTGCCGATGCGCTTAAAGGCGCGTCGGTGGTGCGTACGCTGGCCGCGGTTCAGCAGTCTATGGACAACGGCGGGGCTTCGGTCAAGATTGTATGAACTATTTTAAACATCCCACAGCTTTGATAGGTGAGCAAGCGGTTATTGGCGCAGGTTCGCGGGTCTGGGCGTTCGTTAACATAATGGACGGGGCGCAGATCGGCTCGGGGTGTAACATTTGTGATCATTGCTATATTGAAGGCAAGGTCGAGATCGGCCGCAACGTGACCATCAAGAACAATGTGCCGGTTTATGACGGCGTGGTGTTGGAAGATAATGTTTTCGTGGGGCCCAATGCCACTTTTGTCAATGACCGTTACCCGCGCAGTCGTTGTGCACAGTGGAAGCTGGAGCGCACGGTGGTCGGCAAGGGCGCTTCGATCGGGGCCAATGCCACGATCATGTGCGGGGTGACCATTGGCGAGTACGCGGTGATCGGCGCCGGTTGCGTGGTCCTTAAGGATGTCCCGGCGCATACCGTGGTGGTGGGCAATCCCGCTCGCGCCGTAGGGTTCGTGGACCAGAACGGCCGCCCGGTTAGCGCCGAGGAGCTGGCTTGAAGACACTGGTGGCGCCTATAGCGTTCAATGAAGAGGTAAAATTGCGCAGTGTGGTGGAGCGGTTCTGTAAAAGCCCGCTTTACGGCCAGGCGGATTATCTGGTGATGGACGACGGCTCGACCGACGGCACGCAAAAGATGTTGCAGGGTTTTGCGGCGCGCGGGGTGCGCACTCTGCGGCATAATTTCCAGAGCGGCGTGGGGGCGGCTATCCGCACCGTGATCAAGTATGCGCGGGCTAACAACTATGAGGTGCTGGTCATCATGGCCGGCAACGACAAGGACGACCCTAATGAATTGCCGGTATTGCTCAAAGAGATCGCCAACGGGTTCGAATTTGTGCAGGGTTCCCGCTACAAGGGCCGGGTGGGCGTGGGCGGCGATATGCCCTTTTACCGCAAGCTGGCCACCCGTATGCATCCGTGGCTGATGTCCCTGTTCCTGGGCGTCCGGATCACGGACAGCACCAACGGTTACCGGGCTATCCGGCTTTCCCTGTTTGACGACGCGCGGATCAATATCGACCAGCGCTGGCTGGACGCTTACGAGCTGGAGCCTTACCTGATGTTCAAGGCCATACAGTTCAAGCATAAGTTCACCGAAGTTTTCGTGACCAAGATATATCCGCCGAAGAAACTGGGCTATACCAAAATGAAGCCTTTCTTCGGCTGGTGGAGTATTTTAAAACCGGTATTCTATTTGGGATTGGGGATGAGAAAATGAAGATCTATGGCAAGAATCCGGTAATGGAACGTTTGAAGGCGAATCCCAAGAGCGTGCGGGTGATCTTTGTGCAGACCGGGCATCCGGAGCATAGTTATATCGCCTCGAAGGCCCGCAAGCACGGCATTCCGGTGTCGGTGGTGGAGCCGCGTAAAATGCTCAAGCTGGGGCGCAGTCTGAATACCCAGGGCCTTATAATGGAGGTCCAGGATTTTGAATATGTGCCTTACGAGGATGTGCTGGACGAAGCGGCGGCCGGTAATACGGTGCTGGTTTTTATCGACGGGCTTAATGACCCGCAAAACCTGGGGGCCATTATCCGCAGTTTGGGTTGTCTGGGCGGGTTTACTTTGGTTCTGCCTACCCACGATTCCGTGCACGTGACCGATGCCGTTATGCGCGTGGCCTGCGGCGGCGAGAATTATGTGCGGGTGGCCAAGGTCAATAATCTTAACCAGGCTATCGGCAAGGCGAAGGACAAAGGTATCTGGATCGCCGGCAGTGTGGTCAAGGATGGGGCCGACCTGAAAGAAGCCAAACTGCCTTTTCCGCTGGCGCTGGTGATCGGGTCGGAAGAAAAAGGTATCCGGGATGTCACTCTGCAGAAGCTGGACGTAAAGCTGTCGATATACATGGCGCATCCCCGTATGTCGCTGAACGCCGCGCATGCCGCGAGTATTTTTTGTTATGAGATCAACAAACAAAAGCCGAAAAATGCCAAAAAGCAAAATGCCCCCGCGGGCGAAAGAATCATCTACGACAACCTCCCGGAATAGCGCGCTGGATTTTTTTGCCGAAGCCGGCTTGCTCAAGCGGGTGAAGCGCAGTGGCTGGTGGGTGGCGGGTATTGAGGATCCGGAAAGCGTGGCGGACCATTGTTTCCGTTGCGCGGTGATCGGTTTTTACATGGCGCATGAAGAAGGCGCGGACCCGTACCGGGTGCTGGCCATGACGCTTTTTAACGATATCCATGAAGCGCGTATTAACGACCTGCACAAGATGGGCCACTATTATATCGATTTCAAAGCGGCCGAAAAGCGGGTCTTTGCCGACCAGGTAGCGGCTTTGCCGGCCAGGGTTAAGTCGGAGCTGGTCAGTGTTCGGGGGGATTACGATACCCAGGCTTCACTGGAGGCGCTGGTAGCGCGCGACGCCGATATCCTGGAGTGCCTCGTACAGGCCAAAGAATATTGTGATAACGGGCATCCGGTGGCCCGTAAGTTCCTCAAGCGTGCGCCGGGGTTCCTTAAGACCCGCACGGCGAAGGAATTGTGGGAAGCTTTACAAACCTGGGATTCCACGGTCTGGTGGGAGAACGTGGTAAAGTTTGAACGGTGAGTATGCGTTTAAGAGTGTGGACAGTCGGGCTGGTTTTGTTTCTGGTGTCCGTTCAGGGGTGTTTAACCCTTAATCCGGCTACCGGCCGGGAAGAGTTCCTGGTTTTTACCACTCCGCTGGAAGTGATGATCGGGCAGGGCATTAATGCCCAAATGGGGATGGGCGCCCGGACGTCGGTCAACAAGGAGTCGGCGGACCGGCTGGAGCGGATCGGGCACCGCGTGGCCCAGGTCTCGGACCGGCAGGATTACGAATATCATTTTTATCTGGTTAACGACGACAGCTTGAACGCTTTTACGACACCGGGCGGAAATATATACTTTAACACCGGGCTCTTTAACAAATTAAATTCGGATGACGAGATCGCGGCTGTGCTGGCGCATGAGGTGGGGCATTGTTCGGCGCGGCATGTGGCCAAGAAATTCCAGGCGGCTTTTGGCTACGACCTGCTGAGCGGCATGGTGATGGGCGGTATTCAGAACGATGTGCGCCGTAGGATAGCGCGGATGAGCGCCGATGCGCTGGTAAGCCTGGGCCTGGCGGCCTTCAGCCGTACCGATGAGAACGAAGCGGACCGCCTGGGGGTAAAATATACTTATCTGGCTGGCTACGACCCCAATGGCCTGGCGGAAGCTTTTGCGGTGCTGGCCGCGGAGTCTGGCGACGGCAAGGACGAGGGCTGGATAATGCTGCGTACCCATCCGCGCCTAGCCGACCGTATCGCGGCGGTCAAGAAAGAGATTGAATTGGTTAAAGCCCGGTATTAGAATTTGTTGTACCCTTTAATGAATGCCAAGGAAAAGCCCGACCAAAATGCCATTGAAGAACACGGATCATACAGATTTTATTGATTCCCTGAAGATCGGCATTGCCCGCACTACTTACGGGGACAAGGCCCGGTTTGTTTTTGTGAACGCCGCCCTGGCAGGAATGCTGTGTTACAAGAAATCCGACCTGTTAGGCAAACCCTTTGCGGATATTTTCCAGACCCGCAAGAGGCTCGAGGATGTCTTTCGGCTCATCGACCGCCAGGTTAGTTTTGACGGTTACGAGATCCAGCTCAAATGCCGGAAGACCGGGTTCATTTGGGCGGCGGTGTCGATTACTGTTGAGAACGACAAGAACGGCCGGCCGCGTTTTCTGGACCTGGTGATCAAGGATATTACCCGTCAGAAGGAGATCGAGCAGGATCTGGTGCGTTCCAAGGAGCTTTTCAAGGTGGTCTTCGACAATTCCGCCGCGGCGATAACTGTTATTGATGACCAGGAAAAGATCATCGCCTGGAATCCTTTTACCGAGAAAATGCTGGATATGGGCCGGGAAGAGCTTTTTAACAAGCCCGTGAAGGATATTTATCCCGAACGGGAATGGCGCAAACTGCGCAAGCTCAAGATCCGCCAGAAAGGCCTGGTTTCCGGGATCAGCACCCAGGTAATCAAAAAAGACGGGGCGATCCTGGATGTGGATGCGTCTATCTCCGTACTTAAAGACAGCAAAGGCAAGCTGGTGGGGTCGATCGGTATTCTGCGTGATATCAGCAAACAAAAGCGTATTCAGGAAGCTTTGCTTAACGCCAAGATCGCCGCCGAGGTCGCCAACAGTTCCAAGAGTATTTTCCTGGCCAAGATGTCGCATGAATTGCGCACGCCTATGAACGCGGTGCTCGGCATGCTGGACCTGACTCTGGACACCCCGCTCTCCGACGAGCAAAGGGATAACCTGAAAGTGGCCAAAGAGGCGGCGGGCAATTTGCTGGGGGTTTTAAACGATATTCTCGACCTCTCCAAAGCCGAGGCCGGCAAGATCACCGTGGAGCAGATCGAGATCAGTCTGCGCGATGTCATTAAAAGCGTTTGCAAGGGCCTGGCGGTGCTGGCCCAGAACAAGGGGCTCGAATTGCGCCATGCCATAGCCGACGATATTCCGGCGCTGGTGTTGGGCGATCCGGTGCGCATCCGGCAGATAATAATCAATCTGGTAAATAATTCGATCAAGTTCACCCATAAGGGCCAGGTGGAAGTCTCCGTGCGCCAGCTGGCTTGCCAGGACGGCCTGAGCGAACTGCAGTTTTCGGTTTCCGACTCGGGGATCGGCATACCCAAAGAGCGCCAGAATTCGTTGTTCGAGGTCTTCAGCCAGGTGGACGAAAGCACCTCCCGCCGTTATGGCGGCACGGGGTTGGGCCTGGCGATCTGCAAGAAGCTGGTGGAGATGATGGACGGGCGGATCTGGATCGAGAGCGAAGAGGGTAAAGGCAGTAGTTTCAATTTTTGTGTCCGGCTCAAGGTTTGTAACGGCGCCGCGCCTTTGGCCGGCGGGTCGGACCTGGCGGGAGTGCCCGGGAGTGCGGGGCCGGTGGGACGCTTGCGTATTCTTTTGGCCGAAGACAATTTGGTCAACCAGCGGATCGCCGCGCGCGTGCTGGAAAAACGCGGTTGGGAAGTGGTGTGCGCGGTTAATGGCCGTGAGGTCCTGGATATCATGGGCAAGAGCCACTTTGACCTGATCCTGATGGATGACCAGATGCCGGAAATGACCGGGGTAGAAGCCACTATAATCATTCGCACCGAGGAGAAACAAACCGGCTTGCATATACCGGTGATCGCGATGACCGCCAATGCCATGTCGGGCGACCGGGAGAAATACCTGGCCCAGGGTATGGATGCTTATATTTCCAAACCTATCGACCGGGACGTTTTGTTTGAAACGATCATTAACGTGGTACAACAGAGGAAATCGGAATGAGTCAGGTAATTGATGTCAAGGATGTACTGGAGCGCGTGCAGGGCGACAAAGAGTTCATGTTGGAATTGTTCGATATCTTCATGGAAGATTTTACGGGCAAGCGGGACACGTTCTGGAAGGCTTTTGAGAAACATGATACTTCGGGTTTCCAGATGATCGCGCATGGTTTGAAGGGTGCCACCGGCAATATTTCTGCCGCGCAGATGCACGACAACTGTGTTGCCCTCGACCTGATGGGCAAGGACGGAGATATCTCCAATGCCCGCCCCGCCCTGGAATTGCTGGACCGGCAGTTTGCCGAGTTCAAGATCGAGGCCGCGCGTTTGAAGGCCGAGATCCAGAAACAATAAGGCCGGTTATGGTTTTACGGTTTACGGGACTTTAATATTGAATAGCACAGGATTAACTTGGTATGTCATTCGGCCTTATTGTGGGTATAGCGCTGGCGGTGTTGGGTGGGTTGTTGATCTTGGCCTGGCAGATCCCCGAAGCTATTGAGAAAGAAAAGAAAAAGCGCCTGCGGGCCGTGCCTCCGCCGCCGCCCAAAGAATGGCAGGCTATCGCCGAGCGGTTCGAGAAGCGCGTGAAGCTGATGGAAGCGGAAGCGCAGACCTTTCAAGTCCAGTTGCGTGAGAAGGACAAGCAGTCGGCGCAAGTTTCGGCCAGCCTGGCGGGAATGAAAAAACAGCTCGATCAGGAAAAAGCCTGGCGCGAGAAGGAAGAAGCGGAAATGCAGAAAGAAAAAAGGCAGGAACGGGCCTTGCAGGAAGACCTGTTGCGTACGCGCCAGGCGCTTAACAGCGAATCGACCGAAAAGATCAAACTGGAACATGAACTTAAAAGTTTGCGGCAGGCCCGGGAAGAACTTTCGGGTACCGGCCGGGGGTTGGCCACCCGGGTTTTGGAACTGGAGCGCCAGCAGGAAAGCAGTCTGAAGGAATTACGGCAGTTGCGTGAGGAGAATGCCCGGTTGAGTAAAAAGAAGGAAGATACCGAGTGGGTGGCTAAATCCGATTATAAACAGCTGGAAGCCCAGGCCAAACGCACCCGCTTTGAAGTGGAAGAGTTCCGCAAAGCCTTTCCGCCGTCCGAGTGGCCCGCGTCGTTGAAAAACCAATGAGGATAATGTATGTCTTTTAAATATCGCCAACAACTGCCGGCGGTAGCAGAGGTTATTCTGGAATTGCCGTTGAGCCCGGAACTGGCCGAGGTCAAGCGTGAGCGTGACCGGGCGGTTTCGGATATTATCTCGGGCCGGAGCGGGCGGTTCCTGCTGATCATCGGCCCTTGCTCGGCCGATAACGAGGATGCGGTCTGCGAATATGTTTCGCGGCTGGCCAAACTTCAGCAGAAAGTGGAACAAAAACTTTTGTTATTGCCGCGGATCTATACCAACAAGCCGCGCACTACCGGGATCGGGTACAAGGGTATGGCGCATCAGCCGGACCCCAACGATGAGCCGAATATCGTGGAAGGCCTGATTGCGATCCGCAAGATGCATATTCGGGCTTTGGGTGAATCGGGTTTAAGTTCGGCCGATGAAATGCTTTATCCGTTCAATTATCCTTATCTGGAAGATGTTTTGAGTTATGTGGCTATCGGGGCGCGGTCGGTGGAGAACCAGGAGCATCGCCTGACGGTCAGCGGGTTGGATATTCCGGCAGGCATGAAGAATCCTACGGGCGGCGACATGGGGGTGATGCTTAACTCTATTCGGGCTGGTCACGCGCCGCATATTTTTTCTTATACGGGCTGGGAAGTCGCCACACCCGGCAATCCTTTAACGCACGCGATCCTGCGCGGCGCGGTAAGCCCCTTTGGCCGTAATGTCCCCAATTACCATTACGAGGATATTATTAATTTGCACAAACTTTACCTGGAGTCCGGCCTGCCTAATCCGGCGGTTTTGGTAGACGTGAGCCATGCCAATTCCAACCGTCAGTTCAAGGAACAGCCGCGGGTGGCGCGGGAAGTTTTGGCCAGCCTGAAATACGACCCCCGCTTGCGGGGTTTTGTGCGCGGCCTGATGATCGAGAGCTATTTGTGTGAAGGCAGTCAGGATCCGTCGGGGTCGGTGTATGGCCAATCGATAACCGATGCCTGTCTGGGCTGGGAAGATTCCGAACGGCTGGTGCTGGACATCGCCGACTTAGTAGTATGAAATTCGCCCGCCGCACCGATTGGGAGTTGACGGATAATCCCTTGTCTTTGGCGCTGAAACAGCGGCGGGAACAAGGCTTGCCGGTCTTTGACCTGACCGAGTCCAATCCCACGCGCGCCGGCATTGAGTATCCGCCGGACCTCTTCCTGGGCGCATTTAACAATAAAGAAAGTTTGCTTTATGCTCCCGAGCCCGCCGGTTTGTTAAAAGCCCGGCAGGCGGTGGCGGCGTATCTTAATGCGGCACAGGCCAGAAGGCAGGCGGGTGCAAATACCTCGCCGTTGGCGGGCACAACACAGCCTGATGCGATAATGCCCGGGAACCTAACGCTGACCGCCAGCACTTCCGAGGCTTATTCGTTCTTGTTCCGTCTCCTGGCCGATCCTGGCGACCGGATCCTTCTGCCGGCGCCCAGCTATCCGTTGTTTTCTTATCTTGCCGATATCAACGATGTTGAGCCGGTGTATTATAATTTGCGTTTTGACGGCAAGCGCTGGGCGATGGATCTGGACTCTATCGAGCAGGCCGCCCGGCTGGGTAAGGTGAAGGCGGTGGTGCTGGTAAGCCCCAATAACCCTACGGGATCGTCGATCAGTCTGGACGAGCTTAAGCAACTTAACGCGCTTTGCACGCGTTATGCCATGGCGATCATCAGCGATGAAGTGTTCAGTGATTATTTGTTTGCGGGAGCGCGGGAGCAATATGTTTCACTGGCCGCTAATTCGCCAGTGCTTAGTTTTGCGCTGGGCGGCTTGTCCAAGGCGCTGGCTTTGCCGCAAATGAAACTGGGCTGGATAGCGGCCAATGGCCCGGCGGATATCTTAAGCACTGCACTGGCCCGGCTGGAAGTGATAACCGACACTTTCTTGTCGGTAAATACGCCGGTTCAGCACGCTTGTATTGAGTGGTTGCCGCAAGCCGCGTTGATACAGGATCAGATAATGGCGCGGATCACCGCAAATCTTGAGGCTTTGCGGGCCTGGGCGCCCCGGAGCGGGTTTGAGCTTTATCCGGTGGCCGGCGGCTGGTACGCGGTCCTGAAAGCCGACCTGCCTTTACCGGAAGACGAATGGGCGGTTGAATTGTTGCACACGACCGGTGTGTATGTGCATCCGGGCTTTTATTTCGATTTTGCCTCCGAAGGCTATGTGGTCCTTAGCCTTTTGCCTCTCCCCGAAACCTTCCGCCTTGGCCTGAACGCGTTAATAAAATAATTCGCCTTTAATATTTAGTGCTAATGCTCCCCCTTAACTGGTTTTTATGCTTTTTAAGTGTTATCTTTGACTTAAGAAGTGTGCGAACCGGGAGGCGGGGATGGGTGATTTGGGGATCAAAAGGGCGGTGAGTTTAATTGTTCTGGTGGTATTTATACTTACCAGCGTAGTGCCGCCATCCTGTGCTCAATCGTTGTTGCAGTTGCCGGCCGTGGATCAAATGGTGGCGTTAAGCCCTGCTTTTAATCCGGCCGTTTTAAAAGGGATCAAGGTGTATCCGCAAGATCCTTTGCGGCTGGATTTTATTCTGGCCAATGGGGAAGCTTCGGGCAATGGTGCCGGCCATGCACTGCAAGGTGAAGCCTCGCGCCTGATCAAGTATTTTCTCGCCTCCCTGACCATTCCGGAAAAAGACCTGTGGGTTAACTTAAGCCCGTACGAAAAAGACCGGATCGTGCCGGAAGTTTTCGGCCAGACCGAGATGGGGCGGGATCTTTTGGCGCAGGACTATATCTTAAAACAGGTTACGGCTTCCTTGCTTTATCCTGAAGGGGAGACTGGCAAAAAGTTTTGGCAACGCATTTATGCCTTGGCGCAGGAGAAATACGGCACTACTGATGTTCCGTTTGACGCGTTTAACAAAGTGTGGATCGTTCCGGATAAAGCCGAGGTGTACGAGAACGCCAAGGCCGGAACAGCTTATGTCCTGGAAAGCCGCCTGAAAGTAATGCTGGAAGCCGATTATCTGGCATCTCAGGTCTCCCCCCAAACGCCAACCACCCCCAATGACATCGCCAAAAACGTCCTGCGTGAGATCGTGATCCCGATACTGGAGGAAGAGGTTAATTCCGGCCGGAACTTTGCGCCACTCCGCCAGGTGTACCAATCGTTAATTTTGGCGGAGTGGTACAAGCGGAAGATCAAGGACTCGTTATTGGCCATGGTTTATGTTGACCGGAATAAAACGGACGGCGTTAATGTGGCCGATCGTGCGGAGGCCGAAAAGATCTGGAGCCGATATGTGGAAGCTTTTAAGGCGGGGGTCTACAACCTGGTTAAAGAAGAGCGCGACTTGCTCACGGATGAGTTGATCCCCAGGAAATATTTCTCCGGGGGATGTGTGATGGCGCTGGATTCGGCGATGAATATACATACGGATGCCGCTGCTATAGGCCCAAGCCTTCCTGGAGCTTTTGTGGTCAGGGCGAGAATGGGTGGAGCTGTGCTGGATGGTGCCCTGGAACGGCAGGCGTTCAATGAATACATGAGAAATGATGAACTGCTTGCACCATTTATGGATCAGCCTTTGCGGGAGGCTTTTACCCCGCGGGTCAGGCAGGCTCTTTTAAGTGACCGTACATTGCGTCCAGCTTTTATGGTGGTCTTCGATGAGAAAAACGGGGAAGTGGGGCCGCTTGAGGGTGTTGATGTGGAAGCGCTGGACCAGTTAGGGGGCATTGATCTGCTAAATGCGCACTCTTGTTTCCTGGCCGGGTCTCCCGAGCGAGCGAATGGGGAAATAATGCAAGGCCGCAAGATAATAGTGGGCGTGACCGACCGTTTCTCCCGGCAAAGTTTGATGAATAATATTCAGGTGGCCAATGGCCGGCAGGTTTATTTCCCTTTGCCTGAAGGTTCATGGCTGGGAGTTAAGGGCTCGGGAGATTTTCTGGATCCGCGAGCGGCTGAGCCATTTTTGGTGGATAAGGTTGCGGGCCGGTTGTGGGGCCTGGCCAGTGAAGATGAGGCCCGGCGCGCTGAACGAGGGCGTCCATTATTGGAAGGCAAAGATTACCTGGCGGTCCAGTTCCTGGGATATCGCCGGTTGAATGTTTTGATCGATGGAACAGGGAACCGGGTCAATGCCGCGGATCTGGATGTGCTAAAAGGTGATCATCCGGCCCTGATCTTTAACCGGGTCTTTACGCCGCACCGGTTGGTGAAACTGCCGCAATTGCTGGAGAATGATCCGGGCCTTAAGCAGTTGCATGCCGCGATCGCCGAGGTATTCCGTAATAATGGCCAGGAAGCGCCGGAAAACGCGGGGTCTATGCTGGCCGGCATTATCCGGCAAATGGCTGTTAATGCGGCCTTCAAGAATAACAATCAGCTGTACAAGGAAACATTTCATTTGCAGGATGTGCTTTTTAGCGGACACGAGGCCGATAATGAAGAATGGATCTCTTACGAGGATCTGCTGGAACGGGTCAGTCATTTGCACGTGTTTGAATATCAGCCTTATGTCCGGCATTTTTTGCAAACGCATAAGATCAATCTTGACGAATTAAGTTTTAGTTTTTATCTGATGCGTTCTTTGCTTGAGGTTTTCTCCCAAGCCCCTGGTTCAGCTGAGTTGTTGTTAGCTGCCCGGGGCTTGCTTGAAGAATTCTTTAGCGTTTATCTGGCTAAATTAAACGACGAAAATTTAAGGGCCTGGTTGAAAGAGTACGATGTAATTGAATTTGGGCCACAACGCCGGGCGGTGGCGCGTCCTTTGCAGTCAATATTTGCGTTTCAGCATCTGGAACGATTCCATCCACAGCCTTCGGGTCTGCCGGCCCGGGACAGTTTTGAGGTTATGCTGAGGTTGCAAACCATGCTGGAGAAAGAATCTGGCCGCCGGGGGATTATGCCACTGCCGGTGGTTGTTCCGGAGGGTGGGGCCAGGGTGGCTCCGGAGGTTTTGTTATCCGGGGATTATTTGGCGCCTGGATATCGCAGGGTTACCAGGGAAGATGAGGCTTATGGTAAATCCAGCTATCCGGCGGTGGATAGGTTGGAGATCTTAAGGGCGCTTAAAGAGTTGGGGGATTCGGATCTTCTTCCTTTCATGAAAGACCTTTCGGTTAATGCCCGGGAAGCGATCGTTTTGTATGCGCAAGGGCTGCAGACTGCCGCGGCAGTGCAAGCGTTGATCAATGCCGAGTTAATGCTGGCGCGGCCCGATGCTCCCCGGCTGATCGAGATTGCTTTGCCGGTAGTAAGGCTGTGGGCAAAATATGGCATGCGTTCTTCCATTAATCTTTTCATTTTGCAGATCTATCTGCAGGACGATGCAAATGAGACCGGTGATGTTCCGCCGGAGGAGCGGGATCTTATTGCGGTGGCCAGGCGTGAATTTGTGGACTTATTGAACAATGATCTCCCGGCTTCCGAGCAGGTAATGGCGCGTTTGAATACTCTTGAGCTTGGCGACCGCAATACCCTGCGGGAGGTTGACGCCGCGGCGGGGCAAAGTTTGGGGATGGCAAAGGGTATGTTAAAAGGCGGTATCGATTTTAATGCCGGCAAAATGGAGTTGTCTGGTAAGGCCGTTGCTGGCGAGATCAAGTTTATACTTGATCCGGCGCTGGTGAAAATGATGCAGGATGCCAGTGGTATTGTGCCGGTCATTCTCAATATTCAGCCGCTGAAAGATCCCAAGTTGTTCCTGGGTTTATCGGGTAGTTAAAGAGGTCGGCGCATTTTTTAGATTTTGTTGACGTCGCGTATTCTCCATGTTACAAGATGCAATATGTGCAAATAAGGCCGATCATGCCAGACGCAGGAGTTGTATGAATGATATTGTTAGAGAACTTGAGCTTTGCCGTCTCGAAAACAGGATCACTCAGCAGTAACTGGCCGAAAAGCTGGAAGTTGCGTATTCCACGGTCAGCGGTGGTTCAGTGGCAAGACCAGCCCAAGCAAGATCCAGCAGTATCATGTGGAGCAGTTTCTGCAAAAGAAAATAGGTAAGGCGAAATAAGCGGGTGAGGTATTCTTTATGGCGCTACCGATCAACATAGAACAGTTGCTTCATGGCCGCGTGGTTGAGACCGAGCGGCTGGAATTTAAAGCGGGCTGGAATCCTGAAGCCGTACTGCATACCATGTGCGCTTTTGCCAATGATGTCAATAATTGGGGCGGCGGGTATATCGTTATCGGCGTAGAGGAGAATCAGAAGATCTGGGAATTCACGCCTAAGGGGTTGACAACTTCCGAGATTGGAAGAATTCAAAAAGAGCTTTTGAGCCTTTCATATATGATAAGGCCTGAATATTTCCCTATCGTCTAACTAACACAATATAAGGGCAGGGATATTGTCATTATTTGGGTTCCTGGGGGATCGCATCGGCCTTATAAAGCCGCAGTGTCATTGGGCAAGAAGGTTGCGGAGTCTGCGTATTACATCCGGCGAAATGCCATCACAAAGCGTGCAACCGTTACGGATGAACGCGGTCTGATGAAAATGGCTAACGATATTCCTTTCGATGATCGCGTTAATCACAACGCTTCAATTGATGATTTAAACGTTCAGTTGGTCAGACAGTATTTGTATGCAGTAAAAAGCGCGCTTCTTGATGAGATGTCACGGATAACCAGCAAGGAGCTGTTCCGCCGGATGAATATTGTCGGCGGGCCCGATGAGGGTATGAAGCCCAAGAACATCGGGCTTATGCTTTTTTCTGATGATCCTCAGAAATTCTTTCCGCGCACAACGATTGATGTTGTTAAATACAAAGATGATGTTGGTGATGACTTTGATGAAAAGATATTTACCGGGCCTGCTCATGAGCAGGTGCGCGCGGCTTTGGTTTATATCAAGAATTTGGTGATTGTCGAGTATGTTCATAAGGTAGACGGGCGTGCCGAGGCAGACCGATTCTTCAATTATCCATATGCGGCAATTGAGGAGTCTTTGGTTAATGCCGTTTATCATCGAAGCTATGAAAAACGTGAGCCAATAGAAGTGCGGATATATCCTGACAAGATCTATGTGATCAGTTATCCGGGGCCCATGCCGCCGTTGGGTAAGGATAACATCAACGAGCCGAACGTTACGCCGCATTGTTACCGTAACAGCCGGTTAGGTGATTCCTTAAAGGAGCTTGAGTTAACAGAGGGCCGGTGTACTGGGTTTCCGAAGATCCGCCGGGCGCTTAAGAACAACGGATCGCCGGCGCCGGTTTTTGAAACGGATGATGATCGCGAATACTTTATGGTCACGCTGAAGATCAATCCCCGAGCCCAGGAAATGGCTGCGAAGATTGCTCCCTCCAGAGGTAGATTAAGTGAGGGATTAAGTGAGGTATTAAGTGAGGGATTAAAATCACTTCTAAGGATTATTCAGGAGAATCCCGGTATTAAAGCGAAGAATTTGAGTCCACATCTCAAAGACCGGCCGATTAAAACAATTGAACGGCAAATAAAGATCCTTGTCGATAAAGAATTGATCGAGCGCAGGGGAAGCCGCAAGACGGGCGGATATTTTATTAAGTGAAAACATGGCAATACCGCTGATCCGATCATTCCCGGGCTTTTATTTTGATTTTGCCTCCGAAGGCTATGTGGTCCTTAGCCTTTTGCCTCTCCCCGAAACCTTCCGCCTTGGCCTGAACGCTTTAATAAAATAATTTGCCTTCAATATTTAGTGCTAATGTCCCCCTTAACTGTAACAGCAAAGTGATAATGTCGTAATTTAGCAAAAATAAAATGCCATTGGTGTAATCCTGCACAATGGGGACTTCTTTCAATTGCGCTTCTATGTTTTATTGGTCTTTTGCACAGCTTGGCATCGGGGATTATGGCAAGTTGAGACGTTATAATAAAGGTGGAGAGTTTAGGGTGGGGCTCAGTAGGCGGTGGTTTTATTGGCATCTATCCGCCGCACAACTGACGGGGATGGAGTCGTATCAGATAATTCAATGAACGATTTTGAGTTTTTAAAGTTTTGTGTGTATATGGCAAGGCATTCTTTACCGTCGAAGCGGGAAGGATAGAGTATCCCTTGAATGCCCGCTTCATAAACGAATTGGCCAAAGAGTTGATTTGTCGCCGGGATATCAAACTGCATTGGAGCTGTTTTTCTTGAGGCTTTATTACGTTTCTTGTGCTTGGGCATGATAGTTAAACGTTGCCGCTTCTTGCCTGGATAATGAATTTATACAGTTTTCTTGATCGACCCAGTCTTATCATATCTCTCGGAGTTATAGTCCCGCCTAACAACGGATTGGGAGTTCTGAACCACATCGCCGCTTTCTCTCTGTCTGCATTAAAATGTTCTGCGACCAAATTAAATAGTACAGCCCATTCACTCAAGCGTTCGTCGAGTTCTTTATTTGCTCTATGATCGTAACGAATAGAAGCGACGGACAGTCCGGTCGCTTTGGCCACATCCTCTTTCTTGAGATTCAAGAAATCAACAATGTTTTCTCGATAATTCGCAGAGCTTTTTGGATAAAGGTGAAGGTAATCGTTTAGGGGCATATTAGAAAAGACATCATTTCTTACTAATGATTCCATATCAGGCTCCGCGTGGTGTTTTTACAATTTTCCATAATATGCCACGATTTTTCCATAAAAGCAACATCTTTATTACGTCAGTATCTAATCTTGAAAGTCGGGTTATCTTCGGGTCTGTTTTCTCGTTCTTTATATGTCGCTGTCGTTGAAATATTGTTAATTTGTTTCGGGAATATCTGGAAACTGTCTTATCAAGAATAAGTTCTTACCGTTTGGCTATATTTTGTTACCCGCCTCGTAGAAAGCTTCTGTTCCTGTCATTCCCAGATTATTGGATAGTATACAATCGTTGACTCATTGGAAAATGTTACCCGTTGGGTTGGTTTGGTGGTTTTTGCTATGGATTTTGCCAAGTTAAATAAGTTCGATTTATTTTTGGCACATCTTTGAAAGATATGGCATACTATGTCAAAGATAGGGTGCTATTGTGGCTCTTATGTGAAGAATCGAGGCCGCTTCTGTAAAAAGTTGTGAGGCTTGCCGCGCTTTTTTATATTTGTGTTTAGCGCTCTTACGATTTAAAGAAGTATTAGACTCACTACACTAAACAATCTTTCTATTTTCTTCTAAACAGGGACAATCATGATTAACAGGACAGTAGTTTTAGTGAAATTATTGCTTGTCCTGGTATTCCTGTTTTTTTCTTTATCCCTGCCGGCCCTGGCTGGTGAGCGCGAGTTCCTGCCGGATTTTCAGTCCGATCCATCTATTCCCATACCGCCCGAATCGGGCTCTTTATTATTAAGAAGCAAGATGGCTTCATCCCGGGTAATCGTAAAAGTCAGGAGTGGCAAGACGGTCGGTGACCTGAAAGCTTTTCGTGCAAAGAACAAGCGGTCTGCGCACAAGTACCGGAATACTTTTGCGGCGCGGGTGGATCATCAGGGCCGTTTGAGCGCGCTGAGAAATGAGCGCGCGCGTTATGGCAGGAAAAAGTCGGCTGACCCCAAGGCGCTCGACCTGGACCGGCGTTTGCAGGTAAAGGAAGTTCTGGTTGAGCGTATGAACCGGCGTGCCTTGCGGGCCGGGCACGGCCGGAAACATAATGCGCCGGCTTTGGAGAATGTATATTTTGTGGAAGTGCCCAAGGGCGAAGATGTGAACTCCGTGCTTAAGGATTATCGGAGTGATCCGAATGTGGAATATGCCCAGCCGGATTATGAAATGAAAGCTTTTGTTTATCCCGAAACGCTCCCCAATGATATGGCGGTTAACTTGGTGCAGGACGGCTTGACATGGCGTGCCAATACCTGGGGGCAGGGTTATGAGGATATGTGGGGTTTGAAGATAATCAAGGCGGATAAAGCCTGGCCGCTGTCTCTGGGCGCCGGGGTAACTGTGGCGGTGGTGGATACGGGCGTGGATCGGAACCATCCCGACCTTAACGGTGCAATGTGGGTGAATAGCGGCGAGATCCCGGGAAACAGGACTGATGACGACGGCAACGGGTATATTGATGATTATATCGGCTGGGATTTCGCGGGTGCCAGCGTGATCAACAGCAGTTTTCCCGACAATGATCCGGCCGATGGTCACGGCCATGGCACGCATGTCAGCGGCACGATCGCGGCGCGGGCTAATAATGAAGAAGGCATCAGCGGGGTTGCGCCGCTGGCCACTATCATGGCAGTCAAGGGGCTGGACAATTCGGGCAATGGCTATGTGTCGGGTTTGGCGAATGCGATAAAGTATGCGGTGGATAACGGAGCGGATATCATTAATTGCTCCTGGGGCGGCGGGGCGAGCGGAGTTATTGCTGATGCGGTTCATTACGCCGAGAGTAAAGGTGTGGTGGTGGTGGCGGCGGCGGGGAATAGTTCTGCTGATGTGGCCGGCATTTCACCGGGCGGGATCGATTCGGTAATTACCGTCAGCGCGTCGGACCATAATGACAAGATCTGTGATTTTTCGAATTTCGGCGATAAGGTCGATGTGGCGGCGCCGGGCGGGGAGAGTGGTTATGCCGTGGACAATTCGGCCACCCGTAATTACAGTAAAGCCAGTATTGTTTCTTTGCGTTCGGCAGGCACTGACGTGTCGAGTTCTGGCGGGCTGACTTTTTATCCGGCTATTGGCGATGCCGGGGCCAGGTATGTGCGGGCCCTGGGCACTTCGATGGCCGCGCCGCATGTGAGCGGAGTGGCGGCTTTAATGCTGGGGCGCAATGGCGCGCTAAATACGGACCAGGTAAAAAGCATTATTCAGTCCACGGCGGAAGATGTGAATGATAATGGCCCGGATGTGTATTTCGGGTACGGCCGCCTGGATGCTCGGAAAGCTTGCGAGGAAGCGGACAAGAGTCCCGCTATCAAGGCGCCGGGCGCGGGGGTTTTTGTTAAAGGTGCTTTTAATCTGCTGGGCACGGCTCGGGATCGCTTTGAGGTGTTCTGGGCGCCGGCCGATGATCCGGGAACGCGTACAGGTTTGTTCGCGGGGCAAGGGGTAACGGACGGGCTTTTGGGGGTAGTAGACACTTCCGGCATGCCCGAGGGCCAGGTTATCATCACGCTGGTTATGCAAAGTGCGGACCGAATTCGGGAGGTTGCGGTCCGGGTCAATGTGGATAATGTATCCCAGCCTCCGGTGTTGGCAGTTACGGACCTGGCGGTGGTGGTAGGGCAGGCTAACAAGTTTACGGTGACGGCCAGCGATACCGATGATCCGGCCACGCCGCAAGGGACTTTAACGTATTCGGCCGCCGGGTTACCGACCGGCGCGAGCCTGGATTCGCTGACTGGCTTGTTTACCTGGACGCCGGCTATGAAAGACCGCGGGTTTTATCAAGTGGCTTTTACGGTTAAGGATAATGGGGTGCCAGCGCATCAGGTAACCCGGACGGTCGCCTTGACCACAGTTACGCTGGAAGAGATCGCGCTCCCGGCTATCGACACCAGTACGGTGATCTTAAAAGACGATAAAGTGATCTGGCCGGAGTTCCGCGACGAGTATTACCATTTGTATTCTTTTGATATACGGTCAGGCAAGCTGGAGCAGTTAACTGCGGTTAACATGGATGATTATAACCCCGACGCGGATAATGGCCGGGTGGTTTTCTCTCGTCGTAATAATGCGCAGAAGAACGTGCCCGGCTGGGGCAGTGTTTCCACGTCCGATATTTTCTTGCGGGAGGCCGACGGCTCGGAGCGGCAGATCACCAATGATGAGTTCACGCAAACCTGGGCGAAGATATCCGGCGACCGGGTGGCCTGGATGGACCTGCGCCATAGCGATCCCGTGACCGGGCAGTACGATCTGTATATGCGCGATATCAAGCCGGGCGGCCAGGAGACCCTGATCTCGGACAATCCGTTCCCCCAGTATATGCTCAGCCCGCTCTCCGGCGATCTGCTGGCCTGGTTCGACCATCGCAATGGCAATTACGACCTCTTCCTTTATGATATGGCCAGGCAGTCCCAGCGCCAATTTACGCAAAGCACCTATGATGATATCCTGCCGCAATTGGATGCTGACCAGGTTGTCTGGTTGCGGAATGTGTCGGATGGGACGCACATAATGTATGCGCGCGAGAATGGGCCGGAGCGGGTATTGGTGAAAGCCGGTGCGGTATTTTCTTCGCCGCGTTTTGATGATAATAAAGTGGTGTGGGCCGACGGGCGCGACGGGCGGAATTACCATATATATTTGTACGACCTCTCCCGGGAGACCGCCCTGCAATTAACTTTCTCCGATGGCAAGGACCATATTTATCCCAAGGTGCTGGGTAATTGGATTATGTGGATGGATTATGAATATATTCAGAACAGTTATGGCGTATTTACGGAACGCAAAAACCGGTTATTCGAGATATCTTTTGCCCCCCGGTTGAACGCGTTAGACCGGACGAGCGCCTCCCGTTGTTCGGTGGTAACTTTGAGCGGCGCAGGGTTTGGGGCCCGCGAAGGCAGTACGGCGCGGGTAGTGCTTAACGGCCTGGCGTTGCCGGTACAGTCGTGGTCGGATACGGAAATAGAGGTGAGTGTCCCTCAGGGGGGGGCTTCCGGCCTGTTGACGGTGGAAACCCGGGGCGGCACCAGTAATGCGCTTTCTTTGGCGGTAACCGGTAATTGTGCGCTGGATACGGAAGCTCCGGTCACCACGGCCTCCGGGATCACGGAAGGCTGGGGCGGGGTGCAGACGGTGACCTTAAAGGCCCGGGATTATAATTCCGGGGTGGCGGCAATTTCTTATTCGCTTAACGGCGGCCAGCCGAATCTTGCCTATACGGCGCCTTTCATGGTTAATAAGGAAGGTGTGTACGACCTTAAGTTCTCGGCCCGGGATAATGCCGGTAATATTGAAGCGGTGCAAGTCTATCCTACACCGATCCGTATCGATCTTTCCCTGCCGACGGGGTCGGTGGTGATCGCTCGTACCACGCCGGGTGAGAATAATACTATCGATGCCGACCTGGCCCTTTATGCCAGCGACCAGATCAGCGGTATGGGGCTTAATTCCCAGATGCGTTTCTCTTCCGACAACAGCCAATGGACGGGGGCCGAAACTTTTGCGTTTACCCGGCGGTGGAGTTTTACTTCGGAAGACGGGCTCAAGACCGTTTATGTAAAATTTAAAGATGACGCCGGTAACTGGTCGATCCCTTATTCGGCCGCCTTTCTGGTTGATGACCAGCCGCCGGTAACTACCGTGAGCGGGTTTCCCGCCAGCGGCTGGGCGCGCGAGCTGGATCTTAAATTCCAGGCGAACGATGCCGGCTCGGGAGTGGGTGCTGTTCTGTATTCCCTGGATGGCGCAGCCACGTTCACGCCACTGCAGTGTTATTCCAGTTCTTGTGAAACCTATTTATTTCTAAATATTCCGGGAACATACAATATCAGGTATTACGCGCTGGATAATGCCGGGCATAGGGAGCAGACCAGAACGCTTCCGACACTGAGCATTGACCGTACGCCGCCGGAGGGCACGCTGGCTATAAATGGCGGCGTTGCGCCGGTAACTTCCCTGAACGTAACCCTGGCCTTGACGGCTTTCGATATTGGCGGCAGTGGGGCCGGTCCGGGTACAATGGTGAAAGTTTCCAATGACCGGGTAACTTGGGTCGAAATGCCTTTCCAGGCCAGCCTGAGCTGGACGCTGGCTTCCGGTCTGGCGGACAAGACGGTCTATGCTGTTATAAGCGACCGGGTCGGTAATCAGACCGAGCTTGTGGCCCGGACCATGGTCACGGATGTGACTGCGCCGGTCACCACTACGGTTGTTCCTTTGGACTGGACGAATCAGCCGTTGGCGTTAACGGCGGTAGATGATATTTCCGGGGTGCAGGAAACCCGTTATTCTATTGATGGCGGCTTATATCTTTCTCAATATGTGGCGCCGCTGGTGCTGGCCGACGGGATCTATCGCTTAAAGTATCAATCGGTTGACCGGGCGGGCAATGTGGAAACGCTCAAGACCGCGGAACGTGACCTGAAGGTGGACCGTATGCCGCCGGTAGGCAGTGTCAGCTTTGGCAGGATGATATCAAACGCTAATTCGTTGGAATCGCTTCTTACGTGGGTTAATGTTAATTTGTCCGCCGAGGACGCTTTCAGCGGCGTGTCCCAGGTGCGGTTGTCCAGTGATAATGTTGGCTGGCATTCTCCCCAGGCCTATCAGACCACCGTGCTCTGGCCGGAAGCGGTGCCGGATGGCACGCGGCAGTTCTATGTCAAGTTCAAGGACGGGGCCGGGAACTGGTCTACGGCGTCTTCCTGTTCGGTAACTATTGATCACCTGCCGCCCTTTACCTACTTTCGTGGTGTTCCAATGATGGCATATTGGGTAAATGTTGCCGAGCTTAAGGTGTATTCCTCCGACGCCGGATTGGGAGTGGACAAGGTGTATTATTCACTGAATGGCAGTCAGCCGGACATTGAACTGACGCTGGAATGTACAGGTAAAGATTGTGTTGGGACTATCCCTTTGCCGGAACCAGGCATATATAATTTGCGATATTATGCGGTTGACAAAGCGGGTCACCAGGAAAGTATCATGGGCTGGCCGACTTTCGAGGTGGAGCGTATTCCGCCTACCGGAACTCTCCTTGTTAATGGCGGGGCCGCTTTTATCACTTCGCTGGATGTTACTTTAACCTTGACCGTCGCAGATCAGGGCGGCAGTGGCGCGGGCACGGGCACGAAGGTCAAGTTGTCCAATGACCGTATCAATTGGACAGAAAAAGATTTCCAGGCCAGTTTGCCCTGGCGCCTGAATAGCGCTTCAAATATGGTTTACGCCATGATCCGGGATAAGGCCGGTAATGAGAAAGAGTTGAGCGCCGCGGTGGGCTTTGCCGATACCCTGGCCCCGGAAACTACTGCGTTGATCTCCGCGGACTGGACCACCGAGCCTCAGGGGTTAAGCGCGAGCGACGATCTTTCCGGCGTCCGGGATACAGAATATTCCATTGATGGCGGCAATACTTTCGTTAAGTATACGGGGCCCATTGTACTGCCGGATGGCGTGTATCGTTTTAAGTATCGTTCCACTGACCGGGCGGGTAATGTTGAGGCGCTGAAGACCGCGAACCGGGATTACAAGGTGGATCGTACACCTCCGCATGGCAGTATAAATTATGAGGGCAATATTAAGTTATTAGCGGGAGGCAGGGCGAAGGATGGCTCGAATGGCGGAGCTTTTTATTCGGTGGAGGTGCATCTGGCGGCGGCGGATAATTTGAGCGGTATCCGCAGCGTGCGGTTCTCTGATGATTATGTGGCCTTGTCTGGCGAATTGACTTTTCAGCCGGAAATGCCCTGGCCGTTCCCGGTGAAAGAAGGTCCTCAGCGCTTCTATGCCAGATTTAAGGACGGGGCTGGAAACTGGTCGGTAGCGGCGTCCTGTTCTTTTGTGCTCGATGTGTTGCCGCCGAAATCTGAAGTGTCCATTAACAGAGGGGCGCCTTTTAACGGTTGGAGCCGGTCGGCCAATGTTACCATATTGGCACATGACCTGGCCAGCACGCCTGCGGCAATTTACTATTCAATTGATGGCAGTGATCCCGATACTATGTTAGACCTGGAATGTTATGGGAACGGCATGTGCACCGGGATTTTCGACCTGACCGAACCGGGCGTCTACAACCTGAGGTATTTTGCGGTGGATGCTTCCGGTAACCGGGAACAGCTCCGGACTTTTGGGCCGATTGGCATCGATACCACGCCGCCAACCGGTGTGTTGACGATCGGCGGAGCGGCTTCTTTGAATGTCGATCTGAACTTTAATGTTGCGGACCAGGGCGGCAGCGGCTCTGGACCGGGCACTAAGGTCAGGCTTTCCAATGACCGGATAAATTGGGTAGAGCGGGATTTTCTGGTAAGTATGGCCTGGACCATGAAAAATGATACCGGGACGGTTTACGCAATTATTCGCGATAAGGCCGGGAATGAAACCGAGCTCTCCGCAAGCCGTATCACCCAGAAGATCACACCGCAACGGGTTGAGACGCATTCCTTCCAGAACGTGAACATGACGTTCAGCGTGCCCTACAATGCGGTGGCCAGTAAACTTTTTGTTACCTGTGATGCCGGGCTGACGATTGGGCTGGGTACGGTGGCCAACATTTGTAACCGCTGGCAAACATTGAATTTACCTCCCAACACAAATCAGCCAATGGCCTTTCGGGTCACCAACCGCACCGGCCGGGTGCTTAAAGCCGTGCCGAGTTTCTACATCTACAAAGCCGACCGCCCCAACTACGCCAACGGCGTCTCGGGCGAGATCACCGTTAATCCCAATTCCGGATTGTAATATTTCTGGCCTCTCCGATTGGCACGATGCAAAAACGTCGTGTATACTTGTTTCAGGCAACGCCATTGGCGTGCTTGAACAGGTTTACGGGGAGGCGTATGATTTGGAGACTGATCCGTTCAAGGAGGGTGATATTCGCGGGGCTTGCGCTGGCCTTGTCCTTGGCGGTGCCGTCTTTTGCCGGGATCCCGGAATTCCTGCCTGATTACCAGTCTGACCCCACTATTCCAGTCCCGCCAGATGCGGCTGCGGTGATGGCGAAATCCAAAACAGCGCCGTTTAGGATCATTGTTAAAGTGAAGAGCGGCAAAACAACCCGCGACCTGACGGCCTTCCGTGCAAAGAACCGCAAATCCACTCATCGCTACAAGAATACTTTCTCGCCAAAGGTAGACCATCAGGCCCATTTGAATGCGCTCAGGAATGAACGCGCGCGGTACGGCAGGGCTAAATCATCAGATCCTAGAGTGCTCGATCTTGATCGCCGTACGAGGATTAAAGAAGCGCTGGTTGCGCGGATGACCAAGCGCGAACAGCGTGCCGGGCACGGGAAGAAGCGCAAAGCGCCGGCTCTGGAAGATGTCTATATAGTGGAAGTGCCTAAAACCGAAGATGTTGGCACGGTGCTCAAGGAATATCAGAGCGACCTGAATGTGGAATACGCCCAGCCTGATTACGAGATGAAGGCCTTTGCTTATCCCGCAACGCTGCCGAATGATATGGCGGTAAATCCTTCTTATGACGGGATGACATGGCGCACCAACACCTGGGGTCAGGGTTACGCAGATATGTGGGGCCTTAAGATCATCAAGGCTGATAAAGCCTGGCCGTTCACCCAGGGTGCCGGGGTTATTGTCGCGGTGGTGGATACAGGAGTGGATCGGAACCATCCCGACCTTAACGGTGCGATGTGGGTGAATACTGCTGAGACCCCGGGTAATGAGATCGATGATGATGGCAACGGGTTTATTGACGATTATGTGGGCTGGGATTTTGCCGGTGCCAGCGCGGCGGGCGGCAGTGCTCCGGATAATGATCCTTCCGACGGTAACGGCCATGGCACGCATGTTAGCGGGACAATTGCGGCGCGGGCTAATAATGGCGAAGGGATCGCCGGAGTGGCACCGCTGGCCACGATCATGGCGGTCAAGGGGCTGGACGATTCGGGTAATGGCTATGCGTCGGGTTTGGCGAAGGCTGTTAGATATGCGGTTGATAACGGAGCGGATGTGATCAACTGTTCCTGGGGCGGCGGTGCCAGCGGGGTGGTGACGGATGCGGTGCATTATGCCGAGAGCCAGGGCGTGGTGGTAGTGGCGGCGGCGGGGAATAGTGCGGAAGATACAGTTAATGTTGCGCCGGCGGGGATCGATTCGGTTATCACGGTCAGTGCTTCCAGCCAGGAGGACAAGATCTGTGATTTTTCAAATTTTGGCGAGAAGCTTGATGTGTCGGCGCCAGGCGGTGACAGTGGGTATAAACCAGAGGGTTCAACGGCCCGGGATTATTCCAGGGCGAATATCGTTGCATTGCGGGCGGCGGGCACGGATGTGCTTAAATCCGGCGGGTTAACGCATTATCCTGTGACGGGTGATTCTGTAGCGAAATATACCCGCGCGCTGGGCACGTCGATGGCGGCGCCCCACGTGAGCGGAGTGGCGGCATTAATGCTGGGGATGAACCCCGCACTTAACACCGACCAGGTAAAAAGCATACTGCAGTCAACTGCGGTGGATGTGAATGATAATGGTAAAGATGTTTCTTTCGGTTATGGACGAGTGGATGCGCGTAAGGCGTGCGAGGAAGCCGCTAAAACTCCGATTATCACGGCACCGGTCACGGGAGTTTTTGTTAAAGGCACCGTTAATTTGCTGGGTACGGCTAGGGATAAATTTGTGGTGTTCTGGGCGCCGGCCGATGATCCGGGCTCGCGTACCAGTTTGTTCGAGGGGCAGGCGGTAACGGACGGGATTCTGGGTGGAGTAAATACTTCCGGTATGCCCGAGGGGCAAGTTATCATTACGGTAGTTATGGAAGGCGCTGATAAAGAACGGGAAGTGTCAGTTAAGGTGAATGTTGATAATGTATCGGATGCCCCTGTTCTTGATATTACCGATAAAGCGGTGGTGGCCGGGCAGGAGAACGTATTTGCAATTCAGGCCAGTGATCCAGATGATCCAGCTACGCCTCAGGGAACCTTGACCTGTTCTGTAACAGGATTACCTGGTGGGGCGCATTTTGATCCGGCCACTAAATTAGTTACCTGGGCGCCAACGCTGAATGACCGCAGGAGCTATCAGATCTTAGTTACCGCGGCAGACGATGCGCATCAGGTGTCGAAGACGGTTTTCGTGACTACCGTTACGTTATCCGAGATCACCATGCCGGCTGTCAATACCAGCACGTCGATATTGAGGGATGGTAAAGTTATCTGGCCGGCAATGACCGGAGATTACACTCATTTGCAGTCATTTGATATTCGTTCGGGTAAGGCCGCACAGTTAACCTCGGCAAATAACGATGATTTTACGCCCGACGCGGATAATGGCCGGGTGGTTTTTGCGCGCAGGAATAGCGTTCAGAACAATCTTTCAACGGCCGATATCTTCCTGCGTGATGCATTCGGCCTGGAGAAGCAGATCACCAATCTCAATACTCATCAGACCTGGCCCAAGCTTTCCGGCGACAAGATCGCGTGGATGGATTTGCGTTACAGCGATCAGTCGGAGTTGCAGTATGACTTGTATATGTACGACCTTGCGAAGGGCGAAGAAACACCGGTCTCGCGCAACAGTTTTCCGCAATATATGTTAAGCCCTTTGTCCGGTAACAATCTGGTGTGGTTTGACCGCCGGAATGGCAATTCTGACGTGTTCCTTTATAACATGGAAGATAAGAGCCAGCGGCAGATGACCTATAGCCTGGACGATGATATTTTGCCGCAGGTGGTTGGGGACAAGATCGTTTGGATCAGGAACAGTGTTTCAGGCAGTTCTATCATGCTTGCCCAGGGAGTGGGGAGTGAGCAGTCGCTGGATAAAACTTCGGCTGTTTATGCCAGTCCCTCTTTTTCTGGTGACCGGATTGTTTGGGCGGATGGCCGCGATGGCAAGAATTACCAGATATATATGTATGATCTGGCGCGGCAGGTTGGTTTTCAGTTGACGCAAGTTGATGGTAAGGATCACTTGTATCCAAAGGTTATGGGTTCATGGGTCATGTGGATGGAATATGCTTATAACCAGAATGAATACGGAAATTTTCTATATAAAACGACGCGTTTGTTCGAGATTCAGTTCGCTCCCCGGATCACGGCGATTTATAAAACGGGTTCACCGCGCTGTGCGACCGTAACGCTTGCCGGTTTGGGCTTTGGCGGCCAGGAGGGGAATGATTCCCGGGTTCTTCTGAATGGCCAGGCTGTTCCAGTTGAAGCGTGGTCGGATAACCGGATCGTAGTTGGCATTCCGGAGAATGCAAGCTCCGGCGAGCTTCTGGTAGAAACAAAGGGAGGGATCAGCAACGGTATATCCTGGGTTGCCGGGGGTGTCTGTCCGGCTGATGTGGCGGCGCCAGAGACGACAGCCTCCGGGATTAGTGATGGTTGGGGTGGCAAACAGACGATTGTTTTAGATGCTAAGGATCTTAATTCTGGTGTGGCGGCCACCTATTATTCTCTGGATGGCTCTCAGCCTGCTATTTTGTATACGGCGCCCTTTACCGTTAATCAAGAGGGGGCATATGTTTTGAAGTATTATTCGCGTGATATTGCCGGCAATCTGGAGACAGAGCAGACATATCCGATCTCGATCAAGGTGGATCTTATGCCGCCGACCGGTGCGGTGACTTTTTCCAATGTGGTTGCAAACGCAGATGGTGATATGGAAGTTGATTTGCGTTTTGAAGCGAAAGACACAGGAAGCGGGATGGGCCCGGGCGCCCGGATGAAGTTCTCCACGGATAACAGCACTTGGACTAAGCCCGAACCCTTTTTGGAGAAACGGCACTGGGTTTTTGAAGGTGGAATTAGCGGAAAGAATATATATGTTATGTTTAGCGACGTGTCCGGAAAGTGGTCGGACTCTTACGGGTGTTCAATTGTTGGTTATTTTGATCAGATACCGCCAGTCACAACTACAATGATCTCCAAGGATTGGACCAACCAGCCGGTGGTCTTAAATGTGTTTGAGGACAATTCCGGTGTAAAGAAAACCTTATATTCTATCGACGGCAGTTTTCCGACGGTGCTATATACGGGGCCGATCGTGCCTTTTGACGGGATATACCGGTTGCGATATTACTCCGAAGATAAGGCCGGTAATGTGGAAGCGCCGCAAGAGGCAGCCAATTTGCTCAAGTTTGACCGTACGCCACCCACGGGCTCGGTGGTGATCGTCAATGCTGTGCAGGGCGCAGGTGGCAATCTGGACGTTGATTTGCAGATTTATGCGAATGATGTGGTGAGCGGCATGGGCCCGGAAGGACAGATGAAGTTTTCAACGGATAATAAATTCTGGACCGTGCCCGAATCTTTTGCGCAGACGCGAGACTGGACTTTTAATGGGGAAGAAGGTGAAAAGGCGCTATATGTCGCGTTCACGGATCGGGCCGGGAATTGGTCGAGTGGCTATCTGGCCAGGTTCATGTTTGACAAGACGCCTCCGGTGACATCGGCAACGATCTCCCAGGACTGGACGAATCAGCCGGTGGTTTTGAATGTTTTTGAAGCGTCTTCCGGTGTCAAGAAAACCTGTTATTCGACCGACGGCAGTTTTCCGGCTTTGCCCTATACCAAGCCTATTGTCCTTACTGACGGGATTTATAGGTTGCGTTACTATTCCGAGGATAAGGCCGGAAATGTGGAAGCGCCGCAGGAGGCGGCCAATCTGGTAAAGATCGATAAAACTCCGCCGAGTGGAACGCTGTCTATTAATAGTAACGCGGCGACGACCGATTCCTTGAATGTCCAGTTAACATTGTCTGTGGCAGATACGGGTGGAAGCGGAACAGGCATTGGCACGAAGATCAGGGTCTGGAATAATGATGGGATTGCTACCGAGATGGATTTTCAGAGTAATTTTACCTGGGCTTTGAAAGTCTGGGGACCAAAAACGTGGGTTTATGTTGAGATCCGTGATAAGGCGGGGAATGTTACCCTGTTAAGTGATTCAATAATTTTTGTGGGGGATAAAGTTCCGCCTGTAACAACCGCCAATATTCCTGAAGATTGGACAAATAAGGGTATCTTTTTAACGGTGACGGATGACCGTTGTTCAGCAGGGCTGTCGTCTTTGACGGAGAATATGTATTCGTTCTATTCAACAAATGGAGGTCGAACGTATCTTCGGTATTTCAATTCTTTGCCCATTCGCCCTTCTGATGGGATATATCGTTTGATGTATTACTCCGAAGATTGTTTCGGAAATAAGGAGGCAGTCAAAACGGCAGAAAGAGATCTTAAGGTCGACCGGACGCCTCCGGCCGCTGGGACCATAAGTTGCTGGGGCAAACGAAATATGCAGGATTACAGGGTCCAGCTGAATTTATCGGCGACAGACGCCTATAGCGGTGTTTCCCAAGCGAGATATGTGGTGCCTAATGATGCTTCAAAGAATTGGCTTCAGCCGTATCAAGCCGCTGGCATAGCGGCTATTCTGCCGATTACAGCACCTAACTCGCTATTGATCTCGTTTCTGGACAAAGCGGGGAATGAATCGGCGCAGGTTTCTTATGTTATTGCTGATGATAATACGGCGCCGATAACTACAGTGTCTAATATTCCCGCGGATGGCTGGGCCCGTTCAGCGGATATTGAGCTGTCCTCATCGGATGATGAGTCGGGTGTTTCGGCCATTTATTATTCCTTAAACGGGGAAGAGCCGGCGACAGTATTAACGGGCAGTTGCCCGGGGGCGGTTTGTACCGGGCGGATCTTGTTGCGGGATGAGGGTATTTATAACGTGAAATATTTGGCGATAGATCATCTTGGTAATACAGGGCGGGTCGGGGGATTGCTGCCAATAAAGATCGACAGGACGCCGCCCACCGGTGGTTCACTGGTTATTGGCGGGTTGTCGGATCAGGGAGTGCTACTAACATTGACAGCAGAGGATTCATTAAGCGGTGTTGCGCTAATGAATTTTTCGAATGATGGAACGATCTGGTCCGATCCGGTGCCATATGCTGAGACTAAGGAATGGACGCTGGCGGATGGAGACGGAATTAAGACCGTTTATGCCAAATTTTATGATGCCGCAGGCAATGAGTCGCCGGTGGCTTCAAATACGATCACTGTCCCGGTTAAGCAAAAGATCGTAAAGCAACGTATTGCGGCGCATTCCGGGCAGACCGTGAACATGACGTTTGGAGTGCCTAAAGATGCGGTTGCAAGCAAGTTGTTCATGACTTGTGACACCGGGCTAATGATCGGGCTGGGTACGGTGGCCAACATTTGTAACCGCTGGCAAACATTGAATTTACCTCCCAACACAAATCAGCCAATGGCCTTTCGGGTCACCAACCGCACCGGCCGGGTGCTTAAAGCCGTGCCGAGTTTCTACATCTACAAAGCCGACCGCCCCAACTACGCCAACGGCGTCTCGGGCGAGATCACCGTTAATCCTAATTCCGGATTGTAATTATAATTCCGTAGTTTTTGCCCTCCCCGATTGGCAGAATTGAAAAACGTCGTATATACTTGTTCAAGGTAGCGCAGAGGGCGCTCTTGAATGAGTTTGCGGGGAGGCGTATGGCTTGTAATCTGATCCGATCAGGGAAGGTGATCTTTGCGGGGGTGGCGCTGGCTTTGTTGTTGGCGGGGTCCTCTTTTGCCGGGATCCCGGAATTCCTGCCTGATTATCAGTCTGATTCTTCTATTCCAGTCCCGCCGGACGCAGTTGCGGTGCAGGCGAAATCCAAAACAGCGCCGTTTCGGATCATTGTTAAAGTGAAGAGCGGTAAAACAACTCGTGATCTGTCGACCTTCCGTGCAAAGAATCGCAAATCCACTCATCGCTACAAGAATACTTTCTCTCCGAGGGTTAATCATCAGGCCCAGTTGAACTCGCTTAGGAATGAACGCGCGCGGTACGGCAGGGCTAAATCATCAGATCCTAGAGTGCTCGATCTTGATCGCCGCACGAGGATTAAAGAAGCGCTGGTGGCGCGGATGGCAAAACGCGAACAGCGTGCCAGGCACGGGAAGAAGCGTAAAGCGCCGGCCTTGGAAGACATCTATATAGTAGAAGTGCCAAAAACTGAGAATGTCAGCACTGTGCTCAAGGAATATCAGAGCGACCCGAACGTGGAATATGCCCAGCCTGATTATGAAATGAAAGCCTTTGCTTATCCCGAAACGCTTCCGAATGATACGGCGGTAAATCCTTCTTATGACGGGATGACATGGCGCAAGAATTCCTGGGGTCAGGATTACGAAGATATGTGGGGCCTGAAGATCATCAAGGCTGATAAAGCCTGGCCGTTGTCACAGGGAAATAACGTTATCGTCGCGGTGGTAGACTCAGGCGTGGACCGTCATCATCCAGACCTAAACGGCGCGATGTGGGTGAATAGCGCCGAGATCCCGGGGAACAGGATCGACGATGACAACAACGGGTTTGTAGATGATTGTCTGGGCTGGGATTTTGTCGGTGCCGATGTGCGTGTTGCTGCGACAGATAATGATCCGATTGATGGTCTTGGGCATGGGACTCACGTGAGCGGTACCATTGCGGCGCGCGGGAATAATGGCGAAGGGATCATTGGCGTGGCGCCGTTAGCCACGATCATGGCGGTGAAGGGGCTGGATGATTCGGGCAAAGGGACTTCTATAAGCACGGCGAATGCGGTTAAGTACGCGGTAGATAACGGGGCGGAGGTGATCAACTGCTCCTGGGGCGGCACTCCGAACCGGGTGGTGATGGACGCGATCCATTATGCCGAAAGCCATGGCGTGGTGGTAGTGGCGGCGGCGGGGAACAGCACGGCCGATGCGTCGGATGAGTCGCCGGCGGGGATCGATTCGGTCATTACGGTCAGCGCGTCCAGCCAGGAAGACAAGATCTGCGATTTCTCCAATTATGGCGACAAGATCGATGTGTCGGCGCCGGGCGGTGACAGCGGGTATATTGTGGCGAATTCATCCGCCCGGGATTATTCCAAAGTGAATATCGTGTCGTTACGGGCGGCGGGGACGGATATGTATGGGGCCGGCGGCCAGACGTTCTATCCGTTGACAGCAGAAATGGGCGCGAAATATATGCGTGCGATGGGCACGTCGATGGCGGCGCCCCATGTGAGCGGTGTAGCGGCGTTAATGCTGGGAGTGAACCCGGCGCTCAATACGGATCAGGTGAAAAGCATCCTGCAGTCAACGGCCGTGGATGTGAACAATGATGGCAAAGATATTTACTTCGGGTTTGGCCGGGTAGATGCGCGCAAAGCGTGTGAGGAAGCGCAAAAGAGCCCGATCATTACCAGCCCGCAAGCGTTCAGCTATGTGCGGGGGATTGTTGATCTGGTTGGAACGGCGGCATTGCCGGAGGGGTTTAACGGTTACGAAGTATTCTGGGCGCCGGGCGATCATCCTGAAGACCGGACCCGATTAGGTTCGTTCCAGAGTGCCGTTACAAACGGACGGCTGGCGTCGGTCAATACGGCGGTGATGCCGGAAAAACAGGTGATTTTGACCGTTGTTTTATCGGTCGCCGACAAGGACAGGGAAGTGTCGGTGAGAGTGAATGTCGACAATGTGTCCCAGGAACCGGTATTTAATGTTTCGAACATGGCGATGGTGGTGGGCCAGCCGAACAGGTTTGTGGTGACGGCCAGTGATACCGATGATCCGGCTACGCCGCAGGGGACGTTGACGTATTCAGCCGCCGGGTTGCCGGTGGGGGCGAGTCTTGATTCAACGACCGGAGCACTTTCCTGGACGCCGGCTCGAAGTGACTGCGGGACTTATTCACTGGTTTTCACGGTGCGTGATGATATTCATCAGGTATCAAAACCCGTGTCGCTGACCACGGTCACTCTGGATGAGATCCCCGTGCCGGCGATCAATACCAGCACGTGGATCATGAAGGAAGGCAAGATCATCTGGCATGAAACCCGCGACGGGTTTTTGCATCTGATCTCTTTTGATATTGCGTCGGGCAAGCTCGAGCAGTTGACTTCCGCAAAGAATAATGATCTTACGCCGGACCTCGATAATGGCCGTCTCGTCTTTGCCCGCCGGAACAATGTGGAGACGAATGTGCCGATGTGGGGCAGTCTAACCTCGGCGGATATTTTCTGGCGGGACCCTTCGGGTGTCGAGCGGCAGATCACCAATTATCCCACACATCAGACCTGGCCCAAACTTTCCGGCGACAAGGTTGCCTGGATGGACCTGCGGCACAGCAACCAGGTGGAGGGCCAGTACGACCTGTATATGTATGATTTTGTGAAAGGCATTGAAACCCCGATCTCGGAGAATCCGTTCCCGCAGTATCTGCTGGGGGGCCCTTTGTCGGGTGACAAACTGGCCTGGTTCGATCGGCGTAACGGCAATTACGATATCTTCCTTTATGACATGAAGACGCAGGTTCAGCGGCAGTTTACCAGTAACAAGAGTGATGATGTTCTGCCGCAGTTATTCGAGGACAAGATCGTCTGGCTTCGCCGCAGTGGCATGGATGGTACCTCGATCATGCTGGCGCAGGGGGATGGGCCGGAGCGGGTGCTGGATCAAACCAGCGCGGTGTATTCTTTTCCCCGGTTCAATGACAACAAGGTGGTGTGGGCCGACGGCCGTGACGGCCGGAATTATCATATTTTCATGAATGACCTGACACGACAGTCGAATTTTCAGTTAACCCTGTTTGATAAAAAAGACCATCTTTATCCCGCGGTATCCGGTTCCTGGGTCATGTGGATGGATTATGAGTATGTGAATGGGGATTTCGGCCCGTATACCGTCAGGACGTGCCGTTTGTTCAAGATGTCGTACCCGCCGTTTATCACGGCGGTCGAGCCTGCGGCCGCGTCGCGGTGTTCTACCATTGCCATTAGCGGAACCGGGTTTGGCGACCGGGAAGAGGAGGGATCTCGTGTTTTTCTTGATGGCAAGCCATTGCCGGTGTTGTCGTGGACGGATACCCGGATCACGGTGGTGCTTCCGGCGGATGTTTCTTCCGGGACAGTGTCATTGTCAGGAAGCGGCGGGGCCAGTAACGGGGTTCTGTTAACGGTGGCCGATCAGTGCCCGGCCGATACCGAGCCCCCGATCACCACTCTTTTCGGGTTAAAGCCCGGCTGGGGCGGGGCGCAGACGTTCCGGTTGTATGCAAAAGATTATAATTCGGGGGTGGCGGCGATCAAATATTCGCTGGACGGGTTGTCGGCCGTTGATTATACCGGGCCGGTGACGATTACCCAGGAAGGCGTGCATTCAGTAAAATACTTTTCTGTTGATAAAGCCGGGATCACGGAGGATGTTCGGGAGCTCCCTTATTCTATCCAGGTAGACACAACGCCTCCCTCAGGCACAATGGAGATCGTAAATACAACGATGGATGCTAACGGGATCGATATTGAATTGAAGCTGCAGGCTGCCGATTCGCTCAGCGGGATGGGGCTCAATTCGCAGATGATGTTCTCGTACGATGGCCTTTCCTGGATGTCACCGGAACCCTACGCTGTTTCGAAGCACATGTCCTTTCCCCCGGGTGATGGGATCAAATCTGTTTATGCGAAGTTTTGTGATACAGCCGGCAACTGGTCGGCGGTCAGTTCGGTTTCAAAGATCGTTGATACAACGCCGCCGGTAACGACCTTTGACGCGCTTATCCCGGACAATGGTTTTATCAAACTGAACTCAGAGCTCCGGTTGACGGCAACGGACGCGGTGTCCGGGGTGGACAAAATTTACTATTCGCTTACGGGCGGTAAGCCGTTTAACCTGCTTCCTGGCGATTGTCCGGGAAAATCTTGCGGTGGGACGGTGGTTTTTACCACTTCCGGGCAATATACCCTGGCGTATTATGCGGTGGACACCCTGGGAAACAAGGAGGCGGTGAAGGTTGCGCCCCGTTCGTTTGTGGTTGATGCGTCGCCTCCCGTGGTAACATTGCAGATCAATGGCGGGGCTGATGAAACAATATCTTCGGAAGTGAGTGTGACGGTGACGGCCAGCGATGAAGGCGGGAGCGGTATTGATCCGGTGATTCAAATCTCCAATGATGCGGTTCACTGGACTCAGATGGATCTGTCTTCAGATATTAATTGGACGCTCTATCCGGGGGACGGTCCCAGGACCGTGCTGGTTTTGGTCAAGGATATGATGGGGTTGGAAACAAGAACGCGTGCGACTATCCAGGCGGTGGATATAGCGCCGCCCGAGACCACGGTGAAAGTGCCGAAGGAGCCGGGGAATTATTCTTTACAGTTTACAGTGGTGGATGATATGTCGGGGGTCAGTCAAACATATTATTCAGTGGATGGGAGCGATCCTTCGATCTTGTGCACCGGTTTGTTAGAACTTCCGGATGGTGTCTATCGCCTCAAATACTATTCGGTGGATAAGGCAGGGAATAAGGAAGCGATCAAGACTGCGCCCTGGGATTTGAAGATCGATAAGTCGCTTCCGGTATTGCCAACATTGACCGTTGAAAAAGAGTATGCCAGTTTTGGGTATGTTGATCTGCATATATACAATCCCAATGGGATCGTAGGCCAGACTCAAATGCAATTAACAACGATCAAGGATGTATGGTATAACGCCCCTGAGCCGTATCAGCTAACCTGGTGCTGGTATCTGGATTATTCTCGGTTTGCGGGGCCGCAAACGGTTTATGCGCGGTTCAGTGATCAGCAGGGCAACTGGGGCCCGGTGGTGACTTGTTCCATTATTGTGGATAAGGATCCACCGATTGTGAATTTTTATATTAATAAAAAGTCTGAAATGCAGACACGGTCGCGAGAGGTGCTTTTGCATATCTTGGTCGATGAAGGAGAAGGTTCCGGCCCGGAGCTCATGCAGTTTTCCGAGAATCTGGTCAGGAAAAACTATTACGAATATACCGCGGACTGGACACCGCCCGAGCCCTATGTTTACGAAAAGCTTTGGACATTGTCGGCAGGAAGCGGTAGCAAGAACGTGGCCGTGCGGGTGATGGATAAAGCGGGGAATTGGTCTGAGCCGAAAGACTGGACGATCGGGCTTAACATTTTCTACATTAATAATGATGCCGTTTATACGAATACGCAAAATGTGACATTGAATTTTAATTTACCGGATCCTTCAAAGCCAAAATCTGATTATTCGATAAGATATGGGTTTGATGTGACCGGAAGCTGGCAGCCATTCGCGACTCAGGCAACGTTTAAATTGTTTGGGTCGGATGGGCCTCAAAAGGTTACTGGGCAGATTTGGAAAAAAGGTGCTACCGGTTATGCGTATTATTCCGATACGATCATTCTGGACACGCGCCCTCCCGTCCCCGGCACGATCATTATTAACAGCGGATCGGCGGCGGTGCCTGATCCGTCGGTAACGTTAACCTTAAACGCTTCGGATGCAACAAGCGGGGTCGCTCAAATGCAGTTTTCCGATGACGGCACTGTGTGGACCACACCGGAGCCATACGCGCCCTCAAAAGCCTGGACCATGAAAGGTTCGCAAGGGGTAAAAACAGTTTATGCGAAATTCATCGATGCGGCCGGTAATGTGTCGGGGGTAATTTCCGGGTCTGTTATCATCGACAGCGACCTGCCCACTGGTAGCATTGTAATTAATTCCGGAGCGCCGTTCACCGCACAGAATGAGGTGGTGCTGGCCCTGTCGGCCAGTGACGCGACCAGCGGCATGGGCACGGGCGCACGGATGAAGTTTTCCAACGACGGAGCGCACTGGACAGAAACAGACTACAGCGCGGAGTATAACTGGACGCTCTCGGCGGGCGACGGGGTAAAGACCGTTTACGCCCGGTTCATGGACGCGGCCGGAAACTGGTCTTTGCCGGTTTCCGACACGATCACGGTAAGCCGCATCACCCAGCAGATCACGCCCCAGCGGGTGGCGGCGGTTTCCGGGCAGACCGTGGGCATGACGTTCAGTGTCCCTTATGATGCGGTGAGCAGTAAGCTTTTTGTTTCTTGTCCTGCCGGGCTGACGATCGGCCTGGGGGCGGTGAATAATGTGTGTAACCGCTGGCAGACATTAAGTTTTCAGCCCAACACCAATCGCCCAATGGCCTTTCGGGTTACCAACCGCACCGGCCAAGTGCTCAAAGCCGTGCCGAATTTCTACATCTACAAAGCCGACCGCCCCAACTACGCCAACGGCGTCTCGGGTGAGATCACCGTTAATCCCAATTAAAACCGGGACACATACAATTATTGTTGAAAAGCAAGCAAGGCAAGAATTGTATGTGTCCCGTTGACTCATTGAACAATGTTACCCGTTGGGCTGGTGGGGTACATGACATTTTTTCTTGTTTTCCTATGAACCTCATGCTATATTTATTCCAGAAACTGGCGAATGATGACAGTTGCTGGAATATATGACAAAACTTACCGAAGTAATTATTGACCAAATTGATGCAGATATTTTTTCACATGCTGCTTTGATGTCCTGCGTAACGGGTTCCGCGGGGAGAAGGTATTCGTTATTAAAACGTGCGATGGCTTGCGGAGAGATTGTCCAAATTCGCCGAGGACTATATTGCCTGGCGGAGAAGTATCGCCGGCGGCCCTTTGACCTTTTCGAAGCGGCTCAGCGGATTTATGGCCCGTCGTATATTAGTTTCGAGTCTGCATTATCTTTCCATGGCTGGATTCCCGAATCGGTTACGTCGGTTACCAGCGCCTCTCTGGGAAAGGCCAAGGAATTCAAATCATCCCTGAAAACGTTCAGTTTTGCTTCAGTACCATCGAAGATCTTTTTTGACGGTGTTGATCGTCTGGATAACGGAGTCATGATGGCCAGGCCATTTAAAGCTCTTCTGGATTACATTTATATTTATAAAAAGAACTGGATCGGATGGGGGCCGGTAGTTGAGGGCATGCGGGTTGATCGCGACTTGTTAGGAAAGATCTCAAGGGCCGAGATCCATCGGAATCGGCAGAATTATCCACAAAAAAGAATTCAGGATTTTTTACGGTCACTGGAGGCTGGCGATGAGCATTGATATTATCCAAAAGAAACTCGACAGTTATCGTTGCGCGTCCCGGCAGGAAGAAGAACAGGCGATCCGGGAGATCACGCAGGAAATTGCCTTGACGGCGCTTTCCCGTACGGACTTTTTTGCTCACGCTGCATTTCAGGGAGGAACATGTCTCAGGATTTTTTACGCCCTCAACCGGTTTTCTGAGGATCTGGATTTTATTTTGAAGGCTCCGGAGAAGGATTTTCAACTCGAGAAGTATTTGCCCGGCATGGCCAGAGAATTTGCGGCTTATGGGTATCGCCTGGAAGTCGTTGATCGAGAGAGGCAGAAGTCAACGGTGCAGAAGGTCTTTTTGAAGGATGAGTCCCTGGGCAAGGTGTTGCATCTTCAGCATATCCGCCAGGATCGTTCCATGGCCAAGATCAGGATTAAAATGGAGATCGATACGAATCCTCCGGCTGGTGGTAATCATGAGGTAAAATATTTGATGTTTCCTTTTGCCGCCGATATTGTTTGTCAGGATGAGCCTAGTTTGTTGGCGGGTAAATTGCATGCTTTGCTTTGCCGGGAATATGTTAAAGGGAGGGACTGGTATGATCTTCTTTTTTATTCTGCTCGACGGACGAGGCCGAACCTGACATTTTTGTCTGCGGCGATCGAACAGAACGGTCCGTGGGCGGGGCAGAAGGTGTTGGTGGACCAGGCTTGGTGTTACGCCAGGCTTTGTGAGCGCATCCGTGCCATGGACTGGGCCGCGGTCAGCGCTGATGTGCGACGTTTTGTCCAGGCTCATGAACAGCCATCGCTAAACATCTGGAGTGTTGATTTGTTTTTATCATGCATCAAATGGCTGAGCCCAGGAGCCTGATAACGTATCGATACGATCTGGCTGTTCAAGAAGATCATCTGGAAAATCACTGGAGGGAGCCCGGCCCGCGTTGACCTTTCGATATTATATGTTATTATTAACCCGTTAATATTAATAATCCCTTTGGAGAGACTTTATGGCCAGACCGAGTTGGGACGAATATTTCATGAAACTGGCGATGATCGCTTCCGAACGCGCCACTTGCCCGCGGATGCATTGCGGCTGTGTGCTGGTGAAGGACCGCGAAGTGATCGCCACCGGTTATAACGGGTCTATCCCCGGCGATGACCATTGCGAGGATGTGGGCTGTCTGGTGGTGGAGAATCATTGTGTGCGCACGAATCACGCCGAGATGAACGCCATCGTACAGGCCGCCCGCAAGGGGCATATCGTCGACGGCGGCACGGCTTATGTTACCAATATGCCCTGCACAACCTGTGCCAAGGCGCTTATTGCCGCCGGGGTCCAGCGGGTGGTGATCTTCTCCGATTATCACGACACGCTGGCCACGGATTTCTTCGCCAAGGGCAAGGTGCGCATCGACAAGATCCCCATGCCCTCAAAGCAGATCGTTTATGACCTGGAGAAATACTCCTCGGCCAGGAAGGCGGCCTGATGGAGAAGCCAATGGATTTCCTGAAAGTACACCAGGGGCGCATTACCCAGCGCGGCCGGCCGGTGCATTTAAAAGGCGTTAACCTCGGCGGCTGGTTAATGCCCGAGGCTTATTTCCTGCATGCCCCCAACCGCGGGCATCGGTATTTCCGGGACGGTTTCATCAAGGCCCGGGGTGAGAAAGCGTATCAGGAGATTGAAAAGGCTTTTCGCGCCAATTTCATTGTGGAAGATGATTTCCGGCGGATCGCGGCGTGCGGGTTCGATCATGTGCGCCTGCCGTTCCATTACGAATTAATTGAAACCGCTCCGTATGTATATTCTAAGGACGGCCTGCAGTACCTGGTCCAGGCAGTGGCCTGGGGCAAGAGGCATGGCCTGCGGCTGATACTGGACATGCATGCGGTGCCGGGTGCCCAGAACCACGACTGGCATGCCGACTCCGACGGCCGGGTCCTTTTTTATTCTTCCAAGGTTTATCAACAGCGGGCCGCCGCGCTGTGGCAGGTTATTGCCGCCCGCTTTAAAGATGAACCGGCGGTGATCGGATACGATATTTTGAATGAAACGGTCATTAAAGATCCGGCTCCGATGAACGCGTATTATCACGCCGCGATCAAGGCTATCCGTGCGGTCGATACAAAGCATATTCTATTTGTGGAAGGTAATACCTGGGCGCAGGATATTGCCTGCCTGGATGTATTCGACGACGATAAGCTGGTGCTCGGGATCCATTCGTATAAACCGCAGGATTTTACCTTTAACCTGGTGCCGGGCCTGAAATACCCGTTGGCCGGGGAAGGCCGGGCGGTTATCCGTAAGCGTATGGAAGGGCTGGCGGCTATCGCGCGCAAGCGCGGCCGGGCGCTGTGGTGCGGCGAGTTCGGCACCAATGCTCGCGGGGGGCTGTACGGCGATGATGTGTGGGTGAAAGACATTACCGCGGCTTTTCAGGCGTGCGAGATCCACTGGAGTTACTGGACCTGGAAAGCGGTCAAGCATTTTATGTATCCCGACGGAATATTCAGTTATTACCCCAATGACCCCTGGGTGAATCGCATGGGGCCGGTGTTCGGCTGGGATACCTGGGCGAGCCTGTGGCCGGAACACCGGAAAGCCATGGCCGCGTCCTGGCGGACAGATAAATTCACCCTGAATAAAGAAATATGCCAGGCGCTTAAGAGCGCATTATAAATAACTGATTGTTTTGATCCGGGAAAGATCCTATGCCGGTCGAGAAAATAACCAGCCTGCAGAATTCGGGCATCAAGCGCGTGGTGCGTTTGCGCACCAAGAAAACGCGCGAGGCCAAGGGTTTAACCATCGTGGAAGGCGTGCGCGAGGTGCGTCAGGCGCTGAGGGCAGGCGTGCGTTTTGCCGGGGCGTATGTGTGCCGGGAAGGCGTTTACCATTGCCCCGACGATCTGGTGGCCGAGCTGGAAGCCGCCCAGGTCCGGGTGTTCGATTCGGTCTGCAGTGTTTACGCCAAAATGGCTTATGGCGACCGCAAGGAAGGCGTGCTGGCGCTGGTGGAACAACCCGAGCACAGCCTGGCCAGCCTCAAGCTTTCGGCCCGGCCTTTGGTGGTGGTGATGGAGCGGGTGGAGAAGCCGGGGAACCTGGGCGCGGTTCTGCGCACTTGCGATGGCGCGGGCGTGGAAGCCTTGCTGGTCTGCGATGAATTGACCGACATTTACAATCCGAACGTGGTGCGTTCCAGCCTGGGCGCGGCGTTTACCGTGCCGACGGTGATGTGCACCAGCCGTGAGGCGGTGGAGTTCCTGCGCGGGAAGGGCATTCGCACCCTGGCCGCGGTGGTTCAGGCGGAGCGTGAATATTTTCACAATGATTTAGCGGGCTCTTGTGCTATTGTATTGGGCAGTGAACAGGATGGTTTAAGCGATTTCTGGCTGCGTAACGCCGATGACAAGGTGCGTATTCCGATGCGGGGCAGTATTGATTCGCTGAACGTATCGGTGAGCGCGGCGATAATGATCTATGAAGCGGTAAGACAAAGGATGTTGTCCTGAAGGCCGGTACAGCGGCGTATACGGACCACAGGTTGAAATTATGAAACTCATGCTTTTTTTATCCCACAACGGCATACTCTCCCGGCGCAAGGCTTTTGAGGCCATCAAGAACGGCGCGGTGGCGGTGAACGGCCGGGTCAACCTGGAGCCTTCTACCGACGTGGATCCGGCTAGGGATAAAGTGCATTTTCATGCGCGCCTGGTGAACGACAAGATCTTTGAATATGTCATGCTGAACAAGCCGGAGAATTATGTGACCAGTTGCGAGCGGCAGTTCGGTGAGGCCACGGTGATGGACCTGCTGCCCAAGGAATTGAAACATTTGCGTCCCGTAGGCCGTCTGGACAAGGATACCGAGGGCCTGCTTTTGTTCACCAACGACGGCGAGCTGGCGAACCAGCTGGCCCATCCGAGCTATGATGTGAATAAAACCTATCTGGTGCGGGTGCGCGGCAAGATAACTGCCGACGAGATCCGTAACCTGGAAGCCGGTGTTATTATTGACGGCAAAAAGACCGCGCCGGCAGTGGTAGCGCTTATTCGGGCGGGGGAAGACGTAAGTGAATTCCAGATAACGATCCACGAGGGCCGCAAGCACCAGGTGCGTTTAATGGCCGATGCTATTTCCCATCCGGTGGTGTATTTAAGCCGCTTAAGCCAGGGGCCGCTCGAGCTGGGCAGTTTGCCCCGGGGCGAGTACCGCCGGCTTTCGGAAGAAGAGGCCATGCTGTTAAAGCGCATCAAGCGTTCGGCGGCGCGGGGAGTAAAGAAGAATGAGGTCAAGCCGGTCGACGAGCCGAAATACGTGGGCCGCCGCGGCCGGGGTGAGTTTAACCGGGAACAGCGTTTGTTGAGGGAGAATAACTTGCGGGAAAAACAGAGATTAAGCGACGAGCGCCCGCGTGCGCCGCGTCCGGAATTCAAGCCTCGTGAAGGCCAGCGCAGCAATGCTCGGGAAGAACGCCCGCGGGCCGGCAGTGCGCGCCCTGAACGTCCACGCGCCGGCAGTGCGCGGCCGGAGCGTTCCCGGACCAGTAGCGCGCGTGAAGAGCGTCCTCGTGCGTATGCTCCCCGGGTAGACAGCCGCCCGGCAGAAGCGCGCCGCAGTGCTTATGTGCCCAGAGAGGGCGGCGCCGGCCGTCCCCAGGATCCGCGCCGCAAGCCTTATGTGCCTAAAGAAGGTAGTCGTTCGGAGGGGGCGCGTCAGCCGCGGCCCTATGCCGAGCGGGCGTCCGGGCGTCCGGATGAGTCGCGTCCGCGTGCGCCGCGACCGGAATATTCTTCCCGGGAAGGGCATCGCAGTACCCCGCGTGCGGGCGAAGCGCGCCGCAGTACCGAGCGCCCGGCCTTTGGCGCCAAACCGCTGTTTTCCTCGAATTCGGAAAAACGCCGCTTCTCGAATACGCGCGAATGGCACGCCGATTCCGATGTGCATTCTTCGGCCAATTCTCCCAAGCCTTTTAACAAGAAGCCTTTCAGAAAAGCCTAACCCCAAAGACCAGCTATGATCTCCTTAACCAACGTTTCCAAAAACTTCGATGAGCGCATGCTCATGGATAATGTGACCTTAAGCATTTTCCGTAACGAGCGCATCGGCCTCACCGGGCCCAACGGCGCGGGCAAGACTACGCTGTTCCATTTGATAATGGGCGACATGCAGCCCACGCAGGGCAATATCACTGCCCAGCGCGGGATCAAGATCGGTTACCTCCCGCAGGAAGCGCATTTTGATTCCGCGCGCACTGTGATGGAGGAGGTTACTTCAGGAGACGACGAGATCCGCGGCTTGCTGGACGAAAAGCACCGTTTGGAGGAAACAAATCTTTGCGGCGAGCACCGTTACGGGGATGTAATGGAGAAGCTCGAAGCGCTCGGCATCTACGACCTGGAGCACAAGGCCGAAAAGATCCTCGCCGGGCTGGGTTTCAAGGAGAATGAATTCAACAAGCCCATAGTGCAGTTGTCCGGCGGCTGGCAAATGCGCACGCTGTTGGCCAAACTGCTTACCTATAATTACGACCTGCTTCTGCTCGACGAGCCGACCAATTACCTGGACCTTTCCGCCACGCTGTGGCTCAAGGAGTTCCTGGGTAAATACCCGGGCTCTTTCATCATGATCTCGCACGACAAGATCTTCCTTAACGACGTTACCAACTATACCATAGTGCTCGAGAACGGCCGGATGGCCAAGGTCAAGGGCAGTTACGACGTTTACGAGGAGCAGAAAGACCTGGAATACCGCACGCTGGAAAAGCGCATGAAGGTCATCGACAAGAAAAAAGACCAGCTGGAGCGTTTTACCAGCCGTTTTCACGCCCAGCCCAACCGGGCTTCGGCGGTGCAGAACAAGATGAAGATGCTCGACAAGCTGGAAGACGAGAGCGTGGACCTGCCGCGCACCCGCACCAGCATAAAGGAATTCAATTTCCCCGAGACCACCGAAAGCGGTTATACGGTGCTGAATCTGGAGCATATCAAAAAGTCCTATACCGACAAGGTGATCTATACCGACCTTAATTTTGAGGTCACCAAGGGGCAGAAGGTGTGCCTGGTAGGCCCCAACGGCGCCGGTAAATCGACCTTGCTCAAGATCCTGGCCGATGTTATTCCCTACGACAGCGGCACCCGCCGCCTGGGGCATGGGGTCAAAATGGGGTATTTCTCCCAGACCCGCCTGGATGTGCTTAACCCCAACCGCTCGGCGCTGGAAGAGTTGCTCAGTGCGGTGGGCGGCAGTTTTCCGCAGACCCAGGCCCGTAATTTGCTGGGCATGTTCAATTATCATGGCGACGATGTGTTCAAGCCGGTGGCCGTGCTTTCGGGCGGCGAGAAAAGCCGTTTGATCCTGGCCAAATTGCTCATTAATCCGCCCAATCTTATTTTGCTGGACGAGCCGACTACCCACCTGGACGTGGCGGGGGTCGAGGCGCTGGTAAAAGCGCTCAAGAATTATCGCGGCACGATCTGTTTTATCAGCCATGACCTGTATTTCATCCGTGAGATCGCCAATCATATAGCCGAGGTCGAAGGCGGCGATATCCGCCAGTACCCCGGCGGCCTGGATTATTACCTGGATAAAAAACAGGCGCGTGTTTCTGTGCAGGACGAGAATGCCCGTAAAGCCGCGGCCCGCCAGGCGTACGAAGCGCAAAAGAAGCCCAAGCATGACCCGAATGAGCCCCAGCATTTAAGGGCCGCCCGGGAGAAACATGAGCAGGCATTAAAGCGTATAACCGAGATCAAGAACCGCCTTAAGGTCATCGAGAAGGAAGAAAAGGACCTCGAGACCGAGACGTATGTTAAATCACGGGTAATGAATACCGCTTTCACCGGCCGGGGCCGCGAGGAAGCCATAGAGTGCGGCCGCCGGCTTAAAGAGATCCAGTTAAAAATGCGCGAGCTGGGCAGTGAGAAGTCCCGTTTGACCGAGGAACGCAACCGCATCAGCCAGGGGTGAGCTCTGGGCTGTGGCCGGGTGCGGATAGAATTGTTTTACAAGGGGTAAAACATGGTTTGCAACAATATATTTTGATTTCGAACTCTCTTCGTCTGCAGTTTACTTGTTGGCTGCCAACAGGTACCGCTTTTTTTGGTAACGTTTTCTCCAAATCATTGAAATGCCATTGCTTATGACCAAGGAATGTTCTATACTTAAGGTAGGCCTGTAACATTCGAGCGGCATTCTGGCGCTTAATTTCTTGGGTGCGAGGCATGAGTTTCTGGTTTTCTTTGTTGCTATCTTTTACCAGGAGGTTCATACGTATCGAGCAACGCGGCACTTCAGTCTTCCTCTATTAGCCCTCAGCCTGGCGATGCTGGTGTCTGCCGCCAGCGAAACCTGGGCCTGGACAATGACTAACAATAATGTTTCGAATACCAAGGATAACTTCTATACCGTTGAACAGGCCGCGGCAATCGCGGCGGAGAGTGCGGGGCAATCCGGTGGTCGTAAAAAGAGTACGCCTGCGAATGTATATACTCCTACTATCTATAACTTTAGAAGTTTTATAGATATAAAAAGGGTTGCCCAAGTTGGCGCTTCTCCTTCGGCGGTTGAGATAGAGTACAAAGACAATATGATGGAGGATTATGATATCAACGGGGTAATAATCGACGGCGATCAGCCGGTTACTTTGTTTATGCCGGCGGACTTGCGTACTACTAAGTATGGGGATAAAGTCATTCAGAAATCATCAACTGAACCTTCGTTCTTTATTCCGACCAGAACGTATAAAGAATGGAAAAGCTTTGTTGATGCCAAATTTCCGGGTTCTTACGAGTGTCAATGCTCCTCCGGAAGTGCGAATTGCGACAACAATTGCAGTCTTAATGGTTGTGAAACCAATATTACCCAGGCCGCCAATTGCGGCGCTTGTGGAATTGTCTGCACGATAAACCAGGCTTGCGTAGCCACCGGAGCAACCTGGGCCTGTCAGGACACTGCGACTTGCACGGACAACATTCAAAATGGCGCGGAAACCGGCGTCGATTGCGGCGGGCCTTCGTGTTCTGCCTGTGTGGCCGGGCCAACTTGTTCGGATCTCACCAGGAATGGCGGTGAGGCGGGAGTTGATTGCGGTGGTTCTTGCGCCCCCTGTCCGGATTCTTGCGGTATTGCGTGTGAGGCAACGTCGGGTATTATTAACACCAGGGCGTCAAGTTCTGCCCCTATAGACTTGGCCTTCCAATGTAGCAAGGGCCGTTTGCTGGCAGTCAAGAATGCGGCCAATCCTGGTGTGGTTTTGAATTATTCTGACCTGCGGGTGGTTTGTCCGACCGTAGGGGCTTTGGAAATGACCGCTTATAATTCATCCAATAATTCCGATCCGTATACATTGGTCTGTTCCGGCGGCTTCCTGAAAAAAATATGCCTGAACAGTTCGACAGCGCTTCCGCCCACTATAAGCACTTGTGATGACGGCAGTATTCCGGCCGGGTTTCCGGCAGGCGGCGTTTTCTGTAATTTCGATGGCTGGATGCATATGACGGCCAGCGATGCAAATGGACTTTCGGCCGCTGATGTCCTGTGTGAGAACAATATGGTTATGGGTGTCAGGCAAGCCAATAATGCAGTGGACTCGATGTTCGCCAAGTTGCAATGTTGCAATGCCGGTTACTGGTGGGATACAAACGTTCAAAGTTGCAAGGCTAATACTTGCCTGGGCACGCGTCCGGTTGGTGCAGTTCCGGCTTCCGCTTTCGAGGAAAACAGTATACCGGTGAATGATACGCCCTGGTCGATGGTTACCGCTAATACTGCGGCAGTGTGTGAAAGTGTGTGCAGTGGCGCGGGGCTGGTCTGGAATGGGGTTGCCTGTGCCAGGTGTGGGAACAGGATAATAGAACCCGGGGAGCAGTGTGATACAGATTTCAGCGGGTGCACAAGCAGTTGTCAGTTAGAAGTGCAAGAGGTCTCTTGTGTTGTGGATGATCCTTTAAAGCATAAATTACATACGCCAAACGAAAAAATTACTAAAACATGCATTACGCCTGGGAGAGACCAGTGTGAGGCTTGGTCAACTCCGACGTCTGCGGTTCCTTTTGGTCCTGGGGGCGTTCCAGTGATGGGGGCGCATTATGACGGATCTTCCGAGGGGCCATGTCAGTATGATTGCAATGCCTACACTACCTGGAATGGCTCGGCTTGTGTAGCTCCGTTATGTGGTAATGGGCGCATAGATCGCCCGGACGAGCAGTGTGACGGAGCTGATGGCTGTAACGCTATATGCCGGTGGAATACCGAGATTTGGCCGTGTATTTTGCCCGCAACCGAGAGTCCGACTTCAGCAGTGTTTAATACGACCGGGCAGATCACCTGTACTCGTGTTGGTCTGTGGGATCTGGTTTGTCCCGGTTTGAGTTCGGGTCAACCTGCCAGTACTACAGTATATAGTTTGACGCCATCTACCACTCAGTGCAGATTTAAATGCAACACGGGCTACGTATGGAACTCTTCCGCGTCGGTATGTCAGTTGTCGGCTGTTATGGCGTGCGTCTTGCCCGGCAGTAATGTTGCCCAGGTGCTTAATCCCCCGGCGAGCATTACTCAGGTATATAACGCAGCAACAGCAGCCTGGTCGCCTTCGGGCTATGCTACATATAGTGCAACGCCGGTGGCTGACAGTTGTACCTATTCGTGCAATTCCGGGAATGGTTATTTCTTTAATGGTACGGCTTGTGTTCTTCCGAGTTGCAGTGACGGTATTATTAACGGCAGTGAACAGGCAGTTGACTGCGGCGGAACGTGCGCGGCTTGTGTTTGTGGCAGCGGGGTGGTGACTGCGGGTATGCAGTGCGACGGCGGCCGAGGGTGTAATAATTGTACTTGTTTGCCGGACTATGTGCCAACAACGCCTCCGGGGAAAGCGTGCAAGTTGCAAACATGTAATGGGGTCGCTTTTATGGGAGTTACGCGTAATAACGGGGAAGAATGTGACGGGGGCAATGGTTGTGAGAATTGCGCTTGTCAGGCTGGCTGGCAGCCCACTACCCCCCCGAGTAAAGATTGTGTCAGGATCGTGTGTGGCAATGGCCTGCGCGACTCCGGTGAGGATTGTGATAATGGGGCCAATTGTACTGCTTGCCGTTGTAACAAGGGCTATGGCCCGACCAGCGCAACCAGCACGGCGTGTCAATTACTGCCTTGCGGCACCGGAGCTGTTTTAGCGGGTAATCCTCTGGGCTGTTCAGGTGTGCCATCATGCGAGCTGGCTTCCAATTATCCGCTTAATCCTTTGGGCTGGACCACGGATGAAGTGTTTCTTTACCGGCGCGGACACGGCTGGCATCCGTCCTTTACTACGGAGTCTTTTGTCGTGACGAAAATAGTCACCGCCGATGACTTTACGGAAGATATTCCCTTGCCGGCCGGATTCAGTTCCGGGAAGATCTATGTGGCTATAGACAATTGTGGTGTTATTAACGCGGTGGATGCGAGCGGTGGAAATACGGTGTTGGACAAGATCAATACGGTTAACGGGACCGGCTGTACTGAGGACGTTGGCTGGCCGTTTGCATCGGAACGTACGGTCAATATTGCTCCGCCCGCGGGTACTGCTTATAAATCCATTAAGATTAAAGTTATTCAGATCAAGCCGGGTAATTTTATGTCGCCTCTTGGCGTCAGGTATCGTATACAATATTGCGGTGTTAATCCATAAGTTATGATCAGGCAGGAGAGTTCTTGGGGCTTTTGACCGGCCCTGAATAAGAGTTAATGTTAGTCCGATCGACAATCCCATAACTTTACTACAGGAGGTAACATGTCATCAGAGATCTTTTATTTTGTCCTTATTGGTATTGTGGTGGTTTTTATCTCGGGGATACGCATTGTGCGGCCTACCCAACGCGGGCTTATTGAACGGCTGGGTAAGTACAATCGTTTTGCCAATCCGGGTTTTAACTGGATATTTCCGGTGATCGAGGTGATTTATATCCTTAATGTTACCGAACAGATGATCGAGGCCAATCCTCAGGAGATCATTACCAATGACAATCTGAATGCCAAGGTCGACGCGCAGGTTTATTTCAAGATCCGCTCGGACGAACAAAGCGTGAAGAACGCGGTTTATAACGTGCAGAACTGCCAGTACCAGATCGTGAACCTGGCGCGGACCACCTTGCGCAATATTATCGGCACTATGACGCTCAAGTCGGCCAATAGCGAGCGCGGCAAGATCAACGCCGACCTGCATTCCGTTTTGCTCAGGGAGACCGAGAGCTGGGGCCTGCAGATCGTGCGCACTGAGCTTAAAGAGATCGATCCTCCTAAGGATGTGCAGGAAACCATGAACAAGGTGGTAAAGGCCGAGAACGAGAAGATCGCGGCTATCGACTATGCCACTGCCACCGAGACAGTGGCCGATGGCGCCAAGCGTGCGGAGATCAAGAAGGCCGAGGGCATCAAGCAGGCCAAGATCCTGGCGGCGGAAGGCGAAGCCGAGGCGATCCGCCTGGTGAATGAAGCGGCCGAGCAGTATTTCGTGGGCAATGCCCAGGTCTTGCGCCGGCTGGAGATGGTGGAGACCGCCCTTAAGTCGAACGCCAAGATCGTGGTGCCTTCCGGCAGTGATCTGGTGAACGTGATCGGCGAAATGGCCGGTATCCTGCCAATTAAAACGCCGGACAAGAAGTGATCTTGCGTGATATATGAAGCTTAAGCTTGACCTGCATAATATTTTCTCCAATACCTCGGCCATCGACGCCGCTTTGCGCGGCGTCATGGCCGAGGCTATTGACAAGCGCGCCGAATATGTAGAGATCATCCCCGGCAAGGGCAGTGGCCAGTTAAAAAAGTCGGTCCTGCGTTTCCTGGAGAAGAATTACAAGAACCGTTATCACCGTATTGAGAAAGACGACCAGAACTTCGGCCGCATCTTTGTCCATTTCCGCCATCCTCCGCGTTAGTGTGGTGATTCATATATTTCTGAACATTTGAATCACCACACTGGAGCAATGGAGCAATCGAAAATAGAGAAATAATTAAACATTTAGGCTCCATTGCGGTCTATTTTCGATTTTCTATTGCTCTGCAGTTGTCTTCTCTAAGATGTTACATGCCAATGCCTTGTGCTAACTAAGCTGCCTGTTCGGCCGTAAATTGGTTTTTTCTATATTTATATGGCATACTTCAACAGGTAAGGGTTACTGGCGTTGTATCATATTGAGGGTATGTTGATGTTCGCTTTGAATAACGTTTTAATAAAACGTCCGCTGGCTTTTATTGTGGCGGTGTTATTTTCTGCCCAGACGGCGCTTCCGGCCGCGGTATTGGGCCAGGCTTTGCCGCGCCTTGATATTGCGGCGAGTCCGGTTATGCCTCTGGCCGCCTTTCAGCCGGCGGTGCTCAAGGGTCTGCGTGTTTCCCCCGATAAACCATTCGCTTTCGATTTTATTGTGGAAGAAGGCAATACCGCGCGCTCGGCGGCCGGTTTGCGCATTGAGGCCGGTAAGCTTATTAAAGATTTCGTCGTGGCGCTGGCTATTCCCGAAAAAGATCTGTGGGTAAACTTAAGCCCGTATGAACCCGACCGGATCATGCCCGCGGCTTTTGCCGCTACGGCCATGGGGCGTAATTTACTGGAGCAGGACGCAGTGCTTAAGCGTCTGGCCGCGTCTTTAACTCATCCGGATACCACTTTGGGCCGGGAGTTCTGGCGCCGGGTTTATGCCCGCGTCCGTGAGAAGTATGGCACGGTGGATGTGCCGCTGGATGCGCTCACCAAGGTCTGGATAGCGCCCGACAAAGCGGTGGTTTACGAGAAGCCGACCCAAGGGCCGGCCAGTGACGAAAGCAAAATAGTTTATGTGAGTGAAGCCAGCCTGAAAGTCTTGCTGGAGAAAGATTATGTGGCGCTGGCGCGGCAGGGTACCGGATCCGCGGGTGAGCTGTTGGCGTCATCGGCGCCGGCCAATGACAGCATCAGTGAAGAGGTGGCTCGGGAAGTGCTTTTGCCGGAGCTTAACCGGGAAGTTAACGAGGGAGCCCAGTTTGCCGGGTTAAGGCAGGTTTACAATGCGGTTATCCTGGCGGCGTGGTATAAGGCGCGGCTGAAGGCTTCGCTCCTGGGCCAGGGTTTTGCCAATAAGGGCCAGATCGCGCCGTCGCAAGCGGCCAGCCCGCAGGCTCGCGAGCGGATCTACCAGGAGTATCTGTCTGTTTTTCGTAAGGGTGTTTACAGCCTTATCCGGGAAGAGGCCGATCCGGACACCGGCGAAATGATCCCGCGTAAATATTTCTCCGGCGGTGTTTCGCTGGAGGTTGAGCCCGAGGTTACCGCCCGCTTGCCTGGCATCGGAACGCGCCGGCATTCGGTGGTGAGTGGTTTTATGAAAGGGCCGGACCATGCGGAAGTTAATTCGCAAAGTATGGACTGGCCAAAAGCGGAGTATGGCCCGGCTTTGCGGCTGGCTGGCGGTGCGGGGTTATTGTCGGCTGGCGGGAAGTTCATGGCGATGGTTGAGCCTCGGCCGGCAAGCGAGGAATGTTTGGTGCATGTTCAGGGTACTGACCCGGGGGCTAAAGAGACGTGGGTAAGGTCCTCTCAGCTCATTACTATGGCTGCAGTCTCGGATGATGGTAAATATCTGGTTACAGTAAGTAATTTTTCTAACTGGAATTCGGTTGTTTTATTATGGGCACGCTCTGGCAATGGGGGTTTTGTTCCCGTTATAAGAGATAATGAAATGGGCGTGGATATCACTAGCCGTATTGTTCATGCCGAATGGTCAGTTAAGAACGAACTTATGCTGGTTACGGCCGACAGACGTTTTATGGTCCTGGACCAGAAAGGGAGTCAGCTTTGGGAGAACCAGTTAGCGCCGACGGCTAAGCCGGTGGCGCATTTTATACACGAAGGATTACTGGTGTCAGCGATCATGCCGGATGGAAAATTGACTTTCTTTAATGGTTCAACAGGTGAAAAGATGGACGCAATCAGCGCGGGCGGGTCAAGTTATGTTTATACACCACCTGGATTTGATGATAGCTATTCTGATGAGGCGCGCGTTCAAGGGGGTGAGCTGAAGTGGTTTTGGATGCAGGATAAGAAGTGGCAAAATATCCAGTTCAGTCATCCAGCCGAAGTGATCAGTATAAAATTCTCGGATAAGGCCGACCATTTGCTTACGCTCGATGCCAACGGTACCGTGCGGATATTCCAGAAAGGTAAGGGGCTGGTAAAAGAGTTTCCAGTCGATCCTGGCACGACCAACGCCTTCTTCTGGCCCGGCACCAACCATATAGTGGCTGGCTTTACCCGCGAGAGCGGCAAGATCTACGCTCCTATGTCTCTTGCGGCAACCCCTTCGGAGATTTCCGGGAAGGGCCGTGTTGATTGGGAGAAAGTCTCTGCAAATTATTTTCCGTTGCTCAACGAAAATATCGACCTGGAGGTTACATTAGCGCTTTCGCCGTTGCTGGACGGAACGGCAGCCACTTATCCCTGGGGGCAAAGATCCCTTATGGTGGTACCGACATCTCAACCGGGGGTAGAGATTTTCTTTCCAGAGAATATAAATTCGGTAGTTTTTATTGGGAATAGCGGAAAGCTGGCGGTGGGGTTTGAGTCGGGGCATGTCCAGCTTCTGGATGTTGCTACCCTTCCCAAGTCGGGCGAGTATGCAATGGAATTGCCTGCTATGCCCCCCGGTCTGGCGCCTGGGCAGAAGTCGACCCCGGCCCGGGTGTTCACCGGGCAGAATGCGGATAATTATATGGTCAATCGCAATGGCCGGCTGGAATTCTGGTCGGTAGCGGCGGGTGAAATGTTTGAGGTTGTTCCTATTAGCAATGGTGCCACCGTAAAGGCCGCGGCCATGTCTTTGGATGGCCGGAGAGTTGCTTTTCTCAACAGCAATCGGGATGTTATCTTGATGGAGATCGCTTCGGGCAAGATCCTTATGATGCAGAACAATGTGGCGGCCATAGAGGGGGCCGTGGATCTGATGTTTTCTCCCGGCGGTCAAGAAGTGCTGGTCTTTGTGCCACAGGTAGAAGAATTGAAGGCGGTGGTCTTCGATCCTTCTTTACCGAGAGAAAGCGGCCAGATCGCGGCGGATTTCCGGATGTCCCCTGACATTCCAAAGAAAGTCATAGGGACGTCTTTTAGTTCCGGTACGAAAGTTGCCTGGTTAGACCTGCCCCAGAAATTGGTGGTTGTGCCGCCTTCTGCCGCGCCGGAGCTGGTTACGGGGTCTATTGCCGATGCATTGAAGAATGGCGGGTATTTGGCGGCATTCGCGCAATACATTCTGCCTGGCGGGTCTAACGTCCCGATGCCGCCGGGAGGTATTGATCTGACGCCAGCGAAAGCGCCCTCTAATCCCAAGGGGGCAGGTGGCCAGAAGCAAGCGCAGGGCAACTTCTATGCTGGGATGATAAATGGAATGAATAATGTGTTGGGTTTCAGTCCGCTTGATTTAATTAAATCTCTTAAGGAAATGGGCGAGCAAGTAGAAATCACGGGATTTGCGCCGTCCATACCCGGTGCCGACCACTTGCAGGTGGTCTTGGTATCGATGTCGCAGAATACTCCGGTTACTCCTTTAATCGGTGGGCTTGCTTCGCCGAGCCTGGCTTCGGGTAATGGTTATAATTTCATTGGGAGCATTCTGCCGGTGATTGAGGCTACTGGGCCGGCAGGGGCGCCTGACAGGACTGTTATGGAGATCGACCCTCTGGGTTTCTCTCCGGTCCGCTATGAGGTGCTTACGCAAGATATCCCTCAGCCAAATCCGCAGGTTATTAAAATGCGGACGCTGAGCAGGCGGTTTATCCGGCTGAATAATGATCTGCTCTCCTTGTTGGGAAAAGGCTCCAGTGCGGAGGAGGTTAAAACTTTCTTTGCCAAACTGCGCGAGTTTGTGCAGGTGTACCTGGTATTGTGTAAGGCCGGTGTTATGGGCGATGGCTATGGTATTAATAATCACCCGCAAGGCCTGCCTGACCTGGAGCTGGTAGCCGCGGATAGTGGTGACCTTGAGGGCGGACGCGCGTCGGCCAGGATCTATTTGCGTTTGTATAAACAATTCATGGGCGGCGATCGTCCCCGGATAGCCAGGGAATCCTCCTCTGTTATCTTTCAGGAACTGGCACTGGTTAACGTGGTGCAAAAAGATAAAACCACTACTCTTATCGGCCAGCCTTTTGAAACTACAGAACAAAAAAGCCCTGCGGTTCTGGACGGTATTACTGCTCATGAGCTGATAAATATTCTGCATCAGAAAGCCAATCGTAATATGGCCGCCATTTACGCCAGAATGAATGTGAAACGGCACGTGGCCAGGATTGCGGCTTGGTCGGCGCAAGGTGGTAAGGAATGGGGTATCCATTATCTGGATGGCCGGCAGAATCCGGACAAGCCGGTGGCAGGCGCTATGCTGGTGCTGGCCCGGGCTTTGGCCCGGAATCAATTTATGCACCCGGCCGATCCGCCGTTCCCGTTTGATTCCTCCAATACGAGTGTGGTAAGTATTTCTGCCGACGATGTCTCGGCCGAAGCCGCTTTCACGCTTGGTCTGCATTCCGCCGAGGTGGCTTTCGACCTGCGGCCTTTCAGCCAGGGCGGCATGATCCAGATCGGCTATACGGATAGCGGTAATGCTTATAAGCCGGGCAGCAGTATTCGGTTTGAAGCGCTGATCCAGGCTTTTACGGCTTTTGGTTTTAAAGTTACCCGGGCCGCCGAGGTCATGCATTTTGATGCGGTTATCGATAAAGAGAATGCCGCGGGCGTGCGCTCGGCCGGGGAGTTGATAGCGCGGCTGGAGTCCGCCATCCAGGTTTTGATGTATAGCAAGGATCTGGACTTGTGGAGCATGGGGTGGACGGCGGCTGATTGGTCAAATATGATGCGTTTTATTCAGGAAACGAGAGTAAATCCGTTAGCTGTTTTGGGAGCAAGAGACATTTTAAACGGCTTGAGTCCGCTTAGGTTATTGACGGATGATGATAGGGATTTGTTCCCGGTTTTTTCCGCATTCCAGTTTGGTGCTTTAAAGAATCTACTTAATAAGATCTTCGTGGCAAGACCCGGACAAAATTTAGCGGATCTGCAACAGCGTTTGGCGGAGTTTATGACGGCCAACGGCTATTTAGATCGTAATGCGGTGCGTCTTGGGGCTGAGGCGGGCGCGGTGAAGTCCTGGGAGGCTTTAACTGTGGAGGCCGAGCGTTTGCATATTCCCCTGGCCCTGCCCAATGGCCAGCGGCGTCTGGATGCGTTTCAGGCTGAACTGGCCAAAAGGCTGGCCAGCGGAGCGATCATTGTGGAAAACGGGGCTTTGCAGGTTAATTCGGCCTACACTGAGGCCGAGAGCGGGGTTTCGCGGGTGCAGGCTTTGTTAACTCATCTGGAGCAGGCCAATGCCCAGGAGCGGGAGGAAGGCGCGCGTATCGCCTTGCTGGCCGACCTGCTGGCGCCGTTGATGGCCGAGCGGCCCGAGGCGGCGGTGGTGGGCGGTTACGCCATGACCCGGGAGCGGTTTACCTGGCTGGGTGAAGATATAACTTTCTTTGTTCTGCGGGATGCCAATGGCCGCGCGGTCTTTGCCGAAGCGGTGATGGGCGAGTTCTATTTTGCCCGGCCGCGTTTTGACCCCTGGCGTTTGCGTCAATTGCCGGATAACCGGCTGGGTTTTAATGATCTGGTAGAGATCCTGCGCTCCCGGGACATAAGTATCCAGGATGAGTTCAGCGCGCGTTTTACGCCGGGCAGTTTAAATGCCGGCGGGGAAGAAACGGTCGATTATTATGAGAGGTTGCGGCAGGTCCCGGTGACTGACCTGGGAGTAATAGATGAACAGGTGTTCTTGCAACCGGCGCTGGTCGGCAGTGTAGCAGTAGGTCCGGTGGCTTTGAACGGGCAGGTTAATGTGGCGGCATCAGCTTTCGGGTTGGCGGTGGATATAGCGGAACCCGACCCGGGCAAGTTCGCCGGGGCGATAATACTGTCCAATAGTATTGATACCCGTAACGATGCGCTTTTGGCCGAGGTTGCGCGCACTGGCGGCGCTTTGTTAATGACCGGCGGCGGGTCCAATTCCCATGGCTCAATTTGTGCGCGCCAGCTCAAGCTGGCTTCCGGTATTATGCCGCTGGCAACCTACGACGGGCGGGGTTTGCATTTTGCGGCGCCTTCCGCCGAGCGTGCGCGGACCACGGTAAACTTTGCCGGGCGCGACCTGGTGGCCTACGAAAGTGCGGGCCATTCCCGGACCACGCAGGTAATTTCCCAGGGCGACCTGGTGTATTACGATGGCCACCAGGCGGCCGCTTATCTGGTAGCCAGGGCGGAGGACAGTAAAACCCAGGCGGCGTTTAAGGCTTATAGTGAATGGCGGAGCGATTCAACGCTTGAAGGGCGCGGCCGGCGTTTGGCGGAAATATTGCAAAGTTCCGAGGCGCCGGGCTTCCTGAGGGCGGCGCTCAGCGATGTTATGGACCACGAGCGGCTTACGCCTGATGAATTTAATCAAATGATGGGCGTGTTGCAAGGCGCCGCGACGGGGCAGTTTCAGATATTGCAAGAGTTTCTGGCCCATATCGTTAATAATGTGGCCGGCCAGTATCGGGAGGTGGTCACACAGGTGAAACAGCAGTTGCAAGACGATAAAGAGGGCGTTTTACCGGCCAATGAGTTGGCGCTTTTGGCGTACCGGATAGAAACGGTATGGCAGCGTTTGACAGATCTGGTTACTTTGGCCAACGGGGGTGTGGCCGATCCCCAGGCGGTCCTGGCTCCGGCCCGGGCAGAGCGGTCGGGGATCTTTCAGGAGCTTAGTAAGCGGGTGGAGAAAGAGCGTTTACTGGTGAGCAACGAGGCCAGAAAGGCGGAGGCCCGCGCGCAGGAATTGCTGGACCAGAAGTTCTACGGCGATGCCGGCAATGAACGCCGGCTCAATCCCGAGGATGCGCTATATTTGAGAAGGCTGGAGAAATTGCAGGAGCGCATCGATATTATGGGGATCGATGGGCCGCGGGAGTTTCCTTCTTTAACCAAAATTGCGGCTTTGCTTAACGCTCGTTACCGGGTCTTGAACGCCGGGCTGGCCAGGGATGGCATAATCTGGAAACAGGATGTTAGTGATCCGGGGATCCGGGATCTTATCGGGGGCAAGGGTGCGCATTCGGCGGAGCTGTATCGGCTTATTAATGCGATCAATGGCCATGATGGTGCCGTGCCGCAGTCTTTTCTGCAGGGCCTCCGGGTGGCTGTTCCGCCGGGGTTCTTTATTACTACCGCTGAATATCAGAATTGGCTGGCCGACGGTCAGGGCGAGTTTCGGCCGGAGTTCAAAAAAGCCCTGGAGACCGCTTACTTGGATCTGTTTGTTAGTCAGGGGGCCGAGATCGTTGCTTTTATAGAAAATGATAATGATACTCCTGAGGATAGCAGGGTAGTAATCAAATTATTGGATCTTAAAGAAAGAGTAAAGAATGCTGATGTAGACAGAAGAATGATATCCCGGTTAATCAATTTTAGGCGGTTGATGCTGGAGTCATCGCAAGAAATTACTCCTGCTTTAAAGCTGCGCCTGGAAGGCTGGGGGCGGGTGGCGGTGCGTTCTTCGGGCCTGGTGGAAGACAGCCAGGCCAATGCCGCGGCAGGGAAGTTCAAGACGGTGGTTAATGTAATAGGCCTGTGGCCGTATGAGGAGGTAAATGTTGAGCGCTTTCCGGAAGATCAAAGGCAAGCCATTATTGCCAGTTTAAGCCTTCGGGGTTGGGTGAATACGCAATCGAATAAAGTGTTTGTGGATCAGGATTTTCTTGACCTGGATGAAGAGTTCCGGCGAGAATTTCCGGGTTTAACCAGGGATCAGCTCAATGATATTCAAACCGCCCTGGAGGAAGCGCAGGGTTTGTACGCTGCGGTAAAGCGGGTATGGCGTTCCGGCGCGGAGGGTGTGGAGGTGGATGGCATGATCGCGGGGGCGCGTTCGGCGGTTATTATCACGGCCGATGTGGCCCGGCATACATTGCGGCGGGTTAAGATCGACGGAGCCCATGGCGCGGCCGGCCCGTTGGTAAGCAGCCGGATACAGGACCCGGATACCTATTATGTGGATGCGCTAAGCGGAGTTACTCAGGAGCGGCATGTAGGCGCTCAAATAGTGGATGGTAAGGCTCGGGACGGTAACGGCGAGCCGGTATTTACCGAACGTGAGCGGGCGGTTATGGCCGCGCTGGCCGTGATAATCAACAGGAATATGGGTTATATAGCTTCCGACCAGGAAGCGCTTATGGATGCTGAAGGGCTTTTGTATTACTTACAAACCCGCCCGGAAACAACTCTCCGGGCAAAAGTGAAAGCCGGTTTGGCCGTGCTGAGCCGGAATGATTACGCCGCGGGTAGCACCACGGATGCCGCGGTTGCCGACTCGCAGAATGTCCGGACCGTTCGCCAGCCGGTGGATAATGCGGCCAGGCGCACCGACCAGCTCGGCGGCATAACCCTGGATCCCCGGTTCATGAACGATGCCGCCCGGGGCCCGGTGGCGCAGGGTAATGGGGCCGCTGGCATAAAGCGTGCCAATTTATTGCCGGGATCCGGGCCAAATTTCGCCGGCGGCCTGGTCCCGCAAATAACCGCCGTCCAGCACATCTCCAGCCGCGACCTGACCCGGCTACTTTCCGGCCGTTAAGCAGTCATTGTTCAACAAGTCGAGGAAATAAATCGTGTGCGTAGCGGACTTTATGCCCTGGCCCCCGCCAGGGGGTCCGCCCGGCAATTAAACGATGATTTATTTTTGAACATTGTCGACGGGCCGACACAAGGTCGGCTACGAGAATGATTAAATCTCTCGATTCGCAAAACATGTACTAAATAAGTTTGAAAAAATATTTCTTCTTTTCGTGCTTTAATCCCGCATTAAACTCACACAATGTCAAACGGTTACAGGAAACTCGGAAAACGTTTTCTTGTAAACTGTTCCCCGGATTGGTTTTTTGGCGATTTATGTGCCATACTTTGTAGTGGTGGCGCATTATTGTGATGTATGCATTACATGAACGGGGAGATCGTTATGCGAAAACTTACTTCCAGTCTTATTCTTGCGGTATTTGTTTTAAGCTGTATCACGCCTCCGGCCGGGTTAGCGCAAACGCTGGTGGGCGCGGGCCTTCTGCCTGCTCCGGGTACGATGTTGCCGCCGTCCGCGGCTTATGTGCCGGCGCATTTGCGCGCGGTGACCATCGACCCCCGGGATCCTTTCCGTTTCGAGTTTCTGATCCGTAAAAGTGAAATGCCCATGAGCGATGCCGAAAAGCAATCCGCTTACCGGGACCTGTTGAAATATTTCCTGGCCGCGCTGGCGGTGCCCGACGAGCAACAATGGGTCACCCATTAGAAGGCTTGTGTCAAGAGAAAAAAGCTCCGCCCCGTCA
>JADFZK010000063.1 GCA_015232565.1 Candidatus Omnitrophota bacterium
AAATAGTGTGGAAAAAACTGGGCGGGTCAAAGCAGATTATTGTGTGGCTCTACAATTGTGGTAAACACGACAGCGGTGTTAAATCGGGATATATGCCGGATTGCGTTGAGAACAAGTGCCGATGCATGTGCCCAGGGTGTGAATAACCGGGCGGGTGATTTTTTCTGTTGAGGCCTGGAAGGGTATCGTTCTAGCTGCTTTTATGCTATTAATTGCATGAATTATAAATTAAATATATTGCAATATGGCCTGAGATTGGGTATACTTGCAGCGTAGGGGGTAAAAGATATGAATGCGCTGGAAGAACTTAAAAAACATTTAAGGCCGGGAAAGGTCTACCGCAGGGCAGATCTTGAGCCGTGGTCTACGGCCGTTGACCGGCATCTCAAGGATCTGATTGATGAAGGAACCTTGCAGAAAATGTCGCAAGGATTGTATTACTATCCTGCTAAAGCTTCTTTTGGAGAGGTTCCTCCGGATGAAGAGAGGCTTGTGGCCGCTTTTTTAAAGAGCGAGGATTTCCTTTTAACGTCACCTAATCTCTATAATTCTTTGGGAGTCGGCACAACCCAATTGTATAACACTTGTGTTGTGTATAATCATAAACGACATGGCAGGTTTGAGCTTGGCGGGAAGATGTTTGATTTCCGCCTAAAGCATAAATTTCCCAAAGAGCTTTCCGAAGAGTTTTTGCTGGTTGATTTGTTGAACAATCTGAATCAACTGGCAGAAGATAAGGCGAGTGTTCTCAATAATGTCAAAGTTAAAGTGTTGGGGCGGCTGGAGACAGGATTGAAGCGTGCTGTTAATGCCTATGCGGGAGAAAGAACAAAAAGCCTGCTCAATGGATGGATATCTGAGGCCCTTCTGCCGGTAGGCATGGAGGGCTTAGCTCATGCCTGACTATCTTCATAACCACCCAGAGTTCGGCGAGCTCTTACGCGCTGTCGATCGGCAGATGAAGATCGAGCGCAGTCTCGTTGAGAAAGACTATTGGATTATGCATGTCCTTTATGGGCTTCAGCAAGGTGGTTTTGTTTTTGAGTTAAAGGGCGGGACTTCGTTGTCCAAAGGTTATCAGATCACCGGTCGGTTTTCCGAGGATATCGATATTCGAATTGAGCCGCCCATAGGTATGGATGTCAAAACAGGCCGGAATCATACGAAACCTGGCTCTTGCGAAGGACGTAAGAAGTATTACGATTGGCTGGCCAAGGGAATTAAGATTGCCGGGATTGAGCGAATCATTCGCGATGAGATGTTTGATAATGAGAAATACTTTAGTGGCGGCATTAGGGCATTTTATAGGACGGCCCTGACTCTTCCACCCGGGATTAAAGAGGGCGTGTTGCTTGAGGTTGGCTTTGACGATGTGACGCCCAACAATGCCTTGAATATCAGCTCCTGGGCGCTTGATTTCGCCTTGCAAAGAGGAATGTCGGTCATAGATAATAGGGCCTTCGGCGTTCTGTGTTACCATCCGGGTTACACTTTCGTTGAGAAATTGCAGACAATCGTCACTAAGTTCCGTAAGCAGCAGGAAACGGGGGAAATGCCTATTAATTTCTTGAGGCATTATTACGATGTGTTTTGTCTTTTGAAGAATGAGACCGTCCAGAAGTTCATAGGGACGCCCGAATATCATCAACACAAGGCGAAGAGGTTTCCGGCGATTGATCAAAAGGTCCCGCTTGCAGAGCAGGATGCGTTTTTATTAAGAGATCCGCAGGTCAGGGATGTTTTTGAGGATGCGTATCGGAAAACGTCGGCTTTGTATTACCGTGGGCAACCGCTATTTGATGAGATTAGGTCAGAATTGGCGGATAATTTAAACAAGTTGTGATGATAGTTTTAAATATGCCCGGGTAATGTAAGGGTGGAATTGACGAGATGAGAAAATTGGCCAGTATTCAGAGAATAAAGGCGCTGGATCCGATTCCCGGTGCGGACGCTATCGAAAGGGCAACGGTTCTGGGTTGGCAGCTTGTCGTCAAGAAGGGGGAGTTCAAGGTTGGCGAGTTGTGCGTTTATTGCGAGGTGGATTCCCTGATGCCGGATGAGCCGCGGTTTGAATTCCTTAAGCCCCGGGGCATGCGGATAAAGACAGTCAGGCTGCGCGGGCAGATCTCGCAGGGGATCTGTTTTCCTTTATCTATTCTACCTTCGGGCTTCGCTGTTGAGGAAGATATTGATTGTACGGAAGCATTGGGGATCACAAAGTACGAGTCGCCGATTCCGGCATGCCTGAACGGGATCGCGAAGGGCGCGTTTCCTTCCTTTATTCCTAAGACTGATGAGACGAGGGTACAGGTTTTGCAGGATCTGCTTGATCGGTGCAAGGGCGAGGCATGTTATATAACCGAGAAGGTCGACGGTAGTTCGGCGACTTTTTATATAAACAATAAAGAGTTTGGGGTCTGCACGCGCAATCTTGAGTTGGTCGAGGATCCTGAAAACACTATTTGGAAGATCGCGCGGGAACTGGATATCGAGAACAAGTTGCGCGCGCTTGGACGCAATATCGCCATTCAGGGTGAGGTGATCGGGGAGGGGATTCAGGGGAATCCGTTGAAATTGCGGGGCCAGACGGTGCGGTTCTTTAATGCTTTTGATATCGACCGGTATGGGCATTTTTCATTTGCTCAATTCACGGAGTTGATGCGCGGGCTTGGCCTGGAAACAGTTCCCGTTATTGCCACTGATTATCGGCTGGAGAATGATATTAATGCGATCGTAGCGATGGCGACCCGTAAAAGCCTTCTTTGTCCGGATGCGTGGGCTGAGGGCGTGGTAATCCGGCCGTTGATCGAGCGCAGGGATCCCAAGCTGGGGCGAGTCTCATTTAAAGCCATAAACCCCGAGTTCTTGCTGAAGACTGGCCAATGAGTATATTCACAAGAATAGTACATTCTTTGTGAAATAATGGTTTAATTCAATACATGGAAAGCCTGACACTAGTCCGGGATATGTTCAGGGAATGCTTTATAACTTTCGACTGCCTGCTTCTGGATTTTATTCCAGCAAGAGTGCGGGGTTGGCGATCGGGGTGATCCTGTAGATCACCGGCCTTAATCCCGTAAAGTCGCCGCGCTTAAACTGCTCGGCCATGGCGGCGTCAAAGGTCATGTTGATCTTTTGACCTTTTTCATTCATCTGCATCTTCCTGGCGTTCAGCTCGATACCGCCGGGTTTATTCATAGCTTGATCTGAAGATCCTATGCTTTCACGGTACCCGCCAACGAAGGCGCCTTTGATTTCATAAGGCTGACCTTCTTCTCCGGAAATTACTCCGCCATGTGTCAGGCCGATGTTGTGGTTGCCTTCAATCTCTATGTTGATCCAATCAGCCTGGTACCATCCGACAATGATTTCGCCCTTGTTACCAACGGGGCTTTTTACCGTCGCATTGCGTAGGATGGCTTGATTTCGCAGCGTGACTTTGGCAGTACCGCTAATTGTATCAGCGTAGCCTCCGAAATTATTAAACTCTCCGTCCACATATACATCACGAATTAATGCCGCACCTGCCGTCCGTCCAGCCGCTTTCCCCTGAATGGGGCCAAGATGAACATCTGATCGGTCAGCAAAGACATAACAACCACCGCGACTGCCAATCTCAAGCAGGTTGAGGGATACTTTTCTTCCGGCGCGGGCGAAAACAAATAATCCCGGATAAACAAAGCCTCCCTTGCCTATGGAAACTACGGATTCATTTTGAAACTGGATGTCGGTGTGAATTTCGCCATTCTTATCAATGTAAACATCTGCTTGCTGTAAAAGGCTGTTCAGTTTTTCTGCCTTCTCTTGAGTATCCACGGCAAACATTAGGGGAATTTGTATTATCCATTCAGCTCTGAGTCTGTTTTTTAATGAATCAATGTCTTGTGGCTTGGCGGCCAGTACTTTGGGCTCGGCTTTTATTAAGATTCTGCCTTCTTCATTCTGCACCCGAACCGTATCTGTTGAGTTCAATGCGTTAAGAACAAGTGCTTTTATTGATTCGTCGAACTTTACTCCGTCCTCAATATATACTCGTTTGCCATCAGGGACTGCCAGGCTGGCTTCAATAACCAGACCGGTGTTCCTGGAGCTGACCAGAAAGACGCCTTTAATTTTTACGCCGCTTGTGATTATTATCGGATTGATCTTGTCGTTTTTCTCTGCACCCATATGATGCAACAAACAGTCAGTGACCTCGGCTCCTTCGCGGATAATGATCCCGCGTCCTTTACCGCCTTCGTCTTCCTGCCTCCATTGGGGAGATAATTCATCGTGACCGCCGATCACACTGGAATTTGTGACTTTGGCGCCGTTCAAAATACGCGCTTTGAAAATCTTCGATTGACCGTCTACAATGACATCCTCGCCAATGGCACTCATGCGAATGTCGCTCATGCCGGTGATTTTGCTTCGTGATCCAATGCCTTTACCATCTATTTCTATGAGAGCTCCTCCATTAATAAGAACGTGGTTGCCTATACGAGTAACATTGACGACCTCACCACTATTTAAAATCGTTACATTATTACCAATGGCCATCCTTTGTACAACAAGCGTGTCTGGATGACCTTCAATATGTGATGCTCCAATAGTCCGTCGTAATGAAATAAATCCATTGTTTAAAGTCAGATCTCTGCCAATGTCCATCCGTAAGCTTTCCTGCTCCTGATTGTCGCCCAGAAACTTTATCTGGCTGTAGCCATTGTATTCTATCGGCCCATTTGTGGACACCTGTCCACGGCCAATCGTCCATAGATCGTGACTAAGAATATTTTGATTGTCTAATGGGAATTTTGTTGCATGGCTTGCGGCTTCTACACGGGTTTGTACGTTAATGGCTTGTTTAAAGGTAGAAGTTCCATTCGCTGCTTTACCGACCACGCGGGTGGCGGCGCCCAGGTTGGGAATGCCGCCGGAAAAATATTTCCTGGGAATGGTTTCGCCATTATTAAGGACATCTTCCTTTATAAGGTTGAAAGCGCCCTTGGTGTAGGCCGTAACATATTTGTTGTAGATGGCCTGAGGGTCAAGATCGGTGGCGCCCAGATTAACCCCGTTGGTTTTGGCAGTATTCGAATATACTTGATTGAGCAGCGCTTCCCTGAGGTTCTTTTTGTACCAGGTTGCCAGGATCATGGCATGAAAGATCTGCCGGAGATTGGCAAAGTTCTTGCCGGTGTTGACTTCATCTTCTAAAGCCGGAAGGACGATTTCCCGGACTATCTGCCTGGTGTATTCCTGTGAATCTGTGGAGGTGGTGGTTGCTTCCTGTGTAGCGAGATCCCTCGACGAAGCCTGGGATCCTATAAGGTCATTCTGGCGGGACAGGGCTACGTAGTCGGATTCAAGCATGACTTTAAGATGACTGCCAACCACCAAAGCAGTGTTGTTATTCACGTACACGTCGGCTTTATCCGCAACGATCCAGACTTTGTTGAAGGTGTCGATCGGCATTTCAACATTGTTGAATCGCTCCTGAACCTTAGAATAGACTTTTGACCAGAACTGCTTTCCCAGGGTTTTCTCGGGGTAAATAAGGGAAGCCGTGACCTGCTTAAGAATGTAATCTTGAGCCAACATATCTCGCCCAAGTTCGGTTTTCTCAAGTTCGGCCGGCATCATGCGGTCATGCTCATAAGGGCTCAAGTTCACCCACTGGTCTTCTTCCGGCAGGGAAAGGGAAGCCAGGAAATATTTTATAAGTTTCCGGGACTCAAGGCGAATGGGGGCATCATCCGGGCCTGCCTTCAAGCCAGTGTCGCCAGTATCAACAATAAAATCAAAAAGAAAGGGATTGTCGGGATGGACCTGCACGCCTTTCATTATCACCGGAACAAAGGCCGGGCTGGTTGAAACCATAACCCCGGGGACCGGCAGAGTCAGCGCCTGGGCATAAGCTCCGGAAGGTAAAACGCCGGAAAACAGAAAACAGATCATAACCCATTCGGATAGCACGCGGTACAGGAAGGACTTCTTAAAACCAGACATAACTGAACCTTTCGGTAAGAAGAACTGGGCCATTAGTTAAATAAGGGGACGCCACACAAATGCGCTAGAATATAACATATGAATCACAGGCATGCAAGGATGTGTGAGTTTTATGTTGTTTATATACCTATTTACGCAATACATGCGCTTCTTCAGGAATCTTTTGAAATAATCAAATTAAGCCTGAGGTCTTCAAAGAGTCCGGTTAACCGAAGGGTGGAATCTTCGGGATGATAAAATTGGCCAGTATTCAGAGGATTAAGGAGCCGGATTCGATGCCTGGCGCGGATGCGGTTGAGAAGGCCAATTAATTTCTCGCATTAATCGAACAGGATAAATTTGCAGTATAAGTTATCTTGGCAAGGGTAGCGGAAACTATATTTTAAAGAGAGACTTTTTGCGCAGAGTGTAAAACTCTTCTCAATCATATAGTTATGGAAAATCGGAAAAACGCTTTCTCGGTTTCTCTTGTATGCGCCAGCAATGTCGATATTCATATGTTATATTTATTGCGGGTTATGATGGTTGAATTGATGTCTTTAGTGAGGTTTTTAAAATGCGAGCTTTGAAGCGGCTAATTGCCATTTTTTTATTCGGGCCATTTATGGTGGCAACGGTCCCGTTTGCCCTGGCTGTCGAAGTAGCTCCCTGGATGCCGCCAGTAGGGACCGTGGTCACTCTAAGTGCAAAATATGAGCCGGCGCTTATGCTGGGCATTCAAATTGACGCCAGGGATCCCTTTAAGTTCAACTTTCTTATTGAACGGGGACAAAGTCTCCTTTCTGATGAAGTTAAACGAGATGAATATAAAAAGCTTGTTAAGCATTTTCTGGCGTCTTTAACAATCCCTAATAACGAAATGTGGGTGAACCTTTCGCCTTATGAGCACGATCGTATTATTCCGGACAGTTTTGGTTTAACCGAAACGGGTCGCGACCTCTTGGCGCAAGATTACATGCTTAAACAGATCACTTCTTCACTGATCCACCCTGAGGAGGGTCCGGCCAAAGACTTTTGGCAGAAGGTTTATCAGAAGGCGTTTGACAAGTATGGCACGACTGATATTCCCTTGGATACTTTTAACAAGGTGTGGATTGTGCCAGATACGGCCACAATATTTCATCGTTATGATACGGCATTGATAGTGGAAAATCATTTGAAGGTCATGATGGAGCAGGATTATCTGGCATTAGAAAAGAATCGTGGAGGAACCTCACCGGTTTATGTGCAAGAGCGAGGCAGTGGGGAAGCAGCGCAACTTGCGGCCGAGGTTGTTCGCGAGATAGTGATCCCGTTCCTGGAGAAAGAGGTTAACGAAGGCGAGAACTTCGCCCGTCTTCGTCAGGTTTATAGTGCCATGTTGATGGCTACGTGGTTTAAGAAGAGCCTCAAGGAAAGTGTTTTGGGACAGGTTTATGCGGATAAAGCCAGGGTGGCAGGGCTGGAACTGAATGATTCTAAAGAGAAGGAGGAAATTTACCAGAAGTATCTTCAGGCTTATAAGGTCGGGGTTTTTAATTTAGTTAAAGAAGACACGGATCCGTTCACTCAGGAGGTTATTCCCAGAAAGTATTTCAGTGGTGGTACATTGCCATATCTTTCCGACCCCCATGTGGTTACTGACCTGGCGGGACTTACGGATCCTCAGATAGATCACGCAACCAGGGTGGCAGTTGATAAAGTCACAGTTTCATTGGGTGTGGCTCGACAAATATCAGAATTAACGCAAGAGAGTGCTCGTTATGATCAGGATGGTTTATCGATTGAGCAATTGGATTCTTTACTTAATCCGTTAGTAGCCAGTGATATTGCAAAGTTTGAAGGTCAATTGCCGCATATGGATTTTGATGAGGCTTATGAATTTATTACTAACGTTGCAACGCAGAAGGATGCGGAAATCATTATTAATGAGCCTGTCACATTGGATATGCTAAAAAGATTATCAGAAATTGCCGGTTATGAAGTTCAGCTTTTTAGGCTTCGTGGGACGGATAAATGGGTCTTAAAGAAAGGCGACGAAAAAAGCATGGGCAGATTAAGTGGCGGCGAACATGTATACGATGTCTCAATTCATACGCACATGGGCGATGTTGATACGGTGCCTTCGGTGGTGGATGTTTTGACGCATTTCCGTAGTGTTGGAACAGCAGACTGGATTTTGGGAAAAGAAGGAGCTCTGTATTACAATGCTGACCACTTAGTCATGCATGATCAAGACGGGGATTTGTCATTTGATTACTTAAATAGCGGTAAAGTAGGTGATTTTGTTCATCGTGATGGAATACAGAAAGATGAAAGGGGTTTTAAGACTTTGGAGACGAAGTTAAGTATGAGAAGAGCATATTCCGAGCTTAATGTGGAAGTTTCTGCAATTATTCCGTGGGATAGAATTGACATGAATGATTTTAGTCGTAAAAGTAAGAGTCATGCGAAAGCGCTAAGAAGTCTTAACGTCAAAGAGCAAAATTTTGCTATTCGTGAGGTCTTAAGGTTCTCTACATTAGAAGTAATTGTTCAATTCCTGGGTGATTTTAACAGAGTGGCTAGTTTAGAGACCCAGGAAGAGATTTTGAGTTATATGAAAGAACGATTTGATCTAACGCAAGAAACGCATCAAAATGTGGCTCGAGCATTTCTAAGGTCGCAATTTCTGGACATAAGGATCGCTGTATTGGAGCTCTTAAGTGGTGTGGGGATTGTGGGGGACACAGAAAGAACGCGGCTTATTGATGAATTCTTAAATGAATATGATACAACGATTTCGCCTGTTGAGAAAATTAGAGCAGCTATGAGTATAATCCAGATTATGGGTAAAGAAAGAAGTAAGGCAATTATTGAACGAATAATCGCGGGCATCCCTTTTGAGTGGTTTCATCAAGCTTATAAGGACCCGGCGTTAGATTCCGGGGGTTTGATTTCCAGATTCTATTTGTCATATATGGATGTCGAGTACATATCAAGATTGAGTCGTTACAATGCCGAAAGAGTGACATTGATGCGTAAAGTTCAAATAGATATGGAATATGCAAATCTTATTAGTGAGCGAAGAGAGCGATATTTGCGAGCAGTGAATGAAATCGATCCTGAGTTGTTAGTGGAGGATCGAAATCAAAAAGCAGTTAATGAATATTCAAGGAATGGCGGTATCGACTTTGATGCCGGGCAATTAAACATGACAATCAAGCGTGACGGGGAAGGGCTGCCATTACCTTTAGCAATGCAGGATCCTGCGATGAATAATATTACGGGGCTGGCACCCACTATTCTGGAGATAGCGCCAGCCAGTGCGCTGCCTATTTTTATTGAACTGCGGTCCGGGCGCGCGGCGTGATCATACCCGTATTGGAATGATCACGAAAAGCAGGCCCTGGTGGTAAAGCCTTTTTTGCAGTGCGAATACTGTGTGGTTATGGAATAACTTGTTCCAGAAAGTATCTTCGGGGAACAGGGGCTGTCCGCCAAAGAATACTGCATTCTCATATTTCTTGGCGATAGTGATGGCGAGTTTCACGTTTTCATCGATCACATCTACCCCAACTGCGGAATGCCCTTCGGCAAAGAACCCCTGGGAGTTCATGTAGGTCACATAGCGGTTCAGGTCTTCCTGGGTTTTTTCGGCCAGATGATGCAGTTCCGATTGCCCCTTGAAATTGCCGGCGTCAACTACTCCCACTGATATGAAAACGAAGTTCTGGAAAGTTCCTTTAAAGAAGCGGATAGCGTTCATCAGGGAATGCAGGCCCATGCCGGTTTGCGATATTACGAAAGTAATGAATACGTTTATGCTGTAAAGGACCACCAGCAGTTGGATCGATCCTTTGGTAAGCAAGAGAATGATCAGGGCCGTTAGGCCCATAATGAAAACGCCGTTTTGGGAAACCAGGCGGTCGCTGATAGCGGAGAACCGGGTTGGGAACCAGCTGTCCAGCGCCATATTGCCCAGGACTTTGGGGCCTCCCAGGAAGCCGGTTTGGGCGGCCACAAAAAGGATGGCGGCTTCGGCGAATAAGGTTGTGAAGATCAAGCCCTTGGCCCAACCCGATCCAGGCAAAGAAAGCTGTCAGGGACATTTGGTGGAAGACCTTGCTGTCCTGTAGGTTACGAGCGTGTCCGACTAGAAGTTATTTGGCGTTCTTGAATGATGTTTTCATAAGGCTGCCTGATAAGAAATATTTTATGCGCTGTTGATCTTGGCGATATGATCAGTAAGTTTTATGGGTGTCAAATGTCATTGGTGAGGCGCGGCAGTGGGTTTTGCAAACATCATTTGAATCCTGGCGGTGTGTTTGTTAAAGTGGTCACTGAATTTCTGTTGCAGTGGAATAATAAATTACTGAAAGGATTTTTATGGACGCCAAAGTTAATGATGCTGTCATTCGTATGAAGCAGTGCAAAGATCAGCCGCTGGAGCAGTACAAGCGGCTCCTTATGATAGAGTTGTGTGAGCTGGCCAAATCTACCTTGTCTTATTTCGCTTCGGTAAGCGCCGATGAGAAAGAGATGACCATGATCGGCTGGTCGGGTTCGGCCATGATGAATTGCGCAATAATCGACAAGCCAATCCACTATCACGTTAAGGACACCGGCTTGTGGGGGGATGCGATTCGCGAAAGGCGGCCGGTTATTACCAATGATTATCCCAATCTGGTAAAGGCTACCAAGAAAGGCTATCCGCAGGGCCACGTGAATGTGCGGCGGCATTTTAACCTGCCGATCTTTGAAAATGGCCGGGTCGTCCTGGTAGTAGGCGTTGGCAATAAAACCGAGGATTACACCAAAGACGATGCCCGCAATGTCGAGGATCTTATTACAGGTGTCTGGCTCGATCTAAAGGCCAAGATCTAACGGCTGGTCGGGATAAATCGACCGGTTCTGTTTGTTTATCCGGATAAAGCAACAGGCTCAAGCAAATTATCCAGGTGCTTCGGGCATTATATTTCCCGCTAACAATTCCGCAAAATTATTATTTTTTATCCTCGCCGCTAAGAAAACGTTTTCCCTCAATATTGCGTCCGGAATTTGTTTTTTTGACATTTATGTTCTACACTTTTACTAGTGGAGGCAACGTGCTTCGCTGGCTTCTATAGAATAGAAGCTCAATGTATGGTGGAGGTGGTTATGCGGAAGTTGACAATATTCTTCGTATTGCTTGGCTTTTTATCCAGTTGCATTATCCCGCCGCATGTGGGTGCCCAGTTGTCTGCCGTGGGTTTGATGCCCGAGCCTGGTAAATCCGTAGTGTTGAGCCCGAGGTTCACGCCAGCACACCTGAAAGGGATGATGATCGACCCGGCCAATCCGTTCAAGTTCGATTTTATTATTGCGCGCGGCGATGAAGTGATCCCGGATGAACAAAAGAATGCGGAATACACAAAACTTGTTAAATATTTTCTGGCTTCTCTTGCAGTCCCGGATGTTGAGCAATGGGTCACCCATTAGAAGGCTTGTGTCAAGAGAAAAAAGCTCCGCCCCGTCA
>JADFZK010000015.1 GCA_015232565.1 Candidatus Omnitrophota bacterium
GAATGGCTGGCCGAAGTTCACCGGAATGACCGGACGAAGTTATCGGAATCCGCATATAAGGCATTATATCTGGCGCAGGTTAATTGCTTATATTGCATTATTGGCTTTTATTTTTGATTGTCTGGCGATCCCGCTTCAGCATGCTTATGCCCAGGAAGCGCTTATTCTTTCCGAGCCTGGCGTCCGTATTGGTTTTAGTCCGCCGTTTGCACCTCCGGTTTTAAAAGGCGTTAAGGTTTATTCAAAGGAGCCCTTCCGGTTCGATTTCATTCTTGATAAAGGTGATTCTGTTGGAACAGAAGATTCTTTAAAACTTGAATCGGCCCGGATGATCAGATATTTTCTGGCTTCGTTGACGGTTCCCGAGAAAGATCTGTGGGTAAATTTAAGCCCCTTTGAGAAAGAGCGTATTGTTCCAGCGGCCTTTGGCCAGACCGAGATGGGCCGCGATCTTTTGGCAGAAGATTATTTGCTCAAGCAGTTAACGGCATCGGTAATTTATCCGGAGACAGATATAGGGAAGAAGTTTTGGGCCAGGATCTATCAGGACGCTTTCGCCCGGTATGGCACTACGGATGTTCCGGTGGATTCATTTAACAAAGTGTGGATCACGCCGCAAAAGGCGGTGGTTTACGAGAATGCCAAGGCGGGAACTGCGTATGTAGTGGAAAGCCGCCTGAAAGTAATGCTGGAAAAAGACTATTTGGCAGCCGCCACCAACGCAATGCCAACCACTCAACCACCAAAGGTTCAAGCTACCCAGGTCGCAACCCCAACGCCAAACGATTCAAACAACATTGCCCAGGACGTCCTGCGTGAGATCGTGATCCCCGTTCTTGAGAAAGAAGTTAATGAAGGGGCGAACTTTGCTCATTTGCGGCAGGTCTACAATGCTCTTATTCTGGCTACCTGGTATAAGCAAAAGATCAAGGACAGCGTTTTAGCACAGGTTTACACTGACCGTAATAAAATTGCCGGGGTGAATATTGACGATCCCCAGGAGAAAGAAAAGATCTATCAGCGTTATCTGGAGGCGTTCCGGAAGGGCGTTTATAGCTACATAAAGGAAGAGCAAGACCCTTATACCAATGACATCCTGCCCCGAAAGTACTTCTCCGGTGGTGTGGTGCTTGGTCTTGGAGACGCGGCGGGTGGGGCGGCTCTGCAATTCAGGTCGGATGTTTCCGGGGTGGCTCTTATTAGTAATGATAAAGCCCGGATCGTGGTTTCCCGGATCGACCGGTCGCAGGACACAGAGCCTGAGGATGACGAAGAAATCCAACATACTATGAATGTTGAGAATTGGATGCCAGCAACGTCATTCGGAACAGCTAAGCCTTTGGGAATATATTTTGAAGATGGGGGCCTTCTTGATGTGAACATAATGGAGAGGTGGTGGATAAGCGATGTTTTTAGTGGCAAGTCGCTTAAGGACGGTGATAGGGTTAACTCAATGGGTATGCCCGACGAGAGAATGCCAGATTCTTTTGATATGAGGTTTGTGGTAGTGCGGGGGGTGGGGTTTTTTATTCCATGGTCTTTCGATCGGGATCTGTTTATCTCCGCGGTTATCCCTCTGGTGCAAGCCAAGGTGCTCAGAAAAGGGAAACCGTATGTTTTTGCTTTGTCTCAAGAGATCAGTGATGGACAAAGGCAGTATTTTTCAGCCGCATTCCCTGAACAAGATGCGCTGTTTATTACGGAATCTTTCATTAAACGTCTTAATGAAATTGAAGACGAAGATTACAAAGCCTACGCGATTATGGCCATAATAGCCAGTCAATTTGCACCGGTCAATCAACTGAGCAATATGCTAATAGATGAATTGGGTTCCGGGATGGAAGACTTTCTGGCAGAGATGGAGAGGGTCGGATTGTTCTCTCCGGAATTGATTCAGCATATTAAGGAGCCAAACTTTGTATTTGATATAAAGGCAGAGGTTGTAATGATAAATGATGTGTTAGAAGATAGCGAGGAGGACTTAATTGAATGGCTTAATGAGTCTATGTTGAGCAGGTCGGATTCAAGTCCACGGATTTCCTTATCTTTCCTGAGAAAATATTGTGGGCGTAAATCTGCTGAAAAGCATTTGAAGTTATGGAGGTCTATCGCTAGGAATTTCGATGCAAATGGAGATGCGTTTAGTGATCTTAGGGATATTTATCTAAGTTGGGATAAAGATATTACTAAGACGGGCGAACAGCCTGAATGGGATCAAGTAGAGGCGAGAAGGGATTTGAAGAGTGCGTATCGGCGGTTTTTGGATATGCCGGGCCGGGTACAAAAGATCGTTTTGCAGGTGATCCGCGTGAGTGGCCGGCTGGCCTGGGAGGATCTTGAGGTAATGATTGAGGCTTCCGATAATCCGGATGATTTTCCTGATATGCCAGATGATAAAAGGCAAAAGATTCTTGCGGCACGTGCGGAATTCCCGATTACTGCAGAAGATTATCGTGAACAGGATGAAAGTTTGCAGGTCAATATTGGGCAATATATCGAGAGCGTTCTTAACGAAGAGGTTCTAGGTCCAAGCTTTGGAGAAAGCATTGTAGATTATGATTTTCCAAGCATGGATCCTCAAGACGATGGGGGAGCTGAATTGGATGCTCTTGTGGAGAATATCATTGAAGACCAACAGCGGGGCGCAGCGCTGGAAGCAGCACAGTTCGGGAATAGTATTACAGATTCAGCGATTCGAAGTGCAAGTGTCGAGCTATTGGCAGAAATCCTGGAGTCGGCGAGCAAAGATATTGTGGATGAAAGATCATATGTCGCTCTGGGAATTCGCGAGCTGGCGGTGATCTTTAATGCAATGTTGAAATTGGATCTCAAGGTTGTTGATTCCTCCCCGGGTGTAGATCGATTAATAAAGGTCATGGTGAATATTTTTGCTACAAGTCAGCGTCTGGGGTATCCGATAGCGGATATAAGTTCACTGACTACTATTGTAAATGCCTCGCATAATGATATTCGCCGGCTGGCTGTTATTGGCGGAGCTATGGAGAGTTTCGATCCCGGCATCCGGGCGGCTCTGGCAAATGTGCTGGTGGAGGCGCTGGTCAATATGCCAATAGGTTTGATGTTTGAAGGCGCATATAAGAGCGGCATAAAATTGCGTACCTGGGTATTGCCATTATTGGATTATACCAATATCTCTGCGACGGATCGGAGCATATTGATCAAAAAGATAGAGCTTTGTGAGGAGTTGATCGATGATATTTTGGGCCGGTTTTCTAAACCGGATGACCAACAGTTTTATGTAAACAAGTTTGCAGCGGCTTTTCAGGTGTACGATCCGGTCTTCAAAAAGAATGATCCCGTTGCCGAGATCGATGCCATAGCCAGATTATCGCACACTATATATTTGAATTTGTCTTTGGCGTTGACGGCGTTGGGAGCGGCGGGGGTTTCGGTGTCTGAAATGGCGGATCTTATAACATATCTAGATCAGAACAATGCCTTGACCAAGATCTTGAGCATGTTGGGGGAAGAAGGTTCATTGGGCGGGCATAAAGAGGTTGTGACCAGTTTGGTAGCGTTTGGTCAGTTTGGGAACTTCAAGAGTTTATTGATGATGCTGGTCAAGCGTTGGTGGGTTCAGTCTCCGCAGGTTATCGACGGAGTGCTGATCCTTCTGGAACAAATGAGCATGAATGAACTCAAGAAATTGAGTCCGGCCTACTGGCAGGCGTTTGGTGATAATATTAATGAATATTTTAGGCAAGGCTTTAAGATCTTTGACCCCCAGTTGTTCGAGTATTTTATGAATAATCGCGGCAAGCCCGAGATAATCGCCGAGTTTCGAACGGAGGTCCTGAATGAAACGCAAAACATTGCTTACGGTGATTTTAATGGTTTTAGCCAGCGGTTCATGGGGAAATACGATATTAAGCCGAATGCGGTGGTGGCTCTTATCGGGCGCTATATTCCGATAAAGAATCAGACCGCCAGAGAATATAGTGGAATGTACGTAAAGCTGGCGGCGGCATTAAAGAAAAGGGTGGGTTGGCGTGAAGAGGTGGATCCATTGATGAGAGAGCAGTTTGATTTCAGGCCGGTCAGGGTAGTTAAGTCATACATGGCCGCGACCAAGGTGAATAGCGATCTTTACCGGTCCCTGAATGCGTTGGCGGGTAAGGCCGAAATGTCGTTTGAGGAATTCCTGGCGGTTCTGACCACTAATCCTGATGAATTCTACCGGATAAAGGATGGAGTCGGGGGACATGCTTTCTTACAATATCTATTTCAGGTCGCCCAGGTTGAAACTGCCGGTTATGGCGCAGAAGTCCTGTCTAAAAGTGATAACGACAAGTTCGACTTCCTTTCGCAATGGGCTTCCTTTTTGAATGATGCCAAGCTGGAGCATAAGCCGGTGCTGGAATCCAGGCTGAGGGAGATAGTGGCCGGGATGGCTCCGGAAGTGGTGGCCAAACTTAAGGTGCGGCACGGCCTGGCAAATTTCCGTTTTTTTGAATTTGAAGCTAAGAAATTATTGCCAAAGGTGGAAGACTTAATGGAGACGCTGGGCTTGCCGGAGAGTGAGGCGGTCCAGAAACTGGCCAAACATTTTGGCGCTCGTTTAAGCCAGTTCCCGTCCCTGTCTTTGCGGGATGAGGGGCGCATGGCGGCGTTACGAGAAGAGTGCGTTGCCTTGGTTGGAACTGCTATTCAACGGCGTCCTGAATTGCAAGGGACAGAAGGCGCGGCGCGCAAGGCCCTGGAGGCCGCATTTGCGTTAGCCCGTTCCCGGGTTTTGGCCGAGACCGGCGACAGGACCGACGAGGATCGCATACGCACGATGTTGGCCGACAGGATCTCCTCCGAATTGATCACCCTTCTTAAAACCAATATCCGTTCTGTTGAAGATGAGTTAAAGAAGTTCCAGAGCAGAGAGGTGCCGGCGGAAGGAGAAAGCCTGAAAGTCGGATTCTTTGATGATCTTTTGCACTTAATGAGTTTTATGGCTTCCGGTGTTTGTACCTGGGTAGCTCGTGACAGGCAGGTTCTTGACCCCAGGACGCATTTTGGCAAGATCGCGATCAAAGATGATCTGGGGCGTGTATTAGGTGTAAGCCAGGTCCAGTTATCGAGGACCAAGATCAAGGGTTTGCCAGCGGCCAGATCAGAGCGGGGGTGGTCGGTGTTGGCGATGCCGGGCATTAATCTGTTCCATGAACAGCTGCAAGGCAACCAGTCCACCAGTCAGCTTGTTTTGGCTATTCTCAAGACGGCACAGCTTTATGCCAAAGAAGCTGGAATGCAGGGGGCGTTCATTCCCAACAATCCGGCTATATACACCAATCATAATCAGGAACGAAAAGTCATTGAAGAGCTGGTGCAATTGGGCTGGCTTAAGCCGGTTGAATTAGAGGATGATGTGCAATTGTCGGTCAGTCCGGCACCTAATTATTCGTATCTGCATGGATTTTTAGTTTGTATTCCGGTCGAAAATACTGCGGTTGTTTTAAGAAAGAGCAGTGTCCCTGTTGAGAAAATAGAAGATCGCCGGGTAAAGCGTTTGGGCATGAGCCGGACGCACGATTCTGCGGATGAACTTGTGTTGATCCCTAAAGAGCGGGAGGTTTTACTGCAGGGGGATTTAAGGTCAACGGTTGAGAGGGTATTGCAGGGTATGCCGAGCGCCGCGTTAACTGCTGCGCGTTCCAATGTGGCCTCGGAGGAAGCCATTGTGGAGTTGCGTGTTAACCGGTTGGCAGTAGAAAGCTCGGTGATCGCTACGGCCAATGGGTTTATGCTTGAACTGGGAAGTAAAGTTCTGGCAGATGGGTCGCCGGAGGCCACGGAACTCGGCAAAGCCATGGCCGACCTGGTATCGGCGGTGGTCCTGGGGCGTAAGGAATGGGTGGAGCTGAAGACCGCGGCCATCAAGAATGAAAATGCGTATTTTAAGCTTGGGTTGATACGGGGATTGCTTTTGTACAAGAGTGGTTCTGCCAGATTGCAGGAAGTTGGTGAGTACATCAAGGGCGTTGAGCATATTGCGCAGTGGAATGTGTTCCTGAATGTTATGGATGGCGCGGATCCGGATATTCTGATCAATAATTATGTTGCTATGCTTTGGCGTGACCGGAAAGCTTCGGATCGCACCATTTCCCGGTTGTTTCTGGATCTGGTGGATACCGAAGTGCTGGAGCGTGTTTCTTTAGCCCGGATGCGGGAGGTTTTCAGGGCGTTTATTTTGTCCAGCCAGGCCAGGCTTATGGTCGGCGACAAGATTCAGCCGGTGGAACAGTTTAAGCAATTTGATCAACAAGAGGATCTGTTAAGGCTTAATCAGCAGGTATTGGGAGCGGCAACGCAGAATGATTTTTATTCTTCATTAAAGACAGTGCTTGAAGTGTTCCTGCCTTCAGCCAAGGTGAATACCGAGCTTGGACGATTACTCAACAATGATCTTTACAAGAATCCCGACCGGCCCCAGGCGGTTAGAGCGGCTTTGCAGGAGATATGTGTGCGGTACTATGGCCAGCGCTCGTTTGATGCGTTAAACAAACATTTGACTGCTTCCCGGGGCAGTGAAACGATCCCATATATTCGCTATAAAGATCTTGATCTGAACGTTGGGGATGACCTTGATCAGTATGAATTTCTGGAGTTCGTATCTGTCGACCAGGATCATGTGAATTATGATCTGCTTTCTGAAAAGCCAGGTCAAGAGCCCGAAAGTATGAGCGGCGCTGACTGGGTGCGGTCATTGTTTAAAATGAGCGCGGACAGCGCAATGGCTGACCCGGCGGCTGTGGCTTCAGAGCAGGATAGCGCTGAGAAAAAAGGTGGTATTGATCTAACGGCGGATAAGGTCAAGTTGGCTACGTATGGAGATAGCGGTAATGGCCTAACTTTCAAGATCGATCCTGCCATGCTCCAGCAATTGCAGAATGCCCCGGGCTTCAGGCCGGTAAGTATTTCCCTTCAGCCCGTAACAACCTCGGTGTCGTTATTTCTTGGCATGCCAGATAATTAGGAAAAAGCCAGCGGGCGCAATTATTATCCATTAAATACCCGGCTGAGATCGTTGTGGCGGATGCTCTTGCATTCGTCTGACTTATAGATTTATAGGCAAGTTTATAGGCAAGTTTATATAGCGGGGCGGAAATCTTTCTATTATAATTACTGACATGCGTATGGAGCGATGACTACCAGGTAAGTTTATATGAGCGGTGTGATAACAATAGATGAAATGATCGGAATCATTCTGGGGCAAAAAGAGTCTCAGTTCTTCGACTGCAAGCGGGCAAGGATCGATCCGGCCAAGGCGCTTGAGACGGTCGTTGCGTTTGCAAACGCTGAAGGCGGGACATTTGTGTTTGGGCTAGAAGATCCCGAAAAGGCCCAGGGTAAGGCCAGGCTGATCGGCGTGTCCGAGAAATCTCAGAATATTGATGACTTGATCAATTTAATCCCCAAGGAAATAGTTCCGCTGCTTGCTGATATCAAGCAAGAGGAAATCCCTATTAAGAATGTCCGCGGCGATGACGATAGGCTGATGGTTTTGAAGATTGAGCGGAGTTCTGAGGTCCATTCTTTGCGTCGTGGCGATACGTTCCTCCGGCGGGGTGCATCTACTCGGAAGTTAACCGCGCAGGAGATCATCCGGCTTAAATACGCCAAGGGATCGGTTCACTTTGAAAGTGAGCCCGTTGATGTGTCGTGGGATGATTTGGATAGTGATCTTGTGGCCAGATTTCAGCAGGCCAACAAAAGCACTAATGTCGACAAGATGCAGTTCTTCAAGGATAACGGACTGGCTGTTGTTCACGACGGCAAAGTGACCATGAATAAGGCCGCGGTGTTGTTGTTCGGGAAGAACCCATCGATTTCGTTGAGATTCAAATGCGGCATCAAGGTTTCACACTATCTGGGGACAGAACCAAACTTCTCCGGGGAGCCGAATTTCCTGAGAAGGCCGTTTACCATTGAAGGACCTCTGATCCGGCAGATTCAGGAGGCGTTGAAATATCTTGAGACCTGGCTTGTTAATCCGCCGAAGTTAAAGGGGGCCTCGTTTAAGAACTCTGTAAAATACCCGAGCTGGGTGATGCAAGAGGCGGTTACAAACGCCGTTATTCACCGAGACTTCAGCATCCAGAACGATATTCAGATCAGGATCTTTGATAACCGCATTGAAGTCGAGAGCCCTGGTATTTTACCGGGACAGGTCACGGTCACAAACATCCGGCACGAACGCTTCGCGCGGAATCCGATCATATTGAGGACGTTGAACCGTTTTGGTGAAGATGCTCCGAATCTGGATATCGGCGAAGGCGTTGATCGCATGTTCAACATGATGAAGGGCGCCAACCTTTATGACCCGGTGTACTGGTCCGATGATCTGTCGGAGAACGCGGTAAAGGTCATTTTGTTTAATTTCGAGCGTGTCAGCTATTGGGACGCGGTCAGTCGATACCTGGATGAACATCTGCGCATCACCAATGGCGAGGTCCGCAAGATCACCGGGATCAAGGATACGCTCAAGGCTTCGAGGCTGCTCAAGCAATGGACGAAGCAGAAGATGCTGGAAGAGGCCCAGGGTGTTGCCAAGAAGTCGAAGTATTATCACAAGCCGGGCGTTAAGCCGGAAGCGCGTTTATTTTCATAGGGGTGTGATAATAAAATGAATCCAGCCGTCATTCTATTCGCAACTCGTTGATATCGTTGGTATTGCGTGTCTTCTTAGGAGCGGGTTTATTTTCATTTGTTGAAATCGGGCATTCGGCAGGTTGCGGAAGCCACGAGCGGTGGGGCTGTTAATAATGCGCTAAAATTAATTAAATAAGTTTCCCTTCGTTATTTCATTCAGTATTCTTCCGCAATTGTTTTCCGGTAGGCAGGATTTTCGCGATTTCTTTGCATTCTTAGCGTAAATATGCTATCTTTCATCACATCTGGTTGGTATTAATTCAATATTCTAATCAAAATTCACGGGAGGATGAAATGGCTTCTTTTGTGCGGTCGGTTTTATCTGTTGCTTTGGCGGTTTTGATTGCTTTTGGCCCGGTTCAGGTTTATGCCCAGGACATGATGGTCGCCGGTTTGCCTTTGCCGGGCGCCATGGTGGGCCCTTCGGCGGCGTATGTTCCCGTTACTTTGCGGGGGCTGATAATTAATCCTGACCAGCCGCTCAATTTTGATTTTATAGTCGACCAGGGGGATTCCCGGGCAACGACCGCCGGTGTGCAGGAAGAGGCCGGACGGCTGGTAAAATATTTTTTAGCCGCGGTCACGGTGCCCGAGAGTGATATGTGGGTAAACTTGTCGCCGTATGAGCAGGATCGGATCATGCCCACGCAATTCGGCCACACCGAACTGGGCCGCGATATGCTGGCCCAGGATTATGTGCTTAAGCAGGTTACCGCTTCAATGTTGCACCCTTCCACGGATACCGGTAAAGAATTCTGGTCCCGGGTTTACGCCGCCGCGTACCAGGCCTATGGTTCCGCCGGGGAGGAGATCCCGGTGGATACTTTGAGCAAGGTGTGGATCATGCCGTCCGAGGCGGAGGTTTTCGAGAAAAACAATTCGGTCTATGTTACCGCGGCCCGCCTGAAGGTTTTAACCCAGGCCGATTATTCTGCGGCCAGAGGTGAAAGCCCGGCGCCCGACCATTCGCAAGATGTTTTGCGCGAGGTCATTATTCCCGTCCTGGAGAAAGAAGTTAACGAGGGCGCCAATTTTGCGCCTTTACGCCAGATCTATTATGCTTCCATTTTGGCCAAATGGTACCGTGAGTCGATCCAGGGCACTTTGCTGGCCCAGGCTTATGCGGGCACCAACAAGGTGGTCGGCGTGGATGTGGAGAACAAGAACGTTAAAGAAGAAATTTATCAGCGCTATATTTCCGCCTATAAGACCGGAGTGTTTAATTTCATCAAGGAAGAGCCCACACCGGAAGGCGACCTGGTGCCGCGTAAATACTTTTCTGGCGGGATATCGGGTTTGTCCGGGGGTACTTTGAAAAGGGTGTTCTCAGTGGGCGCTGTTGCTACTGCTCTTTTTTTAATGGGCACGGAACTGGCAGGAGCGGCCAGTGAACCGGTTGGCGCGGCGGTGGCCCAAATTGATATGGAGTTAATAAAAACAGATTTTACGCTTATAGAGCTTAACCCATGGTCAGCGGTTATCGCGGCTTTTGCGGTGGGAATGGTGGGCACGCTTGGCACTTTAGTACAGCAATGGTGGAAGCGCTCCACTATTCCAGGGTTGATGTACGTTGTTTTGCATGGGGACGAGCCGCAACAACGTGAGGCAGCCATCGCCAGCCTGGCTAAACGTGGAGGAGATGCCGTTCGGGATGCTTTGCTAAGCAGGTTTGCTGAATTGCGGGCAACCGATCGTCCGGCTGTGGCGCGCGCTTTGGTGGCAATGGGCGCGGGGGAAGAGCTGGCGGAGTTATACTTGAATATCCTTGGAAAAGGCGTGGCTTTCGATGATGCTTTTCAATTCTTCGCCGGTCGGTTTAACACCAAGGGTAAGGAGACTTTGCGGTATGGCAATGCCGAGCAAGTTATTGCTGTGCTGACCGGGCAAGGAGTCAGCGTTAAGGGGGAAAAGCGCACTAATTTCCTTGATTCTGTGAACCCACAGCAAGTGAATCTGGTAATGGAGGCGCTGAATTTTTATGGCCTGCCGGTTGAGAAATTTGCCCGGGTTTACCTGAACAGTTTTCGGGAAAGGGTTAGCAAGATGATCGGGGAGCTTCCCCAGAGCTTGTCCTATGATGTGAACAATATTAACTCAGTGGAAGTTGAGGGTCGTGCGCTAAGCATGGTTACGTCTGCCTATGGGGACGTGCAGGCGGTGGTAAAGAATGCAGTTTCAGCTTCTGCGGCTACGCGTTGGCAGGCAAATGCTGAGCTGGTGGCGTCGGCAGTCGCGGATATCCGGGCGGCGGTAAAGAAATTAAAGAATCCCAAATTTCATTCTTATGAGGCTGATGATCAGAGGCGCGAAGCCGCCGTCGCGGATCTTGAAGCGAAGCTTGGTCGGTTAACGGAACTCTCCCGGGTCGCTCTGAAGTTGGCAAACATCGCAGAAATAAAAGCGGTGGTAGTGGAAATTGATACGGCTGTTAACGGTTTGATCAAGGATTCTATTTTGGAGAATCAGACAGGCTTTAAGAATTTGGTCGATGGCGCTCCTTCCGAGCTGCAGTTGGCTTTGTTGAAGATCCTTGTTACTAAAGAAGGCGATCCCCGGCTGGCAGGTAAATTGAGCGCATTACCCGCCCGGGATATTCAAGTGGCCATTAAGCGGTTAAATCAATTTTTCTCTTGGGCGCCTGACGAGACTGGTCGCGTTGACCGGGAGCGGGCCGGGGAATTTCAGCAGAAAATTGATGATTTGATCCGGACTTATGATTTTAAACGTCAAGAAGCGATGAGTCAAGCGCTGGAGTCTGCCTTGGCGGTACTGCAGTCGATGGTGGATAAATTGGCCGCTTCTCCCGAGGTAGCTACTAAAGAGATCGATGAAAGGGTTGTTCAAGCGACTGTTGATATTGTCCAGGCGGCGGGTATGAATTTATACAGGTACCTGGCTTTTAGCTCTGATGATGAGTATGAGCCAGCTTGGCATCTTATGAGTATGGCCTGCGATAATCGCAGGCCGGGAGACAAGGTGGCGATATTACATGGTTTGCGTTTCTTTGGGGCAATTCCAATAATAGCAACAGAGCTCGGGCTGGGATTGGTTGAGTCCGAGACAACGCCCTTTGAGGTGCGTGAAGCGGCGTTGGTCTTGCTGGAAGGAGCTCTGGCCGATCATCCTCAGTCTTTCGTAAATCCGGAAAGCGCCAGATTATCGTTGCGGTCGGTGCGTGACAGGATCAATAGTGGCGCTTTGGCGGGTGCCTCAAAATCGAAAAAGAAAGCCCAGGCTGCAGCGGCCCCCGCGGCTCCGGTTGCTACCGTTCCAGGTGCGCCGGCTTCTGCTCCAGGCACATTGCCTGCGGCGGCTCCTGGTGCGCCAATACAAGATTCAGCGCAAAACGATGTCTTCGGTGGTATCGATATCCAGGAAATCATGATCCGCCGTAGTGGGAGCGGCGCTCCGGTGCAGTTTAATGCCCAGGCGGTTTCCCAGGTTTTGGCGGATGGTTTTGCCGGCTTTAGCCCCCGGGTGCTTACGTTCGAGCCTCTGTCAAATGCTGTTTACGGAATATTTACCAGATAGCGCTTCTTTTTATTGGCACAATGAAAAGTCGTATGTTATACTTTGGCAATTCAATAAGGGGCGTGTTCTATAAACCATTGAAAACAGAGCTTTTTCGAGCGAGAAGATCATGGAAATGCTAAAAAGTATTAACTGGGTAGATGTAATGGTTATGGTCATTGCGATCAGGATCATCTACATTAGTGCGCAAACCGGTTTTGTAGTGGAGTTCCTGAAAACCCTGGCGGCGCTTACGGCCTTGTTTGTGTCTTTTCATTTTTTCTCGCTGGTTGGCGGCGCAGTGCCAAAAATTAATTTCTCACCCGAGATCCTGGCGGCCACGGCTTTCCTGGTTTTGTGGATGGTTACCCTGCTCTTGTGCAAGTTTTGCCGGGACGGTTTTATGATGCTTTTCTCGGTCAAGGCCGAGAACGCGGTCGATAAATGGGGCGCGGTGGTAATTGCTGTTGGGCGGGTGGTGGTAACGGCCAGTATGGCGCTGTTCCTGCTTTTATTGTCGGGGCAGAAGTATTTGCAGAACATGACTTTATCGTCATTATCCGGCCGGCATGTTTTGCTGGTCGCGCCGGTCATTTACCGGGAAGGCTGTGACCGGGTTATTACCCGTCTTTTCCCGGACCAGAAGAAGAATCCGGCGGTCGGGCATGTTTTAATGAATGTGGTCAAGAAATAACTTTGAGGCAGACAGCACGTGGGGTTGATACCGGAAGATGTTATACAGCAGGTCATCGACCGGACGAATATCGTCGAGTTGATCGCCAGCTATATCCCGCTTAAGAAAACGGGCGGTAATTACAAAGCTCTTTGTCCGTTCCATAACGAGAAAACGCCGTCGTTCGTAGTAACGCCGCACAAGCAGATATTCCATTGCTTCGGCTGTCACGAGGGTGGTAACGCCCTGGGTTTTGTGATGAAACACGAACGCCTGGGTTTTGCCGAAGCGGTGCGTTTGCTGGCGGGCCGGGCGGGGGTTATGATCCCCGAAAGCGATCCGGCGGTCCGGGTTAAAGACGACCTGCGCCAAAGGATATTTCAGGCCAATGAAGCGGTGGTGGAATATTATCACCGCAATCTGGTGGCCGGGAAAGAACCGGAAGTAAAGCTGGCGCGGGATTATTTAAAGTCGCGTTCCATCGACCTGGATTGTGTAAAGCGTTTCCGGATCGGTTATGCTTACGATGCCTGGGACGGGGCGGCGGCGGAGTTAAGGCAAAAAGGTTTTTCGGCCGAAGAGATCTTGAAGTCCGGTTTGGTGGTGCCCCGGGAGAAGTCCCAGGGTTATTACGACCGGTTTCGCGGCCGGGTGATCTTTCCGATCTTTGATTATCGTGACCGCGCGCTGGCTTTTGGCGCCCGGGCATTAAAGAAAGACGACAAGGCGAAATACATCAATTCGCCCGAAACCGTTCTTTACACCAAAGGCCAGCATCTTTACGGCCTTAACTGGGCCAAGGATGCGATCGTTCGCGAGGACGCGGTCATAGTGGTGGAAGGTTATATGGACTTGATCCGCCCGGTCCTGGCCGGGATAGGGAATGTGGTGGCCTCGCTGGGCACCGCGCTCACAGTGGATCATGTGCGTTTGATCCGGCGCTACACGCGCAATATTATTATGCTCTTTGATATGGACACCGCCGGTCAGGCGGCGACCCTGCGCAGTCTCGATACCCTCCTGGAGGAGGATATGAACGTGCGCGTGGCCGCCCTTGCCGACGATGAAGACCCGGATTCATTCATCCTCAAGGATGGGGCGGAAGCATTTCGCGGCCGGATCAAGCAAGCTATCAGCCTTTTCGATTTTAAATTGAGCCGTTTAACGGCCGCGCATAATGCGCACACAATCGAAGGCCGGGCTGTGATCTGTCAGGAAATGCTTCCTACTATCGACAAAATTCCCAGCGAAGTGGTGCGGGATGGATATGTTCGGGAGTTAGCCTCCCGGTTGCATATCCCTGAGGATGCTGTAGCGAAAGAACGGCGCCGTTTGGGGGGCATGGCAGTGGCGGCGAGGCCCAGGGTGGAACAGGATCATTTAAATTCCGGCCGGGCTGTGCATCAGCAGGTATCCGGGCGCAAAGAGCTTTCCCCGGAGGAGAGTTTGTTGTTAAAGCTCATGCTGGCCGAACCCAAGTGGGTGGCGGAGGCGCGGGCGGTCATTCTTCCGGAAGATCTGAGGGATGATGTAATAAGGCGCATTGTGGCCAAAGTTTACGAGGTGTTTGATAAGGAAAAGCAGGTAGGCGTGGCGGCGCTGGTGAATTTGTTCGATGACGGCGCCGTGCGGTCGATCATAACGCGCCTGGCGCAGGACGACCTGGTGCTTAATGACCAGAAGCGGATGTTCGCGGATTGCGTTAGGAGTATCAAAGGTTTTTCCCGGAAGGCCGAACGCCAGCGTTTGCGGGATGCCATGAGTGCAGCGGAAAAAGCCGGGGACTGGGACGCGGTGCGCGGGTTCCAGGAGCAGTTCAACAGGATCATAAAAGGCTGAAACATAAGCGGAGTTGAGTCTAATGAAAGAAAACGTTAAAGAAAAAGATAAAGTGGATTTCCAGCAGGATCTCGACAAGCTGATCGAGTCCGGAAAGAAAAAGGGCGGTGTGCTGACCTATGACGAGGTCAACGAAACCCTCTCCGGCTCGATTGATTCGTCCCAGGAGATCGACCATGTCTTCGAGATCCTCGACGGCAAAGGTATCCGCGTGGTGGATTCCGATGACGACGAGAAAGAGAAGCCGGTGGCCGAAGAAGGCTCCTCCGAAGCGGAAGAGACCCGCGAACAGCAGGTGCGCCGGGTGCGTGAGGAAAGCCGCGAGGACGATGTCTACGCCGACAAATTCATTCCGCTTGACGATCCGGTGAAGATGTACCTTAAGCAGATGGGTTCTATCCCGCTTTTGACGCGCGACGAGGAGATCTCCCTGGCCAAGCGTATCGAAGAGGCCGAGAAGCGTTTCTCGGAGTCCCTGTTCGTTAACGGCTATGCGCGCAAGGAAGCGATGGGTATCATCGAGAAAACCTTGAAGCAGGAGATCAATGTTGAGGATGTGGTAAAGGACGAACTTGAACGCCGCCCCATGCTCCTTAAGGACCTGGCGCGTATTCTGGATAAGGTCAAGCGGGCCAAGGGCGGTACGCCGCAGAGCGCGCGGATGGTTTCGGAGTTTAAACTGACGGCCTCGGTGAATGAACAGATCATCGGCCGGGTCAATCAGATCATGGATGGTATCCAGTATGCCGACCGCCAGCTGGCCATGAAAAAGCCGCCGGTGCCGCGCAAGGAGATCGAAGACCGCCGCGCCAAGCTGGTGAAGGACCTGGGCGAGCCGCTGGGCAAGGTGCGCGAGCAGTTGCGGGTCATCAAGATCCGCCAGTCGCAATTTAACAAGGCCAAGAAGCTTTTGGTCGAGGCTAACCTGCGTTTGGTGGTGTCTATAGCCAAGAAATACATTAATCGCGGTTTGTCGTTCCTGGACCTTATTCAGGAAGGCAATATGGGGCTTATTCGCGCGGTGGAAAAGTTTGAATACCAGCGCGGGTACAAGTTTTCGACGTATGCCACCTGGTGGATCCGCCAGGCCATTACCCGTTCTATTGCCGACCAGGCGCGGACCATCCGTATCCCGGTGCATATGACCGAGACGATCAACAAGATCATCCGTATTTCGCGCCTGTTCGTGCAGGAATATGGCCGCGAACCTTCTTCGCCCGAGATCGCCAAGCAGATGCGGATCCCGATCGCGAAGGTTAAAGAGATCATGAAGATCTCCCAGGTGCCGATCTCGCTCCAAACGCCCATTGGCGATGAAGGCGATACGCATTTCGGGGATTTCATTGAGGATAAAAAGGCAGTTTCTCCGGCGACGGCTACTTTGCATTCCATGCTGAAAGACGAGATCGGCGGAGTGCTGGAGACTCTCGACGAGCGCGAACGCAAGATCCTGGAACTGCGGTTTGGCATCGTAGACGGCACCAGCCGCACTCTTGAGGAGGTAGGTTCGGAGTTCAATGTTACGCGAGAACGCGTGCGCCAGATCGAGTCAAAGGCCCTGCGGAAGCTGCGTCACCCGACCCGTTCCCGGAAGCTAAAAATGTTCCTGGACATGTCGGCGAAGGATGATTATGTGATCTGAAAAGCCTACGGCTTTTCAGATCATCCATCAAGCCACCTGAGGCCTAAAAGGCCTCGGGGCTTGAGGGATCGAATTAAGCCTACGGCTTTTCAGATCACTCCTCACCCCGCCTGGGCCCCAACAGGGCCCGGGGGGTGAGGAGTCTTATAAAAGCCTACGGCTTTTCAGATCATCCATCAAGCCACCTGAGGCCTAAAAGGCCTCGGGGCTTGAGGGATCGAATACGGCCTCGAGACCTGAAAGATTTCGAGGCTGTTTTCTTTTGCAATGTGTTCGGGTTCTGGTATTCTTGAAAGGGTCGGGCAAATTATCTGGGAGTAAAGTAAGGTGGGAATGTGTGGTGTTGATTTTACTGAGGGTTGTTAAATGAAAACAATTTGTTTCTTTGTTAGTATTCTTTTTGTGTTTGGATGTTTCAATACATTGTCTTTTGCCCAGCAGGTGCTTTCGGATGTCGCTTCGATATCGGCTGAATCGACTGTTTCGGAGGTCGGCAAGCCGGTTTTTCCATTGGAGCTGGTTATTAAAGCTGATGCTAATTATGGCGATCAGGTATCTTCAACGTATCGGATCGGTGAAAAGATCGCTTTCGAGTTGCGCTTGACCAATGTAGGCAAAGGGGCTTTAAAAGTATTCAGGTTTGATGGCAAGTCGATCTTTTGTGATATTAACGGACAGAACTGGGGCTCAAAAGAGCCCTCCGGTGATCCGGTGGTTATTTTAATGCCGGGTGAAGTTATGCTGAAGAAATTCAAGATCAGTGGAGCGGAAGAACCGGGGGATTTTAAGGTCAGTTGTACTTATGGGATGGGTGTTAATGGTGTGCGTCCCCATGCCGAAAAGACCTTTCAGATCGTGCGTTAGAATGGTGTCGTTAATTTTTTCCGGAACCGGAGAAAATCGGCTTTGGCTGTTCCGCACACAGGCGGATAGCTGCCGATCCATTCCGGTTTTCTTTTCGTTGAAAATATAAAGTCCCTGTGATATGCTTCTAGGACATTTTTGGACTGAAATTTTGGGCCTATAGGTTGAGTCCCGCGAAGCGGGACGAAACCCCCGAAGGGGGTCAGTCGCTGGAAGTACATGGACTTAAATTTTGGGCCTATAGCTCAGTCGGTTAGAGCAGGAGACTCATAATCTCTTGGTCCCAGGTTCGAGTCCTGGTGGGCCCAGATTGAAAAGGATTCTTTTCAATCTGTCCATAAGGCCGCCTGGCGAGCGAACAGCTCGCCGGGGCCTTAGGGGCAGGAAACATTGAATTAGGCTCCCGCCGCTCCGAGGCTCTGATGGAGCCTCAGGCAGCGGCGGGAGCAAATTTGAAAGAATTCTTTCAAATTTGGACACATAGCTCAGTTTGGTTAGAGCGTTGCCCTCACATGGCAGAGGTCGAAGGTTCAAGTCCTTCTGTGTCCACCATTTTTCTTCCACTAGCGGTAAATTTCTTTCCCTTAGGGAGAAATTTACCGCAATATGAGAAAAGAAAAATGGTGTCCTGTGAGGGCGTCCGTCCCGAACAGGACACTTGTATTAGGATTCATTAATGTTTTATTCGATCTCAAGATCGCTTATTGGAAATGAAGAGAAACGGTGTTCGGTGAGGGCTCCGTCCCGAACAGGACACTTGTATTAGGATTCATTAATATTTTATTCGATCTCAAGATCGCTTATTGGAAGTGAAGAAGAACGGGGTTCGGTGGGGGCGTCCGTTCCGAACAGGACACTTGTATTAGGATTCATTAATATTTTATTCGATCTCAAGATTGCTCATTGGAAAGAAGAAAAGTGGCGTCGGTGAGGGCGTCCGTCCGAACAGGACACTTGTATTAGGATTCATTAATGTTTTAATCGATCTCAAGATCGCTCATTGGAAAGAAGAATAGTTTTATCCGGTTAGGGCTTAGTCCCTAACGGACACTTGTAGTGCAAGAAAGATATTTTTGAGAAAATTAATTTTGATGGGTTTGTTCATCCGAAAGGTAGCTACGTGGTCGCTCAGAATGTGAAGGAAGTTATTCGTAAGCTTGTGGCAATGCAGAAGATCGACGAGGAGTTATTCGCTTTCCGCCGTGAGATCCGCCAGAAACCTGAAGAACTCGCCCAGATCAAGGCGCGTTTTGATAATAAAAAAGATCTGCTGCACAAACTGGAAGCGCATGCCAAAGAGCTGGACCTGGCGCGCAAGGCCAAAGAACTTGACCTTAAGTCCAAAGAGCAGGACATGATCAAGGCGGATGTCTCTTTGATGCAGCTTAAGAACAACAAAGAGTACCAGGCCCGTTTGTTTGAGATCGAGAACATGAAGGTCGATAAGGCGGCGATCGAGGAAGATATCCTTAAGTTCATGGAGGAGTCCGAGAAAGTTGCCAAGCAGATCGAGGCGGAGAAAGCCGTGGTCGCGGTTGAGGAAAAGAAGTATCTGGCCGAGAAAGACAAAGTGGATGCTGCGGTTCAGAAGTTGACCGAAGATTCCAGCGGCCTAGAGTCCCGGCGTCGGGAAGTGATGATAGCGATCGATAAGGAGCCCCTGGCGCTTTACGAGCGGATCGTCGAGAACCGCGACGGAGTGGCTATGGTGCCGGTGGTCAATAACGCCTGCGGCGGTTGTTTCATGCATTTACCCGCCCAGGTTATAAACAAGATCAAGAAATACGACGGCCTGGTGCGCTGTGAGATCTGTTCGCGCCTGCAATATCTTCAGGAAGACCTGTAATATGCCGGTCTACGAGATCTTTACGGACGGTGCTTGCAGCGGCAATCCCGGACCGGCGGGGATCGGGGTTTATATAATGAAAGACGGCGTGGTGGTCCGCGAGGTTTCCGAAGCGATCGGGCCGGCCACGAATAATATCGCTGAGTATCGGGCTTTTATCCGCGGTCTGGAAGAAGCCGGGTTGCTGGGTGCGGAACATGTGCAATTACGCACGGACAGTCAGCTTTTGTATTTTCAGTTAAAGGGTGATTACAAAGTCAAGCATCCGAATATGAAGCCTCTGCATGCCGAGGCTCTGCGTTTGTTGAAAGGGTTTAAAAAGGTTGAATGTAAAGTGGTGCCGCGCGAGGAGAATACTCACGCTGACCGCCTGGCAACCTCGGCGTTGAAGCCGCAGTGTTCTTTTTTATAAGTCCAGATAACCCCGATGGCCAGTTGGCCATCAGGTGGTTCTCTGGATGCTTTTAAAAGAATCCTTTTAAAAGCATCAATCCATAGACGGTCGCCCTGATGTTTTTTCATTGGGGAGGAAAGTCCGAGCTCCACAGGGTAATGCATCCCGCTAATACGGGACCATTGGCGGAGAGTTTTGTGAGAACAGAACTGCCGCCTTCGGGATCAGAGCCACAGAGACGAGCCTTTGGTGTCGGGGGGATTTCTTCCCGGTAAAGCGCCGCGCAAGCGGCACGCATTGAAGGGGTGAAACGAGGCAATCTCTGCATGGAGCAAGGCCAAACAGGGGGCAATGAGGTTACCCGCCTCGCGCTTCCGGGTAGGCCGCAAGAGTCCCGCGGGCAACCGGGGGAGTTAGTCAGATGGCCGTCCACCTGCGGCGCAAGTTCACGCAAGTGCCTTGTGCTTTTGGGGGAACAGAACTCGGCTTATGTGGATTGATACTTTATTTGGGGTAATATCCCGACAACGGGCAAATTTTGGTTTTTTATAAATAGTAAAACGGAGGCAGTACAATGTCAGGTCATTCAAAGTGGGCCAAGATCAAACATAAAAAGGCGATCACCGATTCCAAGCGCGGCGCCATGTTCACCAAGGTGGCACGCGAGATCACCACGGCGGCCAAAGAAGGCGGCGGCGATCCGGATACGAACCCGCGTTTGCGCATGGCGATGACCCGCGCGCGTGGTATCGGTATGCCCGGCTCCAACGTTGAGAACGCTATTAAAAAAGGCGTGGGCGGCGGTGAGGGCGTGGTTTACGAATCTTTCACTTTCGACGCTTACGCCCCGGGCGGAGTAGCTTTGTTCATTGAAGGCCTGACTGATAACAAGAACCGTACTACCGCCGAGATCCGTACCGCGCTGACGCGCAAGAACGGCGCTTTGGCGACGCCCGGTTCGGTGGCGTTCCTTTTTAACAAAAAGGGTTTGATCACTGTTGAGACCAAGCTTATTGAAGAAGGCGCTTTAATGGACCTGGTGCTCGAGGCGGGTGCCGAGGACATGAAGATCGAGGGTGATGCTTACGAAGTTACTACCGAGCCGATCGCTTTTGAAGGCGTGCGTTCCGCGCTGGAGAAAAAAGGCGTGGTTATGAAGTCGGCCGAAGTCACTATGATCCCGACCATGTTAAAAGAGGTTAAGGGTTCCGAGGCCAAGAACATACTGGCGCTGGTGGAGGTCCTTGAAGAGAACGAGGACGTGCAGAACGTTTACGCCAATTTCGACATCTCCGATGAAGAGATGGCGGCGTTGGGCGAATAATAATGCGGGTCATGGGCGTTGATCCGGGCCTGAAGGCCACGGGCTACGGAGTGCTGGATGTGCTGGGTGGCCGGCCCAAAGCGGTGGATGTAGGGATGATCACTCCTAACCCCAAAGATATCCTGGCCCAGAAGCTCTTTAAGATACACCGGCATTTAACTGATATTGTCCAGGCTTGCCGGCCGGATGTGCTGGTATTGGAAAAGCTTTATGCGCATCATGCGCATCCGGTTACGGCTTCGGTCATGGGCCATACCCGCGGAGTGATCTGCCTGATATGCGCCGAGCAGAATATTGAGCTGGTGGAACTTAGTGTCAAGCGCGTGCGCAAAGCGGTGGTGGGTAACGGGAATGCCACCAAACTGCAAACTCAGCGCGTGGTGGCAGGTTTTTTAAATATTGATCCCGCACGCCTTACGCTGGACGCGTCCGATGCGCTGGCGCTCGCGATGGGGCATGCGTCAATGAGCCGAGTGTTAAAATGATCGCCCGCATTAAAGGCAAAGTCGCCGAACTTAAAGATCTCGCCGTTGTCCTGGATACCGGCGGGATTTTTTATGAAGTCATTATCCCTGCATCGGTGGCCCAGCGGCTGAGCGCGCATAAAGCCGCGGACGGCACTATCACCCTGGTAACGCATCACTATTATCAAATGACTCCTTCCAGCGCCACTCCGGTGCTGGTGGGTTTTTTCAACGACCTGGAGAAAGATTTTTTCCTGCAGTTCATCTCGGTTTCCGGTATCGGGCCCCGGGCCGCGGTTAAAGCGCTGGACCGTTCTATCAACGAGATAGCGGCGGCTATTGATAAAGGCGACAGCGCTTATTTAAAAACACTACCCGGTATCGGCCAGCAGAAGGCGCGCGATATTATTGCTAAATTGCAGGGCAAGGTGAGCCGTTTCGGCCTTATTCCGGATACCGGAGTGAAAAGAGAACTGTCGAGCGCTCCGGCTTTTAAGGATGAGGCGGTGGAGGTGTTATTGCAGTTGCAGTATAAGAAAGCCGAGGCTGAGGTTATGATAGCCAAGGCGCTGGAACGTAACAGCGCTATTAACTCGACCGAGGAATTGTTGAACGCAATTTATTCACAAAAGGCGGCACGCTAATGGACGGGATCCAGCTGGAGCATCTTAAGGGCGCGGTGGAGGCATTGTTGTTCGTGAGCGAGAAACCGGTCACGGTCGATCAGTTTAAGGATGCCATCCCGGGTTCACAGGGCGCTGATCTGAAAGAAGCGGTCAAGGCTTTGCAGGTTGATTATTCCGGCGCTGGCCGCGGGATCGTTATCTGCGAGATCGCCAATGGCTATCAAATGTTGTCCTCCCAGGTTTATTCCGGGTATATCCGGGAATTTTATAAGACGCGCCATAAAGAAAAACTTTCCCGTCCGGCTTTGGAATCGCTGGCTATTATTGCGTATAAACAGCCGGTCTCCCGTACCGACGTAGAGATCATCCGAGGCGTTAACTCTGACGGCGTGGTAATGCATTTGCTTAACAAGGGGCTTATCAAGATCGCCGGCCGTAAGGAAGTGCCGGGCCGGCCTTATGTATATGGCACCACTACGCAGTTCCTGGAATATTTTGGTTTGCGTTCCCTGGAAGACCTGCCGAAACTGGAAGAGTTTCCGGCTTTGATGGCCAGGGATAATGCGGTGGCGGCTACACCGGTGGCGGAAGCGCCGGCCAGCCCTCCTTCGGTCGAGACTGAGCGGCAATTGCAGGAAGAGCTGGCCAGGGTGCGTACCAAGCTTGACATTGAACAGCTGGAAAAAGAAACGCGCGGCCTGCCGGAGCTTTCGGATCCCGCGGGGACCGGTTTGGAACAGACGGGTGAATCCAGCGGCCAGTCCAGGCTGATGGGCGAGAACGGGGAGGATGTCCATGGACCTGACACATCTGCGCAATAAGATCGACGATATCGACAGCGAGATCGTGCGCCTGCTTAACGACCGGGCCCGGGTTTCGTTGGAAGTTGGGCAGGCCAAGCTTAAAAGCAACAAAAGTATTTATGCGCCGGACCGGGAGCGTCAGGTTTTGGACCGCATCAAGGCCCGCAATAAAGGCCCTATGCCGCACTCCGCATTTGAGGCGGTTTATCGTGAGGTGATGTCGGCTTCTATTTCGCTGGAGAAATCCCTGGGCATTGCTTATTTGGGTGCGGAAGGTTCCAATTCGCACGCCGCGGCGGTCCATAAGTTCGGTTCCCAGGTTAATTATCGCGGCCAGGCCAGTATTGCGGATGTGTTCCGGGCGGTTGAGAATGGCGAGTGCGATTACGGTATTGTGCCTATTGAAAATTCGGTGGAAGGTTCGGTAACGCCCACAGCGGACCGGTTGACAGAATCCGACCTGCAGATCTGTGCGCAGGTGACCATTAAAGTTTCGCATAATCTGCTGGCTAATGGGCCGCTTAAGGATATAAAGAAGGTTTATTCCAATCCCCAGGTGCTGGCGCAGTGCCGCAACTGGCTGTTGGCTAATTTGCCGCCGGAGAGAGTCAAGCAGATCAGTGTGGCGGCCACTACCGATGCCGCCCTGGCCGCCGCCGGAGAAAAGAACGCCGCAGCGCTGGCTTCTTTGGAGTGCGCGCGTATTTACGGGCTTAAAGTGGTGCAGGCCAATATTCAGGATGTGGCGCATAATGCCACGCGATTTTATATCATCGGCCATGAGTCGGCCCGCCCTACCGGGCGCGACCGGACTTCGATAGTGTTTTCCATAAAGGATAGTGCGGGTGTGCTCTACCGGATGCTGGAACCTTTTGCCCGTAATACCATTAATTTAACGCGCATTGAATCCCGCCCGATCAAGAAAAAGGCCTGGGATTATTATTTCTTCGTGGACCTCGAAGGCCATCAGCAGGATCTCAAGGTTAAGAAAGCGCTGGCCAGGCTGGAAGCCATGTGCAAGTTCCTGAAAGTGCTGGGTTCTTATCCGGCTTAATTGAAGGGTGAATCTTATGTTAAGCAGAGCGAACAAGAATATTCTGAAAGTAAAACCGTATGTGCCGGGCAAGCCCATTGACGAGGTGAGGCGCGAATACGGTCTTAAGAAGGTGGTTAAGCTGGCTTCGAACGAGAATCCTTATCCGCCTTCGCCCAAGGTCCTCAAGGCTATCAGCCTGGCGGCCAAGAAGGCCAACCGTTATCCGGATGGCAGTTGTTTCGAACTGCGTCAGGAGCTGGCGCGCCGCCTTAAGCTGGAGCCGGAACAATTTGTGTTTGGCTGCGGTTCGGACGAAGTTATTGTAATGGCTATCCGCTCTTTTGTTGAGCCGGGGGATGAAGTGGTGATCGCCAAGCCGTCGTTCTTGGTTTATTCCATTGCCTCTGCCGCGGCTGGTGCGGTGCTGGTGGAAGTGCCGCTGGACGGCTTGCGTTATGACCTGCCGGCCATGAAAGCCGCGGTCAATTCCCGCACCAAGATCGTCTTTATCGGTAATCCGGATAATCCGTCGGGCTTGTACCCGACCAGCACCGAGATAGCCGAGTTCATGGAGGGCTTTCCGTCGGACGTGCTGGTGTTCTTTGACGAAGCTTATTTTGAGTTCATCACCGGCCGGGATTATTCCGATACGCTGGCGCTTTTAAAGACGCATAAGAATGTTGTAGTGGCGCGTACTTTCTCCAAAGTGTATGGTCTGGCGGGTCTGCGGATCGGTTACGGCATGGCGGACCGCGAAGTGGCCGGTTTACTGGACCGCGCGCGCGAGCCCTTTAATGTGAATTCCATCGCCCAGGCCGCGGCCCTGGCGGCGTTGAATGATGGTGGTTATTACAAGCGTATAATCAGGGAGCAGACCGGCGAGCGTACCCGTTTGTGTGAGGCGCTGGAGAAGATGGATATGGAAGTAAGCCGGGGTTGCACGAATTTTATTCAGGTGCGCCTGCCCAGGGACAGCGGGGAAGTGGTGCTGGGGCTTATGAAAAAAGGCGTTATTGTGCGCGATATGAGTGCCTGGGGTTTGCAGAGGTATATCCGGGTCTCTATTGGCAGGCCGTCGGAGAACAACCGTTTTGTTAAGGCTTTGAAAGAGGTCCTATGATCATAGTATTGCAGCCGGGCGCGACAGAAGAGAACATCCGCCATATTCTGGAAAAGACCGAAGCGATGGGCTTGCGGGCGAATGTTTCCCGCGGCGCCGAACGCACGGTTATCGGGCTGATCGGCCCCGAAGATAAATTACAGGTCGTGCCGCTGGAAGTTTTCCCGGGTGTGGAACGGGTAATGCCGGTGCTGGCGCCTTACAAGCTGGTTTCCCGGGAGTTCAAGGGGACCGGCTCGGTGGTCAAGGTGGGCAGTGCGGCTTCGGGCCTGGCCGAGGCCGGCGGTAAACGGCTGGTGGTGATGGCGGGCCCTTGCGCGATCGAAGGCTATGATATGTTGCTGGCGATCGCCAAAAAGGTCAAGGCCGCGGGCGCTAATATGTTGCGGGGCGGGGCTTTCAAGCCGCGCACTTCGCCTTATGATTTTCAGGGCATGGGCGAGGAGGGTTTAAAGATCCTTCAGGCGGTGGGCAAAGAGGCCGGCATCGCCACGGTCACCGAGGTCATGGACCCCCGTGATGTGGAGCTGGTGGCCAGGTACGCGGATATGTTCCAGATCGGCGCGCGCAATATGCAGAACTTCTCTTTATTGAGGGAAGTGGGTAAGGCGCGCAAGTCGGTCTTGCTCAAGCGCGGCATCAGTTCGACTATTAAGGAATGGCTGATGTCGGCGGAGTATATTCTGGCCCAGGGCAATTATGACGTGGTCCTTTGCGAGCGCGGCATACGCACTTTCGAGACGGAAACCCGGAACACGCTGGATATAAATGCGATCCCGGTGGTTAAACAAAAGTCGCATTTGCCGATAATAGTCGACCCCAGCCATGGCACGGGCAAGTCGTCTTTGGTAGGCAGTATTGCCAAAGCTGGTGTGGCCGCGGGAGCGGATGGTGTTTTGATCGAGGTGCACGAGTCGCCCGAGGACGCGTGGTCGGACGGGGCGCAGTGTTTGACCGGCGCCCAGTTCAAGAATTTAATGCAGGAGCTGGCCGCGGTGGCTAATGCCGTAGGAAGGGAGATCTAATGGTGTTCCAAAGACATTTATTTCGTAAAGTTACTATTTTGGGTACCGGCCTGCTGGGCGGGTCGATCGGCCTGGCGCTTAAGAAGAACGGCCTGGCCGAGAAAGTGGTGGGCATGTCCCGCCATGAAGCGTCGGCGCGCGCGGCGGTTGCCATGGGCGCTATAGACATTGCCGAGACCGACCTGCAAAAGGCTATCGCCGGGGCCGACCTGGTCATATTGGCCGCACCGGTCAAGGTTATCCTGGAGAACATCCGGGATATTGCCCGGCATTTACGCCGCGACTGCATTGTTACTGATGTGGGCAGTACCAAAAGCTTTGTAGTGGATGCCGCGCAGAAGCATTTTCCGGCGCATGTCCTTTTTGTGGGTTCGCATCCCATGGCGGGTTCCGAGAAAAGCGGCGTGGCGCACGCCTCGGCGGATCTTTTCAAGGGCGCGTCGGTAATTATGACCCCCACGGCCAAGACCAACAAACTGGCCAAGGATAAGGTCAAGCATTTATGGACCAAGCTGGGCGCGGAAGTGCGGATCATGGATCCCGTCAAGCATGATGAAGTGATGGCTTTTGTGAGCCACCTGCCGCATCTGGCGGCGTTTGCCATGATGCGCGCTATTCCCGACGAGTTCCTGCCTTATGGTTCTACCGGCCTGAAAGACACCACGCGCGTGGCGGCCTCTTCCTCCAAGATGTGGGGGGATATCTGCCTGTCGAACTACCGCAATGTGTTAAAGAGTATCGACGAAATGGCCAAGTCGCTGGCGGATCTGCGGAAAGCCATACTGGAACATGATGAGGAAGCCCTGGCCGAGTACCTTAACCAGGCCAAGGGCCGGCGGGAAAGCCTGGACAAGAAATAACGGAGAGCTATGGTCATAACGATCGACGGACCCGCTGGCGCGGGCAAAAGCACGGTGGCAAAACTGCTGGCCAAAAAGCTGGGTTTTGCTTTTATGGATACGGGGGCGATGTACCGCGCGCTGACGGTCAAGGCCATGCGTTGTCAGGTCAGGCTTGAGGATGCCGAGGCTCTGGTGGCTTTGGCAAAAAAGACCCATATTGACCTGTTAAATGAGCCGGGCCAGCCGCTGAAAGTTTTGCTGGACGGTGAGGACGTGTCGGAAGCTATCCGCGCTACCGACGTGACCAATAATACTTTTTATATCGCGCGTACGCCCGGCGTGCGCCATGTGATGGTGGAATGGCAGCAGCTTATGGGCCGGCGCCAGTCGATGGTAGGGGACGGACGCGACCTGGGTACCGTGGTTTTCCCGGAGGCCGAATTCAAATTTTATCTGGATGCCGATTTTGCGGTGCGCTGTCAGCGGCGGATAGACGAGCTTAAAAGCAAAGGCCAGCCGGTCGATCCAAAGGACCTGGAGCGCGACCTGGCCGAGCGGGACCATCAGGATATTTCGCGCAAAGTCGGCCCGTTAAAACAGGCGGACGACGCTATTCTGGTTGATTCCACCAGGATGTCGGTTGAAGAAGCGGTGGATTTCATGTTCAGCCGCATTAAATCAAAAATATAACAGGATACCGGCCGGGCAGTTTGTCCGGCTTAGTTCGGGAAGATCATGGACCAGAAGCTTATTCGTAATTTTTCCATCATCGCGCATATCGACCACGGTAAATCCACCCTGGCCGACCGCCTGATGCTTTTCTGCGGGGCTATCGACGAGCGCAGTTTCAAGAACCAGTTGCTCGACGATATGGACCTGGAGCGCGAGCGCGGCATTACCATCAAGGCTTCCGCGGTGCGTTTAACCTACCGGGCGAAAGACGGTCAGGACTATCTTTTTAACCTTATCGATACGCCCGGCCATGTGGATTTTACCTATGAGGTCGAGAAATCCCTCAAGGCCTGCGAAGGCGCTTTGCTTATAGTGGACGCTACCCAGGGCGTGGAATCCCAGACCGTGGCCAATTATTATCTGGCCATCAACAACAACCTGGAGATCCTGCCGGTAATTAACAAGATCGATATCGCTTCCATCGACCTTGAAGAGTCGGTGCGCAAGTTCAGCGAGACCCTCAAATTCAAGCCCGAGGATATCCAGAAAGTTTCGGCCAAGGAAGGCCTGAATATCGACAAGCTTTTCGAGAAGATCGTGGAGTTCATCCCTTCGCCGTATGGCGACGAGAACCGTCCCCTGAAGGCGCTGATGTTCGACATGAAATATGATGTTTACAAGGGCATCATCGTGTTCGTCCGGGTGATAGACGGCAAGATAACGGTGGGTTCCCGGGTGCGCATGATGAACATGCAGAAAGAGTATACTGTCGACGGTATCGGGGTTTATTCCCCGTTCGACGTCAAGGTCAAGGAGCTGGGTTGCGGCGAAGTCGGGTATATCACCTGTAATATCCGCGATCCCAAGGAAGTGCGGGTGGGCGATACGGTTACCGACGCGGCCAATCCGTGTGCCGAGCCGCTGGAAGGGTATCGGGTGCTTAAGCCGCTGGTTTTTTGCGGGGTTTACCCGGTGACCGCGGACCAGTATATGGAGTTGCGCGAAGCCATTGATAAATTGCGCCTGAGCGACCCCAGTTTTACTTTTGAGCCCGAGACTTCGCAGTCTTTTGGCCATGGTTTTCGCTGTGGGTTCCTGGGCCTTTTGCATATGGAAGTGGTGCAGGAGCGCCTGGAACGCGAATATAACCTGAGCCTGGTCCTCACTACACCCAACGTCGGGTATCGTTACGAAACCAAGGACGGGGTGATGACGGATATCGAGAATCCTTCCCAACTGCCGAATATGAGCGCGGTGAAGAGTGTGGAAGAGCCGTACCTGAAGGTTTCGGTGATGACCCCGGTGACCTCGATGGACTCGGTCATGGAGCTGGCCAAACGTAAACGCGGTATTTACGTGAAGAGTGAATATATGTCGGACCGGATGCGCGTGGTCTACGAGATCCCGCTGTCGGAAGTGATCGTGGATTTTAATGATATGGTTAAGTCCGCCACCCGCGGTTACGGCTCGATCGATTACGAGTTCTGCGGCTATCGCGCGGCGCCCATCGCCAAGCTCGACATCCTTATTAACGACGAGGAATGCGACGCTTTCTCCTGCCTGGTGCACAAGGAGCACGCTTATGCCAAGGGTTCCGCCTTGTGCGACAAGTTAAAAGAGCTTATCCCCGCGCAGTTGTTCGATATCCGCATCCAGGCTTCCTGCGACGGGCGGATCATCGCCTCGTCGCGCATAAAATCCATGGGCAAGAACGTTACCGCCAAGTGTTACGGCGGCGATATCAGCCGCAAGCGCAAGTTGTGGGAGAAACAAAAAGAAGGCAAGAAGAAGATGAAATCGGTCGGTAGTGTGGAAGTTCCCCAGGCGGCTTTCCTGGCCGCTTTAAAGATCTGACCGCCCGCGGTGCGGGTGTTATCCGTTAAGGAAGTGGCATGTCTACAGTCAAGAGCAGTAATTTTATTGATAATGTGTGGGATGTAATGTCTTTGGTGACTGGTTATCCGGTGGTTTTTCTGTTAACGCTTTTGACCACTTTCTCTTTTGTAAAAGCTAAAGAGGCGGTGTCCGGAGAAGCCGGGCGTGTCGCCGGCCGCGAGTGGGGCGAATCTATAATTATCGCGTTCGTACTGGCGATGGTTATCCGGGCTTTTCTGGTGGAGCCGTTCAAGATACCGTCAGGCTCCATGCGCATGACTTTGATCGAGGGCGACCGCTTGTTCGTCCCCAAGGTAGAGTTCGGGCCGATCATCCCGCTAACCAAAATACGTATTCCGGGCTTTGTAAAGCCTAAACGGGGCGATGTGATCGTGTTCAAATATCCCGTAACGCGCGACAAGGATTTTATTAAACGCCTTATTGCGGTGGGCGGTGAAACGGTGCAGATCGCCGACGGTAAGGTGCTGATTAACGGCCAGGTGGTCAAAGACGGCACGATCGCTAGTATCCATTATTACAATATGGGCAGTTACGGCAAGGAAGGCGCCGCTGTTACCGTGCCGCCAGGGAATTATTTTGTGATGGGCGATAACAGCGCGGCCAGCCATGACAGCCGTTTTTGGGGCTTTGTGCCCGAGGAGCTGGTGGTCGGCAAAGCCGAATGTATTTTCTGGCCGCTTAACCGGATCCGCTGGATAAAGTAGTGTTCTGCTAATTAAGGCTCGTTATGCGTTTTTGGGTCCCTTCTTTTCTGGTCTTGCTCTTCCTGGGTGGTTGTGCCGCTCCCTTGGCCAGGCCCTTGGCTTCTGGCCAGCCGGTGGAGACTTCCAGCCAGCAGGCAGCCGCTGCGCAGAAAGTGCTGGGCGGGATGGCCGGCCGGGAGGTGTCCCGGGAAGACCTGCGCCGGGTAGCGGCGGATGTGCGCGCTAATGCCGAGTCCCGTTCGGCGGTCGAGGAGATCATTGGTGCCGGCGGGGCGCCGGTAATTAAATATTCTCCCAGTACGGGTAAGCATTACAGCGCGGACCTCGAGTTCGATCCCGATACCGGAGAAAAGCTTAAAGTCCTGGCGGAGTAATCCATGGGTTTAACCTTGGCTAACAAGATAACAATCGGGCGTATCGTCCTGATCCCGGTTTTTATTGCGGTGATGTTGTCTTATTCTCCGGAACGGGCGTATTTGCTTTGGTGGGCGCTGGGTATTTATATCCTCGCCGAGATCACCGATATCATCGACGGTTATATTGCCCGGCGTTATTATCAAAAGACCAAAGCCGGATCGATCCTTGACCCCCTGGCCGACAAATTCCTGCTTATCAGTGCGTTGATCGTTATGTATGCGCAGGGCGCGCGTTTTGACTGGGCGGTGCAGTTTCCTTTGTGGCTGGTGGTTACTTTTGTGGCGCGGGATGTGATTTTGATACTGGGCGGCCTTTTGATCGAGCTTAAAAGCCGGCCGATAGAGATCCGTCCCAATCTGTGGGGCAAGTTGACCGCCTTTTTACAGGTGGTTTGCGTGGTGGCGGTGTTCCTGCAGTTCCATATGGCGTATATTATCTGGTGGCTGGCAGTGGCGGCGGCGGTCATCTCGGGGCTTATTTATATGAAGGAAGGGATAAAGGTGCTTAACGATGAACATGCTTAACTGGTTCCTGATAGCGGTGGTGAGTTATCTGCTGGGCTCTATTCCTACCGCGTTCATTTTTGGCAAGGTTATGAAGGGGATCGACATTCGCGAGCATGGCTCGGGGAATATGGGGGCTACCAATGCGTTTCGGGTCCTGGGCAAGTTGCCGGGTTCGGCGGTCTTAATACTCGACATGCTCAAAGGCCTGATACCGGTGGTTTTGGTGGCGGGCTGGCTGTCCCCCGGGGTTGAAGGGCGCATTGTGGCCGCGGTCAGCGTGGTTTGCGGGCATAACTGGACCTGCTTTCTGGGTTTTAAAGGCGGCAAAGGCGTGGCTACCAGCGCAGGAGTGCTGATCGGCCTGACTATTGCTTTACCGGCAGTTCGTTGGCCGGTGGGTTTGTGCTTGTTAAGCTGGCTGGGGTGCTTTCTGGCTACGGCTTATATTTCGGTGTCTTCGATCCTGGCGGCTATCTTACTGCCGGTCTTTATGATCGCTTTCTCTGCGCCTTTTGCGGTTATACTTCTTAGTATACTGTTCTGTGTCCTGGTGGTGGTGAGGCATCAACCCAACATTCACCGCCTTCTAAATGGCCAGGAAACAAAGGTCCCGTTACCCTTTCATAAAAAAGTTTCCCGGCCCTAAACCTCCCACCGTCGGAAGAAAACGTTTTCCGGTTTTTTTTCTCGCCCCCTTGTTTCTTGGTGTTTTAGATGCCATACTTCCTTTGTGGACAAGGAGGCGGCAAATGAAGAATGTAAATTACTCTAAAAAGGAACTCAAAGGCGGCCGGGGCAGGGTGGTCCTGGTAAGGGAATCGGTCCCGGAAACGGATTGTGACACCTCCATTCGCAAGAGCTTTGTGTACCTGGCGCGCACTGTTGACGAGATTCCAGCCGTAACTCCGGCTCCCGAGATCCGGGTGGTTAAGGCCATCAATTCCGATGCTCAGCGGGAAGCTTTTTATATGCGGGTAAAAGGAGTGGTGTATTTCCGCCAGGGGCGGTTCATGCACAAGGTTGATTATTTACATACTTTGGCAGTCCAGATGCTTTGGAAGACCCATGTTCTCTCTTCCGGTCCGGCTACGCTTGCCTAGAGCTAAAGCTGGATGCAGTTAAAAGAGAGACTCCAATAAAAAACCGGCCGGGGTTGAGGAACCCCGGCCGAATTTTTTTCGTTGCGTTAATGCTCGCAGGTAAAACCTCATCACGTCGCGGATGATCCTTTCAGCCGATTTTATAGAACATTGCTGGTGTTTGCGTTGAATTAATTCTGGTGCTGAAAATAAATGTAATAGGTTAGAGTTTGGAATCGTTTCGTCGATTCCTTGACGATCGCCATGTGTGCTAATCTTACCAAGTTGCTTTGCCTACCATAACGTGTCGCCTTGTTATTCACGGAAAGACCTGCCTGTTCGCGATGATTTTCGTCCTGCAGCCAGCCCCGCTTCGCGGGTCGGGCAGGATTAAAACCGTGCCTTTCGGTTTAGCGCTCACTCCCGGCCAACACCAACCGACGTGTTGAATTCATCGGTGAGATTGGAGGAGGCATTGCTGGCGGATACGGCAACCCGGTGGCTCGTGGCCTTCGTTCGCGCTAAATCCTCAGGCACTTTTGCCGAAAATCATCTTATTGCTCACAGACAGGTCTTTCCGTGAATCGCTCTAATCAATTGGCGCGGCAAAGCCGCCAAATAAACGAGTGGAGCCTCCAGTTCTGCCGTCAGGCAGGAGAGTTGGCGGCGATGTGCCAGATCCAGTCAATCTGGCCAAAGCCGCCAAATAAACGAGCGGCGATGTGCTATGGCGTGATTGAATATTACTGATATTTGTGCTGAATTAATTCCTGTGCTGAAAATAAATTTTGTCCAATTTTTCTGGTATTTATTGCTGGCACGTAAGTCTTTTATTTACAACACTTTTGTTCCTATTTCAATCACTTTCTCTCGGAAAACGGTTTCTTCAGAATGGCCGGGCGCCCTTGACAAGCGTTGTTTCATGGGCTTTACTTACTCATGGCGAGGATCATTGTTTGCGCTATTAACTTCATCTGGCCAAAAGGAGGCCGCTTATGAAAAGAATGATCGCATTTTTAGTACTGTTAATGTTCGTGGCCAGTACGGTTATGCCGCCACAGGGCTTTGCCCAAACGCTGAATGCGTTGGGGCTCATGCCTCAGCCCGGCGTGCAGGTGGGGCTGACCCCGGCCTTTACGCCCGCGCATTTACGCGGCATGGCCATTCATCCCAATGACCCCTTCAAGTTCGATTTTATAGTGCACCGCGGGGATGAAACCCTTTCCAACGACCAGAAGCAGGTGGAGTACCCCAAGCTCATAAAATACTTTTTGGCCGCTTTGGCCATTCCCGATGAGAACCAGTGGGTTAACTTGAGCCCTTACGAGAAGGACCGCATTATTCCCGACGATTACGGCCTCACCGAAATGGGCCGCGATGTTCTGGCTCAGGATTACATGTTAAAGCAGATCTCGGCTTCCCTTACCAGTCCCGACTCCGCGCTGGGCAAAAAGTTCTGGGATGCGGTTTACGAAAGGTCATTCCAGAAATTCGGTACTACCGATATCCCGACCGACACGTTCAGCAAGGTCTGGATCATGCCCGACAAGGCGGTTATATTCGAAAAGGGTAATAACGTAGTGGTGCTCGAACATCATTTAAAGGTCATGCTGGAAAGCGATTATCAGGCCATGAAGCAAAGCCGGCCGGAAAGCGCGCTGACGGCCGATGACACCGCAGCCGCCCGCATTTCCAAAGAAGTTATGCGCGAAGTGATCCTGCCCGCTATCGAAAAAGAAGTTAATGAAGGCCGGAACTTTGCGCCTTTGCGCCAGATCCACAACAGTATGTTGCTGGCCGCCTGGTACAAGCGCGCTTTAAAGGACTCCATTCTAAATAAGGTTTACGGCGACCGCGCCCGGGTCAAGGGTATCGACCAGGACCCTAAAACGAACCAGGCGATATACGACCAGTATGTTACCGCGCTCAAAAAGGGCGTGTTCAACATGATAAAGGAAGACGTGGACCGTTTCTCCCAGGAAGTCATCCCGCGCAAGTATTTCTCCGGTGGAGATAATGCGGCAGGTATGGTTTATGATGAACCGGGAACAGTGCAAATCTTCAGGAATGCAAACGGCGAAATTGTTCGAGCGGTCGCAAGTATGAGGCCAGACCTCGATTTGCTTAGAACACAGCTTGTGTCGTCCGATTCGCCTGTCAGGAATATCCCTGTTGATTTTGTAATTGAGGGCACTCCCCAGGCAGTCCCGATAAGGTTAGCGCTTAATAGCTTCATTCCTGCGCCGCGAGCGAGGTTAGAAGTCAAGCGTCCATTGTTTGTTCCCCAGGTAAATCCGAATCCGAACCCTGGGGTAAGGTTGGAGGGCGATCGTGCCGCGATCAATGTCGCCAGTATACAGACTTTCTTCGATAAGAACGTTAATGCCGGCGCACTCAATACAGGAAGAAAGGCTCAGAATGGTTCCAGGGCGAGGTTTGAAATTAGAGAAACTACTGAAAGTTTAACGGGAAGTGATGCTCGTAATGGCATTGGTTTTAGTGCGAATGTTGCTTCTGTCGATGGAGTGGAGATCTACACGTATACGGTAAATCCTAATCAATCCGGTTTTCTGGCCGCGGTCTTCTTAGCATTGGTGGAAGCGGATCTAAAAACAACCCGGAATGCATTCGGCGGCGAGGATCATAATTCATATTTGGGACCGCGTTGGGCTACTGTGACCAACGAGCAAATGGCGAGAGTCCTCGAGCCTATTGTAGAGAGGCTTTCTGTGGAGCAAGAACGAGAGTCTTTAAGAGATACTTATTCGGCATGGGGGCTAAGCATTCGGCCACCAGGCTCGGAATATCAAAGGCCTTTCGATGAGCCTCGTCGCCCTAGATATTATAGAGATTATGCCGCGGCCATGTCGTCTGCGGAGTTTCGGCAGATGCGGCAAGGCGATCTGCTTACGGCTTTGCTGGCGGCCCAGCATGAAATAAACGCGACCACTATACAAGCCCTGGCGGTCTTGATTCGCGCCATGGGGGATCTGGGGCCTAATGAATATGCCAACATGGTCTTGAATGGAGATATTGCTCCGGAGACTATTGTTAATGGAAGGCGGCGGGCTGCGTTGAGCACTGAAAGTCACACTGTGCGTTATATTTACAATGTTGTTTCGACTGAAGGTGCTATCGAGAAAATGTTGCAAGATCCAATAGCGATGGATGAATTACAGCAAAGGGTCAGGAATCTGATTGGATATATAAGAACGGAACAAAGCAGTCGCATTAAATATGCCCTGGTGCGGAATCTGGTTATTGTTTTGGGAGATACTAATCCTGTGGTGATGCCGACAGAGCCGTTTCTTAAGCGTATGCTGTTAGCATTAAAGAATAATGCAGGCATTGTTATCTCGCCGAGCATGGAAGAACTGCATGGTGATGGTACATGGGATATATTAGTTGCACAAATGATCGAGCAGATGAATGCGGAGGCGGCGTATCTGAAGGCGAATAATAGACCTATGCCCGGATCGCGTTTCGACCGGATCCTGAATATCCTCGACCCTTGGGTGCGCGCCGAGACTGCGCATCGTGCTGATGTGCATCCCCGCAAGATCGTGGAGGTTGCAGATGGCGTAGATCCTAAAGGTCTTATGGATCGTTTTGTCGGTTATGTGAATAATGTTGTTGCTAGTCCGAACTTATCCGGAAAGAGTGTATACGGGTTGAAGATGAGCCGTAAAATGGCCACGGAAGGCGAGTTCGGTCTTAAGTATTTACGAAATGCATTTGCGGGTAATTTTAAAGTTACGATCAAGGTGTATGCGAGAACGGAAGACACTATTACGTATAGCATAACCGTGGACCATTCGGCCAGTGTGCCTGGAATGACGATTATTGACGCTTCTGATCCTGTTGAACGGGACAAAAGCGTGGATACGTTTGTTGATTCGGTGCGTCAGATCGCTTTAAATGTTGATAGGCGCGGCAAGGAAGAAGTTGGACTAAAGATAAACATTGGTCGGGCTACGGCAAAAACCGAGAAGACTAAGGTTGGGCCAGTTCGATATGATTTTGATGCACGCAAAGCAGCTGTATTGTTCGCTATCAGGGCAAGATTAAGGGGACTGCCTGATGTGACTATTGATTCTTCTCGGGAGAATCGAGAGACCGGGGAGCTCGTGATCGTGGCAACCGTGGACCATTCGGCCGAAGTTGAGATGATTGAAGCTATCGATGGCAATTTGAATCCATTTCTGAGCAAAGTTAGGGAGTTGGTTAATACCAGTATATTTGACAGAAAGCAGGATGTAATTGGTGTCAGGATACATATTAAGCCGGATCTGTTGGATGCCCGGCAGCCTGCGGATATTCTTGCATCAACCAATTTTCAGCAAAGATTACAGCAAGAGACTAAGTTAGTAGAGAACGCGGTGCTGGATATAGCGCCTAAAGCTGTTTTCTACTATAATGGCATTGATCCAAAGTCGGGTATTGTTAATATCGTTGTAATAGTTGACGCTTTCGCTAGTGTAGGTGTTGACTATGTTGTTAACAAGGCAAAGGAAGCTGTGGCAATATTTAAGGGTGAGAGGGCCAAGGCAACAATTGTCCAAAGAATAATAAAAGAATTAACGGATCACTTTCAGGGTGGGCGAAGAGATATTAATTTTTTGCCGTCCAGGTTGGAAGAATACTTTTCGCAAGAGTTAGGTGTGAGTATTTTTGGACGGGGCGCTCTTTCTGCTGATGCAGGATTGAAGGCTGAAGGCAAGGTGTTAAAGTGGTTGGGGGTTGAAATCGCAGAGATTACAGATAAGGGGATAGTAGTTTTTGATGCGAATATGCCGCTGTTCGTGGACAAGTTGAGAGAACATCTTGAGCAGAGGTTTGGCTTCCAATTAGGGGAAGCAGCTTTCCCTAGAGGTATCGTCGATGCCGTTAATAAGGCAAAGGAAGCTGTGGCAATATTTAAGGGTGAGAGGGCCAAGGCAACAATTGTCCAAAGAATAATAAAAGAATTAACGGATCACTTTCAGGGTGGGCGAAGAGATATTAATTTTTTGCCGTCCAGGTTGGAAGAATACTTTTCGCAAGAGTTAGGTGTGAGTATTTTTGGACGGGGCGCTCTTTCTGCTGATGCAGGATTGAAGGCTGAAGGCAAGGTGTTAAAGTGGTTGGGGGTTGAAATCGCAGAGATTACAGATAAGGGGATAGTAGTTTTTGATGCGAATATGCCGCTGTTCGTGGACAAGTTGAGAGAGCATATTGAGAAGAGGTTCGGTCTTAAACCAGAGCAAGTCGATTATGCTGCTGGTGATAGTGGTCCTCAACGAGGTGGTATCGATTTTGCCCAATCGTCACTGGACATGCAGATCCGGCGCGATGGAGCGGGGGTGCCTCTGCCGGTCAGTCAGCAGAACCTGGACGGCATCCGTATCAACGGCCTGGTGCCGGTGATACTCAGCATAACCTCAGCGGAGGGGTTCCTGAAATTCTAACGCGGTGCAAACTGTGCCCGGGTAATAATAATTGAAGGTTTGAATGTTGAATAATTTCATTCGAACGAGTAAGGAGCTGTGTTATACTTTCGCTATGGATAACGAGGTCAAAAACTGGATCGCGATGGCCGAATACGATCTTGTTACGTCCAGGCACATGCTTAAAGCCGGGCGTAATGTGTATGTTGTATTCATGTGTCATATGGCTTTGGAAAAGACCTTGAAGGCGGTTGTTTGTCTTAAAAGCAAGAAGGCTCCGCCTAAAACACATGATCTTATTTATCTGGCAAGTTTGGCTGGGGTTGCGCTTGCTCCGGAGCAGAGGGATTTCATAGGGAAGATCAATAATGCCGCAGTGGTCACCCGTTATCCGGAAGATATGAAGAAACTGGTTGCGTCTTATCCTAAAATAGTTGTTCAGATGTATTTAAAGAATACCCGGGAGATCGTTAAATGTATCAAGTGTCTGGTACGCTAAGATCGGTTTTGCTTGATTATAAGAATATGCTGGTGTCTTTAGGGGTGCGTCCGGACAAGATCATTTTGTTCGGCTCGCAGGCCGGCGGAGGCGCGCGTCGGGACAGTGATATCGATGTGGTGGTGGTCTCCGAGGACTTCAAAAGCCTTAATCTTCGCGAACGGCTTGAAGTGCTGGGTGTAGCGGCGGCCCGGTTAATGAAGCCTATTGAGGCCAAGGGGTTTACGGCCGGTGAGATCGGCAAGATCGCTCCCAACAACTATTTGTGGGATGCTCTTAAGTCCGGGGCATTGCTTTAGTTGATCTTTTCAAATTAATCCTACCCAAGAAACATCCCTTTTGCTAGACTAACTACCATTCAGGAAATTTTTCGTAGAAAAATTTTACAAGGAGGTTGCAGGTGAATTTTCGTTTAATGTTGGTTCTTGTTGGAGTGGTTGGTTTGGCCGGATGTGCGGGTACACAGGCCAAGGTGGCGCCTATTAACCAGGTGCAGAACCAGGTGGTGGACCTGGAACAGCGCATGGAGGAGCAGGAGAAAGAGATCGTTGATCTTAAATACGAACTTAAAGAAGTCTCCGGCAAGCTGGCTTCCCGGGAAAGCACTATAGTTGAAACCTCCGAGCCTGCGGTGGCGTCGGTCAAGTCTTCGGCCGCTACTTCGGCCAATGACGTTGAAGGTTTGATCCGCGTGGCGGTGGCTTCTACCGAGATCCAGAAAGCGCTTAAGGGCGCCGGCCTTTACGAAGGCAAGATCGACGGCAAGATTGGCCCCAAGACCAAGGCCGCGGTCATTGAGTTCCAGAAGAAGCATAACTTGAAAGCCGATGGTGTTATCGGGCAGAAAACCTGGTCCGAGATGAAGACTTACCTTACCGAATGATCGGTTGTTCGGTATAAAGCGAAATATAACCAGCCTCCACCGGCCCCCAGGCTTGTGGAGGCTGATTCTTTAGGCGTAAATATGGTCAAGATACTCACAGTTACTCTTAACCCTTCCAGCGACAAAACCGTTCTGGTCGACAAATTTACCCCGGGCGCCGAAATGCGCGTGCGCGTCGTTAGCACGGTGAGCGGCGGCAAGGGGGTAAATACTGCGCGCGCTATAAATGCTCTTCAGGTTCCGGTAACCGCTTTAACCCTGCAGGATATTCTGCCCGCGGTTGAGGTGCGTGAAAATCTTACCGTGGTCGACACCGCCGGAAATCAAACCCGCTTTCTGGAGCCCGGGCCGCGTTTGCCCGCCCGGGAATGGTCCGGCATTCAGAAATTTATACTTAAACGCCTGCCGGAGTTTTCTTTTTTGGCCTTATGCGGCAGTCTACCGCCGGGCGCGCCTGTTGGTCTTTACGCGGGGCTTATTACTGCCGCCCGCGAGCAGGGCCTGGTGACCGCTTTGGATACCAGCGGCCTAACTCTGGCGCATAGTATTTCGGCCCGGCCGTGGTGTATAAAGCCGAACCGTCAGGAGGCGGAAGAACTGCTGGGAATCACTATCCGCTCCGTGCGGGCGGTCAGGAAGGCTTTGCAAATGCTGGCGGGATGTGGTAATACAAGGGTCCTGTTATCGCTGGGAGCCGAAGGCCTGGCTTTTTTTGACGGATCCGATATGCTTATGGCGCGCGGGCCGTTCCAGGAGGGTTCCACGGTGGGTTGCGGGGACGCTTCCCTGGCCGGTTTTTTGGCCGGATATGCCTCCGGAGCGGATTCTGCCGAGTCGCTGGTCCTGGCCGCGGCGGCGGGCGCCGCTAATGTTGGCAGCAGTATCCCCGGAGAAATAACCCGGGAGCGGGTCAACGGGTTGAAATGTAAAATTAAAGTTGAGAGGTTGTAATATGTCAATTATCGACCAGGAAGAACGGATCAGTAAATTAAAGAAGATGGATAATCCCACCAGCAAGGAACTGCGGGTGCGTGCCGCCGAGGGCACCAAGAATTTCAAGGCCGCCTGGGTTTCTTTTGCGCAGATCCTGCATTCGATCTGGCAGGGCAAACTTTATGAGTACTGGGGTTATGAGAAATTCGAGCAGTATTCCGAGCGCGAGCTGGGTATGAAAAAGCCCCTGGCCCTCAAGCTGGTAAAGACCTATCAGTTCGTGGAACAGCAGGAGCCGGCGTACCTGAAGAGTGAATACCTGGAGTCGCACGAACCTTCCAACTTGCCCGAGATGGACGCTATAAATGTCCTGCGCATGGCCCGCAACCGCAAGGAGCTTACCAAGCAGGATTTCCAGGAATTGCGCAAGCAGGTTTTCGACAAGGGTTGTAACGCCGCAGTGGTGCGCAAGGACCTGACCTCGATGATAAAAGAGCGCAAACAGCTTGACCCCGACGAGGAGCGTGAATTGCGCAATATCGCGTCCCTGCGTCGTTTCCTCAACGCTATCCGTTCTTTCAAGAAAGATGCCGAGACCCTCAAGATGGTAAAGGCTGATGTAATGAAGAAGACCGATGAACTTTTCCGGGACCTGGAGTCCCAGCTGGAATAAAGAAAGAGGGCCTTATGCGTGTTGCCAAACCATTGATCATCCTTGATCTGGAGACCACCGGTATCTGGATCGAGAAAGATCGTATCATCGAGATCGCCATGATCAAGCTTTTGCCCTCGGGGCAGAAAGAGACTTATCACAAACGGGTCAATCCCCTGATGCCGATCCCTAAAGTGGTGCAGGAGCTTACCGGTATCACCGACGCTGATGTAAAGGACGCCCCGGTCTTTAAGACTATCGCCCGGGAGGTGGCGGCTTTTATCGGGGAGGCGGATATCGGCGGGTTCAATGTGGACAAGTTTGATGTGCCGTTGCTGGAGCGCGAATTCATTGAAGCGGGCGTGGTTTTTGCAATGGCCGGGCGCATGGTTTACGATGCCCAGAAAGTTTTTCATCTTAATAACAAGCGAGACCTGAGTTCCGCCTATACATTTTATTGCGGCAAGCCGCTGGAAGGCGCGCATTCTGCGCTGGCCGACACCGCGGCAACCCTCGAGGTCCTGGAATCCCAGGTCAAGAGCTACGGTGAAGGGGACGACAGTATCGGCGTGCTTTCCCGGTTCGTTTATCCCGAGCGCAGTGATTTTTATGACAGCGAGCGCAAGTTCCGCTGGTGGAACGGCGAGCTTTATATGATGTTCGGCAAATATGCACGCAAGGAAAGCTTGCGCGAGGTGGCCCGCAAAGATCCCGGTTACCTGGAGTGGATGCTGGGCAAAGACTTCAGCGAGGAGGCCAAAGCCCTGGTCCAGGGCGTGCTCAAAGGGCAGTTCCCGAAATTTGAATCACAGCTTGGTGAAAAGCCTTGAGCGCTGTTATGTAAAGCGTTATAATGAAACAACATTCGTTTGATGGCGGGTTGGGTTCACTAATTAAAGGAGAGGCGTTTATGGCGGGCGGAAAAGGCAACGAGATCTGGCTTATTGTGCTGTTGGTCGTGGTGGCGGCGGTGTTTGGGGTAATGTCGTTCTCGAAAGACAAGGCTCAGCCCGCGAAAGTTTCTGCCCAGGACGTGCTCGCCGACAAGGCAGAGCCGGCGGCAGTGGTTAAGAAAGATAACGCACCGGTTACGATGTCAGGCATTAAGCCGGCGCATAGTGAAGCCGACCAGGCGGCGGTCGCCGCGGTCAAGCCGGCGTCATCGGTCGTGATGGCTCCCCGGGTTCTGGCGGCGAAAGAATCTTTTGCGGTCCAGGTTTATTCTTTTAAGGACAAAGCCCGCGCCGATGCGGCTTTGGAAAAGTTGAAAGCCAAGGGTCATAAAGCCTACATTATGGTGAGCGATCTGGGCGCGCGGGGAGTCTGGTATCGCGTGCGGGTGGGTTCTTTTGGCGCCGAGGATGAAGCCAAGGCGGCTTTGGAAGCTATTACTGTTGATTTTAAAAGCGGAATCATCGTTACGGAGTGAAAATATGAGAAAAGTTCTTTTGGCGGTGGTGATTTTGGCAGGGCTGGGCCTGGCGGGTTGCGCTACCGAAGTTATTCGCAAGGAACCCAAAGAGGTGGTAGACCTTTCGGGCCGCTGGAACGATACCGACGCGCGCCTGACGGCGGAAGAAATGATCAAAAGTTGCCTGGAGACTGCCTGGCTGGCGAATTTCAATAAGGAAAAAGGGCGCGATCCGGTGGTCATTGTGGGTACGGTGAATAATCGCAGTCATGAGCATATTAATTCGCTGGTCTTTGTGGAAGACCTGGAACAGACTTTGGTTAATTCCGGCAAGGTGCGGTTTGTGGCATCTTCACCCGAGCGCGGGGAAGTGCGCGCCGAGCGGGTGGACCAGTTGCAGAACGCCGCTCCCGAGACCCGGGCCGAGATGGTGCGCGAAAAAGGCGCGGATTTCATGTTGCAGGGGTCGATCAATTCCATTAAAGACGAGATCAAGGGCGAGTACGCGGTCCTCTTTCAGGTCAATCTGGAGCTGGTGGATATGACCACCAATGAGAAAGTCTGGATCGGCCAGAAAAAGATCAAGAAGCTGGTCAAGCGTCCGCAATATACAATTTGAACGGCCGTTGGATACTCTTATTTGTTTTGTGCTTCCTGCCTTCCTGTGCGGTGTATAACGGGCCGGCCCTCCAGCCCGAGATCAACAGCCTGGTGGTCGCCGATCGTTTGCAGCTTGCCGCCGAAAGGATCGGTGCGGAAGAGTCCGATTACGGCCCGGGTAATTATCTGCTGTACTATCTTGACCGCGGCCTGGTGGAATATTACGCCGGGGCCTATCCCAAAAGCCTGCGCAGTTTTGAAAAAGCCAAACAACGTTTTGCTGAATTGTACACCAGGTCCCTGTCCCGGGAAGCGCTCAGCTGGGTGGCCAATGATTACGCCCTGCCTTACCGCGGCGCCGATTATGAGTATGTCCTGGTTAATGTTTTTCAGGCTTTGAATTATTTGGCGCTGGGTAATGTGAACGAGGCGCTGGTGGAGGCGCGCGACCTGGATTCCAAGTACCGCGTGGTTGAACAGCTCGCCCGGGCGGCCAAACGCAGTCGTTTTGAGGATAATGGCTTTGCCCGTATGTTCATGGGTTTTGTGCATGAAGCGACCAACCGGCCGGAAGACCGGGACAGCGCGCGGCTTTTTTACCAGCAGGCCGCGGAGGTTTACGGCGAGTATTACGGCGGGAAGTATGTGCCGCGGGTTCTGCAAGAGCGTTTGCGCGACCTTGACAGCGGCGTAGATGAGAGCGGTAAAGCGGTGGTGTACGTGTTCCAGCTGGCCGGTTTTGCCCCTTTAAAAGTGCCCCAGATAATCCCGATCCCTCTCGACAGCGGTTTGCTCACCCAGGTGGTCTTTCCCAAATTCACCCAGCGGTATTTCGATACGCGCCAGGGACAGGTTACCGCAGTCAGCTCGGCAGGCGTCAGTGTCCGGGCCGCAACCGAGCTGGGTCTGAACATCGGGGAGCTGGCGGTCAAAGACCTGGAGAGCCGTAAGGCGCTGGTCTTGACCAAGGCGGTGCTTCGTCCGGCGCTGAAATACCTGGTGGAGCGTAAACAGAAAGAAAACATCCAAAAGCAATTCGGGCGGCCGGCCGCCGAGATATTCGGGCTTTTCAGCAGTCTTTACAATGTGTATTCCGAGCAGGCCGACCTGCGGAGCTGGCAGGCTTTACCCGCCGAGATCCGCGTAGCGCGCCTGGTGCTGGACCCCGGGAAGTACCGCTTGCGTTTTGAGCATACCTCGGAGTCGGCCGCTTTGGTAGAGTCCGACGACCTGGGTGAGCAGGAGCTTTTGCCCGGCCAGACCTGCTTTCTGGTGACCCGAGGCCGTCGTTAGTGTGGTGATTTACATACCTATTTACATTTTAATCACCACACTGGAGCAATGGAGCAATCGAGAATAGAGAAATAATAAAACATTTAGGCTCCATTGCGGTCAATTCTCGATTTTCCAATGCTCTTTACATGTAAAGAAGTGTTAAGGACACTACGTTAGATTGAAAATACAGAAAACTCTTTTCTCCGGAGTGGCCGTTGGCTATACTGTATACAACTTTGTCCAACCAATTTAATGAAAGCGGGGATGTATGAAAAAGTTAGGATTGGTTTTGTTGCTCTCGATCGTTCTGGCTGGTTGTACGGGTACTCAAAAAGGTGCGACTGTCGGCGGTTTGGCCGGAGCTGGCCTGGGCGCCATTATAGGTTATCAAAGCGGCCATATGGGCGAAGGGGCTTTGATCGGCGGTGCGGTTGGTGCGGCGGGCGGCGCCTTGGCCGGGGATGCGATGGAAGAGAAGAAGGATAAATGAACGAAAACGGAATGAAGATCCTTATAGTTGATGATTCCCTGCTTGACCGCAAGCTTTTGTGCAAGACCCTGCAGAATCTGGGGGTCAAGAACGAGGTCCTGCAGGCCGACCATGGCGAAGCGGCGCTGGGGGTTATTGCGCGGAACCTTAACGGGATCAGCCTGATGTTCTGTGATTATCAGATGCCTAATATGTCGGGCCTGGAGCTGATGGAAGGGTTGTTGAAGGTGCCCGATACTTCCCGGATACCGATAGTGATGGTCACTGCGTCTTCGGCCGAAGAAAGCCGCAAGGCCGCTTACGCGGTTAACCCCGCTTTGGCCGGATATGTCATAAAGCCGTATAAGCCCGATGAAGTATTGGCGGTCATAAAGCCGTATGTCAGACTTTAAGCCTCAGCTTTATTTCGACGGAACGAACGAGGAGCTTTACGCTCTTTCGGCCATCCTGGTATCGGCGGTCAAGAAAATGCTCGCCCAGAAGGGCGATATCCATCTTTCCAAAGACCCGGAAGTCCGCGAAAAAGAAACCATTCAGTTCGCCCATCGTATGCGGGTGGACGGGCTGGAGAAGTTCAATGGCCGCACATTGGTTGCGGCTTTGAACTTTTATGTCGATAAAGAGCGGATGGCCCAGGAGAAAGCCCTGGGCGCGCTTATTGTTTATATTCCGGAAGATTATATTGCGCGTCTGATGTGGTTGCTGGATTACGGCCGTATCGACGAGGACAATGAGGCAGAAGTATTGGACGCTTGCGGCACGGTAACCAATCTTATCGCCGGTTATTTTGTAAAGGAACTCTGCGGACACGGGTATATTCATCTGGAAATGGGGCATTTCACCACTTTTATTAATGCGCCTTTGAATGGCATTGATTTTCACTCCCAGGAAAAGGTCAAGCACGAGATGGCTTTCTTCTTTCGTGAGGAAAAGCGCATGGTGCTGGAGCTTACCATGGGGCCTTTAAAGAGGTATTAAATGGGCAAGAAGATCCTGGTGGCCGATGACGATCCGGTGTTGACCCGCATCCTGAGCTCTTACCTGGGCGAATACGGCTTTGAGGTGGTGGTAGCGCACGATGGTGATGAAGCTTTGCGGAAGCTGGAGCAGGAACATCCCGACCTTATTATCCTCGATGTGGTCATGCCCAGGGTTAACGGGTATGCCTTTCTTTTCGCGATGCGCAAGATCGAGGGCGTGGTCAAGACCCCCATCATTGTTCTTACCTGTAAGCCCGAGTTGGTCGATATTTTTATGGCCGAAGGGGTCCAGGAATATTTTATTAAGCCTTTTCCCCAACGGGAGCTCCTGGAGAAGGTAAGAAAATATATTTGATTCTAGGAGACAAGCTATGCGAATATCACGTACGTTATTATCCGTTTTGCTGGTGCTTTCGGTTATAGGGGGTTTAAGCCTGTACCGGTTCTATTTTCTGAAAACGCCGGCTTCGGTCAAAGTTGACCTCCATCCGCAGGGGCGCAGTAAAGGGGAGGCCTCGGCGGTGGTCAAGATCGTGGAGTATACCGATTTTGAGTGCCCGGCGTGCGCCACCGCTAATGGCCTGATGGATGAGCTGTTCACCCGTTTTCCCGGCAAGATCTTTCTTGAGCACAAGCATTTCCCTTTGCCCCGGCATACGCATGCCCGGCGGGCTTCGGTTTATGCCGAGTGCGCCGCCGAACAGGGCAAATTCTGGCCCATGAAAGACGTGCTCTTTAAAAGCCAGAAAAGCTGGGATAAAATGACGACAGTCGATACCTATTTCTCGGAGCTGGCGGTTTCCCTGGGGCTTGATGGCACGCGCCTGGCCGCGTGTGTTAACAGTGTGGCGGCGATCGGCAAGGTGAATCGGGACCTGGCGGAAGGCAAGACGCTTACGGTCAATTCAACTCCGACGTTCTTTGTTAACGGGCAACGCGTTATCGGCGGTCCGCTTATGGTGCAGGAAGTGGAAAAGATCCTGGGGAAGAAATAATATGTTCCTGACTATCCGCATTATCCTGGGGGTGCTCTTCATAGTGTCCGGCGGCGAGAAACTTTTAAGCCCGCTGGCGAACTTTATTTTTGTTATCGACGGTTACCAGGTGGTGCCGGCGGCCCTTCAGCCGGCGGTGGCCTGGGTGTTCCCGTGGCTGGAATTATTCGCGGGGCTGTTCATCCTGCTGGGGCTTTGGCTCCGGCCGGCGCTGATGGTCCTGGGCCTGATGTCCTTATCCCTGGCGGGCATAGTGGGCCAGGCGATCCTGCGTAAATTGCCGCTGGAGAATTGCGGTTGTTTTGGCGAGCTGGTGCATCTTCCGCTGGGCGGAGTTATCCTTATTGACATTTCGGTGGTCGCGCTTACTTTATGGTGTTTGGCCAATATAAAGAAGGCTTCCGTGTTCTCGCTGGATGAGTGGTATGCGCGGACTGGCGTTTAAGCTTGGGCTGTGTTTTGCGGGGTTGAGTTTTATGGGTAGTCCTGCTTTTGCCGAGAACAACATTAAGCCGGCCGCTTTGGCCGGGTCCTGGTATCCGGGTAAAGCGTCCGAACTTTCGGGCCTGGTGGATGGTTTTTTGGCCAGTGCCGGATTGGCCATGAAGACGCTCGATTATGTTACCGGTGATATAGGGGTGATCGTTTCTCCTCATGCGGGGTTGGTTTTCTCCGCTCCGGTGGCGGCTTATGGTTTTCAAGCGGTTTCTTCCCGGGATATTTCGACCGTAATTATTCTTGCTCCCAGCCATCACTTTTCTTTTCCCGGCGCGGCGATCTGGGCAGAGGGCGCTTTCGATACTCCACTGGGAAGGATAGCGGTCGATACTGAACTGGCGGCCAGGATCCTGGCCGCAGATCAGCGTTTTACTTTCCGCAAAGATGTTTTCTTTGGCGCACCGGACCGTTCGGAGAACTCCGTAGAAACACAATTGCCGTTTATTCAGCGCGTTTTTCCCAAAGCCAGGATCGTGCCGATCATTTTGGGTTATCCGCCGGATCCGGCCGCCATGCGTTCTTTAGCGGAGGTTCTGGCCAAGGTGGTCGGGGAGCGGCAGGATGTGCTGGTGGACGTAAGTGTGGACCAGTCACATTTTCATACCCGGGACGAAGCGCAGGCGATCGATGCGCGCGGTTTGCAGGCGATCACGGATTTGAATGTGGATGCTCTCTGGCAGGGCCATCGGGATGGCTCCATGGAAGTGGATGGTTTTCATGTTGTCATAACTGCAATAATGTATGCGCAAGCCCGGGGTTTTAGCCAGGCCAAAGTCCTTAAGTATGGTTCTTCATTTGACGCTACTGGCGACAAGGCCCGGGTAGTGGGTTATGCTTCGGCAATCTTTTATAAAGACCCTTTGGGCGTCGCCCGGGAGTCAGCAACCCTGGCCGCAAGCCGATTAGCGCCGGCTCAGAGGGCGCGGTTGTTGGCCATTGCCCGGGGTACGCTGGAATCGTTTGTGCGGACCGGAAAGGCGGCGGAGGTTGAGGAGAAGGATCCGCGCTTGCAGGCCGAGGAGGGCGCGTTTGTAACTTTGCATGCCAATGGCCGGTTGCGCGGCTGTATCGGGAATATTATTGGCCAGGGACCGCTTTACCGGACAGTGCGCGATATGAGCGTGGCTGCGGCCGCTCAGGACCCCCGTTTTTCTCCGGTCACGCCTGACGAATTGAAAGGGATCGATATTGAGATCTCGGTCTTGTCCCGGCCGCGGGTGGTGCAAAGCGCCGATGAGATCAAACTGGGTACGCATGGAGTGATAGTGTCGCGGGGAAATTATAACCGCGGTGTTTTCCTGCCCCAGGTGGCAGTGGAAACGGGCTGGTCGAAAGAGCGTTTCTTGTCGGAGCTCTGCGAGCAGAAGGCCGGCCTGGCCCCGGATTGCTGGCAGCAGCCGGGGACCACGCTGGAAGTTTTTACCGCTGAGGTTTTTGGCGAGCGTCAATAGTCATCAGAAAGGGATCCCAATGGGAAAGAAGAATAACAGCAAGCAAAAAGATCCGGTTGAGGTTAAGAAGACTTTGTTATCCGACCGGCAGAAGAAGATCTTCCTGATCGTGATCCTGGCGATGTTCATTTTGATCCCGATCGTGGATAATCTGCGGTGCAAAGCCGCGTGTTTAAAGCGTGTTAAAACGCCTTACCCCGAGATCGCCTGCAAATATCAGTGCCCCTGGCCGTGGGCCAGGAATGGCAAATGAACAGCGCCGAAAGCCGCACGATCTGGATCTTTACCGGCCTTATCATTGCGGTCGGCTTGGCAGCGCTCTACAGCGCGACCTTCGAGAATGTGCGGGTAACCCGGCAGGTGTTTTTTGACCAGCTGGTTTGGTCGCTGGTGGCTTTGGCCGTGATGTTCGTCCTCAGCCGGGTCAACTACCGGTTCTTTTACGATAGTGCTTATGTGTTGTATGGCGTTAGTGTGGTATTGTTGCTGGCGGTTCTCTTTTCCGGGCGGTCGGCGCTGGGCGCTACGCGCTGGTTTAGCCTGGGTTCTTTTTCCTTTCAGCCTTCCGAATTATCCAAGCTGGCGGTGGTCTTTATGCTGGCGCGGTATTTAAGCTCCAGCAATGAACGGCTTTCCTTCGACGTCCGGGGCGCCATGCGCGCCGCTTACCAGGACCTGCTTTTCCCCTTTATACTGGTGTTGATCAGTTTTGCCTTGATCTTTAAACAACCGGACCTCGGGACGGCGCTTTTGGTGCTGGGCATTTTTATTGTTATGGTTTACGCCTCGGGTGAGGAGATGAAGCCTTTCGGTATCTTTATGGGGGCTTGCGCGGCTTTGGTGCCGGTGGGCTGGCATTTTCTCAAAGATTATCAACGCGATCGGGTGCTGGTATTTATGAATCCGAATGCCGATCCGCTGGGCGCCGGGTATACGATCATTCAGTCCAGGATCGCTGTGGGGTCCGGGCAAATGTTCGGCAAGGGCTGGCTGGCGGGTACCCAGAACCAGCTTAATTTCCTGCCGGAACGGCATACGGATTTCATTTTCTCGGTCATTGGCGAAGAGTGGGGTTTTCTCGGTGCGTTGTTTTTATTGGTCTGTTATTTTATGCTGATCTGGACCGGATTACAGATAGCCGAGCGGGTTAAGGACCGTTTTGGGCATATGCTGGCGGTCGGCATAGTAAGTATCCTGACCCTGCAGGTGGTGATAAACATCAGTATGACAATAGGATTAAGCCCCGTGGTCGGCATTACTCTGCCGCTTATAAGTTACGGCCGCACTTCGTTCATGGTCTTTGCGGTGCTGATCGGGGTCCTGCTTAACTTAAGTTCCCGCCGGTCTGTATAATAAAAATTCAAATTCAAATTTGCAGGTTGGATTGACTTATAATAGATTATTAAGTAAAGTATGTTTCAAATAGCGTTTTAACAAGGGGTTTATGCAATACGAACGGTCATCCAATAAACATTTAGGCGAGCTTTTGGTGGAGCGCGGCCTTATCGCACGCGACCATCTGGAGAAAGCCCTGGAATACCAGCGCTCTCATGCCGGCGTGCTTTTTGGCGAAGCGCTTATAAAGCTGGGTTTCGCTTCGGAAGAGGATATCGCCCAGGCTTTGACCTGCCAGTATGGTTTTCCATACCTGCCGCTGGCGAACTACGAGATCGATGCCGAGGTGGCCCGGGCAGTCCCGGGCAATGTTTGCGAGCAATTCTGTTTGATCCCTATCGACAAGATCGGTAAAAGCCTGACCCTGGCCATGGCGAATCCGCTTAATATGAAGGCTGTGGAGAACATCGAGCTTTTAACCGGTTGTACCGTCCAGGCTTTTGTCAGCACAGGCACGGATATTCGCAACGCTATTAAAAAATATTATAGCGGAGAATAATGCCGACTTTCAAAGAGCGGATCCAGGTGATCTTACTCCGCGACGGGATCCTGAACTCCCAGGACCTGGGGCGGGCTGTCCAGGAACAGGAATCCACCGGCGGGGAATTAAGCAAGATCCTGGTCCGGCTGGGCCTTATAGACGAGGAACAGCTGGCCTTTTTGCTTAGCGAGGGCCTGCACCTTCCGGTCATCAATATTGCCCGCCTGAAGATCGATCCGGCGGTAGTGAAAGTCCTGCCTGTCGAGATCCTGAAAAAATATTGTATCCTGCCGGTGGCGCGGATCGGGGATAACCTGTCCCTGGCCATGGCCGACCCGCTGAACATCTTCGCGATCGATAATGTCAAGGCTTTAACCGGCCTGACGATCACCCCTATTATCGGCCGCCCGAAAGACATCCAGGACGCCATCGAGCTGTATACCGCGCCCAAACCCGACGAGTCTTTCGACAAGATCCTGCGCGATATCAAGGATGCCGAGGAAGTGGAGCTCATCCACGAGGCTACTGATAAATTCGACGCCAAAGAGATCGAGAATATTACCCAGGAAGCGCCCATTATCCGCCTGACGAACACCATTGTTCGCCAGGCCGTGGCCGCCAAAGCCAGCGACGTGTTCATTGAACCGCTGGAGAAATGTTTGCGTATCCGTTACCGGGTGGATGGCGTTCTCCGCGAGATCGACCGGATGTCCAAGGCCTTGCATTTTCCGATAGTGTCGCGGATCAAGGTCGTTTCCAGCCTGGATATTTCCGAGCACCGCTTGCCGCAGGACGGCCGTTTTCGTTCCGTACTGGAAGGCGGTAAAGAAGTGGATTTCCGGGTGAGCGTTCTGCCCACCGTCTACGGCGAGAAGGTCGTTCTGCGGGTCCTGGATAAAAATCAGGGCCGGGTGGATATTGAACGGCTGGGCATTGAGCCCGGGCCGCTGGAGCGGCTCAAGGAGGCTTGCGGCCGGCCGCATGGCCTGATTATGATCTGCGGCCCCACCGGCAGCGGCAAGACCACGACCCTCTATTCAATCCTGCGGCATATCGATACGCCGGGCAAGAACATTGTCACGGTGGAAGATCCGGTGGAATATCAGATGAAGGGTTTAAACCAGGTTAATATCCGCTATGATGTGGGGCTTACTTTTACGGCCACCCTGCGTTCGATCTTGCGCCAGGACCCCGACGTTATTATGATCGGCGAGATCCGTGACTCCGAGACTCTGGATATCGGCATCAAGGCCGCGCTCACCGGACATTTGGTGATCAGTTCCCTGCATACAACGACGGCCGCCGGTTCGGTGGTGCGGATGGTCAATATGGGCGTGGAGCCTTTTCTTATTTGTTCGGCGGTGAACTGCCTGGTGGCCCAGCGCCTGTTGCGCCGTATTTGTCCCAGTTGCAAGGAAGCGGTGGTCATTTCCGAAACACTTTATAACAAGCTGAATATCGGGCAGATCATCCCGGGCAAGGATCTTACTTTTTATCACGGGAAAGGCTGCGCGCAGTGCCTGAAGACCGGGTATTCCGGACGGGTGGGTATCCATGAAGTATTGCCGATGTCGCTCGAGGTCAAGAAGCTGATCCTGGCCCGGTCGGGCGAGATCCAGATCAAGGCCGCGGGCCGGCTGGAGGGTATGCGCACCATGCGCGAGGATGCGCTGGCCAAGGCCGCCCGGGGGCTTACATCGCTGGAGGAGGTCGTGCGCGTTACCGCGCAGGACGAGAAATAAGCTATGGCTAATGTGCGGGAACGGATAATCGACGCTTTATTATTACTGCCTGGGATCGACCGCCAGGTAGTGGACGCTGCCTTGACGTTCCAGCGGGAGCGGAATATTTCTTTTTCCGAGGCGGTGGTCCAGAAGGAGCTGATTTCCGAGAAAGACCTGGTTCTGCTTTTGGTGCGGGAGCTTAAGATCCCCTCGGTCGACCTGCGCCGGTTCAAGCTGGACCCGCGTCTGAAAGAAGAAGTTTCCGAACGCCTGGCCCGGCAGTATGTGCTGATCCCAATAGCTACGCTCGGGACCAGCCTGACCGTGGCTTTGGGTGATCCGCTGAATGTTTTTGCGCTCGACGACCTGCGCGACCTTACCGGCAAGAAGATCGATGTGGTAATGGCGGCGCCGTCCCAGATCCGGGAGGCAATCGACCGTTTTTACGGAGCGGGCGATCAGGGCTCGGTGTCTGAGCTTAGCAAGAACATCGATGTGGGCGATTTCGAGATCATCACCGAGTCCAAAGACGAAGCCAGCGCCGATATTGATGGCAGTGAACAGGCGCCGGTCATTCGTATGGTGAACCTGGTGCTCAAGGAAGCCCTGCGTCAGCGGGCTTCGGATGTGCATATGGAGCCGACCGAGGGCAATATGCGTATTCGCTATCGCGTGGACGGTATTTTAATAGATGTGCTCGAGATCCCGCGGGAGAGCCAGAACGCGGTCCTGGTGCGGATCAAGATCATTTCCCGGATGGACATTACCGTTACCCAAATTCCCCAGGACGGGCGTTTTAAAATGCGGATGCTGGGCAAGGAAGTGGATTTTCGCGTGTCAATATTGCCTACCAGCCACGGGTCGAAGATCGTTATGCGTTTACTGGATAAATCCAACCTTTCGGTCGGCCTGGGTCAATTGGGGCTGTCGGACCATTCGCTTAAACTAATTGAGGAGGGGATAGCCAAGCCTTTCGGTATGATCCTGGTCACCGGCCCCACCGGCAGCGGCAAATCCACTACGCTTTATTCGATCATCAATAAACTTAACAGCATCGACAAGAATATAATTACCGTCGAGGACCCGGTGGAATATCTGGTGGACGGGCTTACCCAGATCGAGGTGCGCGCGGATATCGGGCTGACTTTCGCCGCCGCCCTGCGTTCCATTTTACGGCAGAGCCCGGATATCGTGATGGTAGGCGAGATCCGCGATAACGAGACTGCGGATATTGCTATTAAGGCGTCTTTAACCGGTCAGCTGGTATTTTCCACCTTGCATACCAATGATGCCGCCGGAGCATTGACCAGGCTGGTCGATATGGATGTGGAGCCTTTTCTGGTGGCTTCCAGTTTGGTCCTGGTTTGCGCGCAAAGGCTGGCCCGCAAGATCTGCCCGCATTGCAAGCACGAGATCGAAGTGCCTCCGGAGGTGCTGGCCAGATTTGCCGGTTCGCTGGATCCCAAGACCCGGTTCTATGCCGGAGCCGGTTGTGACCATTGCCGCCATACTGGTTATCGCGGCCGTTTCGCGGTGACCGAGATCCTGGTGATGGACGATGCGGTCCGGGAAATGTTATTGCAGGGTAAATCTTCCGATGATATCAAGGACTATGCCCGCGGGCAGAAGACCTTGCGGGTGCTGTGGGACGACGCGCTGGAGCGCCTGGCCCAGGGGCAGACGACCATCGAAGAGGTCTTGCGTATCGTATCTGATGAATAACCAAATTTTACCTTTTACCGCGCGGCATCAGGGATATAATGAATCATATGCGCGTTGAGGAGCAAGTCATATGACCAAGAGTTGTCTGGACCGCAAATTGATCGGCGAAATTCTGGTGGAGCGCGGGCTTATAACCCAGCGCGACCTGGATCTGGCCCTGGAACATCAAAAAACCTGCCCGGGCAGTTTTCTGGGTGAGATCCTGATCCGCCTGGGAGTGCTGTCCGAGATCGATATTGTGACTGCGCTGGTAGTCCAGTGCAATCTGCCGTATATTGCGGTCAGCAAACATATTGTGGACGCCGAGGTGGTGCGGCTTATACCCGCGGAGATGGCCCGCCGCGAAAGGGTGGTGCCGCTGGATCGCATAGGTACCGTGCTGAGTATTGTAATGGCGGGGCCTTTGAACGACGCTTTTCGTCATAAAGTCGAGGAAGTGACCGGTTGCAAGATCGCGATGTTCATTACCACGCCGACCGAGATCGATAATGCCCTAAACCGTTTTTATCCGGAAAACAACGCGGGGCCGGGGCTTTAGTTTTTTTTGTTTTATCCAGGGTGATCAAATGGCTACATTCCGTTATACCGCAAAAGATTTCGATGCCAAGACTTTTACCGGCAAGATCTCCGCGGCCGACCAGTCGGCAGTGGTTGATGAATTGCGCAAGCGCAAGCTGATCATTATCAGCATTGAGGAAGAGCGGGCTTCTTCTCTGATGCCCTCCTCGGCTCTCAAGACCGCTCCGATCAAAAGCGAGGATGTGATCCTGTTTTCCCGCCAGATGGCGACCATGGTCGATGCCGGTATCCCTATTCTGCAAACCGTGGATGCCTTGCATGAACAGACCACCAATCCGTCGTTCAAGCGCATACTTGCCACGGTGTGTGAAGATATCCGCCTGGGAAGCAGTCTTTCGGCGGCTTTTGCCAAACACCCGCGGATATTCGATGGTTTGTTCATAAATATGATCCGGGTCGGCGAGACCGGCGGTGTGCTTACCACGGTGCTGGAAAGGCTGTCCTCCTACATGGAGAAGACCGAACGCCTTAAACGCAAAGTGGGCGGAGCGCTTATTTATCCGATGGTAATTGTTTCGATGTCGATGACCATCACTTTGGCCTTGTTGATCTTCGTGGTGCCCACGTTTTCCACTATTTACGCTTCTTTCAACCGGGAATTGCCGGCGATGACCCAGGTGCTGATGAATGTCAGCAATACGCTCAAGAATAATTTTCCTCTCTTGCTGGTGGCGGCCGGGGCTATTGTAGGGGCGTTCCAGTTATTCAAGCGTACCGAGAGCGGCGCGTATCAGCTGGACGGGCTCAAACTTAAACTTCCGGTGTTCGGTGACCTGCTTAAGAAAGTGGCAGTCAGCCGTTTTTGCCGTACCTTGTCGGTGCTCTTGCAAAGCGGGGTGCCGATCCTGGAGGGGCTGGACATCGTGCGCAAGACCATCGGTAACCGGGTGCTGGAGCAGGTCATCGAGGAGGTCATCAGCAGTGTGCGGGAAGGGGAAAGCATTTCGGCGCCGTTGTCCCGGAGCAAAGTTTTTCCTTCGATGGTGACCAAGATGGTCTCGGTAGGTGAGCAGTCGGGCCAGCTGGATAAAATGCTGGTTAAAGTGGCCGATTTCTTCGACGAGCAGGTCGACGCGGCGGTCGAGACCCTCACCAGTCTGATCGAACCGTTCATCATCGGTTTTCTGGGTATCGTGATCGGCTTTATCGTGGTGGCTTTGTTTTTGCCGATCATCAGTATCACGCAAATGCTTTAATTACTTTTAATTTATTTCAAGGAGAGCAAATGGGACGTTACCTCGCTTTATTTCTGCTATGGTTGTTTTGTGCGGCGGGCGCGCAGGCAGTGGAGCCTGCAGTAGCGGATGTGAAACAAGGTTCGGCCGGTCAGGCCGTTGGGGCTTCTGACAAGCTGGATTATACTTTGGGTACTTTGAAAGCCAGTGTGGATCGGCTAAGCCAGGAGAACAAGCGGCTGGCGGCTACTAATGATCAGATCCGTTTGCGCTTGCGTTCGCTGAACGACCAGCTGGCGGCCGAGCGGGCGCAGGCAGTCAAGTTGGACGGACAGTGGCAGTCTCTGGAGCCGCGGTATCAGGCCCGGCTGGCAGAACGGGTCGCGCTGGAGAGTCAACTGGGGCTGGCTGGAGGCGACCTGGATAAGCTGAAAGCCGCGCGGACCACGGCTGAGGAAGGGTTGCAGGTTAAAGAAGTTGAGGATACCGCCTTGAGCGGATTGGTAAACGAGGTCGCCGGCAAATACGACGAATCCCTTGCCGT
>JADFZK010000064.1 GCA_015232565.1 Candidatus Omnitrophota bacterium
AGCATTTTGGCGTAGGTTGTCGGCAATTTGCTGAAATACATCGACGAGCTGAGCAAAGTCACGGGTGTGAACGGTGATTTTGTTGTAGTGGCCCATCTGTATGTTTAGGAATCCCATAGGCGCCTGGCTGTTGTGGTCCGAATTGGGAACGTAGCGCGTGACGCTTTGGCTGACCATCATAAAAAGTTCGCGGTGGTCCTTTGTGGTCCATTTAATGTTTTTGTGCAGCTGGATCTTTTTCTCGACGTATGCCGGGCTGAGGATCTGGTGCTGCGCTTTTGTGTAAACCGGGCGCTGCTTTTTCATCAGTCCGCCTGGGTTAGCTGCGGATACTTCATCTGCAGCCGTTGCACATCTTCGCGCGTTAGTTCGCGCTGGTGGATCAGCTGGCGCCGGGCCTGGGCGCACATATCGTTGAGGGTCTCCTGATCGCTGGAATCAAAAAAGGCCACGGCCCAATATCGCTCCAGGGTCATTACAGAAACTTTTTAGGGTTCTTGATCAGATCGCTCACCCATGCGGCAAAAGCGGCGAAGCGCTCGGTATCGTCCGGTATGGCCTTAGCCTCGAAGCTCGGACCGTGCATCTGACGGTCAAGCTGCAGGGCCGCATACCATTCGCGCGAAAGGTCGGGCTGCCATGTGTGGCGAAGCACCGGTATATAGATCGAAAAAAGGTGCGGGGAATTTAGACGGTCTGGCGGGCGTACGCTGACGCGGTCCTGTATCTCGTCGGTATAGTGGATCGTCCAGCCTTTTTGCTGGAACCGGCGGAAAATTTTGCCGCCGAAGGTTTGAGGTTGGTACATATTGCAAACGTTTTGGTGGGTGCAATATAGCAAAAAAAGAAACCCGGCCAAATAATCGGCCGGGCTTCGCACCAAACGTTTGGCGTCACCCTTGACTCAAACGCCTCAAATATAAGCTAAATAATCGAATCGAGGCGTTCCTCTAATTTGGCAAGGTCTACAGATAGCCTAAAAACGTCCTGGCGCAAATGCTTGATTTCTTCGCCCATGCGATTAAGTTCCCGAGATACGAGGAATCCGGTGGCGCTGACGAGTACCGTGGCACCAAAAAAAACCCATTCGGTCATGGCTACTTTTTCTTTTTCAGGATCCAGCCGGCAATTTCGTTAGGGCGCTTAAGTACCCAGCCAGCGATGAACGTGATGACGTTGATAATGATTTCTTCGGTGTTCATGATTATAGGCTTGTGTTTAGTCCGGTTTCAGCTGTAAAGGTCGAGCGAAGCATATCGTTGTAAAGCCCGCGCTTCGTTTTGGAAACGGTGTACTTTGATCCGCGAATTTTGCCAAGCTCCATATCGTAAAGGTCCAAAGGCGTCAAAGTGATTTTGACGTAATTGATTCCGCCCTTTGCGAAATTGCTGGGTAGTTTAAAGCTCAGAAAATTTCCGCCGTCTACAAAATTCTTTGCTCCCGTCATTGTCGCAAACTTGCCTCCGCCAAGCTGACGGTAAATAGTTTGCGCTACGTTCATGATTTTTCCGTTGCCATTATCCAAAAGGGAACCGGGTTTATCGCTTCGGTTTGCGCGACGCTCGTAGTATGTTTTTCCTTTGGCGCTGGTACGCTTGCCTGGCGCTTTTGCGCTTCGACTCATATCCTTTGCAGTATTGCTTTTACCGGTTTGGCTATCGCTCTTACCACTTAGCCGCAGTTTCATGACGATCGAATTAACGAGCTGGTCCTTTGTTTTGGCCTTGCCTTCGGGTGTAACAAGTTTAGCGCCCACCTTTTTGGCTTGGCGCTTGAGCTGGTCCACCGTCTTGGCCTGCAGCTTTTCTTTTTCGGTCTTTGGAGCTGGCATTCTTAGCAATTTATTTATTTCTGCGCTCGTTTCTTTTTGCAGTTTGCTTCCTGGTACTTGCTTAAGTGCTTTTTTGTACAGCTTAATGATCTGCAAATTTATTTGCGGATCAGGGTGTACGCGCATCTTATCAACAAGGTCCGGAAACATCGACTAAAGTTAGGCATTTTTGACGTATGTCGCAATATCCGGACGCTGCAGGGCCATGTTCCAGCCCGCAGCCCAGTCGGCCGCGCTGATCAGATTGGCATCTTTGCCGTTCTCATGCACCGCAACAGCCCGGGCAAACTTCTTAAAATTGTCCGCCGTAGGCTCAAATACAGCCGTCGCCGGTATGCCGATCTGCTTGGCGACGCTCGCCACATAGGCATCTGTCAGGTTCTCGCTCGGCGGCGCATACCGGTAAATGATCCCCTGGATCGTACGCAGCCCACCTTTGTGCTTATTGATCAGGTCAATATACAGCGCGCGGATCCCGTAGGGCATCGTCTTGAACTCCACAAAAGCGGCATCTTTGCCAGGCTCAACCCGGCCCAGCCACTTGATACCCTTGCGGATATTGCCGGGGTTGTTGTTTCTGATGCCTCGCGCGACGCGCTTGGTTCCGGTAGTTGGTTTTTTGTCCATGCGGGTAAATAATACGGCCGCGGCAACAAGTACCCAGGGCCAGATTTTCATTTTCTCGTGAGTATCAAAAGCGCAGCAAGTCCCAAAGCGCCGTAGATCAAAAGATTTTTACCGCCGCCGGGGAACACATCAATAGACGGCAAAACGTTCGCGCTTACAGCTACATTACCGGGGGCCGTGCTTAAAGAAAAACGTCCGTCCTTCTGCATCACATAGTACGCGCCAGGGGTTTGCCCCGGGATCGTATAGTCAAACTGCCACCATACCTGGCCATTGCGGACCACATACGAGTAGACCTCGGCGGTAGAATTGCCTTTTTTAATCTCGCCGATCCGGTTGCCGTTTGGCAAATCATAAACCGGTACATCTTCGCGGGCGATTAAATAGCGCCCAAGTACGTCCGCTGCCGTCATTTTATTAGTCGTTGAAATACTTGTATAAATTTAGGGCATTATCCGTTACGTCAAACGGTACCGGAGCAAAGACGCCCGGAACGGTCTCGATGTACATCTTTCCCTTTAACCGCACCCGGACCTCGTCGATCTTTCCTATTTTCGAGATAAGCATAGCCAACGAAGGCCCGAGTGCTTTAAAGTAAGCGCGAACCTGGAACGTCAAAACGTTGCTGCCGTACTTGGGGATCGTGTACTGTCCCTTTTTCGCCGTGTTCCCGATCTTGATGCCGTCAATATATACGTCCATCTCAAACTCAGAAACCGTCAAGCTCACCGCGCTGGGATTCTTTAGCTCGATCTCAAGCTGCAGATCCAGGTAGTCCTTTGTAACGCCCAAAAGACGAAGGGCCAAAATATCGTAGTCCCACTTTTCAAGCAGGGACTTTTGTTTTTTAATGTATTTCCAGGCCTGGTATGCCAGGGTAAATGCGGCCACAGCCTGAAAGAAATTAGGTTTTAAAGCCATATCAGCAAATTTTTATGTTTTGATATCCAAAGTTGTGAAAAAGCATTTCTACGGCCGCCTTTGCGCTCAGTTTCGTTTCGACGTACAGCTCACGGACTCCGTTGCGGTACAGCTCGTACCGGTGGTATCCTTTAGAGGTCGATACGTGCCTGAGTTCCATTACCAGAGGATTCGGCAGGCGTAATATCCCGGAGTTCCGGTCGCCTGGCATTCTGCGGCATGGCGAACGCGATAGAGGCGGCGGCGCTCCGCAGCCGTGCCCTTTGCGACGCGGCCGGCTTTTTCGTCCTGTACGTAGGTCCAATAGTCCGAATACTCCCGGTCGCCGATCGAAGCGATTTTGATGCCATGCTTAAAAACGTCGATTTTTTTTCCCTGGCTGGAGCTTGGGCGGATCACAACGCCCAGGCGCCGCGCAGCGGCCCGCTGCCCCGCTTTGATCCGGTACATTACTTAATGACCTTCAGGTGAGGGTAGCGGGTGTCTTTGATCTCTTGGGCCTTAAACCCTGGCGATCCGGTGACCTCGGGCTTGAGCATGGCGACCGCTTGGCGCAGTCCCATCGTGAACGCCGTCTTTGTGATTGGTCCCAAAGGCTGGCGCAGGTCGTAGTTCCGGGCCAAAGTTATCAGCATATCCTCAGCTGAGACGCAGGCGCCCAGCTCAGCCTTGACGACGACGTCAAAGTGCGTTAGGTGGTCAATTTTAGCCTTCATAGTGGTATTCACCGTTTTGAGGTCCTGGGACCGGTTGCTGTGGACGCATCGGCGGGCGCTGGCGTAGCATCTGCTCCGCCAAAAGCGCGTTTTTCTGCTCCTGGATCTGGAAATACTTATCGACAATACCGGGAAGGATCTGCGCGAGCTGTCCGATCGTGCTTGTGGTCGCGTCGGCGAGCTGCGCATGCTTGTTCTCCTCGGCCTCAGCCTCGGCAGCCTCGAGTTCCTGCTCCAGCTCCTCGACCTTTTCCTCGAGGCGCTTGACCTCGGCGGCCAGCGTCGCGTTTTTCTGCATCAGGTCGCGGATCGTTAGCTCGTCGGTCCGGCGTTCGTCTTTGGTGCGTTCGTCCATAGGTTCGCTTAGTGTTTGGGTGGGTATTTCGGTTTGAGCGCCGTCGGGGCGGGTGTCGATGTTAAAGGACTCCGTGCCGGCGGTGATCAGCTGGCGCGAGTAGTGAAAGGTATAAAAGTCCGGGAACTTCTGAACGTACTCGATCAGGTTCTGCTCGACGTCGTCGCCGTTTTTAACCCAGCCGGCGCCTTTGCCGGTGGGGTAAAAACGTCCGCAGCTGGCCTTTGTGAGCTTGCCGGGCTTATCCTGCAGCGCAAAGTAGACGTAGCCCTTTTCGCGCAGCTCGGTGATCTTGTTCTTTAGCTCCTGGGTATTCATTATCCGCGGGATTCTGGTACGGTTTCGGTGTAGAGCGCGTAGTGAAGGCAGAGGTAGTAAGCCACTGCGGCCAGATTATTTAATCCAGAAGTAGATGCCACAAAATTAGTTGCATCTCTAAGTCCATTGACTGCGTCGGGCGTTGCAAAGGCTTGTCCGTCGGCGTTATTCGGCAAAAGACCAAAACCAAAATCTTGGTAGTCTTTTGGACTTGGTTGCATAAACTGCAACGGTCCAACAAGCGGCCCGTAGTTAGTTTGTGTGTTAATAGATTGGGCAGAACCCCCGTACGTTAAACCGATTGGTGTGCGATTGGTTACCGGTATTGTATTATTACTAACGCGAATACTATTTGCAATTAAACCATGAGTAATTGTTACGTCGTTGGTGCTTGTAATATATACCTGCCTTGCGATAATTGAAGGATTAACTGAGGTAAAAATATAATAGTCAACAATAGCACCGTCAACTGTACGAGACCCGGGCATGTAGTCTTGCTGCATATCTACATGGTGAATAAACGGATAAAAATCCGTACCCGTGTAAAAAGATACTTGTTGCGTGGCAAAATCGCTTTGAGGATATGCAATATTAGCATCATTAAAAGACGTCGTCCTTGAACGTAACGTATACCCACCACCGGCGGGGCTAAAGTCGTAGCCGAAAATGACTACATAAGAATTAGACGGTACCGGCAAAATGCTTTGCCCGCCGTTGCCGGTTTGAAAAGTGCGGTATTGTGCTTTGCCGGACTTGATGTCCTGCTCGATCAATGTGGGGATTTGCCAGCTCATAATGTGTGCAAGTTATAAAAAAGGCCGGCCTTTTGGGCCGGCCGTTTGGTTCAATTCGTACCGAAATATATCAAATTTCGTTCTTGTAGAATACTACCGCGTTCAGGATCTGGCTGGCGCCGGAGCTGTTGGTAACGCGGAGCAAAATAGTGTCTTGGCCGGTGAGCGCGCGAGGGAACGGAATAAAGTACGGGAATCCGCTCGTTACTCCGGCCGTAGCAGCCGCACCCAGGTCGTAGGCACAAACGTCGTCGATGACTACGTCGTTGTTGATCGTCAAGGTTACGCGCAGCTGCATGGCGTTGACCGCCGTGCCTGGAGCTGCTGACGAAGTGCTTGAGAACTTAATGCCCTCGAAGGCCTTTGCCAGACCGGACAAGCTCAGGGTCTGAGCTGCTCCGGTGGTCGGTACCGTTACCTGGAAACCCTTGTTACGGATCCCCTGGCGGTACGTGATGTTCATATTACTTGCCATGTTCTACAGTATTAGAAGCTGTTACCGGCTGAGAAAATACGTCCGTAGCCTTTGAGTACGATCGTGATGTCGTCGTTTAGCGCAACAAGGGCGTTACTTACTTGAAGCGTGGCCTTAAAGTTTACCTGCGGCGGGATCACGATGTCAGTCAACAGACGTACTTCTAAGTTTTTGCCTGTGTCACCATTATAACCACTATGCAAACGATCAAAAGAAAGCCCGCGAGAGGATGCATTGAACGAAGGATCAAAATCTTTAAGAACTACCTGGTTGCCTACCGTGATGTTAAGATTCAGGTGGTCGGACAGGTTTGAAACCGCCGAATTCATAATGATTTGAACCGATTTAATCACCATCGACTCGGCGCTGTCGAGCTTGTTGGTCGTCAGGTTCGTCTGAAATTCGGTTTTACCGGCGAAATTAGTAAAGAACTCGTAGAACTGCTGACCTGCAACGGCATTAACGCTGTCGTAGATTACGCGAGTTGTCTGCTGACCTGGAAGGCTTACGCCCAGCTTGCTGTCAACGTACGCGAGCTTAGAAACTTGGTTTGCCATGATTAAATCGTAGTATTAAAGTTCAACAAAGCACCGGTACCGAAAAGGTAGCAGCCGAGGCGCGTAGAAAATGCCTCACGGCTAAATGTATTGTACCCTTTTGCTACAACATAGTATTCAACCTGTGGCGGAATCAAAATACCTACACCTTCGAGGTCAAGTACAGATGAACCAACAGTTCCATCATTCCAAAATGCCTGCTCGCCACCAAATTCGACAGTTGCGTCCTTAATTACGGTTTTGTTACCGATAACAAGGTCAAACTTTACTCCGACGCCATTAAGTCCGCCATACGCAATACCATCGGCAGCTGAGGGAACAAAAAATGCGATTTTCTCAACGAGCAAAGCCTCATCTACCTGGAACTGATTACCGTTGGCGCCTACGTTGGTCAAAGGGAACGCGCGTTGGCTTGCACCTTTAAAAAACGTATGAGTCAAAGCCGCGGTCGTAATTGAATCGTAAACCATGCGGGTAGATCCCTGCATATCCTTCAACGAAGACAAACCGAGGCGGTTTGCGACGTGAATCATTTTATCTTGGGCACTCATTCCCATGTCTTCTACAAATTAAAGTTGATCTATTCGGGAAAATTACATTCCTGGGACGTCGTAGCCGGCCAGGGTGTAGTTTGAAGCATAGATGCCCTCGCCAGCAAGTCCTGGGGTATCGTAGCCCTGCAGGTACATAGAAGGACTAACGGCGTACGCATTTTCAGCCAAAAGCGAACCGATCGCCGAGTCAGCACCCAAAAGGCTCTGACCGATCTTGGCACCGGCATAGCCAGCCATACCGGCAGCGATCTCAGGCTGCTTCAAAAACAAAGAAGTAGCAACCGAACCGATCAGGCCGGTGTACGGTGCCCAATTGGCGCCGATCTGCTTGCCGACGGTATTGCTGAGGATCGCGGCGGCAGCGCCACCAAGTGCAGCCTTACCGGCGCTCATCGTGGCGGCGGTGATGCTGGCGGTAGTAACGCGGGCGCCCATAGAGCGGCGACGGCGACGAACGGGGGCCTTGCGGCGAGCGGGTGCAGTTTTGCGGCGGTATGCCATGGTATCAGTTTTTTAGATTGATTGGGTTAAAGATAAGAAAAAAAAAGATCACGGCGCAACACGGGTGAGTGTCGCGGTCGTATCGGGTGAAAAAGTTTGAGTTCTAACATTAAGGCATCCGTTTTTAAGGTCCCGGTACGCTTTATTTAGTTTATTGGTCTGTTCCTCGACAGCCTCGCGGATCCGGTCGCCCTGGACGTCCTGCTGCATTGCTGGGCTGAGTTGCTGCCACTGCGACGCCAAAACCTGGAGCTGCTGGATCGCGCTGATCATATCCTGACGCAGCTGCAGCTTATTCGGCAGCGTGCAGGCCGTTGCCGGGCCGATCGTGCGGCCGCCTGGACCTACATAAAACAAAGGGTAGTCGATCTCGCTGATCTTGGTCGGGGTCTGGTCCGGCCACGGCAGTACCTTAACCCGACCGGTTTCAAAGTCCACAGATCCGGGAGCAACAGACTGAGCGCTTGGTGCGCCCTTTTTCTTATTCAGCCGCGTCAATACCCAAAGGCCGACGCCCCAAAGCAAAAGCTGCTCCATTACTTGCGGCGGATTAACGTAAAGGCCACAACACCCAAAGCCGCAGGAAGCACCCAGGCCGGTAGCGCCCGCAGTACATTGACTCCGCTGATCTGGTCAAAACGCTGCTGGTAAACAAGGCGGAACTGACCCAATGCCATAGACTTGACAAACTGCAAACGTCCCAGCCCGGCAATAGCCGCGTCAAGGCTTTCCATCTGCAGCGACAGCTCGCGGGCGGTCATTCTGTTCAGGTTCTGAACATTGTAGGCGTTTCTTTGGTAAAGCTGGGTGATCTCGTTGTTAACAAGTCCAGCCGACAAACTGCCCAATACCGTGCGGATCGCAGGGATCACCACACCCAAAAACGCCACAGCCGCGGCAATAGTAAAAGGCTCCTGCATCGGTAGCTGCCTTTGGATCACTCCAGCACCCGGGGCCGTAGCCGTACCGGCCTGGCGGGCAACCACATCGGCCGGGGTAGGTTTTTTGCCGTCCTTAAAGTCCTGATACAGCTTCTTGAGCGTCTCGAGCGCATCGAGGAAGTTACCAACCCGGGGCTTATAGAGCGCATCGGGCAAAGGAATCTCATCGGCCTGGCCCAAATAGAAGGCATCGTACTTGGTCAGCGGCGCGCCCGGCGCCAAAGGGTTTTCTGCGGTGTCAAGGGGCTGCGGTCCAGCAAGCTGCAAATACATAAGGCCTAAAACTTTGGTTTTACTTTGATGGTACTAAGATACCGATATTTTTTTGTTTCCCCATAAAAAGGCGCCACAAGGTCAAAGGCAACCCAGCGGCCCTGATCCAAAACTTCAGCATAGACGTGCGTGGGTGAGTGCGTGCCGTTGCCGACGAGTACAATACGCACCGGGATCTTTTCAACCGCACAGCAAGCCACGGCCGCAATAGTAAAGCAGTCGCAGTCCCCAGCACCCGGAACGCCCCAATAATTGTCCTCCATCAAAGTCGGCATCGACTGCAGCAGCTCAACGCCTGGGGGATCGTGCCGGTACACGGTGTGCTGCTTGAGCAAGTGGAACAGACTGCGGGGGGTTTCGTCGCGCGGGGTAAAGTAGCGGGCATACTCCAGGGAGTCCTGGATCTGGATCTGCATGGCCTCTAAGGTCCGGGCCAGGTTCGTGTAGCGTTCTTTGAGTACCATCTGCCCCAAAAATACAAAAACGCCACGGAATCGCGGGCCGAAATACCCAAAAACGAAAATCGAGCCGCCGTATTATTACTAAAATTATTAGACTCTACGAGTCTATTTATTACTATAATTATATTATAAAAAACTACCTGGAAAGCAAAAAAACAACCCAAAACGAAAAAAAAGTGAAAAAAATTTATCGGAAGGGTAAAGGAAGGATAGGGTATAGGTATGGGGAAAAGAAAAAGGCCCGTAGAGGGCCTTTATTTTGATTGTGATGGGTTTTTAGGTGTGGGTGTGTAGGGTAGGACGTTTTTAGATGTGATCGTCGTCCTGAAGTAAAGTTTTGAGGTGGTGGGTTTGGTAGGTGTCGAGTTCTTTGGTTAGGACCTGGTCAAGTTTGGGAGCATTTTGGCGTAGGTTGTCGGCAATTTGCTGAAATACATCGACGAGCTGAGCA
>JADFZK010000016.1 GCA_015232565.1 Candidatus Omnitrophota bacterium
AGAGGTTCAGTTTAATGTGAGAAAATAAGACGGATTATTGTGAGAGTCTACAAGCCTGACGATACGGTCTTTTTTTCTGGGCGATTTTATTTTCAAGGGCGGCAGGGAAGGCGGGGTTGAAAAATACCGGCTCTTCGAAAAGAGATTGAACGGCAAGTTCATTTTTATCCAGGGTAATCATGACCGGAACAATAGCCTCAGGACGATCATCACGAAAATGTATATTCATTACGGTGCGAAGGATATTTGCATGACGCACCGGCCGGAAAATGCTGATCTCGATGCGTTGTGGAATTTTTGTGGTCATGTTCACGAGCGATACAAGGTGCGCAGGTTGAATGAGAATTCCTTGATCGTGAACCTTTGCGTGGAGGTCTGGAATTATTACCCGGCATCTTTTGACGAGATTTGTTCTGCTGTTGCCGAGTTCTTAAGAGTAGAAAAGGAGCAAAGCAAGGGGGGTGGAAGCCTTTTATGAGAAAATTGGCCAGTATTCAGAAGATTAAAGCGCTGGATCCGTTCCCGGTGTAGACGCCATTGAGAGAGCCACGGTTTTGGGTTGGCATCTTGTAGTCAAGAAGGGCGAGTTCAAGGCTGGCGAGTTGTGCGTATATTGTGAGGAAGATTGCCTTATGCCGGAGGATCCGCGGTTTGGCCATTGAGAGCCAGGTAGGGGAGTTTTCGATCTCTGATATTGAGCGCGCTTGTTCCAGTGTCAGCCGGCCTATGATTCGGGTTGTTTTGGAGGTTCTCCGGGAAGAGGGCAAGATAGAGGTTCTAGGAACAGGGCGAAATGCCCGTTGGCGTAAACGTGAAAAGACTGTGGAGACAAGCCATTGGTTTGAATCTAAGGGGTTTATGGGTAAGGGTTCGACGCTGAGTATAATTCTTAATGAAATTAAGTTCTTGCTTGATAACTACGAAAATCCTGAGAAGAGAGTTTTTTTAGACGAATAGTTGGAGTATTTATGAAGTATTATTATTTACACTACAATAGCTACTTGTGGTATCATTGTAGTGTAAAAGGAGGTGGTTATGGATGTATTAAAGGGTGTTCTTATAGAAAGCAAGAAGCACTATACTGATCTGGAAAAGCGGATTGTGAAGGATCTGAAGTCCTTGCCGTCAGGGAGTATCAAAGAACGCAAGATTTCCGGGTCGGTATATTATTATTTACAGAAAAGAGTCGGAAAGAAGGTTGTGCATAAATATTTGGGTAAAGAGAATCCGGAGGCTTTGCTTAAACAAATTTCCGAGCGTCGGGCCCTCAAGGTTGAGTTGAAAAAGGTTGATGAGGGGCTACGGGTGGTCCGCAGAGCCCAAGGGAGGAAGCGTGCTTGAGATCATTGGGGATATTCTAAAAGTTTTTGCCAAGAACGGCCTCTTTGATGAAGGCGTTGAGTTGATCGGGAGCTGGTCCTTTCTTGTTTATCAAAAATACCTTGGGGCAAGATCTTTGCCCTTCGTAACGCAGGATGTTGATTTTCTTATTCCTAATCCATTTTATGGCCAGGAACATCCGGATCTTGTTGATCAACTGGAAAAGCTGGGATTCCGATATGATTTTCGCAGTGATGGCTCGATGTTCCTTTGGAAGGCCGATTTTGTGATTGAGTTTATAACTGCCGAGAAAGGAAGAGGATCAACCGAGTCTATTAATTTCAAGAAGCTCGGTCTTAGGGCAGTCCCGTTGCGTTATATGGATTTGCTTCTTGAGGATTCCATTATTGTGCCGGTAGAAGGTGTTAAAGTGCGGGTGCCACATCCGGCCAATTATTTTTTTCATAAGTTGATCATTTCTGCCAAGCGAAAGAACTCAGTTAAAAGAGGGAAAGACCTAGAGCAGGCGCTTTGTACGTCGACTATAGTCGATGTTCAGGATATTGCTGATCGGTTTAAGAAACTTCCCAAGGGTTGGCAGGCAGATATTGTAAAGGTCTTGTTTCATGCGGGTAAGGATCTTCCGCTTTATAGAAAAGAGCTTGAGCGGATAGAGCTTGCCCTACAAACCGCGGTTAATAAGCAATTGTAGTGTAAAGGATTGGTCATTGTGAAAGTCTTCGCTATTGGCGATATCCATGGTGCGCATAAGTCGCTCATGCAGTGTTTAGATCGGTCTGCTTTTGACTACGAGAAGGACCGGCTGATCGTCCTGGGTGATGTTTGCGATGGATATCCTGAGGTTCGCCTGTGCATTGACGAGCTTTTGAAGATTAGGCATTGCGATATTATTATTGGCAATCACGATCAGTGGGCCTTGGACTGGGCATTGCGCGGGGATAAGCCGAAGATCTGGACCAGCCAGGGTGGGGATCGGACAATGGCATCGTATGCCGGTGGGCCGATGCCGCAGGCACACATTGATATTTTGAAGAATGCTCATCTTTGGCTGGAGCTGGATGGGCAGATTTTTGTTCACGGTGGATTTTATCCAGGGGTCCCATTAACCAAGCAGACTGCGCAGACATTAATGTGGGATAGAGATCTTCTGGATGTGGCTTGGAAGAATGGATTGGCAGGGATTGAAGAAAAGTTCGGGGGGTTCAAAGATATTTTTGTCGGTCATACAACAACGCAGATGTACCGGACCCTCGAGCCGATACATGCGTGTAATGTTTGGGATCTTGATACCGGAGCTGGTTGGTCGGGGAAGCTCACGATGATGAATGTTAAGACTAAGAAATATTGGCAGTCAGACTTTTCTGCGGATCTTTACGGCGGTACGCCTGATTATTTAAGGTAACGTTAGGGGAAATATGAGCTATGTTATGGTTGACATAGAAGCCGACGGTCCGATCCCGGGAGATTATTCGATGGTCTCTTTTGGCGTGGTGATCGTTGAGCCTGGCTTGCATAAAACTTTTTATGGAAAGTTGCGGCCAATATCGGAGAAGTGGGTTCCGGAAGCGCTTAAAGTCAGCGGGCATAGCCGGGAGGAGACTCTGGGCTTTGATAATCCCAAGGCAGTGATGGAGAAGTTTGATGGCTGGGTGCGGGAGAACGCGGTTGATCGGCCTATCTTTGTCTCGGATAATAACGGCTTTGACTGGCAGTTTATCAACTGGTATTTTCACCATTTCCTGGGGCAGAACCCGTTTGGGTTCTCTTCGATGAATCTGGGATCGTTCTACAAGGGTCTGGTGAAGGATGTTCGCAAGAATTTTAAGCATCTTCGTAAGACCCCGCACACTCATAACCCGGTGGATGACGCCAAGGGTAACGCTGAAGCCTTGTTGGTTTTGATCCAACAGTTTGAATTGGTCATCTAAACTTTAGGCTGAATTAATTTTGGGGACTGGTGTTTATGTTGTGCGGCGTAAACGTGATAACAGCGCTTAGTAACGTGATAACAACTGCCCGTTGAAATATGGCACAAATCTGGCGGTATTATCCAGGAAACTGACCGTGTATGCTACGCTTGGGATGCGCCCATATTAATAATGCGGCATGTGCAGTGGACGTTTCAAGGAAGAACAAAAAGTATAGATCAAATTTACTGGTAATGTATCGTCGTCTTATTCGTTCAGCGGTTAAGAACTCTCATGCAATCTTTAGAGCGGGCGGGTTTTGACTACAGCTATGTAATAACAGCGCATATTCTCCGACAAAAGAAATGGTAAGTTAAAAAGGCGGGTCTTTGCGGCTGGCGGGTCCCTTTGCAGGGGATATGACAGTTGCGGATTCGGGGGAGTTACTTGGAAACGGAGGATTGCGATGAAGCTGAAACAATATTTTGAAAGTAACAATGGTTTAGGTGTTTTATCGACCGCAGATCAGGAGGGTAAGGTTAACTCTGCAGTGTATTCCAGGCCGCAGGTGATCGAGGATAATAAGATCGCTTTTATCGCTGCCGATCGGCTGACCCACGCGAATTTGATGCAAAATCCGCACGCGGTTTATCTTTTCAAGGAAGACGGTCCTGGTTATAAGGGCAAGCGGTTGTTCCTTAAGAAGACCGGCGAGTCGCAGGATCAGGGCCTTATTGACAGCCTGCGGCGGTCTTGTCATGGCCAGAGCTGTGAGGAGGGCAGGGATAAGAAGTTTCTGGTATATTTTGATGTTGAGAAAGAACTGCCCCTGGTAGTGATGAAAGATTGAGAGCTTCGAGCAATACAAAAGACGCGCGCGGATGATGAGGGTTGTTTTATGCGAATAATTCTATTGATCTTGTGGTTTCTTTTGTGGGGCGATCAACAGGGGGCGATGGTTATGGCTGACGTTACAAATAATGCGGCTCGGGCGGATCTTAAGGCCAAACTGACGCCGCTCCAGTGTGAAGTTACCCAGGGCAATGGCACTGAGCCGGCATTTCATAATGAATACTGGGACAATCATGCCGAAGGCATTTATGTGGATGTTGTTTCTGGCGAGGTGCTCTTCAGTTCCAAAGATAAATTCGATTCTGGCACCGGATGGCCGAGTTTTACCCGTCCTATCGATAACAAAGGTGTGGTCGAGAAAGCCGATAAGAGTTTATTGATGGAAAGGGTCGAAGTCCGCAGTGTAAAAGCCAATTCGCACCTGGGGCATGTGTTTAAGGATGGGCCAGCCCCCACGGGGTTGCGCTACTGCATAAATTCAGCCGCATTGCGCTTCATTCCCAAGGGGCAGCTCGAAAGTAAGGGTTATGGAAAGTATCTAAAATTATTTTAGCACTCACCGCAATCGTCAAGCCGTCCAATGATTTAGGTCGTTGGGCGGCTTTCGTTTCTACTGTAGGAAAGGCTCCGGTTAGCACTGGGCTGTCATGCCGGCGAAGGAGAGTTTCTTTGGGTTTGAAGATAATGCCCCCCGCAACTGGTTATTATACTTTTTAAGTGTTATCTTTGACTTAAGAAGTGTACGAACCGGGAGGCGGGGATGGGCAATGTTGGGATCAAAAGGGCGGTGGGTTTAATTGTTCTGGCGGTTTTTATACTGACCAGCGTAGTGCCGCCGTCTTATGCTCAATCGTTGTTGCAGTTGCCGGCCGTGGATCAAATGGTGGCGTTAAGCCCTGCTTTTAATCCGGCCGTTTTAAAAGGGATCAAGGTGTATCCGCAAGATCCTTTGCGGCTGGATTTTATTCTGGCCAATGGGGAAGCTTCGGGCAATGGTGCCGGCCATGCACTGCAAGGTGAAGCCTCGCGCCTGATCAAGTATTTTCTCGCCTCCCTGACCATTCCGGAAAAAGACCTGTGGGTTAACTTAAGCCCGTACGAAAAAGACCGGATCGTTCCGGAGGCTTTCGGCCAGACTGAGATGGGGCGTGATCTTTTGGCGCAGGACTATATGCTCAAGCAAATCACGGCGTCGGTCATCTATCCTGAAGGTGAAGTAGGCAAAGTGTTCTGGTCCAGGGTTTATGTTGAGGCACAGAAACGTTATGGAACGACTGATATCCCGGTCGACACCTTGAATAAGGTCTGGATCGTGCCAGAGAAGGCCACGGTCTATGAGACAAAAGAAGCGGCTTTTGTTGCTGAGAGTCGGCTCAAGGTCATGATGGAGGAAGATTACCTGGCTCTTGAGAAGAATAACGAAGGGATAAACCAGACCGCTCCAGCAACCAATAAGCTTGGGTCTGACATTGTCCGTGAGGTTGTTATTCCCATTCTTGAAAAGGAAGTCAACGAAGGCAAGAATTTTACTTTGCTTCGACAGGTTTATAACGCTCTCATTCTGGCCACCTGGTACAAGCGAAAGGTCAGGGAAGGCCTTCTTGGCCAGGCATATGTAGACCGGCACAAAATCGTGGGGATTGACATTGCTGACAAGGACGAGAAGGAGAAGATTTGGCAGCGGTACGTCGAGGCGTTTAAGAAGGGGGCCTACAATTATATTAAAGAGGTACAGGATGCGGTGACTGGAGAGGTAATTCCGCGGAAATATTTCTCCGGTGGCATGGGTTTGCAGGTAGGCGCGCGGTTTCTAGCGTTACCGGCCACCCCTGCGATGGTGCAGGGAAATTTTAGGGTTGACCGGGCCATGGTTGTTCAGGTGCAAGCTGATATGGCGATGTCGCCGGTACCCGGGGCGGATCGACCGATGACTCCACCCAAAGCAGAATCCACAGATGCAGCAGAGAATGACCAAGAAATAAAGATTGATAAAGACGCCGTAATGTTTTGGCACCATATATTTGGCAAGGATTTCGTTCAAGACCATTGGAATGATTTTGTTAGGATATCGAAGATTGAAAGATTTGATTTCGGCCTTCCAGAAGAAATGCCAGATTTTTTTAAGAAAGACAGTCGCAATTGGGATAGCTTTGTTGAAGTTATTATGGCTTCTGATCAAGATGCCACGTTGACAAATTATGCTTTATCAAAATTCTATGAAAAATATCATGATAAAAGCTGGTTCGAAAAAGCATGGCGAGGGTTATGTGGTTTGGCAATACTTCAGATGAGCCAAAAGAAAGAATTTAAAAGTGTATCAATTAGTAAATTGCTTGATAAAGAGTTTTCTGAATTTGTGCAAATATTTACGGAAGATTCTCTTTTTGGGAATGAAGGATATTGGGACAATGTGGTCCAGTTATGTATAAAGGCCAAACTGAAATTGGAATCTATTTCTCAAATGATTAAGTGGAAATACAGCCTTGGAATATCTGTAGAAATAGAGCAAAAGAAACAACTTATATCGGATCTTTTCAGAGCGGGGAATGAGTATTTTGATGCTTTCTTAACGCTATACGGTATTCGTGATTTTTGGAACGAAGATCAATATGAACCTTCCAGAAAGTTCCTCTTTAATAATGAAGTTCCTCTCGCCGAACGCATGGCGGAAATGTCCCGAAGGATATTTGTTAAGAAAGGGGAAGCATATTTTCTCTATAATCTGGTTGATAGCAATAAAATCGATTCAGGCATTGAAATCCCTCCGAGTGAAATGACGACGGATAAGCTGGTGGATTATCTGGGCTCTTCTGATGAACGGATAAGGGTTAAAGCAGCAACCGAGCTTCTTAAAATGGATGAAGTAAGCGTGAGAGACGCGCTCTTGAGAAGTGGTTTATGGGTTGCAAAGGGATCCGATGACCAGGGCTGGAAAAGGCTTCTTGAAGCTTTCCGGGGACTATATGTTTCAAGGCAATTGCCTTCGGATAGATGGCAAGATGAGTTTGAAGATTACGAAGGGGAGAGATTTGTTGCGCTGGGCATGGAAATGATGACAAGGCCTTATAAAAATTCTACTCACTTTTCCAGAGAGGGCGATCTTTTTGAGAAACATCTTTCTGATATGAGAGATCGGCAGGCATTTATTAGTTTTATCGCAACCAGTCAAGCCCGTGCCTTCTCGACAAGAAGAATTCTGGAGATAGCAGCTGATAAAACTCACAATGATATCTTTAAAGGAATTATTGCCGGGATATTAACGCTACGAAACGATCTTCCGATTGAAGGTGTTCAATTATTAACTGCTTGGCTAAAACCCACTGCGGGATATATATACTCAGGGACTCGACAAGCTATTGAGAGAGCATTAATGAGTGCTGATGGCGAGATGGTGTATGATTTTTATCTTCAGGAAGACCAAAAGAGTGGTCTGGCAAAACGAGCGATGGATATGAGGGATGGACTGATGGGGAGTTCAGTTAAGCTCAAGAACGACATTAGCATTATGATTACTTCCCGATGTCAATTTAATTGTCCTATGTGCATTGCAAGGGCATTACGGGGAGAAAAGCATCCGGACGTTCCCAGGAAAGATCTCTTTAGCTGGATTGATCAAGTTAAAGGGGTTGCGCAAATTCGGCTGGTAGGGCCTGGCGAAACAATGGATTACGGTAAGGAAAATATTCAGGAGCCGGGACTATCTCAGGATTTCATTGAGCTTGTACAATATGCCGCACGATCGGCGGACGAAGTTTATGTTGTGACCAATGGCGCTTTAATACCCGACAATATTGATAAAGCTAGAGAAATGTTTCGAGGTTTTCCCAAGAATGTTGTATGGGTTCTTTCGGTTGATAATCAGCATGCAACACAAATGAGGATGGTTCAGGGTGGAAAGAAACTATCCGATGTTTCTAATATCCTTGAGCAATTACATCAGGAAGGAGCGATTAAAGCAGGCTACTATGTGGTTGATAGTTACGATAATTATGAGAGAAATATCGAAAAACAATTTGGTTTGGAAACGGCTGCTATTGAAAGACGGGTTACTATCTTTCCCGAGGTTCAGCCTGTTGACAAGAAAACAAAGACCAAGACCGCCGAAGATAGAACCCCCGAGCACCTAAAAGCACATTCGTTAGAAACAGATAAGACTGATTTATATATTGATATGGATGGTTTTGTTATAGGGTCCAATCACGTTGCCTTTATACCACCGGTGGAAAGGCAATCCTTAGATCCTGTTAATATCTTCGGTAATATAAATGAAATGCCTTTGGCTCGTATTCTGTTAGAGAAATATCAGGATAAAATACTTGCTCACCAATATGCAGAGCATCCTGAAGCCGCGATCCTTCAGAGAGCGCTCTTGAAAGCAGTTTCGGCCTCCTTGCGTGGTGATCGTCAAACCCTCAATCAAACTTTAAGGGCTCTTAGATCAATGTCAGGGTACAGTTTTGAACAATATCTTGAATGGAGCATTTACCACAGTGAGCTTAAGACTAAAGTGTTGGTTGCGGCTTGGTTTAGAAAATATTTACCAACTGTATGGGAAGCTATAATAAGTTATAAACCATCTCGGTGGAAAACATTTGGTAATCTGACCAGACTCGTTTTTACTAATGTTGGGAATAATTCCGATGAAGCACGTTGGAAGGAAGATTATGCACAAGCGCCTGCGTTAGATGGTTCGGCAATGGCTATTGATTCTGCTCAAAATGGCGGTATCGACCTAACGCCGCAGAGGATGGAGTTACAGACGACCGGAAGCGGTGACGGGATAAAGTTCAACCTCGACCCTGCACAGCTTCAGCAACTCCAGAACGCCCCTGGCTTGACGCCTGTTATCATCGACATCCAGCCAATGACAACAACCGTGCTAATGTTCCTGGGGTTTAAGGCCGATGCTCCGGCAGGGCAGTTGAGCAGGAGATAATTGTCTCTCAAGAGTTTAGACGAGGCCCGGTCAAATTGCCGCGCGGCTCAACGGGACCACCTTCGCCGGATTTGGGTCCATTCTAACCGCCGCCAATACACGCACAGCAATCGCAAAGCCGTCCAATGATTCAGGTCGGCTAAACTCGACAAAGTTCTTGATTTGTTAAACAAGTACACCTGGTTTTATTGCCGTGATAATTCGCTTGACAACATGATTTTATCCGGATAAACTTCAAGTACTATGAAGATTATCCAAAGAGAGTTTAAGTTAGATCTTCCCAAGGGTAAGTCTGCGTTCCTTTGGGGACCGCGCAAAACAGGTAAAAGTTACTGGATCAAACATCATTTGCCTACAGCCAAGGTCATCGATCTTCTGAAGACCGATGTGTTCGCGGATTATTCTTCCCGGCCAGCCCTTCTAAGAGAAAGGTATTACGATCACAAGGGACTTATAGTGATCGACGAGGTGCAGAAGGTTCCGGCTTTGCTCGATGAGGTCCACTGGATGATCGAGAACCGGGGGGCCTCTTTTCTTTTGACTGGCTCGAGTGCGCGCAAGCTAAAACACGGCCATGCCAATATGCTTGGTGGACGGGCGTGGCGCAGGACAATGTGTCCTCTCTCCTGGAGTGAAATACAGGGTTTTGATCTTACACGTGTGATGAGGTCCGGCCTTTTGCCTCCGCATATCCTGTCGACGGCTCCGGCCGAGGATCTGAGGGCTTATATTGCTGATTATCTTAAAGAGGAGATCGCGGCTGAAGCATTGACGCAAAATATCCCGGCGTTCAATGAATTTTTACGGGTGGCCGCGCTCACATCGAGCGAACTGATCAATTATGTCAATATTGCCCGTGAAACTGGCGTCAAACATAATATTGTACGTAATTATTTTAGCATTCTTGAAGATACGCATCTTGGCCGGAGGCTGGCTCCGTGGAAGAAGTCGGAGAACCGCCGGATGATCCAAACGGAAAAGTTCTACCTTTTTGATGTCGGAGTGGCCAACCATCTGGCCGGCCGGCATCCGCAGCCGGGCAATGCTGACTTTGGAAAATCATTCGAACATTTTATTTTCATGGAGCTTTGTGCTTTTCAGGCTTATCGTTGCCCCGATCTGCCTTTGAGCTATTGGCGTACAAGTACCGGGCAGGAAGTTGATTTTATCCTGGGGGATAAAGAACTTGCTATCGAGGTTAAGTCTTCTACCCGGGTACATGAAGGTGATACGCGCGTTCTTTCAACTCTGCTTAAAGATGGTCCTGTTAGACACGCCTGTATTGTTTCACTTGAAAAGGAGCCGCGGCGGATCGCTCCCGGAATAACTGCTTTGCCATGGGAGACCTTTCTTGAGAAGCTTTGGGGCAATGAGTTTTTTAAGCCGTGATCTTCGATGGGTTCGCAAAAGGCCTGTATTGGTGGTTCTTTCTTTCCGTGTTCCTCATAAAAGCTTTAGAAGTAAAAGCGCGTGGTAGTAATTAAACAGTACAAGGAGAAGCATTTATGGCTCAATGTCCAACTTGTCTGCAGGAAGTTGCGCTGTTGCAATTTAATGAGGAAACTTTCAGGAATTCTTTTCGTCCGCTGCCGACTGATATAGTTTATATTTGTGGTAAATGTGGTGAGAAATTACTTATGACATTCGCTAGTGTTATAAAAATGACTGTTGTTACTGTTGGGGCTACTTTCGCAAGGTTCTTGTTCTTTAGTTATCATGCAAGAAACGCAGGTCAATTCGAATTAAGAATAGTTTTGCCATCGGGTATAGTTCTTATTATTGCGACGGCTTTCTCGTGGATATGTCTGGTTGTTTTGAAAAGAAAGGTATAGGATTATTTTGCAAACTATCATTATTTAAATTTTGCAGCACCGCGTTTTTATAACAGCTTGATCTACGGCATGATGTTATGAGTGTTCTGGCCGGTCGGGCGGTTTCGGATATTATCAAGCTTCCGATCACACGGACTGTGAATAACAATGTGCTTACGCTTTTTCCCGCTGTTACATACTCCGTCACTGTTACGGCGTTGTCTAACGATGGAATGGCAGACAGGGTTCTCGGGGAGGTTACAAATATTGTCGAGGTTCCGGAGGACAGTATCGTTGTCGCCGTTCCGATTGTTCCGACACCCGTGAGACCAGCTCCTGTTGTGAGAAAGTAAAGAAAGAATCATTCTAGAATAAGAGGCGCATTGGATCTGTCACAAAGCAGAACAATGCGCCTCGTATTTTTATTCCTCCTGCTGCCGAGCAACAACGCTCTTATGGCATAAACACAATATTAGGAATAAATGATGTGGCGAATGGCCTTCGTATCGTATCTGTCTAGTGGTTTCACGGCATTCGTCGGATGGATACGATGGAAAGGGTTGAAGTTCGCAGTGTTAAAGGCAATTCTTACCCGGGGCATGTGTTTAAGGATGGGTCAGGCTACTGCATAAATTCTGTCGCATTGCGCTTCATTCCCAAGGGGCAACTAGAAATTAAGGGTTTTGGAAGGTATTTAAAATTATTTTAGCGCTCACCGCAATCGTCAAGCCGTCCAATGATTTAGGTCGTTGGGCGGCTTTCGTTTCTACTGTAGGAAAGGCTCCGGTTAGCACTGGGTTGTCATGCCGGCGAAGGGGCGTTCTTTGGGTGCAATTATTGGCAGAAACAATAAGCTCATGTTATACTTTTGGTAAATCTACGAAAGGAAACAGCTTATGGGACTGAACGAACAAGGCGTTATTTTTAAATCCATTATTGATTTTGAAGATCCGAGCGGCGTTTTAGTCGCAGGGAAGGTTCCTGCCGTTGGTACCGCCGACTTATATTCTGGCACTGCCATTTTGGTAAAAGCCAACCAATGCGCGTTAATGATTTATAAAGGCCAGATCGCTGACGTGCTTATGCAGGGCCTTCATGAGGTGAAGACGGGAAATTTTCCGATCCTGACTCAGTTGGCGAATTGGCGGTTTGGTTTTGACAGCCCATTGCGTTGCGAAGTCTGGTTCTTTTCGGGGTCTGTTTATACCAACAGGCGCTGGGGGACGACTCAGCCGGTCATTTATGATTTTCCCGACTATCGCGCTGTGCCGATAAGAGCACACGGTATTTTTAATCTCGTTGTGCGTGATGCGAGCAAGGTCTTTATGACTCTCATCGGGAGCCGGAACAGTTTTGATGTTACTGAATTAGAGAATCTGGTTCAGGCTCAGGTTACGGAGATGCTGCCCAAGGCGTTAATTGTGGTGCCCAGTCTTGAGGAATTAAACCGCTCCCAGTCAGCCGTTGCCCAGGAGTTGCTGGGGTTGGTGAACAAGGCGTTGGAACAATATGGCATTGGTCTCATCAGTTTACAGGTTATGTCCCTGGTTCCTTCCCAGGAAGTCCTGCAGGCGCTGGATGCCAAGGCTTCGATGAATATTATCGGCAACAAGCAGGACTACTTGCTTTATAAAGCCGCGAACAGTTTGTTGTCCGATCATTCTGCCGGTGGCGGCCAGGGTAAGGGCTCCAGCGATTCGATGCAGTTAATGATGGGATTGATGCTCGGTAAAAGCCTGCTGGATGCCAAGGAGAAAGAACGACCAATGATAGTCTCGATGGATGATGAGGAGCATGTGGCTATTGAAACAAAGCCCTGTCCCAAGTGCAAAAAGATCGTTAGAAGCGGTGACAAGTTTTGTGCGTCCTGCGGAACGGAGTTGAAATGAACTTTGAAATTGTCTGCCCCAATTGCGGTGCCCTTTCATCCCCGGCTGTGGGTGTTTGCCCGTACTGTAAATCAGCCATGACCACCGAGACTGAAAAGCATAACCCGACGTTGGCGACCATCAAGAAGCTTTATAATGATGGCCAGACTGACCGGGCGCTGGTTATGGCCAAGTCTATTGAAACGCAGAAGCCGGAACTGCTCAAGGATGTTGATTTTGCGATCTTGTATGCCAAGATCCTCTTTGAGGTGGATGGCCCCTCGAGCAAGACGCGGGCGGTCCTGGGACAGGCCTTCTCGGAGCATCCCGCCAATCCGCATTTGGCAGAATACATGGAGGTGGTTGAGGCCGAGACCAATTTATCTCACGAAAAGAGTGATGCCGGCGCACAAGAGCTGGCGCAGATCATCCGGCGCTCACCGGAAAATGTTTATGCCTTGTTCTTCCTGGGGAGCCATTTGTATTGGGTGGAAAAGGATTCTCAGCAGGCTTTAAGGTATTTGGAGCGGTGCGTCAGGTTACGGCCTAACTTTGTTAGAGCCAAGGCGTGTTTGGCGGTGGTTTATAAGGAGCTCGGCATGCGCGATGCGGCGGCCAGATTGTTGAATGATTGCGCCACCAAGACCTTTGGTAGTACCAGGCAGTTCTTTCAGAACTTTGCTCAATCTGCGTAAAGTGTAACAGTCTTACCGCGGCATTGGAGTTTTCCCGTCTGTATAATCTTTGGTGGATAAACTTATGAATTGTTTTTTGTTCCGTAGTTGATATAATTAACGGTCGTTGTCTTATATAAATAATTAAATTATAAGAAGGAGTGGTATCATTTTCATCATCTTTTTACCCATTATTTTAGCGCTAATCTGTTTTTTCTCTCCCGTTGCAATTGCTGGTACAGAGGCTCTTTTAAGTGCCACGTCTACTGCTAAATCACACTCAGCTCTGGAAAAGCCAACACTAAAAGAAGTTGGTTTCTTAATGGGCTATGGCTCCACTAAAGTTACAGACAAAGACAGGTATGTTACAATTCCAACTTACCTGCGTTTGGGAATTGATTGCGATAAGTTCGGGCTGGGATTCTCTGACTGGATCGAACGAGGGGCGAGAGACTTTTTTCATAAAGATTTCCGCCCGCGAGGCACGACGGAGTTTTTGATAGAGCCTTTTGTTAGTTATGTCCCGAGCCCGAACCAGAACATGGAAGGTGGATTTATTATTGCTTTTAAATATGAGTGGCCGTTGACAGAAAAGTTTCATCCTTATATTTGGAATGGCGGCGGGGTAATGTATATTACGCAACATCTACGTGAAGAGGCATTACAAGTTAACTTTACTCCGCAGATTGGGGGCGGGTTTCATTATTTTATAGAAAAGAACAAGGCTCTGAATTTTGAATACCGGTATCGGCATTTTTCTAATGCAAATTTGAAGCTTCCTAATGATGGCGTTAATCAGGGGTTTATATCTCTTGGAATTTCATGGTTTTATTGAGGTTAATATGACGAAATCAAACAATAAATTAGCATTGGTTATTGGCGGAAGCCGGGGAATCGGTCGAGCAATTGTTTTACGGTTAGCACAAGAAGGGTTTGATATATGGCTGACTTGTCGTTCTAATATCGAAGCCGCCAAAGAAGTTCAAGCTGAAGTTGAGAAGATAGGTAGAGAGTGTGCGATTTCTGTCTTTGACATAGCTGATCATAAAGCGGTCAAGGCGGCCTTGGAGAAACAGGTTGATGAACGTGTTCCAGATGCTGTTGTTTACAACGCGGGCATCACCAAAGACAACCTCTTCGTTTTTATGACGAAAGATGAGTGGGACTCGGTTCTGCATACAAATTTGGATGGATTTTATCATGTTATGCATACCGTAATTTTTTCTATGTTGCGTGAGAAAAGGGGCAGGATTGTGATTGTTTCATCGACCTCTGGAGAGATCGGTCAAGCTGGACAAGTTAATTATTCAGCGTCTAAGGCCGGGTTGATTGGCGCGGCTAAGGCCCTCGCTCGTGAAGTGGCCCGTAAAAACATATGGGTTAATGTTGTTGCTCCTGGAGTTATCGATACAGAAATGACCAAGGACCTTCCGAAGGACAAGATTCTTCCCATGATTCCTATGCAGCGTTATGGAACCGCTGATGAAGTTGCCTCTATTGTGGCTTTTCTATGCGCCGAGAAACATATGTATATTCATGGCCAGGTTATTGGCGTTAACGGTGGACTCGCCATCTAATGAAACAGTACAATTCAATTATTGTCGGTGGTGGTGTTAGCGGCATGACGTTAGCTTTGCTTCTGGCCGCCAATGGACGCAAAGTGCTTCTTCTTGAAAAAGCACCGACCATTGGTGGCGGGTTGTGTCGTTTCTACAAAAAGGGGATTCCTTTTGATACGGGGTTTCATTTTACAGGAGGTTTTGTTGGAACGACTACTTTGCACGATATGCTGACCGTCCTCGGCATTCGGGATAGTATTCGTCCAATCTTTTTGGATAGGGAGAACTCTAACCAGTTTCTCTTTGAAGAAGAAGGCCGGATGCTTTCTGTTCCTGCCGGAAGAGAGCAGTGCTGTGCGAGGTTTGAAAGTTATTTTCCCGCAGAACGCGCTGCAGTTAAACGCTATTTTCAAATGGTCGACCGCGTCATTGAAGCGACGCCGTCCTTTGACTTGCGCAAGATTTCTATATCTCCAGACCCTCTGGATGAAGACCATGTTACCCTTCAGCATGTTTTGGATAGTCTGACTCAGGACAAAACGCTTCAGGCGGCGTTGTCCGTTTATTGTATGTGTTATGGCACTAGGCCTAATGAGGTTTCTTTTGCGAATCATGCTCGTGTTTCTGTAGGGTTTTACGATGCTATTGCCCGGGTTGAAGAGGGGGGAGATGCTTTTATCCGAGCTTTTCGCAGTGCGTTTAAGCAACATTCGATTGAGGTTCGTTGCAATACAACGATCAAGGAATGCCTGGATATTCGCGATCGGAAGGTTGGTCGGCTCCTTCTGTCCAGTGGAGAAGAAGTAACGGCGGATGAATGCATTTTTACGATCCATCCGCATGAGATCTTAAAGATTCTGCCTCGGCAGCATTTTTCGAAGGCTTTTTGGGACAGGGTCGCGTCGTTTGGTTCCTCCAACGGATTCTTTTCGGTCTTTGGTGCGATTGATAGTGTTGAGCTTGCGGCTGATGCTGCCCCGTCTTTAATGTCGGTTGTGCCTCGTGCGGACGTTAATCTACTGATGGATCCTGAGTATGTTGGTCCCCAGGCGTTAGCAATCTTTCAGAGCCAGGAACTCGTTAGGGATAAGGCCGTTCGCGTTTTGACTGCATTTGAGCCTTCCTATTTTCAACAGGTTGCCTTTTGGAAAGATTCTAGGGTCGGCTGTCGACCTGAGGCTTATTCAGTATATAAAGAGCTGCATGCTTCGAGTATTTGTGATCGAATTCGTCAAGTTCTGCCGGAGTATAAGGATTCATTTAAAATGTATGATGCTGCCAGCATGCTGACGTTCCGTGATTATTTATCAACGCCTGATGGTAGTGCGTATGGAATTCGCCAGAAAGTCGGGCAATTCAATCTTTTCGGAAAGCTGCCCTTGCGGAATTTTTATGCTGCCGGGCAAAGCGCTGTTTTACCGGGGATCCTGGGGGCGATGCTGTCGTCTTTTGTTGTTGCGCGATCCATACTTGACCAACAACAATATAACACCTATGTGAGCAAGCGTTTATGCAATTGAAGCGTGCAGTAATAACCGGATTTGGAACAGTTTCTCCCTTAGGAAGTGATGTTATTGAGATGCAGGCCGGTTTTGAAGCATCTCGCAGTGCGGTCCAGCTCATGGAGGGCTGGGATGCGTATAAGGGTTTGCGTAGTCTTATCGCGGCGCCGGCCATTTCGCTCGACGCAAGCTCCATTCCGCGCCAGAGCCGCCGCTCTATGGGGCCGATGAGCATTTACTCCGTTCAGGCCGCCCAGCAAGCGTTGGCAGGTAGCGCACTCCCAGTCGGATTGCTTACATCGGGTCGGGTAGGTTGTGTGATAGGGTCAACAATGGGAGGAACTAGGAGCATTAACGAGATTTACGAGAACATGGCTTCGCATAAAGACCTTTCACAGCTGACCTCAATGAAATTTTTTCAGTGCATGTCCCATACTGCGGCATTGAATGTTTCACAACATTTCGGGATCAACGGGGTTGTTATGGCCACCTCTGCGGCATGCGCTTCTGGTCTGCAGGCAATAGGGTCTGCTTATGACCTTATTCGTTTGGGGACACAGGATGCGGTGCTTTGCGGCGGAGCGGAAGAGCTTTTTCCGACAGTGACTGGAGCCTTTGATATTTTGTTTGCGACGTCGACAAAATACAATGATCGCCCCCAACTGACGCCGCGTCCATTTGACGCGGATCGAGACGGTTTGGTTTGCGGTGAGGGCGCCGGGATTCTGGTGGTTGAGGAATATGAGCATGCGCGAGCCAGGGGTGCCAGAATTTATGCCGAGATCATCGGTTATCATACGTGTGCCAGTGGACAGCACGTTAGCCATTCTAGTAAGGAGTCGTTAGCCGCCTCCATGAGAGGTGCGTTGGCTTCGGCTAGGATTGACGCAGGTGCCGTAGATTATATTAATGCTCACGCAACGGCAACATTGCAGGGTGACAAGGAAGAGGCTGAGGCTATTCGGGATATTTTTGGCGACAAGGTGCCGGTATCGAGTCTAAAGGGATATATGGGGCATACGCTGGGGGCCTCTGGCGCCATTGAATTGGTGGCGTCGCTGTTGATGATGCAAGCCGGCCGTATCTATCCGACGAAAAACCTAGAGCGCGTGGCTGATGATTGTCAGGGGATTTGGCATGTGCAAAAGCAACTTGAGCGCCAGGTTAATGTCATTATCAAGAATGCTTTTGCGCTAGGCGGGTTGACCGCTTCTTTGGTCGTAAAGAGTCCGGATTAACGAGTTTAATTTAACCGTGGAGGTATGCGATGACCAAGGAAGAAGTTATTAGCAAGACTAATGAGGTGTTTGAGAAGAGTTTTGAGATTGCGCCGGAGCGGCTTAAACCTGAGGCACATATTTTTAATGATTTAGGACTGGATAGCCTGGACATCGTTGATCTTGTAGTGGGTCTGCAGCAAAAATTTGCTGTGACGATCCGCGACGATGAGCGGGTGCGTAATATTCGGACGCTGGGTGATGTTTACGATTTTATATATTTGCTGGGACAGGAAGGCAGTGTCGGGGGCTCGCCATCTAAATGACGACAGTTAAGAAGATCATTCTTAATGCTGTTTTTTATATCTTATTCGTCCCAGCAACAATTATGGCTGTATTGTTTTTTACGCCCTGGGTTGTTTTTGGACGGTTGTTTAGTTATCGGGAGGCAATGCGGCGGTTGCGCCTAACTATTAGATGGTATGGCCGAATGATGATCTGGGGATTGCCACAGCCATTCCTCAAGGTTCGTTATACGGGTAAAAGCGGCGAGTCGTCAATACCCAGGCCTTGCATTGTTATCTGTAACCATCGTTCTTCATCCGACCCGTTTTTGATGGCGTGTTTTTCTTTTGAGGCGGTCCAAATCGTCAATATTTGGCCGTTTAAGATCCCTTTGCTAGGGGTTGTAGCGAAGTTGGCCGGTTATTTAAGTGTTAATGAGATGTCTTTCGAAGAGTTCAGCCGGCGGTGTGGACAGCTTTTAGATGAAGGAGTTTCTATTATTGCGTTCCCTGAAGGGACGCGCTCCGGTGTTAATGCGATGGGACAATTTCGAGGTGCTATGTTTCGGATCGCATTGGAGAGAAAGTTGCCGATTGTACCGTTATGTATTTCTGGTAATGAGGACAAGCCGATCCGGGGCTCTTTTTGTATGAATCCGGGGACCGTGTTTCTCCACAGGTTGCCGACAGTGATGTATGAGCAGTTTAAGGACATGACCCCATTTAAGTTGAAGAATTATGTGCGTGATATTATTGAGAATGAGACCAAATTAATGGATGCTCGATGATGAGACCATTTAAGGAATATCCCAAAAGTTCTTTTGTCGAACCCAGTCGGATGCGTCGGATGCAAACGCAATGGCTTCGCCATCACCTCGTGTATTGCCAGGCCGCGTCTCCTTTCTATCGTAAGTTTTTTAAGAAACATGGAGTCGTTCCTCAGGAGGTTACTTTAGATAATTTCGTAAATATCCCGCTGACGGATAAGCGTTCTTTGGAGCGCTCCAATATGGATTTTATTGCGGTTCCCCAAGAGCGTATCTCGGATATCGTTCTTTCCAGCGGGACGACCGGTGATCCTACGCAGATAGTTTACACCCAGCGAGATCTTGATCGTCTAGCTTATAACGAACAGCAATCAATGGTCTCCTGTGGCATGACTGCGGCCGATCGGGTGTTGTTAACTTGCACGATCGATCGGTGTTTTGTAGCTGGACTGGCTTATTATTTGGGTGCAAAGAAGATTGGTGCGGCGTGTATTCGTAACGGATTAAATAGTCTCGAAAGTCATGCGGGGATCATTAAGTTGATGACGCCATCTGTTGTTGTCGGGGTGCCTTCATTCCTGCGCAAGCTTGGGGCGTATGTAAAGCATAAGAAGATCCCTGTTGGCAGTGTTAAGAAGTTGGTTTGTATTGGTGAGCCACTGCGCGATAAGGACATGAAGGCATTGATCGGGACGCAGGATCTTGAGGCTTTGTGGGGGGCCAAGGCATTTTCTACGTACTCTTCCTCTGAAATGGTGACTTCTTTTTGCGAATGCGAGTGCCAGAACGGTGGGCATTTGCATCCAGAGCTAGCCGTAGCCGAGATTGTTGATGAGCGGGGTCGTCGTGTGAGTGCGGGAGTTGTTGGCGAGCTGGTGGTGACGCCGCTGGGCATTGAAGGTATGCCTTTGGTGCGGTTTCGGACCGGAGATATTACTTTTATGTTTGAGGAGTCCTGTCCGTGCGGTCGTCTGAGCCCGCGGTTGGGGCCGATTCTCGGTAGAATGAAGCAGATGCTTAAGATCAAGGGGACTACAGTTTATCCTTTGGCCGTTTTTTCGGCATTGGATGAGCTGCGTGAAGTCAGTGATTATTTCATAACAGTGTTTTCTTCGGATGCCTTGTCTGATCGTCTGATGGTGACGGTTTCCTTGCGACAGTCTTGTTCTGTTGCTCGTATAAGCGAAGCATTGACTGCGCGCTTAAGGGTTGCGCCGGAGGTTGTGGTGGCCTCTGAGGAAGATGTGAGGCGGGTGGTTTATAACCCGTCATTACGCAAACCAGTAAGATTCTTTGATAGGAGAATATAACGATGGGCGGATGTGGGAACATGCCATTTCGTTTTGAATTTACACCGCAAGACATTTCACAGGCTGTTAGTCAAGCACAGCTATTGTCAATCGAGATAGAGTTTAGTCTGAAGTGCAATTTGCGTTGTCCTTATTGTTACATTTCAACAGCTCCTGATCCCAAGAACGAGCTTACTTCGGCCGAGATCCGCGATGTTATTTTACAAGCGCGTGATTTAGGTGCACGTAAGATCATTATTCTTGGTGGTGAACCGTTGATCTATCCGCGCATTATGGAAAAGATTGAGTTTATAAGGGAGCAGGGACTACAAGTCGAGTTATTTACAAATGGTGCGCATTTAACCCAGGCACGGGCACGCCGGCTGTTCGATCTTGGCGTTAATGTTGTGTTGAAGATGAATTCGTTTAAGGATGATATTCAGGATAAATTGGTTGGGGTGCCGGGGACGTCTAAGAAGATGAGGGCGGCATTAGCGCATCTTCGGGAGGCGGGCTATCCGCGTGGCGATGGTTTTTTGGCTGTGAGTACGGTTATTTGCCAAGACAATCTTCCGGAACTCACCGCTCTGTGGATCTGGCTTCGGGACCAAGGTATCTTGCCATATTTTGAAATATTAACGCCCCAGGGGGGTGCTGCAAAGAATGATGGGTTAAATGTTTCGACCGGGGAACTTGAGAAGTTTTTTCATGAGATAAGCGAGATCGATCGCACTCGCTATAACCAGGTATGGGAGCCGCAACCGCCTTTGGTTGGTGGAAAGTGCTTGCGGCATCAGTTTTCCTGCCTGATCAATTCGCAGGGCTTTGTTATGCCGTGTGTGGGATTGAATGTTCCCATCGGCAATATTCGTGAAAAGAAACTTAAGGATATTTTATCCGAAAGTGAGATTGTGCAGGATTTGCGTCAGTTTCATCACAAGATCAAGGGCCCGTGCGGAAAATGTGAGAAGGCGGGTGATTGTTACGGCTGTCGTGGCGCGGCATACCAGTTGACAGGTGATTATTTGGCGTCAGATCCTTTGTGTTGGAACAATGAGGCGCACGCTCATGAGATCGTTAAACTACCAGTCGAAGTGAATGGTTTTGTCCTTCATGATGACGCCATGCTCTTGGTGGATAAATTAATCAAGATTGGAGAACGAACTGCTGAGGTTGAGACGACCGTTAGGGCTGATATGCCGTTTGTGAGTGGGGATGGATTTCTGGATGAGGCGGCTTATCTTGAGATCATCGCACAAGCTGCGGCGGCTATGGGTGGGTTTAGGCAATACGGGACATCGAGCAAGAAGCCGATGGGTTTTTTGCTAGGGACAAAGCAGTTAGAGGTTTTTGGGCGAGCTCGTGTTGGTGATGTGCTGTCAGTTAGTGTTTCTAAGTACGCGCAATTCGGTGATTTTGGTATGGTTAAAGGGTCGGTTACTTGTGGGTCTCATTTGCTGGCACAAGGAGAAATAAAGACTTGGCATAATAAAGCACCACAGGAGTCCATATGACGGTAAGGACATTAACAATGATGCTACTGGTGTTTTTAGGGTGTGCGCTTTCCTGTAGGGTCTCCAGTGCAGATGATGTCGCTGACACATTAGCAAACATAACACAGCAGATGGCGGATCTAAAGTCGGTGCAGGTAACTTTTGTTCAGGAAAAGAGACTGGCGATGTTCACCGCTCCTATCGTGATGAGAGGGACCTTATCCTGGGAGCGACCGGATGCTTTTGCCTGGCATGTCGATTCACCTGTTCAATACGCCATGATCATGCGTAAGGGCGTAGCTCTTCAGTGGGATGGTGAACACAACACGACACAGGAATACAAGATTGGCGGGAATCCAGTGATGCGAGTGGCCTCTCAGCAGTTGCAGCGCTGGTTCAGCGGTAATTACCAGCAGTTGGCGGTGGATTACACCATATCGATTGGTAGTCGTAATCCTCTGATCTTAACATGCGTGCCGCATCCGGAGAGTCCTGAAGCCGGGTTCATTAAGCGTGTGTCGATTCAGTTCCGGGATGATCTGCGCTATATTAGTAGGATCACGATTGAAGAGGTTTCGGGTGATCAGACTGATATTGCTTTTGATAATGTTCGTCTTAACGAAATCATTCCGATAGATGCTTGGCGTGCTGAAGGATCAAAACCGCATGGTTGAGCAAATGTTTAAGGCTATTTTTAGTTTTGTTGAGCGCCGTCAGCGGGTTGTGCTGGCGATTTTGTGCGTTCTCATGGCTATCTTTGCCATTGCAGCTACCAGGATTCATTATGACAATGATCTTTCCGGGATGCTGCCCTCAGACCCTGCTATTCGCCGAGACCTAGACCTGATCCGCCAGAGCGTTTTCGCTGGCAAAGTGGTGTTGTCTTTTGAGCTAGCAGGAGACAATGCGTCATTGGATGATCTGGTGCAATATGTGGACAAGGTTGCTGCGCGTTTGCCTGGACCGATGGTGTCAGGGGTTATTAAAGGACCTAAACTGGCGCCGGATGACTTGGTGACGTTCGTCCAGTTTGCTCCGCGGCTAATTGGGGAGAAACGCCTAGCGGACTTTGCTAAGAAATCATCTTCGGGAGTTATTGATGAAAGCCTTCGGTCGTTACGTTCACGCTTAATCTCGTTTCAGGGAATGTTCATCGGCGGCATTGTTCGGGTGGATCCTCTGGGTTTGTTCTCGCCGGAATTATCGTATTTGCAGCAGTTAGCGGCGACATTCGGGCGCAATGTGACGTTCTATAACGGCCATTTTGCAACGCAGGATGGTAAGCATCTAATGCTGATTCTGGAAACGCCGGTGCCGATCACAGATGGGACCCGCTCTGCAGCATTGTTAGATTACCTACAGAAATGCCTTGGCGATCATCCGACCTTCGCGAAGGTTGACATTATTTCCGGTCATGCTCATACGGCAGCGAATGAGACACAGATTAAAAGCGATATTTCCAGGACCGTTACCGTTGCAACGCTGGCGTATTTGCTTGTTCTAATATGTTTTTTCCGGGATATGCGGGCGGCTATCTTTTTCATGATCCCGGCTTGTTCGGTGCTGGCTGCGCTGGTTTTTTCAGGGTTGGTTTTTGGTAGTGTTTCAGCTTTTGTCGCGGCGATGGCCTCGGTTATTATTGGCGTTTCGGATGATTACGGGATTTTGGTGTATACGGCCATCCGCACCGCAGGCCGTCGTGATGTAGCTACGTTTATGGCGCGGCCTATTATTTTGGCAGCATTCTTTACGACCGGAATCTTTGCGGTGTTCTTCTTTTCCGGTGTGTCGGGGTATCACCAGTTGGCATTCTTAACAATTGTTAGCATTTGGTTGTGTGTGGGGTTTGTCTTATTGATCTTCCCCCATTTGGTGACAACATCACCCATGAAATTGCCGCGGGCTGTCGGGGAAGGAAAGACGGATCCCAAAAAAGATAAATTCATGATTATGATTTGGCTAATCTTTGTGGTGATCATGTGTGTTGGAGCAAGCCGTATTCAATTCAATAGTGATATATCTGCATTAGATGGAGTGGACCCTAAGGTTCGCGCTGGGGAGGATAGGTTCGAGGAGGTGTGGCTGGGTCGTCAGAAACAAAGCATTTTTGTGGTAACTGCCCCAACTCTTGACGCTGCGCTCACGATCAATCAGGCCGTGTTCAATGATTCTGGCGCTTTCGTCAAAGAGATTGCCAGTATTGCTCCGTTCATGCAGCCAGCGCATGAAGAAAAGAAAAACATTGCAGCTTGGCACACGTTTTGGCTAACTGGTCAGGGGTCATCGCTTCGGGACTCAATTCAGGCTGGGGCCGCCCATAATGGATATTCTGCTGAGGCTTTTGCCTCGTTTATGGCGTTGACACGCCGGGACTCTTTCCCGAAAATCGATGATGTTCCTTTCTTAAAACAAATGTCTGAGCGTTTCGTGTCCTATCAAAAGGACTCAGTAAGGGTGTTGACCTTTTTCCCGGAAGAGTCTGCGCTAACGGAACATTTTGATCGTTTGACGCTTAAATATCCGGGAACGTTTGTTTTCTCCCGTACTCATTTTACCCAGAGGTTTAGTGCTAGCATTAATCAAGAGGCAGCGCGTTTGGCGGGGTGTGCGGTTGTGTTCTTGGGATTGGTGGCGGTATTCTTTTTGCGTCGCGTGCGTTTGATTCTACTTGTATTGTCAGCGGCAGTAACATCGATTTTGGCCGTTATGGCCGTTTACGGTTTCTGGGGGAGACCGTTAACGGCACCTGCGTTGGTTGCCTTGATGATCGCGGTTGGCCTGGCGATCGATTATGGCGTTTTCTTGTTGTATGCGCTGCAGCGCAAAATCGATACGGGTACGGCCAAGGCAGTCAGCATTTCTGCTGCGACTACTTTAACAGGCGCTTGTTCTCTACTGGCGGCGCATCACCCGGCACTTTTTTCGATTGGGCTGGCCTTGAGTACGGGTTTGCTAGTTGGGTGGCTTTGCGCGCAAATGATCATTCCTGCATTGTATAGACGTTACTGTTCGGATATCCATGAGGCCGGTCATGAATAAAAAGATTTTGACTGGCGTCTTAAGCTTGATAGTTCTGTCTGCTGGATGTGCGCATCTCCCGATCAAGGATGTCTCTCCATTGGATGTGCGTAGTGTGATGGATGATTTTCAGGGACGTCTTGGTAATAAATATGAAATTCTTGATTCAGTTGAGTTTAAGATCGGATTGTTCTCGTTTTCAAGCCTAGGGGTTACGTCGATTGACTTGATTAACGATCATCTGGCGGTGGCGGGGGTGACGCCGGTAGGTATTACGCTGTTTAGTGTTGTCGCCGACAAGGGCAAGGTTACGAAATCGTTCGTTATGCCTCAGTTTGCCAAGCGTGGGGATGTTGCCAAAGCGGTGTCAGGTAATATTAGGGATATTTATTTTGATTTGACGCCGAAAAGTTTTATGTCGGGGTTTTCCCAGGGAGATAAGCTGTCAGTAAAGACATTTGTTGAGAACGGCATTCATTTTGAATATATCTTTTCGTTAAAAGACCAGGTTCTTTGCGAGAAGCGTCTTTATAAGAATAGCCGGATTTTTTGGAGGATATATTATTCAAACTGGTCTGCTGATTTATCCGGTCATATTCATCCGGGGAATATCCGCTTTGTACACCGAGCGTATCGGTATCAATTAATTATTAATGCTAAAGAGGTGCGGCCTTTTTAAGGTGCTCATAAAAATATGTCTATTCTTTCGCGTGAGATTAAAAGTTATTTTCGTCAAGTCTTGTGTCAGGAGGACGGAAAGATAACTGCGCAGGTCTCTTTTCCGGAGAATTTTACCGGATTTAAAGGGCATTTTCCGAGTAACCCTGTTGTCCCCGGCGTTTGTCTTGTTACATGTATTCTTGTGTTATTAGAACTCGCCTTGAAACGCAAGGTCAGGTTAAAGACAATCGTTTTGGTTAAGTTCCTGTCAATCGTTCGCAGCGAGCAGGAGGTTGTGCTTGAACTGCGTCGTGGAGATCAAGATGCGGCTTGTGAGCAAGTAAAAGTATTGTTTCGTTCGGCAGACAAGAAAGTTGCCGAGATGACCATTGAGGTGACATATGAATGATTCAGTCTCTAAACTAACGCGTCGCAGTAAAGGAAACTATTTCTTTCGTGCTCCAGATGCCCCGTTACCGCTGGTCACATCTATCCGTTTACGAGCCGCTTTTGGTGCCGTCGATGCCATGGCGGTAGTGTGGCATGGGCGCTACTCTCAATATTGTGAAGAGGCATATGCCGCATTAGCACGAAGTTGTGGTATTTCGTATCATGACTTCTTTAAGGCCCAGTTGCGCGCACCAGTTGTACAGGTTCATTTGGATTACTTCGTTTCATTGTTGTTGGAAGAAGAGTTTATTGTGACTGCCCGCCTGATCTGGTGTGAAGGTGCGCGTATGAATGTTGAGTACGAGATTACCAAGCTTGACGGGGTTGTTGCGGCGACGGGATACACCGTCCATATGTTTACGGATTCGGCTAGTTTGCCGTTGTTGACAGTGCCGCCGCTCATTGAGACATTGCGTCAGCGTTGGCAACGGGGAGAGTTCGCGTGTCTGGTAAAGTAGCAATCACCGCTTTTAACATGATCACGGCCTTCGGCCATGGCGTTGATATATCCTGGCAATCGCTATTGGATAATCATACTGCTATCGGTGCTCCAAAACGTATAAGTAAGGCTCGTTTTGAAGTAGCTCCTGTTGCGGAGAGCCAATTGATTGATCAACGAAGTGCGGACACCTCTGTTTGGCAGCTATGTCGCATGCTTTTAGATGATCCTTCGCTCAATAACCTTCCGCCAGGAACAGAATTGTTTCTCTCGACAACTGTAGGCGAGATTGAATTACTCGAGCGAGCTGTAGATAGTAAGTCGGATGCTTCTAGTAGCTGTCTTTCTAATCTATGTCTTAAGGTTGAGGCGCTCTTGGGTCTTCCGCAGGGGCATGGGACGGTAGTTTCTGCAGCCTGCGCATCGGGAAGTTCTGCTATAGCGCTTGCCGCACAACGTATTAGGCTTGGTTTAGCAAAGAGTGCGTTGATCGTAGCATGTGATGGCGTGAGTGAATTTGTTTTGGCAGGGTTCAATTCATTAATGGCTTTGGATAAACAAGGGGCACGTCCTTTTGACAGATCCCGTCAGGGATTGTCTTTGGGAGATGGTGCAGCTTTTATGGTCTTGATGGGCTCGGATTATGCTCAAGAAAACAATATTCCTATTCTGGCGGAAGTGGCGGGTTGGGGAATGAGCGATGACGCCAATCATATTACGGGTCCTTCACGGGACGGTTCAGGTCTAGCAAGTGCGATTAAAGTGGCGCTAGAGACGTCAGGAGTGTCCGCTAAGGACATTTCATTCATTTCTGCTCATGGAACAGGGACTCTTTATAATGACGCGATGGAGATGCAGTCTTTCAAGAAGATCTTTCAAGAACCTGTGGCTTTATATGGAATAAAAGGTGCAATTGGGCACACCCTGGGAGCAGCGGGTTTAATTGAGGTTGGGATTGCCGTTCATGCTTTGCGGGAATCTTTAATTCCTCCGACAGTCGGGTTATCTGAGCCCGATCCCGAAGCTTTTGGGTGGGTGTCGTCTCAGTCGCGTGGAGTAGTGGGAGAGTATGCTTTATGTGTAAATGCGGGGTTCGGCGGGGTTAACGCAGCTGTTTGTTTGAAGAAGTCTATTAAATAGAATTGGCATTGGAATGATGAAAACGGATTTTAATTCAGTATCGATAACCGGGATGTCTTTTATTTTGAAGGACAAGTGTTGCGCTGTCGGTCGTCGAATGCTCTTTTCTTGTTCAGATGCGAAGGACGCATGCCGTATTCTGGAAACTCAAGGAATCTTCAAAGGGCAACCAAAGAATTGGGGGCGCTTTGATCAAGTGTCGTTGACAACATATGCTGCGGCTCTTTGGGCTTGTTTTGATGCTGGGTTACCCTTTGCTCAAGAGAAACGACGGGTTGGGATTGTTGGATTTAATCAGCAAGGGGCTTTAGATTCTAACCTGGCATTTTTTACTGATTATGTTAATGCTGGTCGCAATAGTGCGCGTAGTAATTTGTTTGTATATACTCTACCGACGACGCCAGTTGCTGAGGTTGCGTTGTTTTGTGGATTTACCGGGCCAGTATGGTATATGTATCAACCATTGGGTGGTGCAGGACAGCTGATGGAAGAGGCAGCATGTGTCTTGAAAGATGATGTTGATGCGATGCTGGTTATATGCGCTGACTCTCAAGAAGCACTCTGTTTTGTTATGCAAAATGGTAAAGGTAAAGAGCTTTTTCCATTCTCGTTAGTACGGGAACACTTAATTGGCAAGACGTCTGTCCGCGAGATTCTTCAAGCATTGGATATGTTATCTGAAGGCGCTGGTGCTATGTGAAGATGAAATTAATTTACCCTAAATGGCCCAAGCTTCCGCATCAGCCGGCATTCAATCTGCCTCCCCATGGCCCGGTGTGTTTTGCTGCGGCACTCCCCAAGAGCGTCGGAGTAGATTTTTGCGATGAGAATGTTGAGCCTTTGGTGATCGATCGAGGTGCCGACCTGGTGGTGATTTCCTGTATGTTGACCTGCCAGATCGTTCGCGGGTGGGAAATTGCTGATCAGTATCGGGCATTGGGTCAGAAGGTTATCTTTGGAGGCATCGCCGTGATGCTGCATCCAGAAGAAACCTTGCCGCATGCTGATGCCGTCTTTCTTGGGGAGGCCGAGGGGCATATTCACAAGGTATTGGAAGATTTCGAGCGTGGTTCTCTAAAGAAGATATATGATTTTATGAATGTGTATCCTGATACTGCGCTTATCGGGACAGCTCGACGGGATATCTTAAAGCACGAACTTTATAATTTTCGCGGCGTGCAAATGGTGGATCTGGTGCATGCTTCAAGGGGGTGCCGGTTTAACTGCTTTCCATGCTGCACTCCATATTTAGGAGGGCGGAATTTTCGTCCGCGCCCAATTGATAAGGTTGTTGCCGAGCTGGAGAGCATCCCGAATAATCGTCTTTTTTTGGTCGATAATTCTTTGGCCCAGGATGATCAATGGGAGAAGGATCTGTTTCGGGCTATGATCCCGCTTAAGAAGAAGTGGGTTTCGCATCCGATCAAGGATGATGATGAGATCCTCGATCTTGCGGCTAAGGCGGGGTGTTGGTATGTGTACCAGGCGATCTTTGATACCTCAGACTATATTAGAAAGCGTATCAAGCGCCTTAAGGAGCGAGGGATCGGTGTTGAAGGAACGATAATCCTGGGGACTGACGATCATGATGAGGACTCTATCAAGCGCCTGGTTGATTTCCTTCTGGAGGTTGACCTGGATCTTGCCGAATTTACTATTTTGACGCCATTCCCGCACTCGCCTATTCGTACCAAGCTGGAGCAGGAGGGTCGGATTCTACACAGTGACTGGATCAGGTATACAGCGGGTGAGGTGGTTTTTAAACCAGCGAAGATGACGCCCGATTCTCTTTCGAAAATGTATGAATATGCCTGGAACACATTTTATGCAGATTGCAGCAAGGAAGTGATGATGGCCAAGCTTTATTTAAATGTGATCCACCGGGAGAAGGCCGATGGCACCTATCATCAGGTTCAATTGCGAAATACCCGCGGCTGGGTGGCGCCTACTCCAAAATGAAGATTTTGCTCATATCTGCTAACACGGCGGAAACGCCATATCCTGTTTATCCCCTGGGCATGGGGATTGTGGCCAATGCCCTTTTAAAGGCGGGACATGCGGTAAAACAGTTTGATTTTCTTCATTCCGGTCAATCTTTGGAGAAACTGTCGGATGTGCTTCGGGCACAGGCACCAGCTCTCGTTGGGATTTCCATACGCAATATTGACAATGTTAATGCGTTAAATGAGCAGCATTACATTAACACGGTGCGTCAGATCGTTATGGCCATACGTGCTTCTGTTAAGGCGCCGATCGTTCTTGGCGGTGCCGGCTTTTCGATCATGCCGGAAGCGATCCTGGACACCGTGGGTGCGGATTATGGGATCGTTGGCGAGGGGGAGTTGGCGGTTGTTGATTTTGCCGGGACGATTGAACGTGGTGAACGCCCGGAGAAATGTATCCGTTCATCCGGGTATATTCCATCTGCAAGTATGGGCAGTGCCGAATATGATCCGGATATCATGAGTTTTTATTTCCGGTATGGCAATATGGTGGGCGTTCAGACGAAGCGAGGGTGTGTGCATCATTGTGTTTATTGCACATATCCGCTCCTGGAGGGCCGGATTGTCCGTCCAAGGCCCGTGACCGATGTCGTCGATGATATCGAGCGGCTGATCAGCGATAAGGCGCCGTATATCTTCTTTACGGACTCGATCTTCAATGATGAGAAAAGTCTTTTTCTGGACCTTTTGCATGAAATGAAACGCCGTCGGATTTCAACACCGTGGACTTGTTTTATCAAGCCGGGGAGTATTCCTGAAGAGCAGGTGCTCTTGATGAAGGAGACAGGGCTAAAGGCAGTTGAGATCGGGTCTGATGCTGCCTCAGATCCTGCTTTAAAGGGTATGGGTAAAGATTTTCTTTTTAAGGATATCATTGCGAGTAATGATGTTTTTGTAAGAAATGGCATAGCGACCGCTAATTTCTTTATGTTTGGCGGTCCCGGTGAAACCAAAGAGTCTGTGAAAGAAGGGATTACGAATATTGTTGCTTTGCAGAATACGGTTTCATTTATGTTCATGGGAGTTCGTATCTTGCCGGGAACACCTCTAGAGCAGATCGCGTTGAAGGAGGGGGTGATCCGCCCAGGACAGGATCTTTTAGGATCCGTGTACTATTTGTCCCCGACGCTTGATCGGGCATGGCTTGAACAAACAATGCTTGAAGGTTTTAAAGATCACCGGCAATGTTTCTTTCCGGCTGATAAGTTTGAGTCTAGCCTAAAGTTTCTGCATCAGATGGGTTATGCGGGGTCGATGTGGGAGATGTTATCTCCGAACAGGATGCGTATAGTATCAAGAACCAGGGAATGAGTAGTCATGCTCAAGAATAAATTATTTTTAGATGCTATTTGGGGTGTGGTGCCGGTTTACAACAATGCGGCGACCGTGTGTGAGGTGGCGCTTGATTGCCGGAAGTATCTTTCGCATATTCTGGTAGTGGATGACGGGTCCACCGATACGAATGTTGAGGACTTGTTTGTTGGGACAGATATTGTTGTTATAAAGCATGCCGTTAATCGCGGTAAGGGCGTGGCGCTGATGACAGCGTTAGATCATATCAGTTCCCAAGGCGGGACCGTTATGCTCACCATCGACGCGGATGGCCAGCATTATCCTGATGACATCCCGTTCTTCCTTGAGAATCTTGATGAAACATCGATCCTTGTTGGCTGTCGTGATTTCACTGTTGCTGATGTTCCGGATTCCAGCAAGTTCGGCCGGAAGTTCTCTAATTTCTGGTTTCGCATTGAAACGGGCCTGGCGGCCAGTGATACGCAAAGCGGGTTTCGGGCTTATCCTGTTAAGTATTTGCAGCAGCTGGCACTATCGGCGCGTTCTTATGATTGGGAAGTTGAGGTTCTGGTGCGTTCTGCGTGGGCAGGGTTGTTAGTGACATCGATCCCGATCCGGGTCTTTTATGCGCCTAAGGGTAAGCGGATCTCTCATTTTCGTCCGTTCCTTGATAATTTTCGTTTAGCACTGCTGCATTGCCGGTTGATCGGCCGGGTCCTTCTGCCGATGCCGCATAAGCAGCTTATTCCCAGGGATAAAGAGGCAACGCAGATCAATATTCAGTTGTTTAAAGATCCGCGATCTTTTTTTCAAGGGCTTTTGGCAGAACATGCGACGCCAGCAGGTCTGGCGGCTGCGGCGTTCGTGAGCATTTTTTTGGCTGTTTTACCCTTATTATCGGTTCATATGCTGGTGATCCTTTATGTTGTCAGCCGGCTTCATTTAAATAAAGTCATGGCGCTGGCTATCCAGAATATTTGCATGCCCCCATTTGTGCCGGTTCTTTGCGCTGAGGTTGGCCATTACGTGCTCTATCGCACGTGGATCACGGAAGTTTCGTTAAATGTGATCCTTTGGCAATTGAAGGACCGGATCTGGGAATGGCTGATCGGTTCTCTGATCGTGGCTCCGCTGTTGGCAGCCATTGTAGCTGTCGTTGTGTATTTTGTATCTTCTCGTATCCATAAGGAGCGGTTGCCTAATGGCATCTAAGGATACAGTCATCGCGGCCCATAAGATCGAGGTCAAGCATCGGGGGAATACTCTCGGCTTTTGGCTTTTTCGTCAGCAGTTGAAATTCTTCGGCTTGCGCGGCGCGTATTTCATGCTGGCTATTGTGGCGATTCATTATCTGGTTTTTGATAAGGATGCGCGTCGGCGCACAATGTCGTATGTTCGCCGGCGTTTTCCCAACGCCGGCTTCTTTGGGAATATGAAGGCGGTGTATCGGCTCTTTCTTAATCAGGGGCAGCATTTGATCGATCATTTTGCTTCTATTACCGGCGCTGTTTCGTTTGATCTGCGCATGGAGAATACCGATATTATTTACAAAGTCGGTGCGGCTGCCGAAGGCTGTGTTCTTTTGACTTCCCATGTCGGTAATTGGCAGATCGCTATGCCATGCTTTGCTCATATAAGTAAAAAGGTCTATCTTGTGATGCGGCCCGAAGATAATCGGGCAGTTGCGGAGTCTATGGCCGTTGACCGGGTGAATTCTCAGATCCGCCTAATTTCGCCCGAGGGAGATTTTGGGGGGGCCATTGAGATCGTAAAAGTCCTTGGAGAAGGCGCTGTAGTCTCGATGATGGGGGACAGGCGTTATAATTTCGATAGCGTGCGTGTTCCTTCTTTCCTGGGGGCTCCGGCATCTTTTCCGTATGGGGCGTTTCATATCGCCGCAGCCTGTAAAGTGCCGGTCGTTGTTTTTCTATCAGCAAAGACCGGGCCGCAGCAGTATACGGTCAGCGTTTCCAGGATGATTTATCCGGTCTATAAGGAAGGAAAGCCGAAGAAGGATCAAATAGCTGAGTGGGTTGGGGAATATGCGAGTGTCCTTGAAGAATTTGTGAACAAGTATCCGTATCAGTGTTTTATATTTCATGATGTCTGGAAAGAATAATAACGGAGGTTGTATGGAACAAAAAGAACAGGAGTTGGCAGAGATTCGTAAGAAGTTAAAAGGGTTCATTGTTACGGGTCTTTCCCTGGAAGGGGTCAAGCCGGAAGAGATCAAGGATGACACGGTTCTTTTCGGAGAGGGTTTAGGTCTTGACTCTTTGGATGCTGTGGAGATCGTCGTCCTGTTGCAGCGCAATTGGGGTGTGGATGTAAAAGATATGAATGATGGGCGTAAGGCGTTCTACTCCATTGATACCTTGGCGAATTATATTTACGATCATTTGAAGAAATAATCGGAGAACATGGCGATAAAACCCGTTGTCATTAGCGGTATGGGTGCAATATGTGCAGCTGGAAAGACGACTTTAGATATCATGTCGTCGTTCGAGTCTTGCCATCGGAAACCTGCGCTTCCGACCGTTTTCGCCACTTCGTTGGAGTATCCTGTCTTTGAAGTTGCAGGATTCGTACATTCACCTGAAATGATGCGCACCTTGGCGTTAGCTTATGTTGCGTTAGATGAGGCCTTATTGGTTGCTGGATTGACCCCCGGGGCTCTTTTAGGGCTTCGGGTGGGGGTTTGTTTGGGTACTACCGTAGCGAGTCAGCTAAATAACGAATCCTGGTATCGGCAATACCGCTCACAAGGGAAAATGCAGCCTGAACCTATCCACACCTATTTCAAAGGGAATCTTGCTGAGGCTGTGGCAGGACATTTGAATATTAAAGGGCCTGCGTTGACGATTGTGAATGCTTGTTCATCCGGAGCGGATGCGATCGGGGTGGCTTTAGATTGGCTTACCACGGGTCTTTGCGATGTTGTCATTGCTGGGGGCGCAGATGAGATCAATCATATCCCTTATTGTGGTTTTGGAGCGTTAAGCGTAACAAGCTTGTTACCGTGCAGGCCGTTTGATAAGAACAGGAACGGGTTAAATCTTGGAGAGGGCGCGGGGATTCTTATTTTAGAGACAGAGATTTCAGCGCGAAGCCGTTCCAGAAAGGCTGACTTATTTGTATCTGGTTATGGTGCGGCAGCCGATGCGCATCATCTTACGGCGCCACGGCCTGATGGCTCTGGTTTAGAGGCCGCCGTTGTCGTGGCTATGGCGCAAGCCGGGCTTAAGCCAGAAGACATTGTTTTTGTTAATGCTCATGGCACATCTACACGCGACAATGATCGTGCGGAGGGTCGTACTTTACTGCGAATTTTTGGCGATAAGCTTAAGTTTTTATCGACGAAGGGCTTTACTGGACACACTCTTGGCGCGGCGGGTGCACTTGAGGCTATTTTTGCAGCATTGGCCTTACGCCATGGATGTGTACCTGCCAATATTGGTTTTGAAGATTTGGATGAAGAAATAGGACAAGCTCCGGTGTCGGTAAAGACTTCCATCAGTGGAAGGGCGGCGCTTTCGACTTCTTTGGCATTTGGCGGGAATAACGCGGCTGTAATTATCACAGGACAATAATGTATATCCACGGTATTGGCATCATTTCATCAGTCGGCAGAGGTTTGGAGGCGCACCGTGCGGCGTTGACAAACGGGCAGGAGACTAAGTCTTCTGATGGCGTTCATCGTGTTTCGGAAGTAGCATTAAAAGATCCGGCTCTTGCCAAAGACGCCCGTCGCGCTGGTCGCTTTGACCGAATGGCTATTCTGGCCGGTCTTGATGCGCTTAAAGATGCCGGGCCTCAGTCGACTGCGCATTCATCGAGTATCGGTCTGATTCTAGCAACGGGATTGGGGCCTCATGTAACGACGTTCCGTTTTCTGGATGACATGATTAGTTTTAAAGAAAAGGATGTTTCACCTACACTTTTTTCTCATTCGGTCCATAATGCCGCCGCGTCTTATCTTTCTTTACTGGCTGGAATTCGTGGTCCGACGCTGACCGTGACTCGTTTTTCATCTGCTTTTCAAGAGGCTTTGACTTTAGCTCAGGCATGGCTTGAGCAAAAACGATGTGATTATGTTCTGGTAGGCGCGGTTGATGAATTAGGGTCAGTTATGGAAGAGGTTTTGCGCTTCCGAGCTTCCGGTGAGAATATTGCTTTTGGTGAAGGGAGCGCGTTCTTCGTGTTAAGTCAGCACCCATCCGAGAAGAATTATGAAGCGATTGAATCTGTTCAAAATGCTACAGATATCACGCTCTCGAGCGATCAATTAGTCTTGACTGAAAGATTGTTCGGCCGCTTGCCATGCCAAAGTGCTTTTAGAGCTGCTGTTGCAGCGTTGCTTTTAAGCGCTCCAAAAACAGGGGGAGAAATATGAAAAAGATTCTAAATTTATTGTTATGTTTAGGTCTATGTGGGTGTGCAAGCATGGCACTTTATCCCATGGATAAAGATACATATATGATAACCAGAAGTGCAGCACAACTTTATTTTGGTCAGCCTGTTGTCGGAAAGGGTGTGGTGTATAAAGAAGCAAATGAGTTTTGTGCTAAGCAAAATAAAGAAGTTGAAACAATAGACTGTGAGATGGTTAGCCAAATATTTGGTAGGCCCGGCAGAGTTTCTCTAAAATTTCGATGCGTGAATACGGTTGATCGTGTAGCGCCGTCCACTAAACAGGAATAATATTATGACAAAAGCAGAAATTGAACAGATCTTGGTAAAAGAGATTGGTATTATCCTGGGCGGCGTTCAGGTCGGGGAGGATAAGCCTCTGCATGAGCTTGGCCTGGATTCCATGGGATTTGTGGAGCTTTTGGTCTTTATTGAGAAGAAATTTAATCTTAAGTTGGTGGATTCCGGTCTAGCCCGTGATAATTTCAAAACCGTCCGGATCCTGGCCAGCAGTATATTTGAGAAGCTTCGTTAAGTGAGGGGAAATGCGGACTAAAGGTTTGTGTTACTTGAACGGCATTGATTGGGTGTTCTACACTCTCGACCATCTTTCCAAGAAGGCTACAGGCTGCGGGAATGCCAGTCAGGTAATCCTGTCTCTCGACCGGCCACTTGATATTGATCAGGTTGGGGTGCGGTTGTCTGCATTTGTGCGGTTATTCCCTGTTGTCCATAGCAAGTGTAAGCGTGATTGGAACCTGGCGCCTTTCTGGTCTTATCCTGAGCATTCTACGAGCGACATCCCTGTCATATCCAAAATAGCTGTATCTGATGACGAAGCATTGTCTGTTCTGCATAATTGTGTTAATCAGCCTTTTGCGCAGGAATGTGATCATTTGCGATTCGTTCAGGTCACTGTTGGGGCGCGTGCCTTTGTTTCCTTGGTCTTTGACCATCGTCTGTTGGATGCCCGAGGTGCACAGAATTTCTTACAGCTGTTCCATCAGTTTTATAGTGGAAAGTTTATCTTGCCCGAACCATTCAGACCTATTCGTCCGTCTCATCTTTCTTTGTGGAAAGAGAAGTTCCTTGCTGGTCAGCGCGTGAATCGCAGATTCTTGGATCTTTCTCATGATTGTCAGTCGCAGCATTTGTCGATCCCTGATGAACTTAAGGCGAGAAAATTTCTCTTTCGCACAGTATCGTTTGACCGTCTTCAGTCCGATCGCATAACGGAACAGGCGTATGATACGGCTGGGTATCTGATGATGGCTCCCTACTTTTTAGCAGTAAGTATGGTGGCTTTTCAGGCCGTATTTGGTAAGAGTTTGAGTAAAGGGAATAGTTTTGTTATTCCTGTAAATACTGATATTCGTTCTCGTAATCCCGGGTTACAGGAGCTGTTTTTTAATCATTTGTCATTTTTCTTCTTACGATTTTCTTCCGAAGCTGTTCAGCCGTCACGAGAATTCATTAAACAGGTCTCACGAGTTATGTATGAGGCTATGTCTGGTGGTTTTGCTCAAGATTTAGCTCAAGCCAGTCTTTTGTTACGTGCTGTTCCTAAGATGTTTCTGGATACGGTGCAACGAGCTTTGATGCGCCTGAAGGGGTTGTCGTTCTCTTTTTCGTATGTTAACAAAGGTTATGATGCTCTTGAATTCTGTGGTGCTCAGGTTACAGGAGTTATTCATACGCCTCGGGTGGCAATAACGCCAGGTGTAGGAATATTCTTTACGCAATTTAATGGGAATATTTCAATTACTTTTGCTTTTTTGGAAGGGATTTTGTCTGAACAAGATGCCGACTCTTTTATTGGAAGGCTTCAGTCAGTTCTTTCAGACGAGATAGTTTAATTTAACAACAAACCATAAAGGGGGAAGAATGCGGAATCTAATTGCTCTTGCAGGGATGGTCTTTTGTTTAAGTTCATGCGCTGTTAATCAGGGGATTGTTTTGAATTATAACCCGGAAGCTCATGAGAAAATCGTTTCGAATAAGACGATTTCGGTTAATGTCAGCGATGAACGCCCTTTCATTAAGGATAAGTCAAAGCCGTCGGCATTTATTGGGAAGTTCCGTGGTGGTTATGGCAATCCCTGGAATGCTTACACCGACGGGAAGGTCCCCTTGGCGCAAGTTTTCGTGCAGGATTTGGTTAAGGAGGTCAAGGCGCTGGGTTTACAGATGCAGGAATCCAATGCTGACCGCACGATCAAAGTTGAGATCCTTGATTATAATTTTGATGCTTACATTAATGGTCGTTTCTGGTATGAGATCAAGATATCTGTCCTCGATCAGAATAATGTTGTTTTGGATGAGAACACGTTTAAGGATGAGATTGAGATCAAGGGAAGTTTTTGGCTTGGTCCGATGGGGGCTTTTAAAGACAAGTTGCCGGAGGTCCATCAGTCGATTCTTAAGAGAATGATTAGGGAGAATTCTCAGTTGATTGATACTTTGCGGTAAGTTGAGGACTGCTTTGAAGAAAATGGGTCGATTAGCAAAGCAGCACGAAGAAACTGAGCTTGTCGTAGTTGGCGCTGGATTGGCTGGTGTGTGTGCGGCCATAGCGGCCGCACGTCGTGGCATCCGTGTCACTCTGATTGAGAAGGAAAGCTCTCCGGGTGGCATGGCCGCTGGCTTGCGGCATCGATTTATGTGTGGCCTCTTTACCAACTCTGCGAGTGCTCCACGAAAGTATTTGAATCGTGGATTAACTGAGGAGGTTTGTAGGCAGGTGTCGTCTCGTAAGGCTCCGGTCAAGATGGGTAAGGTTTGGCTTTTACCGTATGATCCTGATCGACTGATGATTGTGTTACATGCCCTGTTGACCCGGGAAAGAAACATTCAGGTTTCGTATGGGTCGAAGGTTATTTCTTGTAGTTTGCAGGCTGGTAGTATCCAATCCGTACAATATTCTTGTTTTGGAAAGTTGTGTCAGTTTAATGCAGCTGTGTTTATCGACGCAGGCGTGGGGATTCTCTTGGATAAGTGCAAAGCTTTTATACCTTTAGATCCTTTGAAACGCCAGATGTCCGGATTTGCTGTTGAGATGGATGGAGTTCCATGGGATGACGACTTATCTTTTCGTGTGCCGTATGTTCTATATCAGGCGGTTCAACGAGAAGCGTTGCCTTTATATGCGCGTTGGACAGTAGTAATGCCCTGTGCCGAGAAGGGGCGTCTTTATCTTAAGCTGAGCCTTCCTGCAATGGGAGGGCTTCCTTTGGCAGGGCAGACTGCGATGGCTATAGTGAGGATCTTACGCCAGAAAATATCTGCCTTTAGTTCGGCAAAGATTGTTTGGCAAGCACCGGATGTGTTCTCTCGTGATGTAGATCGGCTTGATGGGCGGTATGTTTTTAAGGATAACGATCTGCTGGTAGGGAAGAAGTTCTCTGATGCAGTGGTGAAGGGGTCCTGGCCGATGGAGTTCTGGGATTTAAAACGCGGGCCACAGTACAGGTATCTCAATGGGGATCATTATGAGTTGCCGCTGAGGAGCCTAAGAGCTAACAAGGTTTTCAATCTTTTCTCCGCAGGGCGCTCTGTATCTGCTGAACCAGGGGCACAGGCGAGTTTGCGTGTTGGTGGTTTGTGCCTGGCAACTGGGGAGGCGGCCGGGAATGCGGCAGTTGATTATTTAAAGAATGCGTCGGTCACTGAATGAACATTGTTGAATTAATATTCTCCGAGAATGCAGGTTATGCGGGCTCAGCGCTTATTGAGGGCGGCCGGTCAGTTTCGTATCCTGAATTATTCAAGGATGTTCGTTCTCTTGCGAAACAACTTGAAGCAGGCGGCATCAGGAAGGGCGTTTATGTTGCTATCTGTCTCCAGGGAGGGATTGATTACATTATTATCAGTCTGGCGGTTCTTTTGTGTGGCGGGGTTTTAGTGCCCATTATCGAAACGGCGGGTGAAGAAGAGATTTGGGATGTCTTAAGGACGGTTGGCGCTGAGATATTGATATCCAGCCGGGAGTTATCAGGCTTTCAGCCAATTATTTTTAATTCGGGGATATTCCCAGAATCTGTTCTTGCGTGTCGATTTGAACAGGCTGTGGCCCGAGATCCGCGTATCCAGGATATTGATGCGGCGTTTGTGCGCTTTTCTTCCGGGACGACTGGAACTAGCAAGGGTGTGGTTTTGTCTCATCAGGCCATTCAAGAACGCACGGATGCGGCTGACCAGGCGCTGTGCATGAGCCGTAACGACAGGGTGATCTGGGTTCTCAATATGAGTTTTCATTTTGTTGTGACCATTCTCTTGTTTTTACGCAGAGGATCCGCCATTGTGATTTGTGAAAATGACTTTCCGCGGTCTTTCATCAGTACTATTGCAGATGGCGCGCCGACATTCTTATACGCTTCGCCGCTGCATTACTCAATTCTGGCCAAGACAGAAGGGCTTTCCAGGGATGTATTTCGGCATGTTCGGCTGGCTGTTTCTACCGCGATGTCGATGTCTGTTGAAGTTGCTGAAAACTTCCATGCTCTGTCCGGGGTATATCCATCTCAGGCGTATGGCATTATTGAAGTGGGGCTTCCTTGCGTTAATACATCACAGGACCATTCCAGGCTTTTGTCAGTCGGGGAATTGCTTGCTTCGTATCAGCTTAAATTGGTGGATATTGATGATCAGGGTCGCGGGCGTATCTTCTTAAAGGGGAAGGGCTTGTTTGATGCGTATCTTCAGCCAACACGCCTGGCTGATGAAGTTCTTGCAGGCGGGTGGTTTGACACGGGTGATATTGGAGAATTGGATGAGGAGGGTTTTCTTTATATTACGGGGCGGAATAAGAATGTAATTAATTTCTGCGGAATGAAGATATTTCCCGAAGAAGTAGAGGCTGTTATAAATCGGTATCCTGGCATTAAAGAATCTCGTGTTTACGGCAAGGCGCACCCGCAGTACGGGCAACTTGTTTGTGCTGATATTGTGGCTGATTCGCTGGTTATTGATAATCTGCGTTTGGAATGTTATCGCAAACTTGTTAAATATAAAGTACCGAAAGCGTTTTTTGTTGTCGACGAACTCCCAAAGACTATGAGTGGGAAGGTCCTGCGTTCTTAGGGTGGAAAATCGGATAGCTATTTTAAATGCGTACAAAGAAGAAGCCTTAGTAGTATGAAGTTGAGCGCAATGGAGCCAGGATGAACAATTTTATCCGGAATTTTGTTTTGAGTGTTTTGGCCGGGTGGCTGGTTTTTTCGGTTGTCCCTGCGTTGTCGGCGGTTGGGGGGGCCGGGATGGGGGATTTTGATCTTTCTTTACTGGCCCAGGGGGTGGTGCGGGATATCACGGATGTTTCGATCGTTTCGGACGGCGCGCGCATGTTTATCGGTCTGCCGGCGGAAGATGTTTCGGGTGCTATTGTTGAATACAAGAGCGTTAAGGGGCGCCTTAAGTTCGCGGGGAAGATCCATGTCCACGGGCTGGTGGCCAATGATCGTTTCGGGATCGCTTTCGCGGAAAAGAATGGTCTTTTAGCCGCGATCGCATTACCGGCAAATAAAGGGCTGGCGCCCAAATTATATATCTTTCGCCGGAATGCCCGGGGTGTCTTTGTTCAGGAGGCGGTTATTTTGTTGACCGCCAGGGCGCCTCTGGTGAGTCAAGATTTAAGCACCGAATTTGTGCGTCCACCCGTAATGCCGGTGACGGCGGTACGGGTAGCGCTGGATGGCAATACGATCGTGTTAGGGTTGCCTGCCCGTAATGAAGTCAGGATCGTCAGGCGGCAAGTTGACCTGAGCTGGAAGATGGACCGGATCATCGCGCTGGATGTTTCCCGGAAAGGCCAGCAGTTCGGAGAGGCGGTTGCGGTAGCGGGAAATCGTTTGGTGGTTGGCGCACCGGGGATCCGTCCGAAACTGACGGCCAAAGTGTCGGAGCCGGCCTTGAATGCGGATGTTCAACCGCTGACGGGCAGTGTGTATATGTATGCCCTGGATCCAACGTCCCCCGGGTCGTATGCAGTTGAGCAGGTGTATACTTTTGCTGAACCAACATGGGGCACCAGCGTGGCCCTGGTGCCCGCGGTGGGCCCAGAGAAGCCACTGCCGGTGGGTGCTGCATATAAGGGCGCTGATCTTTGGGTGGGGGCTTACATCGGGCAGGCCGGTTTGTATCAGGAAACGCTGAGCCAGCCAACCGCATCGTCAGCGGTCCAGAGTTCCTGGGAGCCTGAGCCGGACGCGGTGGTCTCGTTTAGGCCACTGCCGGGTAATCCTGCGACCTTAAAAATGCAGCTGGCGGCCAGTAACGGCCGGATGGTAATTTCCAGCGAAGACACTTTAACGGCTAATGATCCAACCAGGCCTTTGCGCTGGAATATCTACAGTCAGAATGGCGCGGAGTGGAAATTAACCTGCGTTTCTGACCTGCAGGGGGAGCCGGGCAAACTATTTACCGACGGCAATAGTCTGGTGATCGGCCGGCTTCCGTCCGGTGCCCATACCAGGGCCAACTCCTACCAATGCTGGATGCCCAAAATGGGCAACGGTCAAAACTGATTTGCCTAACGCCCCGCAGGCATTTCTTCATCATCATCCCCCGCAATTAATTCTTTATGGAGTGTTCATTTGACATTGGTTTATGAAGGAGTAAGATTTTTTGTGACATTACTTTCCGGCCGAAGGCCAACTCGTTGGCTTATCTTAAATCTTTGGGGTATAGAGAGGAAGGGGCACAATGCAGAATCTGGATGAAATGATCGTTCTTTTTTTTCAAAGTCTGCGTTGCGAGCCGCTGACGCTGTTCTTTAGTGTTTTCATTCCGTACGAATTGTGGAGTGTCATCGCGGTCGCCCTGGTGCTGTTTTCTTATTACAAGACTAAAGTTTTGCGCTTTCCGGTGATTTCTTTCTTCCTCGCGGGAGTTATGTCGCGTTTTTCCTATGAGATCATAAAAGGCTTTATTCAGCGGCCCCGGCCGTTTCGGACGATCGAGGGCGCTATTCCTTTGCTATCAGTGGATGGTTTCTCGTGCCCGTCGGGCCATGCAACGATGGCGGTAACCGCCGCAGTCGTGTTGGGCCATCATTTCCCCAATTTTCGTAAGCCGGTCTACGGGGTGGCCTTGATGATCGTTCTTTCGCGGGTTTATTTCGGCGTACATTATCTGAGCGATGTCCTGGCCGGCATGGTCCTGGGAGCCATTCTGGGTTGGTTGTGTATTATCGCGGAGCGCGCCATCCTGCTGGTGATCGCCGGAGTGGATTTGCGTAAGGTGGACATATTAAAACTTTTGTTTAGGGGGTGAACGTTGTCTGCCCAGCCCTTACCGTCAGATCGGCAGATGAATACGGCTGAAAACAAGGCCAGGAAGAAAAAACACTGGCTGTTAAGCCCCTGGGCTATTTTCGCCGGGATGTTCCTGGGCTGTGTGCTCGGGCTGAAATTTAAAGGGTTGGCGAATAACTTGGCGGTATTCGGCTCGATCTTCCTGTCGCTGTTGCAGATGTGTGTTATCCCGATAATTATTACCGCGGTCGTCTCCAGTTTAGCCAGGCTGGTGGGCAAGCGGCTTTCGGCGCGTTTCTTAAGCCGGTTTCTTTTTATTATTCTCTTTGGCCTGATATTCGCGAGCCTGGTGGGCTTGGCCGCCGGGTTGCTGGGTAAGCCGGGCGTGAATCTTAATGATGAAGCGCGCATCAGTATCGGGCATATGGTTTCGCAATATGACGTTGACGAGGTTGGCAACCATGCGTCAGCGGCGGAAGGTTTCTCGGGTTTTCTCAAAGGCGCAATTCCGGCCAATGTTTTTAGCGCTTTCAGCCAAGGCGATACACTATCCATTCTTTTTTTCTGCATTCTTTTTGGGATCGCCCTGGGCCTGATCCGCACCCCGACGGGGAATGTGACCGTAGCCTTCATGGAAGGGCTTTACGATGTCTTCCAAACATTGTTTGGCTGGGTGATGTACGCGCTCCCTTTTGGTTTATGCGTCCTTTTTGCTTCGCAGATCGCGCAAGTCGGCCCGGAGATCTTTCGGACCCTGCTCAAGTTTATCTTCGTATTTTATCTAACCGCTATTTTGTTGATGCTCGTTTATAACACGCTTATTTGGTGGCGTCGGGGCGGGCCTTTCTTTGCTCCTTTCCTTGCGCTCCGGGAGACCCTGGTGGTGGCTTTGGGCACCGCCAGCAGTCACGCCGCTGTACCGTCCTCACTGCTTTGTTTACAGGATAATCTGAAAGTAGAAAAGAGTGTTGCCAATCTGGTGGTCTCTTTAGGCGCTAGCGTGCATGCGCAGGGTAAAGTGATGTATTTTGTGTTATTCATAATGTTTTTTGCCCAAATGTATGGCGTGCCCCTGGGTTTTCAGGCGATCCTGATAGTGTTGAGCGGAGCGATCTTTTCTTCCATGGGTCCGGGACTTGGCGCACTGGTTACGTTGTCGCTGGTATTGGCCGCGCTGGGTGTGCCCAGCAAGCCGCCCATAATATTGTTAATAGCCATTAACCCTATTACGCATCCGATCCTGACCGTTGTAAGCGTTTTCGGCAATTGCGCCGCGGCTGTATTGGCGGAAGATCCCGGCGTGAAAGCGGGCTGAGTTGGGAAAATAGTTTTGAAATCTTCGGGCTCCTGGGAGATCAGTATGTTTAAGGCAATCATCGTTTTTATCGGTCTATTCTTGATCTGCGCAGATAGCAGTGCCGCCACCGCGCGCCAATCAGTGGATACTATTATTTCGGGCGGGACGGTGGTTACGGTCAATAGTGCTATGGATGTGATTGAAGACGGGGCGGTGGCCATAAAGGATGGCACGATATTGGCGGTGGGGAAAAGAGCGGCGATCACAAGCCGTTTTGGGGCCAAACAGGTAATTAAAGCCCAAGGCCAGATCGTTATGCCAGGGCTGGTCAACACCCATACCCATATCCCCATGGTCATGTTCCGAGGATACGCCGATGATCTGCCGTTGTTGCAGTGGCTTAAGGAATACATATGGCCGGCGGAAGCTCGATTTGTAAAGCCGGACAGCGTGCGGATCGCCTCTTACCTGGCCATTGCGGAAATGATCCGTTCGGGAACTACTACTTTTAGCGATTCATATTTCTTTGAGGATGTGGTGGCTTCGGTGGCCAGGAAAGCCAATATCCGGGCGGTGGTGGGAGAATGCCTTCTGGACTTTCCGACGCCCAACAGTAAAACGTCGGAGGAGGGCCTGAAATATACCGAAGCCCTGATCAGGGAATATTCCGGCGACCGCTTGGTTACCGTGGCTGTGGCGCCGCATGCGCCCTATACCTGTTCGCCGGAACTTTTAAAGAAAGCACTGGAGCTGTCGGATAAATACAATGCGCCTTTGCATATTCATGTGGCCGAGACCAAAGATGAGGTAAGCGACCTGGAATTGCGGTTCCATATGCGGCCGGTTGGTTATCTTGACAGCTTGGGGCTGTTAACCGCGCGCACAATTGCGGCGCATGCCATTCAGCTGGATACTGCCGAGATCAAGGTTTTGGCCGACCGCAAGACCGGGGTGGCGCATAATCCGGAAAGCAATATGAAGCTTGCCGAAGGTATCGCCAGAGTGCCCGAGATGCTGAGTACCGGGGTTAAAGTCGGCTTGGGTACTGACGGGGCCGCTAGTAATAATGACCTTAATATGTTCGAGGAGATGAAGGCCGCGGCGCTTTTACACAAGGTGCAAACCTGGTCGCCCACGGTCCTGGATGCGCGCACCGCCCTGAGAATGGCGACGATCGATGGCGCTGAAGTTTTGGGCCTGAAGAATAAAACCGGTTCTTTGGAAGCGGGTAAGGACGCCGATATCATAATTATTGATGTTGATCGGCCGCACCTGGTGCCGTTCTACAATGTTTATTCCCTGCTGGTTTATTCGGTGGATGGTTCCGACGTGGATACGGTGATGGTGGCGGGTAAGGTGGTCATGAAAGACAAGAAACTTTTGACCATCAATGAGCAACAGGCGCTTGCAGACATGAGGGCTTTAGCGCAAGAGATCAAGAAAGAGGCTTCAGGCTTGAATGAACATCTTGAGGGCAGGTAAATGACCATAGCAGAAAATAAGGCCAAAAAAGCTCCGGCCCATTGGCTTTTAAGCCCCTGGGCCATTCTGGCGGGCATTATTCTGGGATGTGTGATCGGGATCAAATTTAAAAGCTTCGCAATTCATTTGACCATTTTCGCCGATATTTTTCTGGCGCTGATGCAGATGTGCGTTATTCCCATTCTGGTGACAGCTGTGGTGTCCAGTTTGGCCCGGCTGGTGGCCAAACAGGTACCGGTGCGTTTTTTAACCAGGCTGGTCCTGTTCTTTGTTTTCGGTTTGATATTCACGAGTCTGGTGGGGTTAGCCGTGGGTTATTGGGGCCAGCCCGGGAAAGGCCTGGATACCAGCTCGCGCATTACCATTGGCCAGGCGATCGCTCAATATGAAGTGTCGACGGGCAATAATGATACTGCCGCTACGGAAGGTTTCTTCGGTTTTCTCAAAGGCATGGTGCCGGCCAATATATTTTCCGCCTTCAGCCAGGGGCATATGCTGGCTATTCTTTTCTTTTGTGTCTTTCTGGGGATCGCCCTGGGCCTGGTGCGCACCCCGGCCGGCAAAGTCACCTTGTCTGTTATCGCCGGGCTTTACGAAGCTTTTCAGCGGTTGTTCAGCTGGATCATGTATGTTCTGCCTTTTGGATTGTGTTTTCTTTTTGCTTCACAGATCTCCCATGCCGGGCTGGATATTTTTAAAACACTGATCAAATTTGTGCTTTTGTTTTACTTAAGCGCTGTTCTGCTGATCCTTTTTTATAATACTTTGATCTGGTGGCGCAGGGGAGGGCCTTTCTTTGGCCCTGTGATGGCGCTTCGGGAGGTTATGGTGGTGGCGCTTGGGACATCCAGCAGTTTTGCCTCGATGCCTTCTGCAATGCGTTGTTTACATGAGAATTTAAAGGTCGACAAAGACACCGCCAATCTGGTTATTCCGGTCGGCATCAGCATTCACCGGCAGGGGAATGCGATGTATTTTGTGCTGGCTATTATGCTTATTGCCCAGTTATACGATGTTTCACTGGGCGCTCAGGGGATCATGATCGCTTTGGTCGGCTCTATCCTTGCGGCCATGGGGGCCGGCGGAGTGCCCGGGCCGGCGCAAGTGTCTGTGCTGGCGTTCGTATTGGCGTCGCTGGGGTTGCCGGTGCAAACGGCGCTCATGCTTTTGATCGCTATTGACCCGATCACCGATCCCGTTTTTACCACCGTGAATATTTTTGCCAATTGTACGGTTACAGCATTGATGGATGAACCGGGCGCTTTAAAGAAAGACACTCCGGAGAGCCTGGCTGCGCCCGGGCAATTGAACCCCGGAATATGATCAATTAAAGATCAAGGATACTGCAAGAATGCCTATTGTTTACATTGGAATGACGGCCGAGATCGTGCATCATGGCCATATTAACGTTATTGCCCAGGCCCGCGAATATGGGGAAGTGGTCATCGGGTTATTGACGGATGCGGCCATTGCCGATTACAAACGGTTGCCTTTCCTCAGCTATGAAAATCGCAAGAAGATCATCGAGAATATTGTGGGCGTTTCCCGGGTGGTTCCCCAGCAGGAGTGGGATTATGTCCCTAATATCCGGCAATATCGGCCCGAGGTCATGGTTCATGGCACGGACTGGCAGGCGGGTCCGTTGGCGCCTTACCGGGAACGGGCTATTGCGGCGCTGGCTGAATATGGCGGCCGTTTGATCGAAGTGCCATATACGGAGGGCACCTCGGCCGGTGAGTTTATTACCCAGGTACAGTCGCTGGGCAACACACCGGATACCCGGCGGGGCACCTTGCGGCGGTTATTGGCGGCCAAGCCTTTATCCACTTTTATCGAAGCGCATAACCCGATCTCGGCGCTGATCGCCGAGCATACGGCAGTGGCCAAAGGAGACAAGGTCCGGCGGTTCGACGGTTTCTGGTCGAGTTCCTTGACGGATTCTACGGTTGCGGGAAAACCGGATATTGAGGCGTTAGAGATCAACAGCCGTTTGGCGAATATCAATGCGATCTTTGATGTGACCACCCGGCCCCTGATCATGGATGCGGACACCGGGGGCAAGCCGGAACATTTTGAACTGAATGTGCATAGCATGGAGCGGCTGGGTATTTCGGGAGTGATCATTGAAGACAAGGGGGGGCTTAAGGAGAACTCCCTTCTGGGCACCGACGTTATCCAGAACCAGGAGAGCGCTATTTTATTTTGTGACAAGATCCGCGCCGGCTGTGCGGCCAGGGTTAGTGATGATTTTATGATCATTGCCCGGATCGAAAGCCTTATTCTGGAACAAGGCATGGATGACGCCATTAATCGCGCGGGGGCTTATGTAATGGCCGGCGCCGACGGGATCATGATCCACAGCCGGCAGAATACCCCGGATGAGGTCTTTGAGTTTGCCCGGTTATTCCGGATGGAATTTCCCAAAACGCCCCTGGTTTGTGTGCCCACCAGCTACAGCATGGTCACGGAAGAGGCGCTGGCTAAACATGGTTTTAATATCGTTATTTATGCCAATCATTTATTGCGGGCGGCTTATCCCGCGATGCAACAGGTGGCCAGGGAGATCCTGCAGAACGGGCGTTCGTTCGAGTCGGAACAGCGGTTGATGAGCATTAATGAAATACTGGAATTGAACCGGGGTACAACGGCGTGAGGACGGGGATGATCAGTACAGAACTTTTTGGCGCGGCATTAAAGCAGGCCGGCTTTGATTTCTATAGTGGCGTGCCGTGTTCTTTTCTTAAGAATTTGATCAATTACGCCATTAACGAAAGCACGTATGTTGCGGCTGTTAATGAGGGGGATGCGGTGGCTGTGTGCGCCGGAGTGTACCTGGGCGGAAAGAAGCCGGTGGTTTTAATGCAGAATTCGGGGTTGGGGAATGCGGTTTCTCCCCTGACTTCTTTAAATTCTATTTTCCGGATACCGGTGCTGGGACTGGTTAGTTTAAGAGGAGAGCCGGGGGCCGGCGATGAGCCTCAGCACGAGTTAATGGGCAAGATCACGACGGGATTGTTGGATACCATGAAGCTGGACTGGGAGTTTCTGGCCGATACAAGTGCCGAGGCCGCGGTGCAGATAGCCCGGGCGGCGCAAATTATTGAGCAGGGCCGGTCGTTCTTTTTTGTGGTGCGCAAAGACCTCTTTTCTGAAGTTGTGTTAAAGCCGGCGGCCCGGAGCCGGCAGGCGCTGGCGGAAATAACGGATAGTCAGGCGCTGGATCAAGAACCTGCCCGGATAGAGGCGTTGAAAGTGATCCGGAAAAGAAATAATGAGCGTACGGTCTTTATAGCGACTACCGGGAAAACGGGTCGTGAGTTATATGAGCTGGAAGATCTGGCCAATAACCTTTATATGGTTGGCTCCATGGGGTGTGCCAGTTCCCTGGGATTGGGTTTGTCTTTGGCGCAACCGCAAAAACAGGTGGTGGTTATTGACGGGGATGGTGCGTTACTAATGCGCCTGGGCGCCATGGCCGCAAATGGTTATTACTGTCCGGGCAACCTGTTGCATATTCTTCTGGATAACAACTGTTATGACTCAACCGGAGGGCAGGCGACGGTTTCCGATAATGTTGATTTTGTGAAGGTCGCCGAGGCTTGCGGGTACAATTTTATCTGTCGGGCGCATGACCTGGGAGAGCTGGATACCGCGATCGCCAGATGGCAGACCTCAGGCAAGTTGGGGTTTGTTTATTTAAGGATCGCTCCGGGTTCTTCCAGCGCCCTGGGACGCCCGCATTGTAAGCCTTTTGAGGTTAAGGAAAGATTAATGCGGTTTCTGGCGGGAGGACCAGCGTGAGGAAAGAGGAATCTATCGACAGTTTTGTGGCTGGCCAGAATGACCGCAAATTGTTGTTTACGGCGGGGCCGGCGAGCCTGCTGGCCGAGAATATAACCGGATTGCGGCCTTGTTTCGGGCGCGATGATGCTGATTACGCCCAGGTTGAAGAGCAGGTGCTGGGTGCGCTGAAAACAATGACGGGCCATCAACATATTGCGCGTATGCAGGGAGCGGCCAGCCTGGCCCTGGAGATCATGGCGTTAAACTTTCTTTATGGACGGGTGATCGTGGTATCCAGCGGTTATTATTCGGAGCGTTTGCAGTGGTTATGTGATTCTGCTTTGCGCAAGGCCGGAGCGGTAAAAGAGGTGGCCAGTGTGGCCTGGCAGGAGATCGAAACGGCAACCGGACATTTTGATTGGGTGGTCGCCTGCGCTACCGAGACCAGTTGCGGCCTCAAATTGCCGATAGAGCTGTTAAGTGCCCTGTCCGGGCGCCTCGGAGCGCGCTTGATGCTTGACGCCACGGCCTCGGTCGGCCTGGAGAAAGGGCATGAACTGGCCGATGTTATTGCCTACAGTTCTTGCAAAGGTTTGTTTGGCCTGACCGGCGCCAGTTTCATTGCCTTTAACGCTCCGCCAGCGGTCAAAGTGGATTCTTTTTATCTTGATATCCAAAGCCACCTGAATAAATTAATGACCGGGCCGTATCACGCGATATGTTCACTGGCGGATGTTCTGCCCCGGCATGATGATTTTCGTTTTGCGGTAGAGGAGAACAAGCAGGTTTTTCTAAGGCGGATGAAGCAGTATTTAACTTTGCCCGACCGTCATCAGCCGCTGTTATGCACGCAGGTGAGTTGTGCAATGACCAAAGCGGATCCGCGGGCCATTCTTTATAAGCCGCGCGGTTCGGCGGAGGGCAGTGTGGTCTGCCATTTAGGCGAGGCGCATTTGGGACGGTCTGCGCGGGCGCATATTCTTGAGGCGCTGGATTTTAAAATATAACTCCAACAACCTGTTGAGCCAATGAGGTGAATTGCAATGAACGGTCATTTCCTAAGAAAGATTAAAAGTCTGGTCTTTTTGTGTGTGCTGAGCCTTGGGCTGAATTTTGCCGTTCAGGCTTTTGCCGAAACGCAAGCTTCCCCCGATTTTGCGCGGATCATGGGCAGTGGAAAGATCGTCGTGGCGATGACCGACCTGGACAGCCCGCCTTTTTTTATGAGCGATGCTGAGGGCAATATGTCGGGGATCGACGTGGAGCTGGCCCGGTCTATCGGTGAGAATCTGGGGGTCAAGGTTGAATTTAACCGTAAGGCTAAAACATTTAATGAGGTGGTGGAGATGGTGGCCGCCAGGGAGGCCGATATTTCCATCTCTTACTTGAGTGAAACTCTGGAGCGGGCCAAAAAGGTGATATTCACCAAGCCGTATATGATCCGTTACCGGACTACGATCGTTAACCGGCTGGCAATAGCCCAGCGTAAATGGGGCAAGAATCCGCTGGAAGGGTTAAATCACAAAACGGTCTCGATCGGTGCGCTAAAGGGCAGTTCGCATTTTGCGTTCGCGCAAAAGACTTTTCCTTTGGCCGTTATGGTGCCTTTTGATACCCGTGAAGCGGCCGCTGAAGCCGCGAAGACCGGAAAAGTCCAGGCGGCTTTCTTTGATGATATGTTCGTTGAACGCTGGAGCCGCAGTTTTCCCGACGCTGTATTATATCTGCAGACCATTGTCTTTAAAGATAAGGAAGATCCTATCGGGATAGCGGTACATTGGGAAGACACCCACTTGCGGGAATGGCTCAATCAATTTGTGGGGGTGGTGACCAAGGATGGCACCGTGGATAAACTGGTTACCAAATATCTTGAGAGCCGCAAGTGAACACACCTGAAAGCAAGACCGTAAAAGCTTCGCCTCATTGGCTTTTAAGCCCCTGGGCCATACTGGCCGGGGTGGTGCTCGGCTGTGTGATCGGGATTAAATATAAAAGCCTGGCGGAGTATTTAACCATTCCGGCTGATATCTTCCTGGCGCTTATCCAAATGTGTGTTATTCCGATCATTGTTACGGCTGTTATTTCCAGCTTGTCCCGTCTGGTCGCCCGGCGAGTATCGGGCCGTTTCTTAAGCCGCCTGGCGGTCGTTTTTATTTCCGGGTTGATCTTTGCGAGCCTGGTGGGGCTGGTGGCCGGAGTCTTGGGCCGGCCGGGTGAGAATCTGGATGAAAGCGCCCGCGCGCGTATCGGGCAGATGATCTTAAAGTATGAAGTTGAGGCGACCAATAAAGATTCTGCGGAGTCCGGTCAATTATCGGTATTCCTGAAAGGCATGGTGCCGGCGAATGTATTTAAAGCCTTTAGCCAGGGGCAAATGCTGGCTATCCTTTTCTTTTGTATTGCTTTTGGCATTGCGCTGGGATTTGTGCGTACGTCGGCCGCCAGAGTTACGTCTTTGGTAATGGAAGCGCTTTATGAAGCGTTCCAGAAATTATTCAGCTGGGTAATGTATGTACTGCCTTTTGGCTTGTGTGTGCTTTTTGCGTCGCAAGTTTCGCATATGGGGTTGACGATCTTTAAAACCTTGATCAAGTTCATCGGCGTATTTTATTTAACCGCTTTCTTTCTGTTCGTTTTTTATAACACGCTGATCTGGTGGCGTCGGGGCGGTGGGTACTTTCAACCGGTCATTGCGTTGAGAGAGACTTTTCTGGTGGCGCTCGGCACGTCCAGCAGTTATGCCACCATGCCTTCCGCGATGCGCTGTTTACGGGAAAAGTTAAATGTGGATAAGACCACCGCCAATCTGGTGATCCCTTTAGGTGTTAGTGTGCATCCGCAAGGTAAAGTGATGTATTTCGTTCTGGCGACTATACTTATAGCCCAGGTATATAACGTTTCTTTGGGTTTTCAGGGGATCATGATCGCGTTGATCGGCTCGATCTTCGCGGCCATGGGCGCAACGGGTATCCCTGGCCCGGCGACTTTGTCTATCCTGGCGGTCGTGCTGACGCCCCTGGGGTTGCCCGCCCAGACGGCGGTGATCCTGTTAATGGCGATCGATCCGTTGACTAATCCTGTGCTGACCGTAGTCAATATTTTTGGTAATTGTACCGCTACCGTACTGGCGGAGGAGCGCCCGGCGGTCAGATAAGGATTGCCAGAAGGTGGAAAATCGTATCCGGTAAACACTAAAAGCCATTGTGGCTTTTAGAATTTAATAATTGATCGATATTACGCGATCAGGAAATGGAGTAAAAATGAAAAAAGCGGTCATTCTTCTGTTGATAGGTTTGGTGGCGTTGATCCCGTCCTTTTGTATGGCGCAATCGGTGAAAGAGATCACTCTGGTTTATGAAGACCAGGAGTCGTTTCCGGATATCATGGGCGATCAGGCAGTGTTGGAGACCAAGCCCGGGGTGGTTATCGAGCTGGTAAGGCTGTTGGAGCAAAAGATGGGGATCAAGATCAATTTACAGCGTCATCCGTGGAAGAAGTGCCTGGACCTCGTAAAGGCCGGGGAAGTGGATGGCGTCATTTTGGGTAGCTACAACAAAGAGCGGGGAGAAGTGCTGGCGTATCCCATGAAGGGCGATCAGGTAGACACCTCACGGCAGATCACCAGTATGACCTTTACCTTTTACAAGCGCAAGGGTGAGGAGCTGGCGTGGGATGGTAAAGACCTGGCAAATTTTACCGGTAAGATCGGGGCGCCGACGGGTTATTCTATTGTAGGCGATCTAAAAGCCAAGGGCTATGAGGTGGACGAAGCGGTTACGGTTATCAATAACCTGGAAAGCCTGGTGGCTGGCTGGGTGGATATTGTGGCTGAGCTGGATACACAGGCCGACTATATACTGGCCAATAATCCGGAGCTGAATGCCAAGATAGAAAAAGTCTCGCCGGCGATCATAACCAAGCCGTACTATAATATTTTCTCAAAGAAGCTGGCCCAGCAAGACCCCGAGTTTACCGCCAAATTCTGGGAGGTCTTAACAGAGCTGACGCAAACCCAGTACAAAACACTGGCGGCCAAGTATTATTAAAAGCGGGACACATTGTATTAACCGGGGCACATTGAACTGTTTCGAAGGGTGATGCCCGGGATCGACAGCAAGCAATGGCCGAACACGCGCCTGGCTCCACACAGTGAAGGAGCCTGGCGCGTGTTTCTTTTTAATGAACTGTACCTCGGGCAACTTAGTACTTGTGGCCAACAGAAGGAAGGTGTGTAATCTTATAGTACAATGGTTTGACAGTTTATATTACAAGTGGTAATATTGGATCGTTAGCAATGTTTGTTTATGACGGGTTTATTTAGGAAGGCCGGGTGTTTTATGGATATCAATTTTGGGCAGAAAGTTGGTCAACGGATCAAAGAATTGCGCGAGCAGAACGGCATTTCTCAGGAACGGGTTGCCAGGGCGCTCGGTATGCACAGGGTTGCGCTGTCTCAAGTGGAGAATGGCGAACGCAAGCTAAGCGCAGAGGAACTTTCCGGGATTGCCAAGTTCTTTCATATCGGGACGGACGCTTTCTTAAATCCCGGCGCAGAGGTTAAGGTTGCGTTTGAAAAGAAGATCAGAGTTGAGCGGCAGGAAATTCGTATTAGCGTACCGCAAAAGAAGCTTGGCAAGTTCAAGGAGGTCTTGCTTTATATTCTCAATAAAGTCGGGTCTAGGCCTAATGTTGGGGAAACGGTCCTTTACAAGCTTCTTTATTTCATTGATTTCGATTTCTATGAGAAATACGAGGAACAGCTTATTGGGGCGACATATCTTAGACTTCCGCACGGGCCCGCACCGGTTGAATTTGCCGAGATAGTTAAGGACATGGAAGCCAACAAGGAGCTGGAGAAGATTAACAGTAAATTCTTTCAGTATCCCCAGAAGAAGTATTTGCCGCTCAGAGAGCCTGACTTGCAACGGTTGAGCGCTAGAGAAGCCGACTTTATTGATGAAGTCTTGGCCAGGCTTTCGCATATGAAGGCGGTAGAGATCAGCGATTATTCGCATCGTGATGTGCCCTGGATGACGACGGAGGATGGCGAGATCATCGATTATGAGTCTGTTTTCTATCGCACACCACCCTATTCAGTGAGGTCTTACAGTGAAGAAGTTCAATGATGTAAGACGGCTTCCTGAGTTTGAGAAAGAGGTTAGAAGATTCTTGAAAAGATTCTCGTCGTTGGAAGAGGATTTAAAAGTGTTTGAAGACAAACAATTGGTGCTATTTCATAAACTGGGAGTTGATAATGGCGGTGTTGTGCAGATCACGGGCCTGGGATTTGCTGAGCCGAAGATCTTTAAAGCCAGAAAGTTCGCCTGTAAGTCGTTGAAAGGGCGCGGTGTGCAGAGCGGCATCAGGGTCATTTATGCCTATTTTTCTATTAAAGATGCCATTGAGTACATTGAATTATATTTTAAAGCTGATAAGGAGAACGAGGATAGGGAGCGTATCAAAGTGAAATATTTCGGTAAATCAAGGGAACTGCCGGGAAGTAGGGAACGGTCAATAGATCGTTACCCCCCTGAATGAGTGACATCTTCCAGTTGAG
>JADFZK010000065.1 GCA_015232565.1 Candidatus Omnitrophota bacterium
AGCTGTAATGGTCCGGGGCGGAAGCCTTCTAGATGATTATCAACCTTTCTCCCTATGAGGCCGATCGCATTATTGCGGATAATTTTGCCCTGACGGAAATGGGGCGTGACCTGTTGGCCCAGGATTATTTGTTGAAGCAGATCACCTCATCGTTGATCTATCCGGAAGGTGAGGTTGGCAAGAAATTTTGGAAGAAGGTCTACCAGCTGGCTTTCGATAAATACGGGACGACAGATATTCCGCTGGATACTTTCAATAAGGTGTGGATCGTTCCTGACAAGGCGTTAGTTTATGAAAAACATGATACGGCGATGGCAATTAATAGTCATTTGCAGGTGATGCTGGAAAGTGATTATTTTGCGCTCGCAAGATCGCAAGGTGAAGCCCGGCAGGAAAATGCGACGCAGAAAGAAACCCAGGAGCTTTCCCGGCTGGTAGTTCGCGAGATCGTTATACCGGCTCTGGAACAGGAAGTGAATGAGGGCGAGAATTTTGCCATTCTGCGGCAGGTTTACAGCGCAATGCTTCTGGCGACTTGGTTCAAGAAAGCCTTGCGAAAGTCACTTTTAGGGCAAGTCTACGCTGATAAGTCGAAGACCGCTGGTGTTCAGCTGAATGATCCAGAAGCAAAAGAGAAAATATATAAGCAGTATCTTCAGGCCTACAAAAAAGGCGTTTTTAATCTTATCAAGGAAGAGCAAGATCCTGTCACTCAGCAAGTAATCCCGCGCAAATATTTCTCCGGTGGAACGAAAGCCTTTGACGAAGGAATGATCACGGAGGCCGCTGAAAGTGAAGCTCAAAGTTTTTCGGCCTCGCATGGCGATGATCTCGATAGTGTTACCACTCAACTAACCTCAAATTTGTCAGACATAGCTGTCAGTGAGGCGTTTGGATTTGGCCGATCTGATCGAGGAGCACGTTTTAGATCATCCGGGCGTCAAGGCCAGTCTGTGCGAACTGCTACAGCGGCACCATTGAAATCACAAAAGGAATATAATCGCGATGTCGCCCGTAAAGAAGAGTATTTACGAGAAAAGGACATTGTCGATCGGTTTATAGCGCCAGGGAAAGAGGACTATGCAAAGTTTAAGCCTCTTTATGATGAGGTTCGCGGCATAGTCGATCGCTTGCTTATTGCGAGAGGGTTAAATCCACAGGAATTTCAATTTCTTATTTCTGATACTAGTGTAGTGCGTCTTAAATAAGTTTACTTATGGCTTTACTTCATAAAAGGATTCCGTTATAATGCTTATTGATGAAGAAAGCAGAAAACATCCAGCTATCTCTCGAAGAGCGCACCACATTGAACGCTTGGGCCAATGGAAGAAAATTCCCGTTAAGAACAACCCAACGCGCTCAGATCATTTGTATGGCCGCCGACGGGATTCTGAATCAGGATATTGCACAGAAACTTTCAATATCCCGTCCAACCGTTCAACTCTGGCGTCAGCGATTCCTCTCACTTCGTTTGGCTGGGCTGGAGAAAGATGCTCCTCGCCCTGGACGATTTCCGAGAATTGCACAACAAAAAGTCAACGCTGTTGTCGAAGCGACGCTTCACACAACACCTGCCAATGCGACTCATTGGAGCACACGAACGATGGCGCAAGCTCAAGGATTGAGCGAAGCTACTATTCGTCGCATATGGCACAGGCACAATTTGAAGCCGCATCTGATCGAAACATTCAAGCTGAGCCGCGACAAATTGTTTACCGAAAAACTACGCGATGTCGTCGGCCTTTATTTGAACCCGCCAGACAAGGCGCTGGTCTTGTGTGTCGACGAAAAGAGCCAGATTCAAGCTCTCAATCGAACACAGCCTTTGCTGCCCTTACGTCCCGGCATTCCGGCGCGTCAAACGCACGATTATACGCGGCATGGAACAACAACTTTATTTGCCGCATTGAACATGCTCGATGGCAAGGTCATCGGCGACTGCATGCCACGACACCGGCATCAAGAATTCATTCGTTTTTTACAGCTTATCAACATCAAAACTCCGCCAGATCTGGACTTGCATCTTATCGTCGACAATTATGAAACGCACAAGCATCAACGTGTTCAAAGATGGCTCAAGCGTCATCCCCGATTCCATCTTCATTTTACGCCGACATCCAGCTCATGGCTCAATATGGTCGAACGCTGGTTCCGGGAGATAACCGACAAGCGCATTCGTCGTGGCTCATTCAAGAGCGTCCCGGATTTGATCAACGTTATTATGCAATATCTCGAGAATCACAATCAGAATCCGCGCATTTTCATATGGAGTGCATCGGTTGAACGGATATTATCAAAGATCGCCAAATGTAAAGAAGCGTTAGACGCACCACACTAGTGATGAGAAAACAGCTCAAGCCGGACTAAAGAAGAAGGATATAGAATTGGCTGTCGCTAATGAACTTTTACGGGAAATTTTTTATGAAGGTTTTTATCATGGCGATCCTCACCTGGGGAATATCCTGGTTCAGAAATTGGAGAATGGTCGTGTTCGGATCGTTTTAATCGACGCTGGTGCGTCTTTCGGCCTTAATAAGAATAATCGGCGGTTGCTGGGGAAATTGATGGTGGCCGTTCGGGACAGCCAGGGAGATGTGTTGGAGGGTATTGTTCAGCAACTTGGCGGTACGTTGAACGATGAAATCCGGCGCGGGCTGGCCGAACAGGTATTGCAATCAAAAGACAGCGTTGGACAGAAATTATTGTGGTTCTTTCATATTCTTGAAAAGAATCGGATCGTGATACCGGGTGAGTTGCTGAATATCATGCGTTTCTTCGCAACAGGTCAGGCTTTATTTGATCGCGGCAATTCCGGATCAGCTGATGGAGCGCAGAAGGACTTTTTTACCGCTGATCAGTTGGACAGGGCTATTGATCAAGGACAAGATCAGTCAGGGTTAGTTGTTGAGAATCCCGGTGGTATCGATCTGAATGAAAAGTACCTTAACCTGGAAATCAAACGTGATGGTGCAGGCATCCCTTTGCCGGTTGAGGCCCAGGACCCGGCATTGTTTAATTTGCAGGGGCTGGTTCCCGTCATTCTTGAGATAGCGCCAGTTGTTCCGTCACAGATGCCAGTGTTCTCCGAGTTACAGCGGACGGGAGATTTGCCGGGATTTATGAATTGATAAACAAGCCAGGCGATGTTAGTATAAAAAAATATGGAGCACATACTCATTAAAGAAAAGAAGTTCGAAAGTAAATACGCAGCGATCCGGAGCTTAAGTGACAGCACGCCGGTTGCAGACGGCGATAGCTCTCAGGACGTCTACGAGGCTGCGGTCAGTTTTGGTGTCCTGAAGCCGCTCCTTCTTTTTGCCCCCTCTCACGAGATGGTTCAGATCTATTGATGAAAATAGAGATCCCCCTTCACAAAATTATGAATTTACCAATCAACATTGATGACCTTTTTACGGCCAAGACTGTCGAGTGGGAGCGGCTGGAGTTCAAGGAGGGCTGGAACCCTGAGGACGTCTTGCGGACGCTGTGCGCTTTTGCCAATGACTTCCATAACCTTGGCGGAGGGTATATCGTTCTTGGTGTTGGTGAGAAAAATGGTCGTCCTGTTCTTCCTCCGGCGGGACTTTCCGTCAAGGATATCGACCGGATCCAGAAAGAGGTCGTTGCCCTCGGTCACCGGCTTCAGCCCCACTACCATCCGATCATGTTCCCGACGGTTTATCAGGACAAGCACATTCTTGTTTTGTGGGCGGTTGCCGGACAGACCCGGCCGTATAAGGCGCCGATTTCATTATCTGCAAAGAACAAGGGCTATCGTTATTATGTCCGCAAGGGAAGTGTGACGGTTGCCGCGAAAGATCATGATGAACGCGAGCTTCTGGAGATGGCGGCGACCGTTCCTTTTGACGACAGGATTAATCACTCGGCCGGAATCGGGGATTTAGACCTTGGCCTTATCCGGTCTTATCTTCAGCAGGTCAAGAGCGCTCTTTTTCAAGATGCTGGGAAGATGGATTTCCTTCAGCTCTGCCGGTCTATGAATTTGGTGGGTGGGCCCAATGAACATGTGCGCCCGAAGAATGTCGCGCTCATGTTATTTAATCCTGACCCTCAACAATATTTCCCCCGGACACAGATAGATATCGTTGATTTTCCCGAAGGATTGGATGCCGATATCTTTACTGAGAAGATATTCAAGGGGCCGGTACATATCATGCTTAAGGACGCGCTTGCCCATCTGGAAAGTCAGGTGATTAAGGAGCGAGTTCACAAGTTTGCAAATGGGCCGTTGGCAGAGAGGGCTTACAATTATTCTTATTCAGCGTTAAAAGAAGCCCTTTGCAATGCGGTGTATCATCGGTCGTTTCAGACACGTGAGCCAGTTGAAGTTCGTGTTTTACCGGACAGCATTGTCATCCACAGTTTCCCTGGGCCGGACAGGTCGATCCCGATGAAGGATATCAAGGTTTTGAAGCTTGTGGCGCGCTGGTATCGCAACAGCCGTGTTGGGGATTTTCTCAAGGAACTGGACTTGACCGAAGGTCGCGGCACAGGCATTCCGAAGATGATCAAAGCATTAAAGAGGAATGGTTCGCCCATGCCGGTTTTTCATACGGATAAAGATCGCACATACCTGACAATTGAGTTTCCTATACATCCGTCCTTCTTGGAGGATGTTGAGGCTCAAGGTTTGGACAAGGTCGTAGATAGGGTCGTAGATGGGGTCGTAGAAAGAGTATCCGCAAATCAGCAAAAAATTATAGATGCTATTGTTGTCGATTCTTTTATTTCAGCGAAGAGCTTGGCTGAACTAATAGGCATATCTCATCGTAAGACGCAGGATAATCTTGCAAGGTTGAAGAAGTTGGGTTTTATCAAGAGGGTTGGCTCTGCAAAGGGCGGACATTGGGAGGTTGTTAAGCTCAAAGGTTCCAATGAGTAATGCAGAAGAGAAGTTATCCCTTGAAGCAAAAGTTAAGAACATTAATCATCAGATAGCAGTCTTGCAAGAATTGAAGGCAAAATGTCTTCAGAAGATCCAAGCCTTATCAGTTCCGGTCGTTCCTGCCCAAAGCCAGCCGGTCACAACCTCTTTAGACGATAAAACTGCAATATTTCTCAGCTACTTCCATGGCCGGGCGGATATTTACGCCAAGCTGTGGGTCAACAACCGGACCGGTAAGCGCGGCTATAGCCCGGCTTGCAAGCATGAATGGGTACGTTCTCTTTGCCGTAAGCCCGCTGTCAAATGTTCAGAATGCCCCAATCAGCAATTTCTTCCTTTTGATGGGGCTATTATTCGTCAGCATCTGGAGGGGCGGCAGGTCATTGGTGTTTACCTGATGCTTAAGAACGAGAGTTGTCATTTTATTGCCATCGATTTTGATAAAGAACATTGGATGGACGACGTTCGTGCTGTGATGGCGACGTGTCGTGATGAGGGCATTCCGGCAGTTGTTGAGCGGTCGCGCTCAGGCAACGGTGGGCATGTTTGGGTCTTCTTTAGCGAGGAGGTTCCGGTTGTTTTGGCACGTAAATTGGGAAGCTCGTTGATTACCAAGACTATGTCTCGGCGGTATCAGGTCGACATGAAAAGTTACGACCGGCTTTTTCCCAATCAGGATACTATGCCCAAAGGCGGATTCGGGAATTTGATCGCGTTACCGTTCCAGAAGGAAGCTATGGCGCGGGGGAACAGCGTATTTATTGATAAGAAGGGGAGTCCATATCCAGATCAGTGGGGCTTTCTTGCGGCTATTCCGAAGATGTCGTATCGGGATGTTGAGAATTTTGTTGATGAGGCATCGCGTAATGGACAGGTCATCGCAGCTCGGCATAGTCCGGTTGAAGAGAAGGATGAGCCATGGATGCGGTTGCCATCGGGAAAGCGGCGCTTCAAGGTGGATATCAATGAATTGCCAAAGGCTCTCGATGTTGTTATTGCCAACAGGATCTATATCAAGACTGGTATCGGGCCGTCGGTTCTTTTCAATCAGCTCAAGCATCTGGCCGCATTTCAGAATCCGGAGTTTTATAAGAAGCAGAAGATGCGTTTTTCGACCCATGCTACCCCGCGGGTGATTTGTTGCGCTGAGATTGTTGACGGTTATTTATCCTTGCCTCGTGGATGTCTGGAAGATGCCAAGGCATTGTTGGGTGAGTATGGCGTTAAGATGAATCTTGAGGACAAGCGATTCCCTGGACGGGAAGAAGATTTTGTCTTTGACGGCACGCTAAACGATGAGCAGGAAGATGCGCTGGAGGGTATTCTGGAGGCTGATTGTGGTGTCTTTGTGGCTCCTCCGGGAACCGGCAAGACGGTTTTAGGTGTTGCCGCGATCGCCAAGCGTAAGACCAATGTCCTTATTCTTGTTCATCGAAAGCCTTTGATGGATCAGTGGCGGTTGCAGATCAGCTCGTTACTTGGTATTGACAAGAAGGCGATAGGTCAGATTGGCGGAGGGAAGGATAAGTCGAATGGCATCATCGATATTGCGATGGTCCAGACCATGGATAAAACCGATGGCGTGGATGACCGTATCGCAGATTACGGATTTGTGATCGTTGACGAATGCCATCATGTGGGTGCGGTATCTTTTGAGAAAGTTTTGTCGCAAGTAAAGGCAAAATACGTTTTGGGTCTTACCGCTACACCGTACAGGCGCGACGGCCATCAACCGATCATTCACATGCAGTGTGGACCAATTTCCCATCAGATCCGGCATAAAGATCTTTCCGCACATATTGCGGCGTCGTGGATTATCCCGCGCATAACGGATTTTGAGCACGCGTGGAACGATGATACTCAAATACAGGACGTTTCAAGCCGGGTGATTGAGGATATGGAGCGGAATCACCAGATCGTCCGGGATGTTGTTGAGGCGTTGGATGAGGGCAGGTTTCCGCTGATCTTGACAGAGCGGCGGGAACATCTGGAGATGCTGGCGCAGTTATTGGAGGGGAAGGTTGATAATCTGTTCCAACTTCATGGGGGGATACGACAAAAAGGACGCAAAGAGATTTTTGAGAGGATTCGTGAGTGCCCGGATCATGTGAGAAGGACGATCCTTGCGACCGGTTCTTATATTGGTGAGGGATTTGATGAGCCAAGGCTGGATACGCTGTTTTTGACCATGCCCAGTTCTTTCAAAGGCAAGATCGTTCAATATGCCGGTCGACTTCATCGTTACCATAAGGACAAGAAAGATATCCGTATTTACGATTATGTCGATAAACGGGTTTCTGTACTGGAGCGGATGTTTCATCGGCGGTTGAAGACGTATAAGATGTTGGGCTATGAAATCAGGCCGGAAGATGATGGAGTAAAGCCTCCGTCTTTTGAGGGATTGGAGTAACCCTTACGGATAGCAACAAAGCGCGACCAGCGCGAATACCGTGTAGACCTCTCATAACCTGAAGGCTGTACGGGCCGTAGACGGCCCCGAAGGGCGAGGATGCTTGGCTCTTAAGGAGTACAGGCAGTGGCGTGCAGTGAGTGGTGCCTGCGGAGGCCGAAAAGGCATTCTTTGCTTACTTGGATAAAGGGGAGATCGGTTGGGGCCTCTTCAAAGAACTCATGAATAGTATTCCAATTACTAATCAGTCATTGTTTGCCATGATTGTAAAACACGATTTGATCTGGGAGCGAAAACCATTTCGGTTGCTGAAGAAAGTCTGATTCACGGAGTCATTGCTTGTTTGGCCGGTAGATTGGCTTGTTTAATCCAATAGGGTTGGACAAAAGTTAATGGACAATCTATACGGAACTGTATAGATTGTCCATAATTCACTTGACGGTCTCGACGATGAGGTTTACAGTATGGGCATGAAACTCACAAGGAATATTTCGGAGCGCATTGAGAAAGATTTTGACCGCAAGGAGTCGCGTGTTGTTGTCGGCCCTCGGCAGGTCGGTAAGACGACCATTCTCAAGGTGGTCGCCAAACGCTGCGCCGATAAGAAGATCCCGTACGTTTATTTCAATCTTGAAGTGCCTGCCCACGCGGAGCATTTTGCTCGGCCCATGAAAGTTGTCCTTGAAGAGTTGACTTCCAAGCGGCAAGTGGTTTTTATTGACGAGTTTCATTACCTGCCTAATGCGACCAAGCTTTTTAAGGCTATTTTTGATGAGTATCCTTTGATTCGAATTTATGCTTCTGGTTCTTCCGCAATTGAGATGCATAAACACCTGAAGGAGAGCTTAGCTGGAAGGCGGCTTTTGTATCGGGTATTCCCATTATCTTTTGAAGAGTGGATTCCGAGCCGGTCAAAAGTTCGTTTACCTGATTCGTGGAGCGAGGTGAAGGTGCCTCAACGATCACACACGCTTCTTCGAGATCTTTTGGATGATTTTGTGATTTTCGGCGGTATGCCAGGACTGGTCCATGAAAAAACGGCTGAAGACAGGAAGCGTCTTTTGCTGGATTTGGTTGAGACTTACATGCAGAAAGATATAAAGGCACTTTTGCGGGAAGAAGATATTTTGTCTTTTAACCGCCTGTTGTCTATTGTGGCAGCGCAGGAGGGCGGGATACTGAGCGAGATGAGCTTGTCGCAGACGCTCAATTATTCTCTCAGGCAAATTCGTAAGGATTTGGCCATTTTGCAGCAGATGTTTCTTTTGAGCATGCTTAAGCCGTTTTTTAATAATCGCGGGCGCGAGCTGAAGCAGATGAATAAAACCTATTATTTCGATACAGGTATCCGCAATGCGGTTTTGAGGGATTTCAGGCCAATGCAGGATCGGGACGATAAGGGAGCGTTGTGGGAATCGTTCTCTCTGGCGGAGATGCAGAAGAATTTGGGTGTTGGGCAGGATATCTATTACTGGCGGACGCGGCGCAAGGAGGAAGTTGACTTCATTCTTGTTCAGGACAGGACGCCGATAGCTGTTGAAATCAAATCCAAGCTATCAGGGACTGATATCCCGCCAGGATTACGGGTTTTTCTGCAACAGTATCCGAATTGCCCTATGGCGGTAGTATTGAATAATGACATCTTTCAGAAGGTTACTTTTGATGGCCGGGAGGTCATATTTGCCCCGCATTATTATGCTCGATTGATCCCGGGATTATTTCGGTCTTAAGTCTTCCAGATGTATCCGTGCTAGCACCGTGCTAGCACAAAAGCCCGAAACAGGGTCAAAAGCGGCAACCCATCAGCAAGTCGAGAATCACTCAACTCCTAACACTCCTAACGATTAGATACCGACGGATAATAAGAGCAACAGCGTCGAGGGCTGAACCCTGAGCCTGTCGAAGGGTTCATAACCTGAACGCCGTATGGCCGTAGACGAGCCCGAAGGGCGAGGATGCTTGGCTCTTAAGGCGGACAGGAAGCGGCGTGCAGTGAGTGGCACAAAATCCACGGCCTAATGCAAGATCCGGGTTAAAATAATCCTGGAAGTTCCAAAAGTCTGAAGCTGTCAAGTCCCCAGGGCAGTATATTTTCAAATCCCAACATTATGTTTAGGATTAAAGTCTTCTCTGTGTATAGACTTAGGGAAAACCAGTGAAAACGTTTTCCCGGAGTATGCCCTAACTACCCTTATTTCTTATATTTACATGTTATATTTGCCTTAGAGGCTGGGCATGTGTTAGCGGGATTTTAAATACAGCCACTCCTGGTGATGGTGTTTTCTGAGCAGA
>JADFZK010000017.1 GCA_015232565.1 Candidatus Omnitrophota bacterium
AAATGAACGAATTCCAACTGGCGTTCTTCTAAAAGTTTTTACCGGACAGCTGTGAATGACGCTCAATAAATATCAAATCATATTCTACGAAACATCCAGCGCCCAATGCCCGGTAGATCATTTTCTGGACACCCTGCAAATTAAAGTACGCGCAAAAGCTGAAAAGTGGATAGAGAAACTTGAGCAGCACGGACCCAATTTACCCAGACCATACGCCGACATGGTCGTCGGAAAGATCCGCGAATTGCGAATAATCTTTGGGTCCAACCATTATCGCTTCTTGTATTTCTTCTTCGGCAAGAAAATCGTTCTAACACATGGCTTCATTAAAAAGACCGATAAAGTCCCCCTACAGGAGATCCAAAGAGCAGAGAGCTATATGACCGATTTCCTAACCCGCTATCAAGGAGTTAACTAACCATGAAAACCTTCCGAAGTTTTCAGGACCGCCTCAAGGAAGACCTAAAAATCCCCGAATTCAAAAAGAATTTTGAAGACGAGGAAATCTTTGCCTCTTTAGCCATCCAGATCAGCCAATTGCGCCAGAAACAGGGCTTAAGCCAGAAAGAACTGGCCTTACGACTCAAGACCACCCAGCAGAACGTCTCGAGGATCGAGAATATCAGCAATCGCAGTTTGTCATTAAATACCCTGATCAAATTAGCAGAAGCTCTGCATGGCCAGCTCAAGATCGAGCTGACATAGAAAAACGGGCTTTGTCTTTTTTGCTCATGCGGCGGCCTTTTACTGGTGCGCGGCCCTTTACGACCGGCGGAGGAACGGCGGATAATTCAAACCCCGGCACTATTTCCCGCGGCAGGCGGAGGCGGGCTCTTTTTTCGATCAGCGCAAAATGCGCCCGGTCTTCCGGCCCGACAAAAGAAACCGCCAGCCCTTTCTCACCGGCCCGCGCAGTACGGCCGATCCGATGGATATAATCATTCGGCGAACGCGGCAGGTCATAATTAACCACGCACGGCAGTTTATTGATATCCAACCCGCGGGTAGCCAGGTCGGTAGCCGCCAGCACCTGAAACTCGCCGGCCTTAAAACCTTTCAACACCCCTTCCCGCTGGGCCTGGGTTAAACCGCCATGAAATGCATTAGCCGAAATACCCGCTTTTAACAATTTCACCACCAGAACATCCGCATCGCGTGCACTGGCCACAAAAACCAGCACCTTCGACCATTGTTCGCTACGGATCAAATGCCTCAACAAGGGGCCGCGGCTATTGCGCTCCACCTCAATGACCCTTTGCAATATCCCTGCGGCGGCCGGCGCGCCGTCTTCGGCTTTTACAAAAACCGGCTCCCGCATAAATCGGGCGGCCAGGGCGGATACTTTCTCGGTAATAGTGGCCGAAAATAATAAATTCTGCCGTTCGGCCGGCAAGAGCTCAAGGACCGCCGTAAGCTCGTCAGCAAAACCCAGATCGAACAGCTTGTCGGCTTCGTCGATAACCAGGATATTCAAATGCGCCAGATCCACACAATGGCGCCGCGCGAGGTCCAGCAACCGGCCGGGCGTAGCTACCGCAATATCCGCCCCATGATGCAGGTTACGGATCTGCAAGTCGATATTCAGCCCCCCGATGAGGGCAATGGTGCGCGGCGGAGTCCTCAAGGCCCGACCATAATCCTTAAAAGCCCGCTCCACCTGCATGGCCAATTCGCGGGTCGGAGCGAGCACCAAAACCTTAATAACCCGCTTCTCGGCACTGGCTGAAGCCTGCCAAAGCTGTAAGGCCGGCAAGACAAAACCGGCCGTCTTGCCCGTCCCGGTACGAGCCTGCGCCACCAGGTCCCGCCCGTGCAAAACCAGCGGGATCACCTGCCCCTGAACAGGCGTGGGCGCTTCATAGCCGACGTATTTTACCGCCGCCAAAAGATCTTTATTTAAACCGGTAGCTGAAAACTTCATGGTGTTGCTGCAGGCTCAACATGCTCCCGCAACCGGCTGGCTATTGCCTCCAGCGCGGCCAGCTGGGACTTAAGATTGGCGAGCTCACTGGCGAGCTCAGGGTCGCCGCCATTCTGGGCGGCGGGGCGGGCCAGGCAAACTTCCAGCCCGGCGTTCATGGCCGCCAGGGCCGGCAGAACCTCCCGGCCGGCCGCCAGCACCAGCTCTCCGGCAGTCGCCAGCTTAAGCCGCAGGGCCTTTTTTTCCAAAGCCCGCTTTAAATTGATCTCCAGCTCGTCGTAATCAATGGGCTTGGTCATGTAATCGAAAGCGCCCTTGCGCAAAGCCTCGATCGCCGTTTCCAACCCGCCATGGCCGGTAAGCATAAAGACCTCGGCCTGGTGCGGCAGTTGTTTAAGCCGGTCGAGCACTTCGATGCCATCCATGCCCGGCATCTTGATGTCGAGCAAAACGATATCGGGGCCGAAACGGGCAAATTCTTCCAGCCCTTTGGGCCCGCTCTCGGCCGTATTTACCTCGTAATCATCGAGCTCCAGCAGGCGCTTAAGCCTTTCCCGCAGGATCTCCTCGTCGTCAACAACCAGGATCTTGACATTATTTTCCGCCGGCATCTTTTCCTCCCACAGGCAAAGTCACTATCATCGTAGCACCCGCGCCCTCCTGCCCTTCAACGCTTAACACCCCTTTATGCGCATCCACAATACCAAAAGTGATCGACAGCCCCAGACCCGAACCCTTACCCACTTCCTTGGTGGTAAAGAACGGTTCGAAGACCTTCTTCTTGTTATCCTCGGATATCCCCATGCCATTGTCGGCAAAGGCCACCCGGACCCGCTGGCTGGCGGCGTCGAAAGTAACCGAGATCACCAACTTCTTGTAATACTCGCCCGCCGGTAAACGGCCATCCTTCATCTTGATAGCCTTTTCATCCATAGAATCACGGGCGTTAGACATGAAATTTATCCACACCTGCTCCAGCTGGAACGGCTCGCCCATTATTACCGGTATATCAGACGCCAGCTCCAGCACCACCTCGATCTCGTGCAGGCGCAATTGCTCTTCCAGCAAGGTCAGGGCGGAATGAATCGTCGACGCGATATCCACGTCCAGGAACTTCATGGTGTCCTGCCGGGCAAAAGTCCGGATATGGTTAATGACCCGGGTGATACGCTGAATGGATTTCTCGATATCGGCAATATCCTTGACCAGCATCTGTTCCGTGAACTTGCCGCGCTCCATGGCTTTCTTGATATTGGCGCAAACCAAAGCAATACCGCCCAGCGGCTGGTTGATCTCGTGCGCCATGCCCGCCGACATCTCACCCAGCGTGGCCAGCTTGGAAGTCTGAAACAACTGCGCCTGGGTCTGGCTGAGCTCGCGGGTGCGGTCATCTATGCGCCGCTCGAGCTCCTGGTTCATCTTGGCGATGATCTCGGAAGTGATCTTGATCTCGCGGCTGCGGTACAAACGGTCGCGGTTAAGGTTAATGTTCTCTACCGCCTTCTCGATCGAGATCAGCAGTTCGTCCAGGTTGATCGGCTTGGTAAGATAATCCACCGCCCCGGCCCGCAAAGACTCGATGGCCAGCGCCTCGTCCTTCTGCCCGGTGACCACGATCCCCTCGATATCCTTGTAGAACCGCTTGGCATTCTGCAGGATCTCAATGCCGTTCATGTCGCCGATATTGATATCGGTGATCAGAATATCGATCTTGTTGCTCTCGATGATCTGCAGGCCGTCCCGGCCGTTAGACGCGGTGAACACTTCGTACTCTTCTTTTTCCAGGAAGCGCTTCAAAGGAAAGAGCACGCTCTCCTCATCGTCGATAACCAAAATAGTGTTCTTGTAGGCCAGCTCTTCACGCTCGGCCAGCTTTTCCTGGGCGCGCCCGAGCGAAGCGGAAAGCTCGTCAAAGTTAATGGGCTTTTCCAGGTAATCGATCGCCCCCCGCCGCAAAGACTGAATAGCGATCTCCTCACTGCCAAACCCGGTGATCATGATCACTTCACAACGCGGCCTTTGTTCCTTTACCACTTTAAGGAACTCCAGGCCGTCGATATCGGGCAACTTTACGTCTAGCAGAACAATGCTGATGTCCTCACGGGCAAAAACCTCCAGGCCCTCCTTGCCGTTAGCGCCCAGGAACGGCTCGCAGTAATGCCGCTTTAATTCCTTGGCCACCTGTTCCCTGGTGAGCTGGTCGTCGTCAACTATCAGTACCTTGCGTGTTTTCATACTTCAGATCCTTTTGTATTCCACCATTAAGAATCGGCACTTATTTAGCAAATCGAGAACTCGTCGAGCGTAGGCCTAAAGGCCCCACCCGGCCCCGAAGGGGCCAGGATGTGTGGGGGCCGACCTTGTGTCGGCCCGGTACAAGAAGCAAATCGAGCTGCGATCACATCTCCGCCGGGCCGACACAAGGTCGGCCCCTACGAAAATGACTTAATCTCTCGATCCGCTAAACAAAAATCATCGCAACTGCCCTCACCTTAACCATCTTTCCCGTGACTCTTAAGAGAGAGAGAGAGAAGGTTACGTTTACAAGCCTGCAAAAGCGCGCCCGAAGACAAGTCGTCACCGAACTTTACCGGCTCGTTCGCCGGCCTTTTCTCCAGAAGGCGTATCGCATTACGGAACTCCAGCGCGGCCCGGGGCGGCAGTTGCCGGGCGGCCAGAATATTACCCAGGTGAAAATATGCCAGCGGCTCATCCGCGGCCAAAAATATTATGCGGCGGAACATGGCTTCCGCCTTCACCGCCAAGCCGGCCTTGGCATACAAAAGCGCCAGCAGAAAAGTGGCCTCCTCGTTCAGATTATCTTTTTGCACCAGGGCGCTTAACACGGCAATTGCTTCATCATACTTGGCCTGGTCCGCCAGGATCACCGCCTTAAGCAAATTCGCCCGCGGGTGCCCGGCATTACGCGCCAGAGCCTTCTCCAGGCAGACAAAAGCCTCGGCATATTTCCTGCCGCGATAATTATCGCCCGCCTCGTTCACATAAGCCTCGGTCTGGCTGTCCATAAAGAAAACTTCCTCCACCGAAGGCACGGCCGCTCCGGACGGGGAAAAGTTATCAGCGGTGCCCGGCGCGCCAGCCGGACGAAAGGAAGACAACCCTGAAGACCCAAAGATCTTTTCATCAAAACTGAATACCGGCAAAGACACTTGTGCCGGCGAAGGCTCCGGCACCACCGCACCGAGGTCTTTCTTGTAAATAAAAGTATGCGGATACTCAATGGTCCGAAACTGGTGGTTGATCTGCCACAAGGTCTCGGAATGGCCCAGAAACATATACCCGCCGTCGGCCAGCGCATTATAGAACCGGCCCATCAGGGCCCGGGTAGTGTCGGGATTAAAATAGATCGTAACATTGCGGCAAAACACGATATCAATACCGCACATGCCGTCCTGGCTGAACTGGTCTTTGCACAAATTGTGGTAAACAAACCGCACCGGCGGCTTCACGTCGGAATTCAAAATATAATCCGCCCGCTTGCGATGAAAATACCTTTCCACGAATTCGGCGGGCAGTTCCCCAAGGTCCTTAGGGGTATATACCGCCTCGCGCGCCACCGCCAGCACGTCGCGGTTAATATCGGTGCCGAGTATCGAAATGTTCCAGTCCCGGTAATCCGGCAGGATCTCCATGATCGCGATCATTATGGAATACGCCTCATCACCCCGGGAACACCCCGCCGACCACACGCGGATGGAACGGTCGGCCGTTGGCTTTTTCCGCTTGATTATCTCGGGCAGGACGTCCTGCATCAACACTTCGAACTGGGCGATGTTCCGGAAAAAATAGGTCTCGCCGGTAGTAAGCAGAGTAAGGATCTCCCGCAGTTCAAAACGCGACTCGGGATGATACTTCAAATAGTTGTAATATTCCTTATACGACGAATGCCCCTTTTTGGTCAGCCGCTCGCTCAGAGCGCTGATCAAAGACTGGTCCTTGCTGTTATCAAAATACAGCCCAGTTTCGTTTACAAAGAATTCCTGAAAACGGACGAAATCCTCATCTGACAGGGCCGCGCACTGGCTCATGCTTTTATCCCCGACAAACGGTTCAGTTCTTCCCGGGTGATAACTTTCTCCAGGTCCAGGAGCGTGATCACGCTGTCCTTTACCCGCGCCAGGCCCGAAACGTAACGCCCCATGCTCTGCAGGGTCAGGATCTCCGGGGTCTGCTGAATATTGCCCTCGGGCACCGCCAGGACCTCGCTAACGCTGTCCACGATCAAGCCCAGGACCATGGTGTTGACCTTGCAGATTATGATCCGCTCTTTGGAGCTGTCCTCACTGGCCTTCAGGCCAAAGCGCTTGCGCAGGGAAATAACCACCAGCACGCATTTGCGCACATAGATCACCCCTTCCACAAAATCCGGGGCATGCACCAGCGGGTGGACCTCCTGCGGCAGAAGCACCTCGCGCACACAGCTCACGGGAAAACCCATGTTCTCGCCGTGCAGGGTAAAGATCAGGAACTGGCGGTCGAGCTTTTTTTCCGTAGTCTCATTGCGGATCATAGCCTTCAGGCTCCCCTGTTGATCATCTCGATAATTACCGGCGCTATATCATTTAGCGCACACACGCGGTCAACCACACCCAGAGTGATCGCTTCTTTCGGCATGCCGAAAACTATACAACTCGCCTCGTCCTGGGCGATGGTCCGGCCGCCCCGGGCATGGATCTCCTGAATGCCCTTGGCACCGTCTTTGCCCATGCCGGTAAGGATAACTCCCACCGCGTTATCCCGGTACACCCGCGCTACCGACTCCAGCAATACCGTGCCCGAAGGCTTGTGGCCGTCGTGTAAAGGCTCGTCGGCCAAACGCAGGATCCCGCCTTCGCTCACCCGCATCTGCAGGTCGCAGGGCGCCAGATAAACCGTACCCGGGCGGATCTCCTGACCCTGCTGGGCGATCTCGACCTTAAGGCGGCATTCACCTTTGAGCCATACCGCGAATTGCTCCAGGAAACCACTGGTAATATGCTGGACAATAACGATCCCGCAGGGAAAATCCACCGGCAGCATCTTAAGGATCGACAATATCGCCATCGGCCCGCCGGTAGAAGCGGCAATAGCCAAAAGCTTGCCGGAACCCCGCGGCAAAAGAGTTTGCGCCGAGAACGCCGCCGGCTCCGTACTGCGGCCTTCCATCTTGGCCAGCATATGATGCACCACTTTAATGCGACTTAAAAGCTTGATGCTGTCGAGGAACTTGGCCCCCAGCTCCTTGTCGCCGAGCGCCAGCCCGCTGATATCTATAAGGTCGAGCGCGCCGTAGGACACCGCCCGGAACATACGGTCGATCCCGTCGGCCTGCACCGCGGCCGAAGCAATAAGTATCGGCGTAGGGCAATGCGCCATGATCTGCTTGGTAGCCTCATACCCGTCCATGATGGGCATGTGGATGTCCATGGTGATAATGTCCGGAACCAGCTGGCCGGCCATTTCCACCGCTTCCTGGCCGTTACGGGCAATGCCGACCACCCTGATCTGCGGGTCCGACGACAACAATGACTCCAGCACCCGCGCGATGACCGGCGAATCCTCGGCGATCAAAACCTTTACCGTTCTTTTCACTGCGTTTTCCATGCCTGCCCCTATCCTATCAATCTTTTTATCGAATCCAGCAAAGTCGACTGGTCGAAGGAGGTCTTGACGATGTAGGCAGACGCGCCCACATCGATCCCGTGCTTCTTATGTTCTTCCTTGTCCAAAGCCGTACACAGCACCACGGGGATCTCGCTGTGTTCCGGGCTTTTCTTGATCTGCTCGCACAGCTCAAAGCCCGACATCCGGGGCATTTCCACGTCGGAGACCACCAGGTCGTATTTGTTGCGCGCCAAACGTTCCCAGCCGTCCAGCCCGTCGACCGCCGTTTCCACCGTATAACCGGCCGATTCCACCAGGTTCTTCACCAGCTCGCGGGTGGAGAAAGCATCGTCGCATACCAGCACCCGGCGGCCGGACGCCTTGCGGGCGGGATTGGCCGCGCCCTTGCGGGACATCGCCGCCGGATGGCCCAGACAGCTGTTCATTAAAAGGTCCTCCACGTCCAGCACCACCACCACTTCGCCCGTCCAGAGCACTGTGGCCCCGCTCACGTTCTTTACCTTGCCCAGGTGTGCCCCCAGGCCTTTTATAAAAACCTCTTCCTCGCCGATGATCTGGTCCACGATGAACCCCACCCGTTTCTCCAGCGAAGAAACGATCACCACCGGCAGGCGGCTTTCCACTTTATGCGCGGCCGTTTCCTGTTCGGCGGCCAGGGCCGGGAGAGCCAGCGTTTCGCTTAACCGGGCCAGCGGCAGGGTGTGCCCGCGCACGCTTACTGCCATGCGCCCTTCCATAGTGACCACGTCGGTCATTTCCACGTTCAAACTCTCGATGATCGAAGTCACCGGCAAGGCAAACAACAAGTCCCGGGATTTTACCAGCAAGACTTGAATAATGGCAATGGTCAGCGGCAACACCAAAGTAAAACAGGTGCCCTGCCCCAGCCGGGACTCCACCAGGCATTTGCCTTTCATGGCTTCAATATCCCGCCGCACAATATCCAAACCAATTCCCCGGCCGGAAATATCGGTGATGATCGGGCTGGTGGAAAAGCCGTTCATGAAGATCAGGTGCACGATCTCTTTCTCGGTCATCTTTTCCAGCTCTTCGGCCGTAACCATGTTACGCTTAAGCGCCGTGCGGCCGATCTGCTCGGGATCGAGGCCCTTGCCGTCGTCCTCGATCTTGATCACCACCGCACCGCCCTCATGGTAAGCCGACACCCGAATGGTACCGGAGGCCGGTTTACCGGCGGCAGTTCTTTGGGCCGGCGATTCTATGCCATGGTCCACCGAATTACGCAGAATATGCATTAACGGGGATTTTAGCCCTTCCAAAACTTTTTTATCCAGCTCGGTTTCCGCGCCCGATATTTCCAGGTCGACCTCTTTACCCTTTTCCCGGGCAATATCCCGGGCCATCCGGGGCAGACCCTCAAAAATAGTGGCCACCGGCAACATCCGCAATTCTTTCATATTCGACTGCAGTTCGTCGATAACCGGGTTAAGGTGAAAAGCCTCGACCGTAAAACTTTCCCACAGATCCACCGAGATCTCCTTGAGCTTTTGCGCCTGGGCGCTACAGCGGCTGAGGATCCGGGAAGTATCTTCGTTATGAGCAGCATTCTTTTTCAGGGCCTCATCCAGCGCAGACAGCGCAACCTGCATGTCTTTGGAAAGCACGCCCATCTTTTTGGCCCGCGAGATCTTGGCCGACGAGTTCATTTTATTAATGACCATCTCGCCGATAAGGTTCAAAAGCTTGTTCACCCGGCTTAAGGGCACGCGCACATATTCCTCGGCGCCAGAGCTTTTCTGATTGTCCGGATCGGCCTTTTGGGCGGGCGCCCGGTCCGGTGCCTCTACCAGAGCCAGATCCGGTTTCTTGCTAACCGGCTCGACTTCCGGCACCCCTACCGGCGCTACAGGCGCGGCGGCGCTGGCTGCGGCCGGCTGGCAATCGTCCAGCCCCTGGCAAACCGCGCTTACATCCACATCCGCAGGCTCGCCTTTGGCCACCCGGTCCAGCATAACCTTGGCGAGATCGAGGCCCTTGAAGATCCAGTCGGCCATCATGGAAGAAAAATCCAGCTGGCGGTTATAAACTTTTTCGAAAATATTCTCGATCCGGTGGGTAATATCCTGGATGCCCTTAAAGCCAAAAACCCGCGCGGCGCCTTTAAGCGTGTGCGCCACCCGGTTAAGCTCCTTGGCGATCTCCATATTACCCGGAGCCTTTTCCAGATCCACGAGCCCCTTTTCCAGGGCGGCCACGTATTCAGCCGCCTCGGCCCGGAACATTGCCACGAATTCTTCTTTTTGCGACATAGTTTATACCCCGATGTTTAGGACAATTTAAAACCTTCCACGGCAAACTTTAACTGCTGGGCCAGGCCGCTAAGCGCTGCGGCCGACGTGGCGGCTTCTTTGGTAGACGCCGCAAACTGCCGGGTGACCTGGTTAATGTTCTGCATGGCCTGCACCGTCTGGTCGGAAGCCGTCCTTTGCTGTTGAGTGGCAATGGATATTTCCTTGGCCGACCCGGCGGTTTCACGGATCATTTCCACTCCGCGCGCTACCCACTTGAGCGAATCTTCAATACCCATTACTGTGGCATTGGTTTCCGCCTGGATCTCGGTTATCAGCTGGCGAATCTCTTCCGTGGACTCCGACGAGCGCTCCGCCAGCTTGCGCACTTCCTGCGCCACCACCGCAAAACCCCGCCCGGCTTCCCCGGCCCGCGCCGCTTCAATAGCGGCGTTAAGCGCCAGCAAATTGGTCTGCCCGGCGATATCATCGATCAATTTGGTAATATTTCCAATAGACTGCGACTTCTCGCCCAAAGCCAGGATCTTCTTGGCGGTCGCGTCCACCCGGGTATTTATTTCCTGCATGCCCGCCATGGTGCGTTCCGCCACCTTGGCCACGTTCTCGGCGTTCAGGGCGATCTGCGAAGCCGTTACCGCCAGCTCCTTAACCGTGGTGGAAGCCTCGTTCACCGCCGAAGCCTGCTCCGCGGCGCCGGCCACCTGGTCCTGGGAAGCCGTTTGGATCTGGTTGCCGGCCGCATCGATCGAAAGCGTGCCGCTTTTTACCTGCACGATTATGCCCCGGATCTTTTCCACAAACACATTGAACCATTTGGCCACCGCCGCAATTTCGTCATTGCCGCTGTCATCCATGCGCTTGGTAAGGTCACCCTCACCCTCGGCAATATCCTTCAGCCGGCCGATCATGGCCGTCAAATGACTGATAATAGACCGAATAATAAAGAACGCAAATAAAGCGCCCATAACTGTCATGACCGCAATTATAGTGATTAACACAAAAAGCGAGTTTGCGCGGGTAGCCGCGACCTCCTTATCCGCGGCCTCCATTTGCGCCTGGTAATCCTTGAGAGCCGCGTGTAATATCTTCATGACTTGCGCAAACGAAGCCGTCCCCTCGTTCTCAAGCTTGCGCATGGCATCTTCTTTGGCAAAACCCTGGCTTAAACCAATAATTTCGCTTCTAAGTGTGCTAAACCGGCCCCACTCTTGCTGAAAGTCCGTCACACATACTGAAAGCCTGGAAGCCAACCCTTGTTGCAGGATCGCCTCGGAAACCTTTCTGGATATCTCAACATCCAAAGATTTGATCTCCTCCTCTATCCTTCCAAAACTGCCCATGTCCGTATTGCCACAGTGAATAATGACCTTGGTGAACACAGACTGGCATACAGCTTCCAATTCATTTATTTTTATTACCGGCAAAGCCTGATCCTTAAGAACCCTTTCCGAAACATTGGCGACCCTATCAATAAAGTAATACCCGGTCGCACCCATACAGACAAAACCTATCACAGCAAAGAACGCGCTTGAATACAGCTTCGCCTTGATCGTCATTGTGTACTTTCGTTTCCTTGTGGTAACTTTCCAGCCCCTTGAGTAACGGGCACGGTTATCAGCCCGGCCGGCGCAGGAACGATCTCCTTTAACAATGAATCATCGAACAAGCTGTCGATGTCCAGCGGCTTAATGCCGAATATCCCGCTGGCGCCGCCGGTTATGCTCACCGGCTTGACCGAATAAAAAGACTGTATCTCGGAAGCGACCGTCTTCAGGCGGCCGAACATGGCCAGGGAACCACCGGCATCACGATAAATATTGGCATCGCCCAGCCAGCTCTGCAGATCGGTTACCGTTACGTTCAGTTTCCTGGCCGCGGCCTGCGTCACCAAAGGATCATTAACCGCTTTAAACCAGTCTTTCAGGAACTGCACATATACCGCACGATCCTTTTGCAATGACTCCCTGTTCACGACGACACAATCAAAGATGTTCTCCGGAAAATCAGCACTGGTTACCACCGGCTTGCCACCCGCCGCGATCGCCTCGCTCAAATTAGGGTTCCACCCGGCGATCCCCGACAACGCCCTGTTCGAAACGTAAGCTTTGCTGACAAACTCTCCGGGGATATCGACCAATTTGATATCGTCCAAAGACATCTTGTTCCTGGCCAGATACATATGCATTAAATATAAGGAAACAGCCTCCGTCGGCAAGCCGATAGCCCGGCCTTTGAGGGAGGAAGCCGAAGACATTTCCGGGCGCAGAACGATGCCATCACCGCCATTGCTGAAATCCTGGACCGCAATAATCACTCCATTAGGGTTATCCCGCTGGGTCGCAATAAAATCATAAATAGTCATGAACGTAACGTCGAATTTGCCCTTGGAGAACCCGTCAATAGTAACCGCATATTTTTCGTAAGCAAGATCGAAATTACCCAATGAACCCTGCTCGTTCATTCCAACAACAAGTTGCCAAACCGGCCAGTCCGAAGCGGCCATCTTGATTCCCTGCGCCCAAACACAAGCGCCACAACCGAAAACAGTGAAGATCACAAATACTGCGACACATAATATCCTTACTCTTTTGCCCATCATGCCCCCCATTGGTTAACCCGTTTTACTTCGCAGCGATTTCCCAATCCGCCAGACTGTACTTTTTCAAGATCTCCGCCAGCCGGCTCATTAAAGACTTACGGCTGGGGGAACTTTTCCAGCGCTTTGGAACCATCTACAAATTCTTCAATGAAATCCTTACCCGTCAGGTCGATACCCAAAGATTGCGCGCGCAGGCGATTAACTGCGATCGCGCCCCGGGAAGGCGCCATAACCGCGATCTCACCGGGTGCCTTCTTGCCATGCAGGATAATATCTGCCATTCTCCCGGCTTCATAACCTTGCTTGTACGCCGAATCGTCGGCCGTAAGCAACAAGCCCGCTTCAACCATATGTTTCTCGGGCACCGCTTCCGGCTTCTTGATATTCGCCTGGTACCAGGCCCCGGCCTTCATGATATCCACCGAACTGCCGTCATCTTCTTTCAAGGTCGCATGAGTAATTACAAAGAAAGCATCCACCTTCCCCTGCAATTCCAGCGCCCGGGTTTTCCATTCGGAGAATGACTTGGTATAAACTTCATCCACCAGCTCTAAAGGCAGTTTACCCTGCGCGGCCTCTTTGGCCAGCACCCGGCCCTTGCCCCGGCCGGTCTCGGACTCATCCGACAAGATCGCGAAAGTCTTGATCTGCGGATAAAGCTTTTTCAGCGCCTCCAGGCCTTCCTTGTAGTAACCGGACTGGTACACCCCGGTAATATTCTTACCCGGACGCTCAAAACTATCGATGTAACCATACTTGAAAGGATCCAGGTCCACGCCCCAGAAAACCACCGGAGTGGCCGTATTGATCAATTGTGCGCCCACAAAATTGGTGGCATTATCATCCCCCAGAAAGACAAGGTCCGGTTTAAAATCCCTGACCAGATCCATAACCCCCGCCGTGGTAGCCACGATCTCTTCCTTTTTGGACTTGCGCTTGGTATCCATCCAGGATTTCTTGATAATTACCGAGGCCGTTTCCACAGAATCATTCTTGCTGAACTCCTCAACCTGCTGGTCGTTATCCAGAAACTTGAACTCCCGCAAAGCCGCGTTCAGCCCTTTGCCGGTCTCCTGCGACCACAAATAATCGCGGCTGTAACTGCTCACCACCAGGATCCGCGTCTTCCCCCCTGCCTCGGCGGCATAAGAAACCGTAACCATGCCCGCCAGAAAAACCAGTACTCCAAAAACAATCGCTAATAATTTCTTCATCTTTTCCCTGTCCTTTCGTAATTTGTTAATTCACCAGTCATCGCGGCACTTACGACAATTTAAAGCCCTCGATCGAGGATTTTAATTCTTTGGCCAGGTCGCCCAGTGCGGCGGCCGACGTGGCGGCTTCTTTGGTAGACGCCGCAAACTGCCGGGTTACCGAGTTAATGTTCTGCATGGCCTGCACCGTCTGGTCGGAAGCCGTCCTTTGCTGTTGAGTGGCGATGGATATCTCTTTCGCCGACCCGGCGGTCTCGCGGATCATCTCCACCCCTCGCGCCACCCACTTTAGCGAATCCTCAATGCCCATAACCGTGGCATTGGTCTCCGACTGAATTTCGGTGATCAACTGACGGATCTCTTCGGTCGACTCCGACGACCGTTCCGCCAGCTTACGCACTTCCTGCGCCACCACCGCAAAACCGCGCCCGGCCTCCCCGGCCCGCGCCGCTTCAATGGCGGCATTCAACGCCAGCAGATTGGTTTGCCCGGCGATATCATCAATAAGTTTCGTAATGTTCCCGATAGACTGCGACTTCTCGCCCAAAGCCAGGATCTTTTTGGCCGTGGCATCCACCCGGGTATTTATTTCCTGCATGCCCGCCATGGTGCGTTCCGCCACCCGGGCCACATTCTCGGCGTTCTGGGCGATCTGGGAAGCCGTTACCGCCAGCTCTTTCACCGTGGTCGAAGCCTCATTCACCGCCGAGGCCTGCTCCGCAGCGCCGGCCACCTGTTCCTGTGAGGCCGACTGGATCTGGGCCGCGGCAGTATCAATAGACAAAGCGCCTTTTTTTACCTGCCCCACTATGCCGCCGATCTTGCCCACGAAGACATTGAACCATTTGGCTACATCCGCGATCTCGTCTTTACCGCGGTCATCCATCCGTTTGGTAAGGTCGCCCTCGTCGGACTTGAGTTTTTCGATCATCCCGGCCAGAGGCTTGCGAATGATCATTTCCACCAGGAACAGCACCAATAGCATTATGATCAAATTCAAGGCAATGACCCGTATGATCGATATGGAAGTGAGCTTGGCCATCAGCCGGTCGAAAGCCCGGTCGTCATGAAAGATCAAGACCTTGCCCAGGTCCTGCTTCTTGGCGCTGTATACCAGCGCGGCTTCCTGGTCGGGCCGGGGCCGGGGCAGGTCTTTCGTTTTGGCAAAACCATTCTTGCCGTCCTTAACCAGCCCGGCAATGATCTCTCCTTTAGTATCCGCTACAAAAATAGCCGCAATACCCTCATCAGCCAGCTCCGCCTCCATGATCTTGTCGAGCTGGAAAATAGTAAAATCATACACCGCCTGCGGTAGGATAGTAGTCAGCCGCGCAAGAGCCGAGGCATAAGCGGCGTCATTCCGCTCGGTCAGCATGGCCCGTTCCTGGTTAAGATTTATTAGCTCAAATACGCTAACGATCACCGTTACCGCCGTCAGGATCGCCAAAATCAGTTTCTTCTGTATGGTCATCTTCCCCGTCCTTTATTTCTAGCCAATAATCTCGCTACCCTACCGTACCGATTACTCCCTGCCCCGTTCACGACGACTTAAAACCTTCCATCGCCAACCTTAACTGTTTTGCCAGATCGCTCAAAGCTACCGCCGAAGCGGCCGCTTGTTTGGTAGACTCCGCAAACTGCCGGGTTACCGAATTAATGTTCTGCATGGCCTGCACCGTCTGGTCGGAAGCCGTCCTTTGCTGTTGAGTAGCGATAGATATTTCTTTCGCCGACCCGGCGGTCTCGCGGATCATCTCTACCCCCCGCGCCACCCACTTGAGCGAATCCTCAATGCCCATTACCGTAGCGTTGGTCTCCGACTGGATCTCGGTTATCAACTGGCGAATTTCTTCCGTAGACTCCGACGACCGTTCCGCCAGCTTGCGCACTTCCTGCGCCACCACCGCAAAACCGCGCCCGGCCTCCCCGGCCCGCGCCGCTTCAATGGCGGCATTGAGTGCCAGCAGATTGGTCTGCCCGGCGATATCGTCGATCAATTTGGTGATATTCCCGATCGACTGCGATTTCTCACCCAGAGCCAGGATCTTTTTAGCGGTCGCGTCCACCCGGGTGTTTATTTCCTGCATGCCCGCCATGGTGCGTTCCGCTACCCGGGCCACGTTCTCGGCGTTCTGGGCGATCTGGGAAGCCGTTACCGCCAGCTCTTTAACCGTGGTCGAAGCCTCATTCACCGCCGAAGCCTGTTCCGCGGCACCCGAAGCCTGCTCCCGGGTGGACACCCCGATCTGTCCGGAGGAAGAATCTATGGCCACCGCGCCCTGCTTGACCTGGGCCACCACCTGGCTGATCTTGTCGGCAAAAAGATTGAACCAGCGGGCCAGACTGCCCACCTCGTCGTTGGTAAGCACCTCGATCCTTTTGGTAAGGTCGGCGTCACCGGTGGCAATATCCTTAAGCCGCTCCTCAACCAGATGCATAGGTCGAAAAACTACTTTGGAAATAAAGAAAACTATCAGCACGCTAATTATCACCATAATTATCGAGAAAATTACCGAGCCGAACATGAACGACATCAGGGTGCGGCTCTTGAGCGCCTGGCTGGTGGTCATGCAGATCGCCCAGTTCCAGGGTTCGTATTTCTCAAAAACATACCACTTGGGAACCCCTTTATGAGTGAAATAGAAATGACCGGATTGCGCTTTGGCGATCTTATCCAGGATCGCGCCGGTAAATACAACCTCGCTGGAGTCAAGCGCCGGATGAACCACCATCTCGCCGCTAACTTTCACTATAAAAGGATAGGTCACCTCGTCCGGCTTATCCCGGTACAAGACCCGCAATTTATCGATGACCCGCTTTTGGCCTTCGGACTGGTCCTTGCGTATGCCCTCGAAGAACAGCTCATCCTGTTCATAGGCCAGCAACGCATAGTGGTTGACCTTCTCCTGATACAACTCGTACACAAGAGAGTCCAGCCTGCCGCTAAAGACCAGGAAACTCGCCGCCTGATACAAAACGCAAACCACAATGATCGCCGCTGCGGTGATCAGGGAGAACTTCGTTCCAATACGCATAGACACTCCTTACTTTACTGCCGGTTCCAACGCCGGGCTTTTTAACCGGGCGTCCCACTGGTCCATTATCTGCTGATACGTGCCATCCGCCTTGATCTTGCGAAAACCATTGCTGAAAATATCGCGGCACTTCTGGCCATCGGGATTGCCTTTCGAGAACGCCACATAGATCTGCGCCGCTTCCGACGTGCCCACCGCCTTCACCTGCCCCTGCAAACCCATCTTCGCGATCAGATAATCCGCCACTTTCTCGAACACAATCACAAAATCCACCCGTTTGGCCGCCAGCTTCCGGAGGATCACCTCGTCACTCTTGGAATATTCTTTTTCGATCTGGCTGTTCAGGTCGACCGCATTGCCATACCCATAGCCCTGGGTCAGCCCCAGCTTCTTCCCGGCCAGGTCGTCAACGCTCTTCACGCTTCCGGTATAATCGGCCGGCGCATAAAAAAGGCTGGGCGCCAGAAACATCGGCTCGTCGTGCCACAAGTAGGCCTCTTCGATCTCCCTGGTGCGCGGAGCATCAAAACAACCGATCGCAGTACCTTCCTTGACCGCGGCCATACCCCGGTCGTAATTCATGGGCTCAAATTCTGCGGTCACACCTTCCGCCTGAAAAGCCGCTTTAACAATATCCACCCCAATACCTTTGGCGCCATTATCGATCTTGGCAGAATAAGGATACCAGTCATCCTCGGCGATGATCTTCACCGTTTCCCCGTAACTAAGGGAACCAAAAAGAAACAGCCCCGCCAAACACAACCCCGTCATTTTCCATAACTGCACCATAACCACCCTCCTGTTTTATAAGATTCAAGCCAGTTTAAAACCCTCGATCGCCGCTTTCAGTTGTTTCGCCAGGTCACTGAGCGCGGCCGCTGATTTTGCGGCCTGGTCGGTAGAGACCGCGAACTGCCTGGTTACACCATTAATATTCTGCATGGCCTGCACGGTCTGGTCGGAGGCCGTCCTTTGCTGTTGGGTGGCAATGGATATTTCTTTCGCCGACCCGGCGGTCTCGCGGATCATCTCCACCCCCCGCGCCACCCACTTAAGCGAATCCTCAATACCCATTACCGTGGCATTGGTCTCCGACTGAATTTCAGTTATTAACTGGCGAATTTCTTCCGTAGACTCCGAAGACCGCTCCGCCAGCTTGCGCACTTCCTGCGCCACCACCGCAAAACCCCGCCCGGCTTCCCCGGCCCGCGCCGCTTCAATAGCCGCATTCAACGCCAGCAAATTGGTTTGCCCGGCGATATCATCAATAAGTTTCGTAATATTCCCGATCGACTGCGACTTCTCGCCCAAGGCCAGGATCTTCTTGGCGGTCGCGTCCACCCTGGTATTGATCTCCTGCATACCCGCCATAGTACGTTCCGCTACCCGGGCCACGTTCTCGGCATTAACCGCGATCTGGGAAGCGGTGACCGCCAGTTCCTTGATAGTAGTAGACGCCTCATTTACCGCCGAGGCCTGCTGAGCCGCACCCGCCGCCTGCTCGTTAATTGACGCGCTGACCACGGACGAAGATGCCGCAATTTTCACTCCGGCATCGCGAATTTTGGTTACTGTGACGCACAGGGCTCCGATCAAATTATTGAAAGCCGCCCCGATCCGCCCGATCTCGTCATTAAGCTTTATGTCAACCCGCCGGGTCAGGTCAGAATTCTGTGCGGCCGAAGTCACCACCCCGGTCAAAGCCTGTAACGGGGCCGACAAGCCCCGCCCCATAAAGAAAGCCGTCAACAAACCGACCACTATACCCAAAACCATCAAAAACGCGGTCACCCGCTGTTCATTCTTGCCCGCCACCAGCAAGGCCAGGTCGGAAGCTTTCATTTCCATCATAATAAACCGGGAAAGCCGCGTAACCGCGCGATTAAGCCTCTCCGAAGCCGCCACCAGCCCTTTCCGGGCATCTCTGTAATCCGAGGATAACGGATCGCCATTCGCCGCACCCTCCAGGGCCTGGACCGCCGCGGTCGATCCCCGCGCAGCCTCTATTATGCCGTCCGCTATTTCATTGAACTCATTATCCTGCTCCTCGCCGGAGCGATTCTTTTTTATATCCCCGGCCACCGCCAGCAAGGTACCCAGCGCTTTCTTCATTAAGCCCACCGCCCGGGCATCACCGGTAAAATCCAGCAAAGCATAACGGTTCACATCCTGGGCCAGTTCCTGGATATGCTGAACCCTTTCCAGATTAGGGCGCTGCCATTTTATGACTCGGGAAAAATTCTGGTTCAATTTGGCCGCGGTCATTAACGACGCCGTACCCAGCCCCATTATCACCAAAAGCATGGCCACAATACCCAGATTACGGATCATCTTGAATGATAAACTAATCATGACTTTACCCCGTTCTTACTACTGGTTTTACTACAACAACCGTTCCCCGAGAGCGTCAAGATCAATGCTAACTGTCAAAGCGCCAATGGCATTCCCGTCCTCCGGATCCATTACCGGCACTGAAACCTGTATCGAATAGGTGCGTGAACTTTCATCGAATTCCATCTTGTCGATAAAGACCTCGCCTTTGCCGCCGGCGTAGGACCGAACGAATTTGTCCTCATCCCCCTGCAGGAAATCCGAGGTCCGGTTGGTCTCGCCAACTATACAGCCCTGGCGGTCCATCACAAAGATCTCGGGGAACAGCGTTTTCTGGCCTTCTTTGACCGCCTGAAATGCCTTCAGGAACACCGCCGTTGGATTAGCGCTATAGCCATCCACCCACGCATCGGGCTCACCGGCATCCATCCATTTCTTGTCCAGCGCGGCGATCTCGTCATTAGTGCGACTGGCTGTTTTATTGGCCTCTTTTACCGCGGCGACCACCAGCGGATCTTTGGCCCATTTGACGATCTTTTCACTGGTGATCTTCTTCACCTCGTTCAGCAATACCGTTTCATCTGCGGCCAAAACCAGACCGCTTCTCCCCACACATAACATCAATGCCACCAAAAAAATCCCAATATTCCTCATAAAGCCTCCTTTTTTGTGGCCAACCAGATCACTCGACCGGGTCGGTAACCGTGTCGCTGGCTGAAGCCTTGAAATATACGGTCGCACACCTTCCACTGTTACGCCGATTTAAAACCTGCTATCGCGTCTTTTAGTTTCTGCGCCAACCCGCTTAACTCCGCGGCCGACGCGGCGGCCTGTTTGGTGGACACCGCGAACTGCTTGGTGACCTGGTTGATGTTCTGCATGGCCTGCACGGTCTGGTCGGAAGCCGTCCTTTGCTGTTGTGTGGCGATGGATATCTCTTTCGCCGACCCGGCGGTCTCGCGGATCATCTCCACCCCCCGCGCCACCCACTTGAGCGAATCCTCAATGCCCATTACCGTAGCATTGGTCTCCGACTGGATCTCGGTTATCAATTGCCGAATTTCTTCCGTAGACTCCGACGACCGTTCCGCCAGCTTACGCACTTCCTGCGCCACTACCGCAAAACCCCGCCCGGCTTCCCCGGCCCGCGCGGCCTCAATAGCGGCATTTAGCGCCAGCAAATTGGTCTGCCCGGCGATATCATCGATAAGCTTGGTGATATTCCCGATGGCCTGGGATTTCTCACCCAAAGCCAGGATCTTTTTGGCGGTCGCATCCACCCGAATGTTTATTTCCTGCATGCCCGCCATGGTGCGCTCCGCCACCTTGGCCACGTTCTCGGCGTTCTGCGCTATTTGCGACGCAGTCACCGCCAGCTCTTTCACCGTGGTCGAGGCCTCGTTAACCGCCGAGGCCTGCTCGGTGGCGCCCACCGCCTGCTCATGGGTAGACGCGCTGATCTGCCGCGCGGCCGACGCCATGTCCATGCCCGCTGTATGGATCTGCGCCACTATACCTTTAAGCCCGCTCATCAATTTATTGAACGCCCCGGCCATCTCGCCTACTTCATCGTTGCTGGAGACCGGTATCAGCACATTCAGGTTACCGGCCGAACCGGCGATCTCATTGGTTCTGTCCACCACCTGCCGTAAAGACTTTACCGCCCCGCCCAGCACCCAGGAGATCACTACCCAGCCCAGCCCGAAGGCCACGGTATAAAGTAAAAAGCTCAGGGCATTAAGCTTGTTTTGCATCGCTTCGGGCTCGACAAATAACGCCCTGGTGTCTTTGGTAGAATCTTCGTAATAGCGTGCCAGCATTTCGAATACTTTGCGGTCCTTCCCCTTAACCAAAGCATCCGCCCGTTGCTGGGCGCCTTCCGCTCCGGATTGATACAGCTTTATCGCTTCCCCATAATCTTTCTCCAATTGCTCGAAAGCCTCGAAGAATTCAGTCAGAAGCTTTTGATCCTCGGCGCGATGGGCCAGATCCCCACCCATAGAACGCATCTCCTGAACCAGCGCCGTTATTTGCGTATGCGCACTATCGAATTCGGACTTATACTTGTCTAACTCAGCTACCTCTTGCCCGCGCAAAAGGATATTCTTTGACGCCCGCTGATTCTCGGCCAACAAGAATTCCAACTTAAAAAAGCGGTGCGACTGCTCCAGCCGGCTTTCGGCCAAAGCCTGCAGGTCATCAAACATGTGATGATAGGTAAACGTCACATACCCGCCCACCAGAGCCATCAAAACAAACACCCCGAATATCCCCATTCCCAGCTTCTTGCCCAGTGTCATACGCATGCTCACCCCGCCTTTACGCAAAAAAGCTTGTCGACTCTCAGTATCCCGATGAACCTTTTACCTTGATGGATAGCGCCCGACAGGAACTCCGCGCGGTCCGCCGCAATGGTCACCAGCGCCGGGCTTATCCGGCTTACCGGCACTTCCATCGGCTCGGCCACCTCGTCCACCAGCAAAGCCGTCTCGTACACACCCGCCCGCACTATCACCAGCCGGGAACGCGCCGTAAGCTCCTCGGCCGGCAAACCCAGCAGCTTCTTGAGGTCTGTTACCGAGAGAATATTGCCCCGCAGGTTGAATATGCCCACGATATGTTCCGGGCTCGAGGGCAAATACGATATCTTTTCGAAATTAACCACTTCCCTCACGCTGGTTATTTCCACCGCGTACCATTCGCTGGCCACCCGAAAAACCACCAGCATCACGGTTTTCTCACCGGCCTCATCCCCGCCGTAGAACTCGTCCTCATATAATGTCAGGCCGCGCTGTTCATCCATGATCTTAACCTCCAAGCAAAGACTTGATTTTGCCGCACAGTTCATCCACGTCTATCGCGATATCCAGAAAACCCTGCGCCCCCGTCTGGGCCACCACCACATCCAGAGACTCCTTGTCCATGGAAGATATGTAATAAACCGGCACCCACTTGGTACGCGGATCGGCTTTCACCGTCTTACAGATCACATCCCCGTTCACATCCGGCAAATTGTAATCCAGCAGTATGATGTCATATTGCCCGTCGAGAGCTTTGGCAATGCCCTCCTGCCCGGTCTCCACCGTATCCACGGCAAAACCGCCCGCCTCCAGCCCGCGCTTAAGCATCTTGTTTATTATGGGCGTATCATTAACAATAAGTATCTTGTCCAACCCGCATCCTCCAATAGTCCTTATTTAGCGAATCGAGAGCTCGTCGAGCAATAGAAAATCGAAAATGGCCCGCACCAATCAGGCCGCTGGGAAAGTTACCTTGAAAGCGCTTGCGCCTCCGGGGGAACGCGTAAATTCCAATTGTCCGCCAAAATCTGTGACCGTCTTTTTACAGCCCGTCAGCCGCGGTTCCAGTGCCGCTCCAGCCGCATTGTTGCCCACCTCCAGGACCACCTGGCCATCAGCCGCGACGCTGGTCTTCAACATCACCTGCCTGCCCGTGCCCTCCACGAGCTCCACTTCCTTGCGGGCCTGGTTCATTAAATTAAGCACCGTCTGTTCCAGGCGGATCGCTTCACCCATTACGTAAGGCAAAGACTCCTGCAGGCTCAACACCACCTCGATCTTATGGCTCTTATACTGCGTGCCCACGAACTGCAGGGCGTATTGTATGATCTCGTTAAGGTTCTGCTTCTCCGGCGGCACGCCCACCTTCGCGACCGCCAGCGCACGCATATGCGTAATAAGCTCGGACAGCTTGTTCATCTGGGTAATGATCTCCGGCAGGTCAGTCTTCGCCTCCTCGACCGAGAACCGGCCTTTCTGCGCGTCACGCACCAGCCCCTGGCAAATGATCTTGGTCACGTTCAAAGGCTGGTTAAGCTCATGAGCTATCCCTGAAAACATGTCGCCCAGCAAAGCCGCATTCTCCAGGGCGCCCATCCGCTCCTCGGCGGCTTTGAGCCCCGCCTGGGCCGCGGCCAGCTCGGCCGCCATATCAGTTTCAGTGCTCATCAGCGGCTGTCCCATTTCTTTACAATATCGTTGATCTTGTCCTGCACGCGGTCCTTGGTCTGGGCGTCGTTCAAAATAGACTCCAGCAATCTTTCGTGCTCCTCGGCCATACGCAGGATATCAAGCTTAAGCTCCTCGTTCTGCCGTTCCAGGCGCACTTTTTCCAGCGCATGCCGCAGGGGGATCAAAAGCTTCTCCTTATCCTCGATGGGCTTGAGGATATAATCGAAAGCCCCGCCGCGCACGGCGTCCTGGCAGGTTTCCAGCGTGCCAAAGCCGGTAAGGAAAAGCACCGGCACCAGCCTTTTATTCGCGTTCAGCCAGGGCAGGATCTCCACACCTTGCTTGCCGGGCATTTTCATATCGCTGACCACCGCCTCGATACCCGGATTTTTTTCCAGCACCTTGATGGCATTATCCACCGAGTTGGCCGTGGACACGGTGTACCCGCACGCCGACAAAAGCTCCTCCAGCGCTTCGCGGATAACATCCTCGTCATCTACCAGCAAAACCTGCCCCTGTTCCTTGACTCGTGCCATAATATCTCCCGTGTTTTTACCTTACTTATTTAGCCGATCGAAAGAATTATCGTTTTCGATCCACTAAACATGCACATTTCAACTTACAATTCATTCCATTCATTCTTGAGCTGTTCCGGCAATTCCAGGTCGGCCACCAGGCTCTTGTCCTTGTCGAACGGTAGAGCGAAATAAAATATCTTGCGCCCGTCTTTCAGCGGCGCAAAACCAATGATCCCGTTATGCGCCTTAACGATGTTGTAAGAAACCGAAAGCCCCAGACCGGTGCCTTTCCCCGGGTCCTTGGTGGTAAAGAACGGATTGAATATGCTGTTGTCGGTGCCTTCCTTTACCGGTATGCCGTTCTCTATAGACCCCACCAGCACGCCCTGCCCGCCTTTAAGCTTGCGGGTAATGACCTTCATCCGCCCGCCTTCGTTCTGCTGGAACTTCTCGTCGATAGCGTCGCGGCCGTTGACCATGAAATTCATTATCACGTCCTGCACCTGGTAACGGTCCAGGAATATCATTGGCAGGTCTTTCTCCAGGTCGGTCTCCACCACGATGTTGTGGTCTTTAAGCTGTTGGCCCAAAAGGTAGACCGCGTCGGAGACCGGGCGGTTGATATCTTCCTGGCTAAAGCCTTCCTTGCGGCTGCCGGAATAATCGTGCATACGTTTAACGATCGAGCTCAAACGCACGAACTGGTCTTTCATCCGCCCGATCTTGGTCTGCAGTTCCGGATGCTCGCACACCACGTCGTTCATCAGCAAAGACTCGATATGCGTCAGGATCGCCATCAGCGGCTGGTTCATTTCATGCGCCACCCCGGCGCCCAGCTCGCCCACCGCGGCCAGCTTGGCCGCCTGTAGAAGCTGGACCTGCTGATTGCTCAATTGATGGATCAACTTGCGTTTTTCCAGGGCGCGGGTAATGTTAACCGAAAGCTCGTCGAAATTAACCGGCTTGTTCATATAGTCGAAAGCGCCGATCTTCATGGCCTCAATAGCGCTTTCCAGGCCGCCATGGCCGGTAAGCATGATCACTTCTACATCCGTCTTGAGCTCCTTGATCTTCTTTAGGAACTCGATCCCGTCCATCCCGGGCATGCGGATATCGGAAACAATAATATCCGGCGTTTCCTTCTGATAAGTTTCCAGCCCGTGCAAACCGCTGTCGGCCGTTACCACTTCGTAATCATCAAGCTCCAGCAGGCTTTTCAGCCGGTCGCGGAGCATTTCTTCGTCGTCAACCACCATTATCTTGGTCATAACCATTCCTTTTAAAAACGATTATCCGCCCGTGCCGGCAGATCCCGGCCTCCGCGGCAACATTATCACACTGTCAAATCCACCGGCAAAGTCACCCGCAGGACCGCGCCTTCGTTCTCCCGGCCTTCTATCACGATCGAACCCTTATGGCTCTCGATGATCCCGTAACTGATCGACAGCCCAAGCCCCGTGCCTTTGCCCACTTCCTTGGTGGTAAAGAAGGGGTCGAAGATCTTCTTCTTTATCTCGTCCTTGACGCCTATGCCATTATCCGCGAAGGTCAGCACCACCCGGTTGGCGGCCGGGTCGTGCGCAATAGTCACCACCAGTTTCTTGCGATACCCCTCCACGTTGATTTCGCCCCGTGCTATGCGCGCCTGCTTTTCGTTCATGGAATCGCGCGCGTTGGATATGGCGTTTATCCACACCTGTTCCAGCTGAAACGGCTCGCCTTTGATGTTCGGCAAACCTTCCGCCACCACCCGCTCCACTTCCACCTCGTGCTCGCGCAATTGGGCGCCCAAAAGCCCCAGCGCCGAATCCACGGTCTCGGCCAGGTAAACTTCCTGGATCTTCAGCTCTTCCTGCCGGGCGAAAGCGCGGATATGGTTAATGATCTTGGTCATTCTTTTGATACACTGGTCGATATCCTTGATCCCGGCAGTGAGCTTGTCGTCGCTCATGATCTTCTTTTCCATGTACTTGCGGAACATGGTGATCACGAGCGCTATGCCGCCCAACGGCTGGTTGATCTCGTGCGCCAGGCCGGTGCTCATTTCGCCCAAAGTGGCCAGCTTGGAAGTCTGGAACAATTGCGCCTGGGATTCATCCAGCGACTTCTTCATTAACTTTAACTGTTCTTCCGCCGCCTTGCGTTCGGTAATGTCTTCTTTCACCGCTACATAATGCGTGGTCTCGCCTTTTTCATTACGAACCGGTGTGATCGAAGCGTCTTCCCAATAAAGTTCGCCGTTTTTCTTTTTATTATGGAACTCCCCGCGCCATACCCGTCCCGCGGCCAGAGTTTCCCATAACTGCCGGTACCCCTCGGGAGGCATCTCGCCGGATTTAAGCACCCGGGGATTATTGCCCCGCGCTTCCTCCGCCGTATACCCGGTAACCTCAATGAAATGCGGATTCACGTATTCAATAGCGCCCTTGGTATCCGTGATAACTATGGAACTGGGTGACTGCTCAATAGCCCGGGTCAAGGTGCGTAAACGTTCCTCAACCACCTTACGCTCGGTGATATCGCGCATAATACCCACCGCGTGCCAGCCGTCCGAGCGTTTGCTGGCCGACAACGCCAGGTCAATGGCTATTTCCACGCCATCCTTGCGCACCGCTGCCAGCTCCAGGACCTTGCCGACCGCGTTGCCCTTGCCGGCCCGCAGGAACCCGGGATAAGCCGCGTCATGCGCGGGCCAGAAACGCTCCGGCACCAGGAACCGGTGCAGGTTCTGCCCGATAGCCTCCCGCGCACTGTAACCAAAAATACGCTCGGCCGCCGGGTTCCAGAAACTTATACTACCCTTCGGGTCCATCATCACAATAGCATCCTGGGCGGAGTCCGTTACACTGCGGATCTTTTCCTCACTCTGCCGCAAAGCCTCTTCCGCCCGCTTGCGCTCCGAAATATCCCGGAACGAAACCACCGCCCCGACAACCTTGCCATCCTCTATTAGAGGGCGCGTAGTGTAATCCACCGGAAAACCACTGCCGCCCTTGCGCCAGTAGAACTCCTCCCCCGACATACCCGGCGACCCGTGCAAAACCTTGTAGTTCGGGCATTCATTCAAAGGATAAGCACTGCCATAAGGCCGGGAATGATGCCAGAGAGAATGGCTTTCCTTACCCAACAGATCCTGTTCTTCATAACCCAGCATCTTCAGCGCCTGGGCATTCACGAAAGTATGCCGCCCTTCCAGGTCCAACCCGAATATGCCCTCACCCGACGATTCCAGGATCAGCTTTAACTGCCGGGCCGAACGCTCGGACTCCTCGCGCACCAGGGTGTTGTCCTCCAGCATGCTGGAAAGGATCTCCTGGGAACGGCGCGATGCCTCCAGCGCGGCGTCCAGCTCGCCAGACTGCCGGGCCAATCGCTGTTGATGCTCCACCAGCCGGGCTTCGTCCTGCTTTTGCCGGGAAAGGTCCACCCACACGCAATGCAATACGCTCTTTCCATGTATAGTGATGGCCGTTAAAGACACCTGCACTGGCAAATCCCGTCCATCTCCACGGCGGTGCATCCACTCGAAACGATGGCTCCCCTTTGCCCGGGCCAGGCGCATCATTTCATTGGCCTTTTCAAAAGAATTCTGGCCATCGGGTTGTTCCGGCGGGGAAAGCTCCGAAGGATGGGTTTTCAGGAACAGCTCCCGGGAAGCATAACCCAGCATTGCCGCCGTGGCCTCGTTACAATCCACGAATTTATCTTCCCCTATTATCAGGATGGCGTCCCGCGAAGCGTACAGCACATCCATGAAGCGCTTTTCGCTCTCGCGCAATTCCAGTTCGATCTTGTTGCGTTCCTCGATCTCGGTGTGTAAAGTTGCGGCGAACACTGTAGTTTTCTTAAGGTTCTCGCTCATCTTGTCGAAAGCCCGCGACAATTGGCCTACCTCGTCCCGGGCATCCGTCCCCACCCGGTAATCGAGGTTGCCTTTACCGATAATATCCATGCCTTCGCGCAGTTTATGCAAAGGCGCGGTTATCAGGCTTGCCACCGCCCAGCCCACCAAGCCGGCGGCCAACGGTACCAGAAGCAGGATAAAGATAAAAACACCAGTCAGCCGGGCCAGCGGCGCAAAGGCTTCATTGGCATCGATCCGGGCGCTGACGGTCCAGCCCATGAGTGCCACATTGGCGTGCGCTTCCAGCACCTGCGCGCCGCGCTCATCCACCAGCATCCCGCTTTTACGCTCGCCGTGCACATCTTTTAACCTGGCCAAATACGAATGCGCCCCGAACTTGGAAGAAACCGCCAGCTCGTCATTCTTGTTAACGATAAGTATTTCGCCGGTGGTCCCCAGGCCAGTGCGTTCACTAATTATCGCGTTGATCTCATCGAGCTTCAGCCGCAACACAAATACGCCCACCACCTGGCCAGTCCGGGAATCGATCATCGGCGCGGCCACCGCCATGGCGGGCATACCGCCCACATGCGACCGGTAAAAATCTTTCAGGTAAACCCCCTTCGTGCCGCCAATAAAGTAAGGATCGGCGGAACGATCTTCACCCACACTCTTTTCGTTACTGGAAGCCATTACCCTTCCTGAAGCATCCAGCAAGAAACATTCATGGAACACCGGACTGGCTTCTACCGTGCGTTTTAACAACTTTTCGGCCGATGCCAAGGCTTCGGCCACAACCGACGAAGACATTGCGCCGGGTGCTATCCCCTGGCCAGCAACGCTATCCTGAGCATGCAAAACCAAAAGATTCTCGAACACCACGCTCTTCGACCGTTGAACGATCAATTGTTCCAGCATCCGCAAATAAGTCTCCACGTGCCGGGCCCGGGAAGTGACCGCTGTGGAAAGGTTATTGACTATCGCTTCCTGCAGGCTGGAACGGGCGATGTAATAAAAGAAGGTCTCCGCCGCTCCGGTAAGCACCAGCGCCGCCGCAAAGAAAAACAACCCTATCTTATTTGCCAGTTTCATCAGGCTTTCCCCAATTCTTTCTTCAACTCCGCGAGCTCTTTCTTAAGCTGTAAGATACGCTCTTCCCGGCCGATGCTGGCCTTGTAAAAGATCTCCAGCTCCCGGGTATTGCGAGCTTTATCATCATCTTTTTTCTTTTGCTCGGTAACATCCATAAAGGTCACCGCAAAGTACCCGCGGCGAGCGCTATACGCCGAAACTTCGAACCATTTGCCAAGATGCGCGGCATAATCCACAAAATGCACGGAGGTTCCGGTTAAAGCCACCTTGCTATAAATATCAAGCCACTTTTTGTCTATCCCCGGCATTACATCGCCGGCTTTCTTGCCCAGGACCGCCTCCCGGCTCAAGCCCACCATACGTTCAAACTCCTTGTTCACCTGCAAGAAAATATAATCCTCCGGCTGCCCGCGCTCATCGAGCACCAGCTCATGAAAAGCGAAGCCGCTCACCATCTCCTCAAACAAAGCCCGATGCTTCTTTTCGCTTTCTTCCAGGGCCTGCGAAGCCAGCTTGCGTTCAGTAATGTCGGCCAAGGAAAAAAGAATATGCCGCTCACCGGCAATATCCATCGGCGTAGCGTTGACTTCCAGCCATATCAGATTATGTGCGCCGGTCCTGGTGCGGATCATCCGGCTGACCTCCGCGCCCCGCACGGTCTCTCCGGTCTTGAGGATCCTCTCGGCCGTGCCGCGCACCGGGCAGATCTTGCACTCTTCGGTGCCGCCGCAACCCTCGGCGGTCTCTTTGGCCTGCACACAGCTCAGCGCATCGCCCGGCTGATGCCCGATGACCGCAAAGAACTCCTGCCCGCCCATATTAAGGACCACCTGGTTAAGTTTCTTGACCCTAAGCCCGCTATCCACCAGCAACAACCCCGCCTGGGTGGAATCAAAGATCATCTCGAGGTTCCGGCGTTCTTCCTCCAGTTCGCCGGCCTTGCCGGCCAGCAATCCCCGTACCACCGCCTCCCGTTGATACACCAGAAAGAACACCAGAAAAATCAGGGTGATCAACAGAAAAACAAAGATCACGCCCAGGCGATGCGCCAGAATATTTCTTACCCAATCACTGGCCAGGAAGTCCATTCCCAGAACAGCCAAAACCTGCCCGGAACCGGGATCGACTACAGGCACCAGACCCGAAACGAACGTTCCCCAGGAATCGGCAAACGGCCCTTCAATAACTGCCTTACGCTCGTCAAAAGCGCTGGCAACACCCGGCGAAACCTCATCATAAAAGTCTCCCGGCGCGGCCACAGGCTTGGCGCCGGAAGACGCAAAACTCGCCGGCTCGGTGTCGACAAAAAAGAAAACCCGGCTCTCCCGCTGGCCCATCAAATAAACATAACGCACTCCCGGAACGCTTTCGCCCACCCCTTGCAAACGCTGTTTTATCATCAAATGATCCGGACTCTCCACATCGCGCACAGTACCGGAAAGTTTGCGCAACCGCTCCAGATCCATGTTCGCGGCTACCCCCTTGACGATATTCAATATATCGGCCTTGTCCTCGTGAACACTGCGGTCGGCAATAACTTCCGTCAGCCACCCACCCGCAACAATAACCCCCAGTATAAGCGCCGGCAAGAACTGTGCCAGCCGGGAACCGTGCATTTCCAACTTGCCATCTAAAGTTGCCAAATAATATTTCCAGACCAATACCGCTGCCACAAAAGCCAACAGCGCCCGCACCAGCTGAATAGGCACTGCTGTCAACGCCAGAAAAGCCTCCTGGTTAACCACCGCCGCCCACAGAAAAGGCGCACGGGCGCTCAACAACTGCGTACAAACATAAATGCCCAGGCTCAAGGCCAGGCGTTTAAGCCAGCGTCTTTCTGCCTCAGACCCCGCCATCCGGGCCAGCTCCCACGCCAGCCAAAGTCCACCGGCAAAACCAAAAAGGTATCGCGACAAAGCATTAAATCCGCCCGCTCCCGCCGCCAGCCACGCGGGCGCCAGCGCCGCCAACAGAGAAATATATATCCAGCGCCCCGGCGCTTTTACCTTCCGCGCCGCCCGGGCCACCCGAGCCCCTTCCATTAAACACAGGAACGAAGCCGCATTCAGGGAAAGCTTAAACATCTTAATAGCGAACGGATACGCTCCCGTGCTCATTTCCACCAGGTCCAGCCATTCCACAATACCGTGAAGCAGGCCAAACAACCCCAGCCATTTCCATAATTCGCCTTTCTTTACCTGAAAATAAATAAAGAACGCCGTCGCGGCCAGGCAAATAAAGCTAAAGCCGTAAACGAAAAAAATATAATCCATCTGGGATAAAAACAATTCACGCATAACTATTTCCGTCAATCCACCTTGAATTTACCGCGCACCTTCCAGATCGATGACCTTTATCTTCAAGCCCCGGATCTCGTCCTCGTATTTACGGAGCGTTTCGTCCATGTGGATGGATTTACGGAACTCCTCGAATTCCTTGCCTTCAGCAAAGCGGGCAATTGACTCCACCGCTTCCTTGGTTTTGTCGCCCAGCAGATCGAGCTTCATTTTGGTTTCCTGCGTGCGCATTTTGACCAAACGCATTTCATGCCGCTCCTCGTCCAACGCTTTCTCCAGCCGGGCGATCTCGGGCTCCGCCAGCTTGAATTTCCCAATGCGCTCTTCATAACCCTGGTATTCACCCTTCAGCCGCTCAATGTCGGCCTGCAAACGCTCGGCATCGCCGCACTTGCTCTCTAGCCCGCCCAAAGCCTCCTTAAGGCGCAAGATCTCCTGCTCCTTATCCGCGATCTGTCCTGACATTATCGCAGGATCCGGCTGACGCGCGACCATCTGGCCCAGCTCATCCTTAAGGCGCAAAAGCTCCTGCTCCTGAGCACCCGCGCCTTCTACTTTGGCCAGCAATTCTTTTTGGCGCTCTTGCTCGCCAGCCAACTCGATCTTTAGATTTTGCCGTTCCTGTTCCTTGCGGGACAGCTCTTCTTTTAACTTCGCAAAGTCTTCAGTGTATTCTTTAAGCTGGGCCTGATACTTGGGCAATTCCGCCTGCAAGCCCGCCACCTCACCACTAAGCCGGGCGATCTCCTGATCTTTCGCCGCCAGCTCTCCGGCGCTGGCTGAAGCATCCTGCTGATGGCCGGCCATCTGTCCCAGCTCATCCCTCAGGCGCTGAATATCCATAGTCTTGAGCTTGAGCTCTTCGGCCGCCTCCGCCGCACTGCGCTTAAGGCTTTCCATCTGGCCCGCTTCGTCTTTAAGGCGCTCGAGCTCTATCGTCCGGTCATTTAGCTCACCCAACTTGCCGTCCAGCGACGCTGTAAGCTTGCGCACCTCACTCGCCGACTGTTCCAGCTCGCCCTTGAGGCGCTCCACTTCTTTGGCCAGCTCCGCACCCTCGAACGCTTTGGCCTGCAGGTCATTCTGCCCGGCCCTCTGCTGTACCAGCTCCGCCTTGAGCTTGGCCAGCTCGGCCTTAAGCGGCTCGAGCGCCTGGTCTTTCTGGGCCAGCTCGCTTTTCAACGCCTGGGCTTCCTGCCCCTTCTGCGCCGCCTCGTTCTTCAGCTTGGCAAACGTATCGTCGTAATCTTTATACTGGGCGCTTTTGACCGCTTCGATCTTAAGCTTGTTCTTCAGGCCTTCCAGTTCAACATTCAACAACTCCAGCTCGCGGTCCTTCACCATCATTTCGTTAACTTTAACCTGCGCGTCAATAACTTCCCGTTTATCCGCGCCGTTCAAACGCTGTAATTCGGCATCCTTGCGGGACAGATCCGCGGCTTTCTGCTCCAGCTCAACCTTGAGCCGTTCCACATCGTTCTTGTACTGCTCCAACTGCCGCCGGGCCTCCACCGCTTCCATGCCGGCCGCACTGAGCAATTCTTCCGCCCGGGCCACTTCCTTATAAAGGCGCACTATGTTCAGAAGAATAAAGATCAGCCCCACTACCAGGAACACCAGATAAACCGCCAAACCAATAAAGCTGTTCATTATTTCCCCCCTATGTCCAATCTAAACAGCGAATGCCTAACCCTAGTGTGGTGATTCATATATCTCTTTACATTTAAATCACCACACTGGAGCAATGGAGCAATCGAAAATGGAGAAATAATAAAACATTGAACTCCATTGCGGTCTATTTTCGATCTTCTATTGCTCTTCAAACGTAAAGAAGCGTTTGTAACACTGCACTAGCCTATCTTGGGCTTGCCGGCGCGCAACTTGCGCAAACGCTCGAGGGTGGAACCCACCCCTTTGGTCTCTTTTTCGTCCACACCAACGTCGGTTAAATTGCTGGTCACTTGCGGTTGATGACTGTAAAGCCCGGAGAAATCCACCATGTCGTATTCGCCGGACTGCTTGAACTCCTCGATCCGCATGGCGCGTGCCGGGCCGGACAAAGTGCCCAGCTCCTTAAGCATCACCGAAATACGATCCGACAATTTGTCGCTTACCGCATCCAGCGAGCCCTTAAGGATCTCGCCCATATGCAGTTTAAAATCTTCCAAAGTCATGCCCGGCTGGGCCGGCGCCACAGCCAACGCGGCCGGCGGTGCCGCGGGAACCTCCGGAGCTTTTAACAAAACAGCGTCCGGCACAACAGCCGGCGCAGGTACCCGGGGTTCGGAATGCTTCTGGGCGAGCCGCAAATTGGTTACATTCACCTGCCCCATCAGCGCTTCCAAAGAACCGTCTAACCCCAGCATTTCCTGCCCGAAATCCCGGCGCAAAAGCCGCAGGTCCACCAGCCGACGGGCCAAAACCGGCACCGCCGCCAAAGCATCTTCGGTCTCACTGTTAAAAAGCAGGCTCATTTCTTTTTCCCCGCTTCAATAGCGTTGAAAAGACAACCCCGCACCACACTGGTAAAAGGTTCCTTGGCGTGAATAATATTGCCGATATCAAAACCGAATTTGGCAGACTTGGCCTCTTCCTTAACCACCTCCAGGAACCCGGGCACCATGGATGACCCGCCGGCAAAAACAATATCCACCGGGTCCTTGAACCGCGGCGTGCCGGTGCTCCGCCCTAATACCTGGGACATGCTTTCGATCAGATAATGGATGTAGTTACGGTAATAGATCGCGATGGCTTCTTCTTCGCGAGTCTTGGGGGCCACTATATTGAGGCCATGCTCTTTAATGGAACACACCCGGCTCATGGTAACACCCAGCACGGTAGCCGCGCTTTTATCGATCCAGTCCCCGCCGCGCGTAATGGAGAACGACAATACCGGCACCGACCGGAACGCCGCGCAAATATTCACCATCCCCGCCCCGCAAGACACCCCGATACCGGTAAAATCCTGCTGCTCCATCTCGGCCAGCACCACCGCGTAACCTTCGTCGATCACGATCGGATTAAAGCCGATGCTCTTGAGTATTCCCTCAAAAACACCCCGGTGATAAATAGTATCCTGGTCCCGGTCAATAGGCTTGGCCGGCACCGAGAAACAACACACTTCGCCTTCCACCCTGGGCGGCCACATAATATTCTGGGCCAGCAATTTAATGATCGGGATAGATTCCGCTTCCGAAGGATTCATGATCCCCATATTCATGGTACGCTGGGTCTCGCGCCCGAAAATATCGGCCAGTTCCAAAGCCATGGTGCCCAGCACATACAGCTTATCGCCCAGCGCCACATATTTGACTTTAAGTTTGGTAAGCAGATCTTTGGTCGCCGTGTCACAGCGCACCGAAAGGAAAGCATTACGCTCGTTCTTTACGAAAACGCGCTTGCCCTCGACCTCGCGGCCCGCCACGATATAAGCCGTCCCCAGGTCCAAACCCACACCCAGGCGGACCTCGGCACCGGGAGTCTCTTCGGCCACATAATCGGGAATACTGCTGGTGGCGGTCTCTTCGGGCTTTTCCACTGTCCGGGAGGCTTCATTGTCCCCGATCTCGGGCACCGCTTCTTCTACGATCACCTGGGGCGCTCTTTTTACCGGAACAGGCGGCGGCGCAGGGCGTTCCACAACCCTGGGCGCAGGCGGCGGAGGCGGAGGCGGAGCCACCGGTGCCGCAGGCCGCACCTGAGCCCGGAATTTGGCCAGCAATTCGGAAGAACGGCTAGGCGCCCGCTCGCTTTTAGCTGGTGCCGGAGCAGAATTATCATTACCTTCAAAAAATCGGGGAGGCGGACCCACATCCAGGCCGGCTGCGCGGTCACGAACATACTGATTTATAGCACGCAACTTGGCGTGCATTTCTTCAACGGAGATGGCCTGGGCGGCCTTGTATTTGGTGGGGCTAAGTTCTTGTTCGCCAGTGGTTTGCGTGCCAGCGCCAAGAGCCGAGTATTGCTTTATTTTGTCATTTATCTTTGATAGGCGTTCCCGAACTTTTTGCAGTTCATCGTCGACCACTTACCTGCCTCTTTTCTTTTGGGTCACAAACACATGAAAAGCCGGCTCCTGACGAACCGGCTTTTCATGCTGATATTGCAGATTATTCTTCGACCTCGCTTAAGCCGGCCAACAAACAGCCGCGCGCTGTAGCGTACAGCGGATCATCAGCCATACGGACATCAGCGATCTCGATAGGGAAAGTCATTTTCTTTAACTCTTCTTTAAACACATCAGTGAACCCGCCGATCATGGAAGACCCGCCGGCACACACGATATCAATGGCCTCCGGAAACTGCGGCATCTGCTCGGCCTTTTCAAATTTATTCTTGATGTTCACCAGCGTATAATTAATGAGATTACGGTAGTAGATACAGACCGCCTCTTCTTCCCGATTGGCCGGCTTGTTAATGTTGATACCCTTTTCCTTAATAGCCGTCGCCCGGGTGGTCTTGATCCCCAGCACCTGCGCTACATTGCGGTCGATCCAGTCGCCCGCGCGGCTGGTAGCAAAACTGATAGCCGGAATGGTTTTGTACGATACGCAAACATTGAACATACCGCCGCCGCCGGAAATGCCGATGCCGGTAAAATCTTTTTCTTCCAGCGAAGCAAACACCACCGCGTGGCCTTCGTTCATCGGCTTGGGGCTATAACCCAGGTTCTTTAATGCGCCGGAAATAACACTGGTGTGATAAACAATATTAAAGGTAGCATCCACCGGATCGGCCGGAATCGAGAAATAACAAAGCTGACCCTTGAAATCGGGCTTGCCCAGCACCGCCTCGATCAACAAGCTGAAGATCGGCAAAGCATCGGCTTCGCTGGGGCTGATAACACCGTCCGACATCGGCCGGCGCACCACCTTGTTCATAATATTCGCCAGCTCAAAAGCGGAATCGCCCAGCACATACACCTTGTTACCCATCTCGGCGTATTGCACTTTCTGCTTTTTCAACATGCTTTTGGTGAATGAATTGGCTTCGATATCCAGAAAACAATGGCGCATCAACTTAAGCTTGATCTTGCCATCCTCTCCCTGTTCCGACCCGACCAGGTTCATAGTCCCAACGTCTAATCCTTTGACTTTACCCATATGCCCGACTCCTGTTGTTATTTTAACTTCTGGCGACCCGGCCGGCTCCGCAACAGAGCGCTCCGGCACTGCGCCGCTAACTATCCCCGACGGCTCCGGCGCCTTAACCGGCTCCACGCCCGCCGCTTGCTGAACTGGCTCCACAGCCGCAGTCAGCTGTAACGCTTCCGCTGCCACTCCAACCGCCGGCTTCACAACCTCCGGCCCGCTGACTGACTCCACCGGTGTTACCCCGGACGGAACAGTGACCTTCGACTCTTTTACCGGCGCCGCAACATCTGTTTCTTTGCCGCCGACCGGTTTCTTGCGACTGACTGGCTTGGACATTAAAAAAACCTGACTTTTAAGCCGCGGCCTGTTTGGCCCCGGTTTTATAATAATGCCCGCGTGCCCGGGCCCGGGTATCGGCCAGCATCAAACGGATCTCGTCCAAACTCTCTTTGGCCTTCTCCAGTTCGCGCTGATACCGGTCGCGCTCGGTGATAGCCCCGCTCAATTCATTCTCAACCTTTTCCAGCTTGCCGCCCACCGATTCTTTCTCGTCTTCCAAAAGCGAGATCTGGTGATGAAAGCTCTGGATAGTCTTGTTGGCGCTGGAAAGCTCCAGCTCGATCTGTTCCACGCGCGTATCGCGGCTTTCGCATTCCTTGTCGAGCGCGGCGATCTTGTTCTCCAGGTCCTTGATGACCGCGTCCTTGGCTTCCAAATCCTCGTCGAGAGACTTGATCTTGCCCACGGTATCCAGGCGCTCGTTCTCGAGAAACTCCAGCTCGGAACTCAGCTCTTCCTGGGAAACCAGCAAGCCCTTCATTTCCTTGATCTTGGCTTCGGCCATCCCGGCTTTTTCTTCGGCCTTGGCGACCTTGTCCTTAAGATGATTGATCTCTTTTTCCTGCGCGTCCTTGAGGCTGAAAGCGGCGTCGAGCTGCTTCTCGAGGTCGGAAATGATCTCGAACACGCTGGCCTTCTCCTCGTCGGGAGACATCATGTATTTGGTAGCTTCCTTCACCTGCTTGACCGCCGTGCGGATAGAGCTTTTCGCCTCCGCAGCGGGAGCCATCTCACCGCGCCGCAAGGAAGAAGGCCGTACCGTCGACTGCAACAAAGGATTGTCAATAAGTTTGCTCCGTCTTGACTCCATACCCGTCCCCCTTATGGCGTTAACCTTTTTTGGATCTTCCATGCATGATCTCCTTTGCCAATTGATGGTACGCTTCCGCGCCCTTGGATGATTTGTCGTATTTGTATATGGGCAAATGGGCGTTGTGCGCCTCTTCTATCTTGATGTTCTCGGGGATGACCGCATTGAAGACCTTCTTGCCGAAATAATTCCGGATAGCGTCGCGCGCTTCGTTGGTGACCACGCGCTCGCGGTAGCGGGTTATGACCACGCCGGTAATATCGATCTCGGAGCCCAGGCCCTCCCGGACATTCTCCACGATCTCTTCCAGCAGTTTTATGCCTTTCAGGGAAAAGAATTCCGGGCAGATCGGGACCACCAGCTCTTCGCAGGAAGTCAGCGCATTGACCGTAAGCAAGCCCAGCGAAGGCGGGGCGTCGACGATCATATAATCGTATTTAAGTTTGCGGGTATAGTGAAAAAGGACTTTCTCGCGGCCGATATGCTCGTTGATCCGCAGGGACGCGCCGGAAAGCTCGATATCACTGGGCACCACATCGAAGCCGAACGCTTCCGAACGCTGGATGACCGAATTGATATCCATCTTGTCCACGATGACATTATAAATGTTGTACTCAAAACGCTGATTGCCGAAAATGGCCGCCGTAGAGGAATACTGGGGGTCCATATCCAGCAGGATAACTTTTTTGCCGGCCCGGGCCAGCTCGGCCGCCAGGTTCAGTGCAGTGGTGGTCTTGGCCACGCCGCCTTTTTGGTTCGCAATGCAGATCCGTCTCATAAGTTCAGTTCGCTTTCTTTAAACGCAAAAAAGTATTGGTGTCGCCCAGCACCGAACCGGCCCAAAAACACACCGCGTTCAGAAAACCCCGATGGGGCGCTTCATTGGCACTCGCCGGCCGGGACGCCTGCAGTTTCTTTCTGGCCAAATGTTCTATGGAACGAGCCGTAGGCTCCGCTTCACTTACTACCGCTACCGCGGCCGCCACTTTACCGGCCTGTTCCGCCGAAGACTCCAGCGCTTCACTGGACGAGCGCGCTTTTCTCAGACGGGAAGCCGCCCGGCGCACCGGCTTGGCGGAAGGCGCCAAAGTGGATGTAACGTCCAAAGCCATGACCTCGGTCGCCGCCGGCTCCACAACACCGTTCGTCTCAACTTCAGCGTCGGGCGCAGCATGCGCCTTGCACACCCCGTGCGCTCCGGCTTTGCCACGGCAATATTTTACCGAACATTTCTTTGCGGCTTTCTTGGCTTTTACCATGCTAACCCTTTGATCATTGGTCGGCCCCTGCACACTGACGCGAGCCTACACGTTTAACAATTGTTTTTTTAACCCGGATGCACCAGCGCATAAACAACCCGGGATCAACCGCGCTGAAACCCAAAGAACGCCTTGCAAAACAAGGCCTTCCCGGTACAAATACACTAATAAACAACGAGCTCATTGCGCGAGCCGGAAAAACGCCCGTCACAGTTCAAAACTTTACGCCTGGGCGTAACCTTCGTAGAACGATTCCTTGGCATCGTCGATTATCGCGCCGACCTTCTGGCCCACGCCGGAAACCGACCCCTTGACCTTGCGGATCAAGCCAGGATTCTTTTTTTCCAGGATCTTGTAGCCCACTACTCCCACAAAAGCCACCGCCACTACGGTTAATATTCCTTTGATCATACGTCCCCCTTTTTAAATTTTTCTCCGGAAAATTTAAAAACTCCTATCCGCATCGTCAGGTCCCCCTCCTGAGTTTCCAAGGGGATCAAGACTATCAGCCTGACGGCGGATAGGAGAATTTAAAATATTTTAAAAGAACAATTTAAGCCTGTTTATTTCTTCACGCGCTCAAACCGCGTCTGGTTCTCACGCCACCAGTAACGCCAGCCCTCGATCGCGTCGTCTTTTTCCTTTTTCGAACCCGAAACCTTGAAAACAAAATCCTGTTTGGTGATCTTCTTCAATGCGGCCGAAGCGCTTTCCTGCACTTCATGCTCGGGATCGCTCAGCAAAGAGATCAGCGCCGAAATAGCCAGCTGGCTTTTTAAAGTGCCCGCAATGTGTGCGGCCGCCTTACGCACGCCAGGATCGGAATCATGCAAGGCCTTAAGCGTGAACGGTAAACAGCGCTCAGCAAAAGCCCAGCACAAACAGTTCAGCATTTGCCGGCGCACTTCCGGGTCCTTGTCCTTAAGGAAAGAAGTCAGGATGTCAAAAGCCTCATCATCGTGAAATTTCGAGATCGCCCGTAAAGCCGCCAGGCGCACGCCGGCATCGCTATGCCCGCAATAATTCACGAACAATTTCTTTGAACCCAGGGCCTCTTCGCCCAGGCTGGCCAGCACATTTAATATTTCGATTATCTGTAAAGTGTCCTGCTCGAGAGCCAGCAAGCGCTCCAGGCCGGTCACCATGGTATTACGGGAAAGTTCCTTGATCTCACGCAACGCATCCATGCGCTGGGCCTTGTTGGTGGAGCGCAAATCGCGGAAATAGATCTCGGCCTTGACCTGCTCGGCCTTGCTTTCAAAAATCATGCCCTGCAAAAGCGTGTCCTGGGCAGCCGCCACCCTCGAAGGTGTTGCCGCTGGAAAAACTGCGGCCGGCACCACTGCCGCCGGAGAGGCCACGGGCACCGCCACTGAAGGCGTAAAACTTTCGACCGAACTCGCAAAAGAATTAGTCGTCAAGGAACTAGCCGCCGGAAAATCGGTGGCCGCGGCATTCACCGCCGCCAAAGGTTCTGCCCGACGGACAGGCGGCAGGACAGGCTCCGCGGACCTTACCGCCACGGGCGCCGCTTTAACCATTACCGGCGTGCTCACCGGCGCAGACACCCGCACTGCTTCCGCCGGACGCACCACAGCCGCCACCGGAGCCGGAGCATTGTACGCGGCCGGCTTTTTCACAACCGGGGCCGCCTGGCGTTTTGCCGACGGGGAAAGATACTGGAATTCTTTCTCCAAACATCTTACGGTGGAACCCAGTAAACGCGCAATACCATTTGGCACAGCTAAAAGACCTTTTGCGGGCATAGACACCTTATTTTGTACAACTGTTTCAATTTAAACTTTTTCAACATCCAAATCTCATAACCATTTGCATTATAAGTATAACCATACTAAAAGCAAGAATTTAACAACTTTTACTTTAAAGAATTCCGCCGTTTGCCCAAAGGCCGATGTTCCCGCCAGCGCTAACGACGCTTGAGGCTCAAAAAAGACTCTTTTTTCTTTTCCACATAATCTATAAGCCCCGACAAGCGTTCCACTTCCAGCTCCAGGTCCTTGCTATGCCCGCCATATTCCAGGCGGATCTTGCCATCCCGATGCCATTCGTAAAACTGCCGGCCCAGCTCAAGAAAAGAACGATTGCTCATAGGTTTACTCCAGATCCTTCAGAAATGAACGCACCGAACGCCCCACCACCCCGGCCACCCGGCCTACACAGAAGGCCGCATCGTCTATCAGGTCCTGCGGCTTGACATCTTTGGTATTCTCGGCAAACTGTTTCTTCATACCCTTGAACATGCGCGCTGTTTCGCCGGCGATCCTTTGGCCTTTGGGGCCTTCGGCAATATCTTCTTCCACAATGATCTCGGCCACCCGGTCCGCGCCATGCGACAACCGCTCGCCGATCCCGGCCATGGACTTTTTTATCGCTTCCGGCTTCCGAGTTCTTTTCACCTGGACCTCCCCAACATTTATTTTTTAACTTTGGCGTGTGCCGGCTTCTTTACCGACCGGGCAGTTTTCTGCCCGGCGCGTGCTTTCGCTTCCGCCGCCGGCTTAACCTCATCGGCCTTTACGGCCGCACTTTCCTTACTGGCATATTTTAAACGCATGTCGCGCAGGAACCGCGGCTGGGTATAACTTTCTTTGGAAAGGATACGCCACTGCCGCACACAACGCGCCCGCTCGCTTTCCGGGGCGCCGCAATCGTAACCCAGGTCGGTCCCGGTGATCAACACCAAAGCATTCGCTACTTCCTTGCGGATCTTGATATTCGGCGACTCCAGCAAAGGCACCAGGGAAACAAACGCAAAATGGTTCGACATCAACCCCAGCTTGCGGACCGCTATCCGCGCCACCATTTCATCGTTATCACGGGAAAGCCGCGCAATGGCCGTAGCCTCCGGCTCACTGCCGTCGTGCACCAGATGATTAATGATGAACCGGCGCACATTGGCGTCGCGATCGTTAACGGCCGACACCACCACATGCTTGGCCTCATCGGAACCCAGCTTGACCAGCCCCATCATGCCCGCCAGGCGCAAGGACGAACTCTCGTCGGTAATGAACCGGCGGTACAGGTCGACCAAAGTCGGATAATCCAGCTGGCCCAACAGGGAAACCAGCTGGCGGCGGATAAAGATCTCGGAGTCCCGCACCAGTTCATAGAAATAAGGCACCACGCGCCGCGGCGCGTTACGGAACAAAGTATGTAATATGGAAAGCTTTTCGTTCTGGTCCACCGCCTCGCTTAAAAGCTTGCGCGAACCGGTCTCAAAAAGGCCGTAATCCACTTTCTCGCTTACCGGAATAGCGTCACCGTCCTCCGGGTCATCCGCTGTGCCGGAGGCATCCTCGCCGCCATTGGTATCGTCGGAATCACTGTCCATGCTGGCAGCCACTGCCTCTTCCAAAGAACCCTCTACCTGCACCTCGATCAACTCCGACGGACCAACTTCTTCTGCCGCCAACGGCGATGCCTCGGCAAAACCCGCATTCGGTTCTGCGTATCCGGCAGCCGTATTCTCTGCGCTCGTCGTTACCGGCGCTGCGGCGACCATAGCCGCCGCTGGAGAAGCCCTACCCACCGGAGGCTGAAACACCGCCTGCGGATCGGCCAGACCGGGATTAACATCCTTCTCATAGACCGAACGGATATTTTTAAACAGGTCCACCACCTCACCGATCAGGCCATCGACCCGGCGGGAAGTTTCGGCCGCATCCAGCTCCAGCTCCTTAAGGAAATCCGCCTCGGGCTTCCAGACCGTATTGTCCTTGTCTTGCGCGAAAAACTGTTTTTTAGTTTCCATAACGAGCCTGATCGCCTCCTGCTTCTTCTCTATTAAAGAGACCATAGTCTGAAATTTCTCATCCACCGCCGCCTGTAAGACCGCCGTGCGCCCTCCGTTAGCATATAAAAGACCGACCGTAATGCCGTCGTTGAGGTCGTTGCGGATCTCGCGCAGTTTCTTAAGCGTAACATGCAGGTCGATCAATATAGCCGAATAAGCCTCCAGCTGGCCGCGCCGCTCCCGGCCCAGGTCGGGCTGTTGTACGGGCGGCTGGGGGTCCGGAATTTCTTGCGGCAAAACGACTGCTTTCACTGAACCCGCAACCTCGGACTGGTCAGCTGACTCGGCCGCCACTGGCGACAGTGCCGAAGCCAGCACATTCTGCATACCTTTAAATACCGCCACCACCGGATTCTTTTTGGGCTTAACTACCGCCTTAACTGGTCGCGGAGCTTTAACCGGAGCGGCCGCTTCCTGCAACTCCCGGGCCACCGCCCGCTCGTCGGCCGTTTTCACCAGCGCTTTACGCCGGGCGATCACAAAAGGATCCAGCCGGGGCTTGCGGTCGGAGATCTTTTCCACCACCACATCGCGAACCAGCCTTTTGGCCCGGGCGGTCAGCTCAGGATCTTCCGGCTCGAAAGCATAGGAAATGCCGTTCGATTGGATGTTCTCGTACAACAACCGCCCGAAAGACGCAAACAGCGAATCGCGCTGGGCGTCGCACTCTCTAACCAGTTCCTGCTTCTTTTTTATCGCCATTTACCAAACCTTCAAATGTTCGCCTATTGATCTTCCTTAATACCCTTGGTAACCTCTGCTATCTCGCGCTCCAGCTCGGCGTCGATAGCCGCCGGCTCCTCAATAATGGTCTGCACTTCTTCCTGGGCATAGGACGGCATCTCGGCCTCAACATTGGCCGTATCCGCATCGGCCATAGCCGCACCCAATTCTTCCGCGGCCACCGCTACATCGTGCGCACCGCCGACATCATTCAAACCCTCAGCCACGCCCTCATTCACAGGTTCCACGGCCACCTCCGGCGAAACCGCCGCCGCAGAAACTGCCGAAGCAATAGACACGTCGTCACTGATGAATTTCTCCAGCCGGGACTTAGGTTTCTTGCCAGCCTTGACCGCCTTTTTCGGCGCCGGCTTGCGGACCACCGGCGCGATCTTTTCTTCCCCGCGCTTGGGTTTTACCGAAGCCATCCCGGCCTTAAAAGACTCGCCCATATCCGCGGCGCTTTTCTTCATAATGCGGGAAAACTTGCCGATCACATCCCCCGTCTTGACCCCGACCTTCTCGCACAAATTCCCCGTAACACCCACCACCTTCTTCCAGGAACCACTCTTTTGGGCCACTTTGCTTAAGCCCGACACCTTGCCCTTGACCTTGCGGCAAAGCAGTCCGGTCTTGTAAGATACTTTCTTCAATACCGCGCGGCTGGCCGCACCTTTAGGGGCGACGGCCGAAGCGCTTTTCTTCGGGGCCGCGGCCTTGACCACTTTCTTAACCGCCTGCTTGCTTCTTTCTTTAACCATAGTGGCATCCTTTGTTAACAATTTTAATTACTAGAGCCCTAAAGGGCTAACGCTGTTTTGCCGCCGAAACAACCTTTTTCTTTCTTTCCGGCATTACTTTGGCCAAAGCCTTCTCGGCCGCTTTTTTCACATCATCATGCGCGTCCGACAAAAGGTCTTTCACTACTGTAAGAGCACCGTCGGGCTTAACTATCGAAACCAGCTCGATGATACTGATCCGCACATAAGGGCTGGGGTCAGCCTTCATGGACACCGCCCGGGCCACCCCTTCCTTACCATAATAGATGCCCAAATACGTTACCGCCAGGCCGCGGATATGTTCATCGGCATCTTTCAGCAGGCGCTCCAGGATCGCGCGATTCTTGTCGCTCACCTGGGTGCCCAGGCCCTTTAACGCCGCAATACGCACCTTGTCGTCGGCGTCGCTCAGGCCCAGCTCAAAGAAGCCTTCCATTTCAACGTCTTTCATCCGGGACACGCTTTTAATGACCGCCAACCGGATACGTACCGCAGGATCCCGCAAAAGGCATTCGAACGCCTGACGCAAGGCTTTCCTCGACGAAATATGGCTGATCTGGCCAATACTTACCTCGCGTTCGCGCTCATCGCCCGACCGGAGCTGTTTTAAATTGTTCTCAAATATCCGGCGATCAGCTTCGGAGGTAAAATCCGCCGTACGCAAAACCTCTTCCAGGCCGTCCCACGAACCGGACTTTTCCGCTACCCCAGGCAATTCCAACGCCACCTCTTCGGCCACTACCCGGTTAACCTGGTCTTCTTCGTACTCGTCGACCTTAACAATAACCTCTTCCGCAGGCACAACCGGCGCCGGCGGCAACGGCTCCTGGCTGACCGGAGCCGCCACTGGAACCGGCTGGGGCACTGCAATTACCACTTCCGGCTCAGTAACCATCAACGGCTCGACAACAGGCACTGGCGCCGGCACTCCGGCTGGAGCCACGGCCTCTTCTGCGCCGCTGTCATCACCATCATAATCGTCTTCTTCAGAAGCATCACTCACCAGAAGCTCTTCGTCATCATCGGAGGACTCAGCTTCAGCGGCGCCTTGCGCATCGGCAACCTCATCAGACTCCTCATCAGCGTCCGCGGGGACGGACTGGTCAGCCGGGTCGCCCAGGCTTTCAATGCGGTCTTCCAGGTAATTCATCAGGGTTAAAAGCTTTTCGATCTCCGCCCTTTGGTCTTCGCCTTCGAACGTATAGCGAAAACGCACATCCCGCGCCCGGGAAAGCTCGAAGAGTTTCTCGCCGAAGATAAAAATAAGTTTTCTTTGTTTTTGTTCAAGCGCGTTCAATTGCGGATCCATTAAACTTTCTCCCGATTAAGTTGATCGCCACCTTTACTTTTTAAACGCGGGCTTGAAAAACGAGCCGATGAACCCCGCCAGACCGGTAGCTACAGGCTTTTTCTCCCGCGCCTTCACCCCCACCAGCGCCAGCGGATCGTCGAAATTCTTCCAGACACTGATATTGGCTATAACCGCTTTGTCCAGCGCGATACTGGCGCCTTCACATTCGATCACATAAGCCGGATACGTCTGGTGTAATTTTACCACCACCCCCGGCCGGACACACAGCCCTTCCAGCTTGTGCAACTGCTGGTCGTTCTTGCAATTAATATACGCGATCCGCGCGGATTCCCCCACTTTTATATCCAGCAGGGGCACAATAAAACTCAGCTCGGTCTTTTTAGCCAGCTTGCAACATTCACCCTCGGGGATAGGCATGCCGTGCGGACATTCCCGGGGATGCCCCAACAGGGTGCAGATCCCGTTCACCAGCTCAAGCGACACCGTATGTTCAAATTCGCAGGCCACCTGCTCCAGATCACCGCCGCCCAGTACATCGGCGATCAGCCGCTCGGCCAGGCGATGCGCCCGGATCAACTGGCGTGCGCGGGCATCGCCCGCCTCCGACAACTTGACCGTAGCGCCGTCCGGGCTCAACTCCACCAAACCCCGCCCCACCAGCTCCTGCAGGTCCTTAAGCTCGAACGCGCCCTTCATAATGCGTTTCAAGAAAGCGACCGAACCCTCGCCGCGCTCTTTCATGTACCACAACTGCTCTATGTGCTCATCCTGCTCAACTCTTCTGGTCATACCCACACTCTTTCCAAAACTTTTCCCGCGCCCAGCGCCAGCACGCCAAACAACAAAAGCGCCAGCACAGGCGCCGACAATGAAGCGCGCGCAATACCGGCCTGCAACCAGGCCAGTCCCGCCGACAAGAACGAAAAATAACCATCCAAATGCGCCAGCCGCTGAGCCCCGATACCATAACTCGCCGAGGCTTTGGGCAAAGCATTTACCGCATTAAGCCAAGCCTGCCAGCCGGCCTGTTCCGCCGCGCTAAGGCGTTCCACCCGGGACGGCTTTTCAAACTGCGCCACCCGCACTTTCCAGCCATTGCTCAATAAAAGCTCGTCTTTGGTTTCCAGGAAATCCGGCGTAAGGCCTTTAACAAAAATGCGGCTTTCATAATCGGTGACCACTGCCTCTTTGCCCACCAGCTCCACCCCGAAAGCCGTGCCGCGCACCCCGGCAATAGCCGCGGGCGTCCGCACCTTGAAAGTCGAGCCTTTTTCCAGGCCGTCGAGTTTTATCATCACACTGCCCCGGTCCATAAAAAGCCGGGTAAAGCGCTCGATACGGGAACTTTCGAAAACGACCCGCGAATTGGCATTGATCCGCATCACGTTCTTAAGCCCGTCGTCGTAAGCGATCTCGGCATAGGCACCGGTGCCGGTTATAACGCGGTCCTGGGCGTTTAACATCATGCCGATCTCGGGCTGAAGAGTTTCATCGGCGCGCTGGATCGTTACCTCCCCCGACAAGCGCAAAATACGCGCGCGGTCCGGAGAATCGCAACACAAAAAGTTCACCGCCAGCAAAACAGCCAGCAAAGCTCCGCCAATGAGCAAAAGCCATGACTGATGGTCCAGGAACCAGTTACCGGATATTTCGGAATCACGCATTGAACGAACTCGGGCAAGTTAATTTTTATCTTACGGCAAATATCAATACCAGCGCCCAGTTAAGTGCGCCCACCAGAACAAAAGAAGAAACAAAGATCAACACGGTCATGGACACGGCGGCCTTCCAGCCCATCTCCCGACCGATAGCGATCACATTAGCCACGCACGGAAAAGAGATCGTGGTCACTACCACCGCCACGATAGACTGTACGTAATTCAGCGCGCCGGCGTCTACCATCTTCAATATCAGCCCCGCCGCGGCTTCCCGCCGGGCCAGCGCCAGCAGGAACACATCAATAATATCTTTCGGCAAGCCCATCCAGCCGGTTATCAGCGGAGCCAGGGCCTGTTTGGTCAAGGCCAATAAACCTATCTTATCAAAAATGAACAAACCGATAGCAGAAAAGATGAAAATCGGTAAAGCCTCTTTAAGAAAGTCTATTATGCGATGATAGGTTTTCTGGCACACCGCTTTAAGGCTGGGGAAACGCATGGGCGGAATGACCTGAATATAAGCGCTTTCGGCCTTGCCCTTAATGATAGTGTTAAGCAAAATACCGGCCGCGGCTTCGCAAAGTATCAATACCCCGAAAACTATAAGAAAAGCGCTTACCCCCACCTTGGCCAGAATGGCCATCGATATACCCAGCTGGGCTGAACAGGGAATGGCAAAAGCAATAAGAAAGACCGCAATGAATTTTTCCTTACGGTCGGTAAGCCCGCGGGTGCTTAAAGTGGCCATGGTCTTACAACCAAAACCCAGCACCAGCGAAGTAATGGCGTTGCCGGGAATACCGATCTTGCCGAAAACCCTTTTGGAGAACACTGTGAAATTTGTTATATAACCGCTGTCCTCAAAACAACCGAAAACAAAGAAGAACACCGAAAGGATCGGCAGGACCGTGCAAATGGCATTAAAGAGGCCCAGCGTTAATAGGCCATGATTGCCTATAAGCATATCGGTCCAGAACGGCGGCAGGGACAAAGCGGTTATCAACCCGGTTACCGGCGAGACCACCAGGAAATTGATCACTTTATCCAGCGCGCCGGAAACATAGACCACCGACAAATAGACCACCGCCATCAGCGACAAAAAGATCGGAATGCCCAGCAAAGGATGCCGGCTGGCCTGGGTAACATAGTGCGCGAAGCCGGGACGGGAGGCTTTTTGCTTTATCACAACACCTTCCGCTACGCGGTCCACCCACTGGTTGCGCCGGTCATTAATAGCCTGGCGGGTATTGGGCTTAACCTCGCGCAGGATAGCCGCCACCTGCGCCAGCACAGCTGAAGCTTTTTCCCGGCCCAGTTTCATTTCCAGGAACCGGCCGATAAATAGATCGTTCAATAAAAGGAGCACCGCGATCTTGTGCTTGAACAAAAGGTCGAAAGGCAAGGCCGAGGTAATGTCCCCAATACGGCTTTCCACATGAAAGCCGTATTTTATGCCCAGCGTACTGCGACGGGCCTTGAGGATAGCCGCCTTAAGTTCGTCCTTGCCCAGGCCGCGCGGCGAAGAAGACTCCACCACCGGCACCCCCAGCAACCGCTCCAGCTCCGGCCCGCTTACGGCCGGGCCGTTGCGTCCGCCTGCGTCCATGGCATTAAGCACCAGCACCAGCGGCGTTTCCAGCTCCAGCAATTCGGCGGTCAATAAAAGCGACTGCTTGTACTGGCTGGCATCCACGCACTGGATAATGACGTCGGGCGCTTCCGCCAGGATCATGTCGCGCACCGCCACTTCTTCTTCGGAATGGATATACAAACAATGCAGGCCGGGGGTATCGATGACCTCATAATGCTGGTCCCGGATACGCGTGATGGTGCGCTTCATTTCCACGGTCGTGCCGGGATAATTGGCCACGATATTATATTCGCCGGTGAGATTATTAAAGACCTGGGTCTTGCCGGTATTGGGCAGACCGACGATCGCGGCCTTTTTGATGGGCTTGATATCCGCAGCAGCGGCGCTAATAACTGGCTGGCCTGGACTCATGAGAACCACAACTTTTTAAGTAACGGGGAACTTACTTCCCCAGCAACATTTTCGAGAAGAACGAACTATTGTGCGGCTTGCCTGCCTGGCCATGCCCGGCCGGGATCTCGTCCTCGCCAGCCGGTGACGACAACTGAATATCATCGTGGTCCGTATCGGCCTTGAACGTTTCCCCGTCCAAGGGGGCAACCGGCTCCACCGCCGCGGATAAAGCCGCGGCCGGTTCAGCGGTAACCTTTGCCGGCGGTTCAACCGGGGCCACTGCCGCCGCAGCTGACGTAACCGCCGTAATGGCGGAAGCAAAATATTTCCTTTTGGGATCGATACCCACGCCCCGCAAATGGAAGCTGATGGTAAAACTTCTCCACTCAAAAACCCGCTCGAGTTCGGTCTTCAGCACACCCTCGATATCCGCCAGTTCGGCGTATATGGAAGAAACGCCGTCCAAAGCGGCCGAGATCTCCACTTCCACATCGCGCCCCTTGCCCTTGTGCTCGAACTCCACGTTAACATCCGAAGCGCAGGGATTCTGCTTGAGGATCTGCAGAATGAACTCGCGCACCGCCCGTTCGGGAATGTTCAACGGCTTGCCGTCTTTCTCTACCTCGATCATATGCGGCACCGGCCGGGTACGGGCCGAAAGAATAAGCAGAATAAAACCCAGTAAAACAAAGAAACCGCCCACCCACAACACCGCGGTCAAAGCTTTGGGCGCGGCCATCAACTGGGCATACAGCGCCAGCAATTTCTCGGACGAAAGGGTGCCCAAACCCACCGCCGCCAGGACCAGCCCCTGGGCCAAACACAAAGCCGCGGCGAAAACCATGAAAACTTTTATGAACAAAGACTTCATCAGAACCCCTTTTTAAAGATTGAACAATAGCTCACGACAAGATAAAGGCGTACTTAAACTGTCCTTTTTCTCTATTCTAGCCACAATGGCCCGTGCCATAGTCTTGATTTCGTCCTTGAAACTTTCAGCGTCCCGCAGGTCCAGCTTGATTTTGGCCGCCAGCGCCAGTGCGCGCAACATTTCCGGAAAACTGATAGCGTCGCAGATCTTGCCAATATCGGCCCGCAATAGCGCCTCCACATCCAGGCCTTTAAGCTCACGGGCCAAAGGAGACGCCGGATCCAGCTTTTTAAACCCCGCCCGCGCGGATTCGTTAAGAAAAGCGGCCAATTGCTGTTTTAAAGACGACATCATAGCGCAAGTAGTATACTTATAGAGTCCTATATGGCAAGGGGAAAAAACGACGCTGTTGGTTTCTTGTAAAAAAACCGGGACACATACAATTATTTTTGAAAAGCAGTTAAGGCAATAATTGTATGTGTCCCGGTTTTCACTCAACGCTTAAGACTCTTCGTGCTCCTTTGCGGGCCGGATGAAGGCCAGGGGCGCGGGGGTTGCCGGCGTCGGCGCGGCGTCTTCCGCGGCCATACCGAGCAACAGGCGCAAATTGGTGACCGGCGCGATATTCAGGATCACCGGACGAAAACCTGTTACATCTTTAAGCATAGTGGCCATGGCCGCATCGTCGAACACCTTGGCATTTACTTCGCCAGTGCGGTTAACGTCGATAGCATTCAGGTCGATACCACCGTCTTGCTTGGAAGATGCGTCACTCGCGGCATAGTCGTCAAGCTTGGCCACACGCTCCTTCCAATCTGGCGTCAACTCCCAAACAGCCAAATTCCCATCGTCAACACGTTTCAGACCCAGTGTAATAGTCATTCCCCCACCGTCAGGGCCTAATTTACCTCTTAAATGAAAATCAACCTGAACTGCCCCCTTGCCTGCGACTGTCGCCTCTCTCACGACACTACTATTAGACGCAATAGCGGTCAATCGCCAAACCCGGTTAGTTTCTATTGAACCCACATACTGATACATACTGTCCCCTGCCTCTCTAGGCGGGGTCATTTCGCCAGGGGTCAACACTAAAGCCGGCCGTACAATGGCAGAATCATCGCCATGAGCTTTTTCTCCAACTGGCTCTGCACTGCCTTGAGCGGCTAATAACTCTGCATTCCGGGCTTCTCTGTATTGATTAACTTTCTCCTCCCAGCCAGCGGCCAGGCGAAGGACTAATTTTTCGTTATCTCTTGATTCAACCTCCATCATCAAAGGAAAGTCTTGACTCTCAGCGCCATAATAGATCCCCCCAAATGAAGAATAGTTAACAGTAAAAGAACCCTCTCCTTTGGCAATCGCGTTAAGGATTTGTCCTCTGGACGCCTCTGAAAATATTCCAAAATGCTCACCTTCCCGGCTGACGATCATATCGGGATAACTGATAATGGCTCCACCCGGCAAAACGATCTCATTATTAGAAACCCGATATCTGATATTTCTTTCGAAAATGATCCGCCCCCATACCAAAGCGGCGAGCTTTTCGATTGGCATATCCTTGCCCCAGCGGTTTGGCACCGCACTGAAAACGTCCAAGACTTCCCTAAGGCTACTTTGATATCCGCCATGTAAAGCCGCGGCGACAGTGAGCATGTTGATAACGTTCATTGGCAGGTGCATGTTCCCGACAAAATGATCGTTCAATTCATAGCGAATAGCAAACGCCAGCTCCAAAGCCTCCGGGGTTCCGCCTAGTAATGCGGCCGAGACCGACACCGCGGCCGCCACTTCTTCATTATTACCGCTTCGGGGGTCGCTCAAAGCCTGCGTCCAAAGGCGCAAACTATTGCTCACGTCCGATCCCCCGGACACCGCTTGCTGCGCAGAGCCTTTTTGTTTGGCACGCATGCGAATAGCCCCCATCAACATTAAGGCCGTGAGCTTTAATGGTGACATTTTAGGGTCCTTATATTTTTCCTCCAAAAGCGGGCGGATCGCGTTTTGCGTATCCTTTACACTAGCGCCCAGTATGGACCAAACAAAAGCATAAGGAATATACAGAGAACGATCATAAACGCTATCATGCAACTCGTCACTAGCCATTTCCAAAAACAGCCTGGCCACTTCCGCAGGGCCGACACTGTTTTCTACAAAGACAGTGCCTGTTTTTGTCGAAATAAATGTCCCATCCGGTGTCTTCCCATGACCCATACTACTAAATAAGAATTCTTTATTCCGCTTGAATTCTTCCTGGTCACCCGCCAACCAGGCGGCAAGAACAACCTGAGCCATTCTATCAAAATTATCAGAGACCGCACCACGCCCCGTTAACGACTTGCCGGACTCCTCCCAAAGCTTTCTCACAAATTCCTCAGCCGCTGTCAGCGCAGACGCACGCGCCGGCGCCTGGCCGGCATGATCTACGTCCGCATTGGCCGCGTCATCTCCCGCCCCGGCAGAAGACCGCGTGCTGGCACGATAGTCTTTCGCCACCTGGTTGAACCGTTTACCAACAACATCACGAACAGCTTTAAGAACAGAAGCTAACGACCTACCGTCAATTGACACCTCAACTTCCTTTACATGCGCTAACAAAGCTCGTCCTTTATCAGTATGCGCGAACCATGTTTTCGAAAGGGCCTGCCGGGCAATTTGTTTATCAACATCTTCAACAATAAGCCGCTTAAGCATCTGAGTCTTTCGAGCCGCCCAGTGAGCTTCATTGAGCAAATCATTCAAATACTCAAAGAAATCGCGTTTTCTCGTTTCATAATTATTGTATTGTCTATAGTTATTTTTGCCATCCCATGCTGCCTGTGCAAACTGACCAACCAAAATTACTATCTGCCTATCAGCAAGAACACCATCAGAGCCAGCAATCATTCGCGAAACCATCACGATAAATCTATCGATATACCCGGGCAGATGTTCTTTAAATTCATCCGGCATAACCGACATGAAACTCTTTCTATTGATCCTATTTCTAATTTTATCCTTTAGAACCGGTGTAGCGATTTTATTAATAGCCTCTTCGCCACGCTTTTCTGCTTCCGCTAGTCTACTTTTTATTTCCGAAGCTCTAGCCTCGGCCAACCCGATGTTCGCCTTATTGTATTGACTTTTAACACCCTCAAGATTGCCGGCCAACCCGCCAGAAAAACCCGTGCTTTTGCTATAAAGAGAAAAAGACGCACCAACATCTGTTGCCAGAAATTTCTTCCATATTGCAGCAACCTCAGCATTTCTAGCCGCCTCTTCCGCTTCAACGGCCGCAGCAGTTGCTAGATACCTGCTCGAGGCGTCGGTGGTTTCTGCCTTGCCAGCGCGGGCAACTGCCCCTGCGACAGGCACTGTTGATCCCGAAGCATCATATTTTGCTATCTCCCTGTCTATCCATTGAATAAAATGAGCATACGCAACTTCAAGGCCTTGCATTGTATACGTTGTATCACTTTGCGAGATCACCGGAGTATTAGTATATGGATCTAAATAAAGAAAGAATTGATAAAGCAATCCCGGCGCTTCGAACTTCGAGTTATCATATGCGTTCTTATAACGCCTGCTTACGCCCGGATGAACATACTCGAACAAAATTGCCGACAACACATCAGGTCTTATGCCCGGAGCAACCTGCTCCAATGGTATCCTATATCCAAAAGCTGAACCGATATCATTACCTCCCGGCAATGGAGGACGCGTATGTCGCGTCTCTATAAAGGACGCAGACTTAATACCCCGTAGAATTCCCAAATACTCAGCTTTTTCAATAAGCAACCCGTCGAAGAGCTTGACACTCGACACCAATTGAGTATTATCACCCTTTTTATCAACAGCTGCGGCGTCGGAAGGATTGGTGTTTTGTGCCGCGTTGAATGTGCCGGTGGGATTGAGGCGTGCCTTAATAACCCGCTGTGGCTTTATTTGCCCGGCCGGGCCGTTTGCACCCGGCA
>JADFZK010000018.1 GCA_015232565.1 Candidatus Omnitrophota bacterium
AAATAGTGTGGAAAAAACTGGGCGGGTCAAAGCAGATTATTGTGTGGCTCTACAGTACGATAGTTCTTTTCAGCCGTCAACAAGCGGTATTTCGGGTTTCCTGGCTCGCGTTGGGGCGTATTCGTATTCTCTTTACCTGTTTCATGTTTTCGTGGTGTTTGAAATGGCCAAATTCATTCACTTGCACATTATGAATATCGCTAATTTTTATGTGGCAGGTGTTTGGTCTGTTTTGTGTTTACTATTAATTGTTCCAGTGGGCTATCTAAGTTTTCGCTTTATTGAAGAGCCATTTCTGGTGTTTAGGAAGCGGTATATCAAAAACTAATATTTGTACGGTAACTTGGAATAAGAATTTAAGAATGAATTTTATCGTGCCGATTATTGAAAAAATTTTGTGTCATGCTGGCCTTGGTTCGGATTAAATTACACTGCTGTCAAGTCTGCGAAGGGGTATTATTTAGGATCGAGCAATTCAATAATTCTTCGAAGTCTTAAGATAATAAGTAGTTATGTAAAACGACTGAAAGCGTTTTCCCGAAAAGTGCCATAACTGGCCTGATATCAGATATTTACATGTTATACTTGCCCTGGATGGTGGTTTGACTTGGAAAGGGCAAGGGATGAACGGTAAAATTTTTAAAAGACTGATCTGTTTTATCACACTCGTGGCGTTGGTGGCTACTAGTGTGCCGGCGTCTTTTGCCCAGAGTGTGATGTTGATCCCTAAGCCTGGAACTATTATAAATGTCAGCACTGCATTTGTTCCGGTTGTACTTAAAGGCATGAAGGTTTTTCCAAATGAGCCTCTGCGATTTGACTTTATTGTTGATACCGGGAATTCCGGCCTTAACGGTGAGGCTTTAAAGCCTGAGGTCGCCAAGATCATCCGATATTTCCTCGCGGCACTTACTACTCCTGAAAAAGATCTTTGGGTCAACCTTTCGCCCTATGAGGGCGACCGCATTATTCCGGATGCGTTTGGCCAGACCGAGATGGGCCGCGATCTTTTAAGTGAGGACTACATACTTAAGCAGCTCACTGCATCTTTAATGTATCCGGAAAGTGTTTTGGGCAAAGAGATCTGGAAAAAGATCTACGCCGCGGCTTATCAAAAGTACGGGACAACCGATATCCCGATGGATACTTTTAACAAGGTTTGGATCATGCCCGATGAAGCAACGGTGTATGTGAACGGCAATGCCGCGGTTATCAAAAGCACACATTTAAAAGTAATGCTGGAAACAGATTATTTGGCGACTTCGACCAATGCTATGCCAACCCCCCAACCACCGAATGTGAAAGCGACCCAGGTCTCCACCCCCACGCCAAACCATACAAGCGCCCCAAATGATATTGCGCAACAAGTCATCCGCGAGATCATGTTACCCGTGATCGAAAAAGAGGTGAACGAAGGCGCCAACTTTGCGCTTCTTCGCCAAATTTATCACGCCATGGTCTTGGCAACCTGGTTCAAGCGGAATCTTAAGGAAACTTTGGTGGGCCGTGTTTACACGGATAAGAACAAGGTTAAAGGCATTGATTCTATCGAGAGCAATGCCAGGGAAGAGATCTGGCATCAATATGTGGAGTCATTTAAAAAGGGTGCGTTCAATTATATCAAGGAAGAAACTGACGAGATGACCGGGGAGGTGATCCCGCGCAAGTATTTTTCCGGCGGGTTCCGTGCCAAAGATGCTGCGCAGCGTGAGGTCAAGATGCCGATATCTGATATGGCCAGTGCGGCAGAAGGCAAGGGACCGGTTGTTGTCGCGCAGACGAATCTTAAGACAGGGATCAACGCGCCCGACAATGCCGGCATACCTACGGAAGGTTCGCGGGATAATAACATTGATGCGGCAGAACGCACTAATCGCACGCCCTTGCCTATTATGATAGCGCAAGACGTATTGGCGACTTATGAGGGAAAAACTTTCGAAAGCCGTGTTGTAAAGACTGATAAAGGCGATTTGACCATGCAAAAACAATCGGCCACGGGACAATGGGAAGATTATCCACCGGACAAGAGCGGGCCGGAGTTGGGACATTGGCAGTATAATTTAAATATGGCCTTGAGTACTTTAACGAATAAATTCACAGTTATTATTACATCCGATTCGCAAAAGACAGGCGGTTATTTGATGGCGTTTTCTCACGACGCTAATACGATGTATTTGCATCAATACATTTTTCAGAAAGCGGAAAAACTTGGTTTAACTTCAGGTAGACGTCATGATGATTACTATTTGAAGAAATGGAGCGGTCTGATTAATGTTCTGGCTAACTTTTATGTGGAACCGAACGAGTTCGCGGCGCGAAGGTATTTCTTTCGGGCAATGAGTGGGGGTGGCGGGAGTGAGGAGCTTTATCGGAATAGCGCGCTTACAATTCTGGAATCTGCAGAATCGTATGGATTGCTATTGGATAATGAATTCTTGTTGGCATCAATGGTTGCGTTGCATAGAGATATTGTACCAGGATACAGTTCTGGAGATTTCAATGGTGCATTGGGAAAGGCTATGGAAAAAGAAATCAAATTGTATTATAAAGCTTTGCTGGGAAATACGTTTGAGCATTATTGGGGTGAGATTGTGGCTTTTGTAAGAGTCGAAAGAGCTCCGCTGGTAGGTATGTCGGATTGGTTTCTTAGACAGTTGCCAGAGGTTCTTGGGAAGATCGAGGCTCTGGAGCAGAGAGAATTATGGGAACGAATCATGCGGGCGGCGATTGCCCTGGAAGAAATGCCTGTAGACCGGTATGGACGTGGACGAGGGGACGAATTCTTAGATGCATTTACATATATTACAAATGTTGGGGAGATGATTTATTTACTTAAATCTGCAGAGGCTGTGATTACGAGGAATGATATTAATATTCTTCACGGAGCAGTTAATAAAGTGAGAGTGACTCGCGAGCAAGGGGCTTTGGTTGAACCTAAGACGTATGTGTTAGGCGATGCGGTACCACCTGCTTTGGGAAGGAAGATGTCCGGGTTTGAGGAATTCAATAAAATGGGATTGGCTTTTCCGGAAGGTGTTGGATTGTCACTGGAAGACGTTGTGCGCAGTCCGCGAAGGGCGGCAGAGCGCGTGGTCGAGAAGATGCGGGAGATTGCGCCTCAGGTTGCGGTGATTTCTGTGCGCAGCAGCCCGTCGATCTCCATGCCCGGAATGCTGGACACTGAATTGGATGTTCCGTTGGATGTTCATAGTGTTGAGTCCGCGATAATGAAGGTTCTTGAGTCCTGGTATGATCTTGATTTTCAGAAAGCCTTAGAGGATCAAAAGGATTCGCTGGAAGCGCATGCTATTGTCCCGGTTATCGGCCTGGGGATAATTTTTCAGCGGATGGTTGATGCGACAAAAGATGTTCATTCGGGATCGGGGGTCGTGGTTTCTCATAACATGATGACGGGTGAGGCCAGGCTTAATGGTCGATTTGGGGTACAGGTTATGTGTAAGGGCATTGTTTCGGCGGGTACGGCGGCGGGAGAGATCAATGAGCTGCAAACGTTTTCAGGGACGCTTTATGAGCAATTGACCAAGGATATCGATAGGTTGACTAAACAGTTCGGGTTGCCGGTTGAGGTCGAGTTTACTGTTGAAAGCGATAAATTGTATTATCTTCAGGTAAGGCCGGCGGCAATGGGGCTGAAGGCATTGGCTGTTTATTTGAAGGGGCGATATAAAGGCCCGATCCCGTCGGAATTGATACCGCATGTGATGGAGGCTGTCAGGCGGGAAGCGGCACGTCCAGTGATGGGGCTCAAAGCTGGTATTGGCATTGTTCCGCTGGCACATGGCGATGGCGTATCGGGAGGTGTTGCTGTCGGCCGGTTATCATTTGGTGAGGATCCGCAGGGCATTCTTGTTCTGACAGCGGAGACTGTTAATTCGGTGCATATCGATTTTAAGCAATACAAAGGCTTTTTGACACATCTTGGCAGTGAGGTCGCTCATGTGGCGGTGAAGGCACGTGCGGCGTCTTTACCTGGTATCGTCCGGGCCAATGGGTTGACTGTTGATGCACAGGCCAGGACAGTATCATTTCCCGATGGTCAAGTTATTAAAGAAGGAGAATGGATCGGGCTAGATTCTGATACAGGGGCTATATTCGTAATTGCTGGAGATGGCAACGCTCGCTGGGATGGCGTATTAGAGGTTTTGTCGATCACGGCAGACCTTACGCATGGCCAGGATTATCTTGCTCTGGAGCGGGAAATTCTTGCGAAGTTTGATCGTCCGGAAGTTGCGACGGAAGAATTGCTTCAGTTAAATGTTGATGCGCAAATGGAGTACGAGAGTGCGGATATAGAAGGCGAAGAAGCGGATATGCAGAAGGTCAATCTTCTTAATGCGAGAAAGAACTTTCTACATAATGTTTGGAAAAAGCGGACAAAGAATGACCCGGAAGGCCGCTTAACTGATGCAATAGAAATGGCCAGGCAATCCGCTTATGGCGGTCAGGAATTGCGTGATTTCAATGCGTTTATTACGGATTTAAAAGAGGTGGTGGAAGAACATGGACGATATCGGATCAAGAAATTTATGGAACAGGCGTTAGCAATTTATGATCGAGCGCCAGCTAATGTAATGGAAGTCGAGCGATTTCTGGCGGCATTTGGAAGTATTCAAGTTCCAAGTGCAATGTCCAAGGATCTGGCAGATCATCAGATAGTGAATTTGATGCTTTTAAGGCAAGTCATCAGAGGTATTTATGTCAAATTATTGACAGTGTTAAGTGATGGGGAGCAATTACGTCTTCTTGCCGAAGGCGGCGCTGGTCAGCGCCGGTTGTTGTCATCAGTATCCGCACTCCTTGGTCGTCCATCTGCGCTCATGGTTGCTGATTTGGAATTCTTTGCATCCAGATTGGATCTAAAAGAACGGATGGCATACATTATTAAAACTGATCAGTTTAAGGTGTTCAATTTCCTGGCTGAGAATTATGTTCTTCAGTTTAGGATGGATGTTGTTGAAGAACATGTTAAACGCTGGACGTCCCAAGGAATAATGGCTACTTTCTTTTGGGATAATCCAACATTTAGTTCTCATACGGGAGGGACAATCCGTAATCATCCGGCGATTTTTGTACCGATGGGCATGATCGATGCAGTTAGGCCACTAGTTTGGCGGGCATTTCATCCGGCAGATTATGATGGCAATATTCGTCCTCCAACAGAACAGGATTGGGATCCGTATTCAGGAATGGATAGTGTTTTGCGATCTCATCATTGCGCTATTGATCTTAAGGCTCTCGCCGTTCGACTGGGGGAAGATGATTCTTCTCAGGTCATTAATGGCGGTATTGATTTTAGTGCCAATGAATTGAGATTGACCGAGACCGGCGGGAGAATTGACTTTGGCTCAGCGGTCGATCCGGCCATGTTAGATCGGCAGATCAATGGCTTCACTCCGGTGATCTTTAGTATCATCCCCATGGCCGACCCGCAGGCCTTCTTTGCCGGGACGAGCGCCGGATAGTATTTCGCTATTTCCCTCGATACAAGACAATATTCTTTAAATTATTTTGCACCTTGCCCTTGACAGTATACCGACCAGTCGGTATACTTACTATTGAGGCCGGTTTATTGGCCGCAATAGAAAGGATGAGGCTATGCCCAGAAAGAGTTGTAAGGAAGCTATTCTTGACGCCGCTGAAGAGGTGGTTCTGGAAAACGGGGCGGGGCATATGTCTTTGGATATGGTGGCCAAAAAGGCGGGCGTAAGCAAGGGCGGGTTGATGTATCACTTTCCGGCTAAGGAAAGCCTGCTTAAGGCCATGGTTGACCGTTTGATTACGGAATTCTATGAACAACGTAAGGTCAAGCTTGATGGCCTGGCTGAAAGCCGTGGGCGCTTGTTGAAGGCCGAGATCATGGCGGCGCTGGATCCTAACGAGAAAAGAGACCGGATGGCTTTATCGATCCTGGCGGCGGCTTCCCAGGCGCCTGGTTTGCTGGACCCCTTGCGTATGGCTCACAGCGAACACTTGAAGTTATTACAGGAGTCCGGACTGCCCTTTGAGCGCGCGGCGATCATTTCATTAGCTTCGGATGGGCTGATGTTCCTTGAATTATTACATTTGAGTCCGTTTAGCCCGGTACAACGCAAAAAGATCGCAAAAGAACTGCTTCATCTTATTGAGCAGATGGAGCTGGAGAAAGAGTGACTATGAATAAATTCGGTATTACTGCTTATGTGACGATCTTCACCTTAGGTCTATCAGGGTGCGCGGCAGGCCCTGACTTTCATGGCGGGGATGCGCCTAAGGCGCAGGCATTTACCTCCAGGCCTTTGACCGGGCAGACTGTATCCTCTGCGGCCAAGGTTGGCGCCGCCCAGAGTTTTGTTAATGGCGGGCGTATTCCTGAGCAATGGTGGACATTATTCAAATCCAAAGAGCTGGACGGCTTGATCCGGCAGGCCTTAACTGACAGCCCTACTTTGGCCGCGGCCGAGGCTGTTCTGTGGGAGGCCCGCGAGAATGTTAACGCGCGTACAGGCAGTGAGAATTATCCCCAGTTAGCGCTGGGCGCAGGCACTTCGCGCCAGAAGGCTTCTCCCGCAGCGGCAGGGATGCCGGATGGCAAAGGGAATATTTTCGATCTGCATAACGCCGCCATAAATGTTTCGTATGCTTTTGATATTTTTGGCGGAGGCCGCCGGGAGATCGAGGCTTTAAAGGCCCGGGTGGATCACGAACGTTTTCGTTTGGAAGCCGCATATTTGACGATCAGCGGGAATGTGGTTACCAATGTTATTCAGGCCGCGGCTTTGCGCGCTTTGGTGCAGGCTACCGAGGAGATCATTGCGGCCCAGGAGAAACAACTGGCTTTGGTAGAAAAACAACTGGCTTTGGGCAGTGTTTCGCGTGCCGAGTCATTAAGTTTACGGGCTCAGTTGGAATTTACCCGGGCCTCACTTCCGGCATACCAGAAAGATCTAAGCCGGACGCGTCATCAATTAACAACTTTGCTGGGGCAAATGCCCACTGAAGCGGCTAAACTTCCGGAGTTCGATCTTTATGCGCTCGTATTGCCGGTTGATCTGCCGGTGAGTTTGCCATCGGAGCTGGTGCGTCAGCGGCCTGATATACGCGCCGCGGAAGCGCTTTTACACGCCGCGAGCGCAGGGATCGGCGTGGCTGCGGCCAATCTTTTACCGCAAATAACATTAAACGGTTCTTATGGCCCTCAGGCGGGGGAATGGAATGAGCTGTTTAAACCCGACAGCCTGGTTTGGAATGTCGGCGCTGGCATTGTCCAGCCGCTTTTTAATGGCGGTTCTTTACGTGCCCGGCGCCGGGGTGCCGTCGCTGTGTACGATCAAACGGCGGCTAACTTTCGGGCCACTGTTATTCGGGCGTATCAGGAGGTGGCGGATGTATTACGCTCTTTGGAAGCTGATGCCGCTATCCTCAAAGCCCAGGCCGATGCCGAAGCGGCCGCCGGGGATGCTTTGACCCTGGCGCGTCGTCAATTTGAGGTCGGGGCAATTAATTTTATGCTGGTTTTAAATGCTGAACGGCAGTATCAACAGTCACGGATCAGCCTGATCCAGGCCCAGGCGGCTCGTTTGTCGGATACCGCGGCGCTTTTTCAAGCTTTAGGTGGCGGTTGGTGGAACAAGTAAATGAATTTAAAATATGAGGGGTGGGTATGTTTAAAAGTATGTTGCTAATGTTAACGGTTGTCGGACTGATCTTTGGCGGGATCTTTGGCTATCAAGCTTTCGGGAATATGATGATGAAGAAATATTTCGCCAGTGTCAGTGAACCGGTGGTGGCAGTGGCCACGATCAAGGCCCGATCCGAGCCCTGGCAGTCCAGAATTAAGGCGGTAGGCGATCTGCTTTCCGCTCGCGGGGTGGAGGTTTCCGGCGAAGTTTCCGGACAGGTGCAGAAAGTCAGTTTTGTTTCGGGAGATGATGTTAAGGAAAATGATATTTTAGTTGAGCTGAAGTCCGATATCGACCAGGCTCAGCTGAAAGCCCTGGAAGCTGCGGCGGAACTGGCCCGGATCAATTATATTCGCGACCAGAAACAGGTCGAGATCCAGGCGGTTAGCCAGGCAGTGGTGGATGCTGATGCGGCCGAATTAAAAAGCCGGGAAGCTTTGGTGGAACAGCAGCTGGCTCTTATTTCCAAGAAAGTAATTCGGGCGCCCTTTACCGGCAAGTTAGGGATAAGTTCAATAGCGGTAGGTAAATTCTTAAATCCGGGGGAGCCAATAGTTACCTTGCAATCTTTAGATCCAATGCGGGTAAATTTTTATGTACCTCAGCAGGAAATCGGGCGCCTTATGATCAACCAAACGATCATGGTCACTTCTGATGCTCGTCCCGGGCGTACGTTTGAAGGTAAGATAACCGCCTTTAATCCCCGGATCGAGAAAGATTCCCGTAATGTTCTGGTGGAGGCGGTGCTGGATAATTCAAAAGGAGAGCTTTTGCCGGGTATGTTTGCGGCAGTCGAGGTGGAAACCGGCGCTCCGGTAAACTATGTTACTATCCCGCAGACTTGTGTCAGTTTTAATCCTTACGGCGAGACCGTTTATCGGATCGAGGAAAAGCCGGCCGCCGAAGATGGCAAGATCGTTTTGATCGCCCGCCAGACTTTTATTAAAACCGGAGAAACGCGTGGTGATCAAATAGCTGTCTTGGAAGGTGTAAAGGCCGGGGAAATGGTGATTTCTGCCGGACAACACAAACTTAAGAATGGCAGTGTGGTGGCTGTTAATAATGAAGTTCAGCCTTCTAACGACCCGGCACCCAAGCCGCAAGAAGATTAAAGGACAGGCGCATATGAATTTTACTGATATTTTCATCAAAAGACCGGTTCTGGCTACTGTGGTAAGCCTGATCATTGTGGTTTTGGGGGCACGTGCCGTTGGTTCCCTGGGGGTGCGGGAATATCCCTTAACCCAGAATGCCGTAGTAACTGTGACCACTGTTTATACCGGTGCTGATCCTGACCTGGTGGCCGGGTTTATTACCACGCCATTGGAAAGTTCGATCGCCCAGGCGAACGGGATCGATTATCTTACTTCTTTCAGCAATGCCAATGTAAGCATGATCAAGGCTAACCTGCGCTTGAATTATGATGCCAACCGGGCTTTGACCGAGATCAACACCAAAGTTAACGCGGTGTTAAACCAGCTGCCCCGGGAAGCGCAACAACCGGCGATATCAGTGGCGATCGGAGAATCTTTTGATTCGATGTACATGGGTTTCTACAGCAAGGTTCTGCCGGCCAACAAGATCTCGGATTATCTGATACGCGTTGTTCAGCCTAGATTACAAGCGGTAGAGGGTGTACAGGTGGCCGAGATCCTGGGCAACCGGCAGTTTGCCATGCGCATATGGATGGATCCCGGCAGAATGGCCGCGCACAAAGTTACGGCGGCAGATATTAGTGCGGCGCTGGCGGCGAATAATTTTATCTCGGCGGTTGGACGGACCAAGGGGCAGATGATGACCGTGGACCTGGCCGCCGCTACCGGGATGCATTCGGTTAAGGAGTTCGAAGAGCTGGTGGTGCGTTCGGTGGGGGGCGCTATTGTTCGGGTTAAGGATGTGGCGAACGTAACCCTGGGGTCCGAAGATTATGATGTGTCGGTACTTTTTGATGGCGAGAGTGCGGTATTTGTTGGTATCAAGGTTGCGCCCACGGCCAATCTTTTAAGTGTTATTGCCAAGGTCCGGGAAGTATTCCCCGAGATCCAGTCTCAGTTGCCCCAGGGGCTTGAGGGGCGGGTGGTTTATGATTCCACTAATTATGTGAATAATTCGATCAGTGAAGTGGTAAAAACCCTGGTCGAGTCATTGTTAATCGTTACTTTGGTGATCTTCCTTTTCCTGGGCTCTTTTCGTTCAGTGCTTATTCCGGCCATCGCGATGCCTTTGTCTTTGATCGGCGGGTTCTTTATTATGTTGCTCCTGGGGTATACGATCAACCTGTTGACTTTGCTGGCTTTGGTGCTGGCGATCGGGCTGGTGGTGGATGACGCTATTATCGTAGTTGAGAACATACATCGGCATATTGAAAAAGGCATGCAACCGATGCCGGCGGCTTTACTGGGTGCGCGGGAATTGGCCGGGCCGATCATTGCCATGACGGTGGTTCTGGTGGCGGTTTATGTGCCGATCGGGTTTATGGGGGGCTTGACCGGAGCTCTTTTCTCCGAGTTCGCTTTTACGCTGGCCGGTGCGGTGGCGGTCTCGGCGGTGGTGGCACTTACCCTTTCGCCCATGATGTGTGCCAAATTCCTGAAGCCGTATGTTCATGACGGGCGGCATACTTTGGTGGAGTTTATTGACCGGCAGTTTGAAAACCTGGAGCGTGGGTATGCCAAAGCTTTACACGGAGCTTTAAGTATCCTTCCGGTTATCGCGGTATTCGCGGTGATCATCCTGGGCAGTAATTACTTTCTGTTTGCTGCGGCAAAGAGCGAGCTGGCTCCAACCGAAGATCCTGGTTTTATCGGTTCGATGTTCTCCGCCGCTCCGACTGCGTCCCTGGAACAAACCAGCCTTTTTGCCCGGGAAGTCAGCAAGATCTTGAGTTCATATCCGGAAACTGAGCATGTTTTTCAGATCCAGGGGGAAGGCGGGCTTAATTCCGGTTTTGCGGGTGTGGTGCTTAAGCCCTGGGAAGGCCGTAAACGTTCATCCAAAGAAATCCAGGAAGATGTGCAGGTTAAACTGGGCGGTATTTCCGGTGTTGACGGGGTGGCGTTTTTGCCCCCGCCTTTGCCTGGCGGCGGTGAAGGCTTGCCGGTGCAGTTTGTTATTGGCACCACCGATCCATCGGCCCGGCTGGATGAGATAGCCCAGTCTTTACTCGACAAAGCGCGAGCCAGCGGGATGTTCATTTACATCGACAAGGACCTGAAGATAGATAAACCACAGGCCGAGATCACAATTGACCGTGACAAAGCGGCTCAAATGGGATTGTCGATGCAGGAGGTGGGTGGTACTTTGGGCGCTATGCTGGGTGGTGGTTATGTTAATTATTTCAGCCTTTCTGGACGTTCGTACAAAGTGATCCCGCAGGTCAAGCAAAGTGAACGGCTTAACGCTGATCAAATGTTGGATTATTATTTTAATACCAAGAGCGGCGCAAGTGTGCCGCTGTCCACTTTGGCCAGTTTGGAAATGAAGGTGGTGCCCCGTTCGTTAAGTCATTTTCAGCAATTGAACGCGGCGACAATATCCGGAGTGCCCATGCCGGGAGTTACGTTGGGACAGGCCTTGGGCAAATTGCAAGAGCTGGCCAAAACATCATTGCCGCAAGGTTATAGTGTGGATTATGGCGGACAATCCCGCCAGTTCGTCAAAGAATCTTCGGCGTTGGTGGTAACGTTCTTTTTTGCGCTTTTGATCATATTCCTGGTCTTGGCCGCTTTGTTCGAGAGTTTTCGTGATCCCTTGATCGTTCTGGTCAGCGTGCCGATGTCGATCTGTGGGGCGATGATATTTATCAGTCTGGGCGTAGGCGGGGCGAGTTTAAATATTTATACCCAGGTGGGTTTGGTGACTTTGATCGGGCTGATCAGTAAACATGGTATTCTGATCGTGCAGTTTGCCAATGACCTGCAAAAAGAGGGCCAGACTAAAAGAGCGGCCATTGAGCAAGCCGCGGCAATTCGTTTGCGTCCCATTTTAATGACCACCGCGGCCATGGTTTTAGGGGTACTGCCTTTAGTGACCGCGGCCGGTGCCGGAGCGGCCGGCCGTTTTAATATGGGCCTGGTGATCATGAGCGGGATCTCGATCGGGACCCTGTTTACGCTTTTTGTGGTTCCGGCTATGTATCTATTGCTGGCCGCTGACCATCATGAGCAAAAAGCTGCCGTGGCAGCTTAATGCTGTTATTTGATAGATGGTTATGAAACTAATACTGCTCTTGACTGTCGATAAAGCTTGCGCTATATTCGTCTGTCTTTCATAAGTTTATGCGAGGGTAGTTCAATGGTAGAACGCTAGCCTTCCAAGCTGGTCACGCGGGTTCGATTCCCGTCCCTCGCTGACTTGGCCGGGATTCCGGCCAAGTCACTCCAGAGCCTACGTGAGAGGCCTACGGCCTCTCCGAGGCTCTGGAGTGTCATTTGTTCCGTACATAATGATTACACTCGGCAATGCGAGAGGGGCCTACAGCCCCTCCGAGGCTCTGGAGTGTCTATTTTCCATATCATTCACTAGGAATTATTTCCTTGGTCTTGCTCAAACGACTTTTCAAATCCGACTGGTTTATTGCCGCATTTATCCTGGCTGTTTTTTTAGTTACAAATCGTTACATCTATGGCTGGGACGACCAGCATCTTGAGATCACCCTCCTTAAACATCTTATTGATCCCCAGCTCTTTCAAGGCGACTATTATGTCGAAAGCTTAAAAGCCAATTTTACTTCTTTTCTTTTTCCTATCCTGGCCAGGATTCTTAAAGTCGAATGGATCCCGGGCGCGTATCTGTTCCTTTATATTTGTGCCCGCTATTTCTTTTTCTTTTTCTTATTTCGTCTATGGGAGGCTATTACCAAAAGTCGCTGGATCGCGGCGGTCTGCACTCTGGGGATCTTTTTAATAGTCCGGCCAGAGGAATTTCTTTACCGTACATTCTCGCATCAGGAATTCTCCTACATCTTTGTTTTTAGTGGCTTGTGGTTGTTTTACAGATCCAGGCTTTTGTGGGCGGCCCTGGTATTTGGCCTGGGGGCGAATATCCATGCGCTTTATTGTTTGTTCCCGATGATGTATCTGGGTGCGTACATACTTTTCTTTCATTCAGAACGGAGATGGCCGCTTTTGGCTAAATGTTCGCTCGTCTTTCTGGCCGCGGCTTTACCGTTTTTGGTTTGGACTGTTGCTCGGGCGTTGACCATTCGCGCGGGGCATCCGCCTGGATACTATGATAACTGGATGGAGTTGTATCTTTTATCCTGTCCGCAGAATTTTCTTTTTGGCACCAGATCATTGGCGGAAGCTACTGCGAATCTGGGCACTTTCTTTGCTGATACCCGCAATTATTTCTTCGTGGGTGTTTTGTACCTGTTTAACTGGCGGTTCAATGAGGCGTTTTGTAAGGATCTCAAGGTTCAGGCAATCGCGTTAACTACTTTGATCCTGGTAGTGATTAATTTTGTGTTCTCGTATATTTGGCCGAGCCATTTTGTCCTGGATTTAAATTTACTCCGGAATCAACAATATCTTTTGCTTTTTGTGGGCGGTTATTCTTTGGCATTCGCTTGCCGTGAGGGTCTGATTGGTGTCTGGCAGGCGGTTTTCTTTGGAGCTTTTATATTCTTTCTTGGCGGTAAGGAGCTTCCGGACACTGCGATCATTCTTGTTTTTGCCGCGGCGCTGGAGATCTGGCGGCGTAATACAACTTTCCGGTTCTGGCTGGTAGCATTTATTTTACTTGCCGTGGGCTTTTTTTATGCCGCCGGGACTTTGGGCTATCCGCCAACCCGGTTCAGTAAGTTGGGGTGGACGGCCGGTTTTATTCTGGTCGGCAGTATTGTGGCTTTTTATGTGAAGTCGGAAGATTTAAAAATTGTTTTTCGTAAAGGGGTGATCTTTTCCGCGTTGTTGGCCGCTTTTATTGGCTATTGTTGGTTGCATTACAACTTTGTTCAAGCTACTACCAAAGGCGGCGGCTTCTGGCAGTTACAACGCAATTGGGAAGATATGCAATATTTTGTGCGTGATCATACCCCCAAGAACGCCATGATCCTGGCGCCTAATGATATGGAAATGGGTGGATTCCGGATCCATTCAAATCGCCGGGTGGTGGTGTGTTACCGGGATTGCGGTATAGTGGGTTTTGATTATGGCGCTACCAAAGAATGGCAAAAGCGCATGGCTGATATTGAGGCATTTAAAGTGTACATTAAAGAACCTTTCGCCCAGGCTTTAATAAATGGTATTACAAAATACGGTGCGGATTATATTGTGTTTATGAAATACGCCGCGCCTCCGGAAAATGCGATACTGAGAAAGATGTACGAGAATGAGGCCTTTTCCCTTTATCAGGTAATGAGGAAATGATTATGACACTTAAGAAATATTCCATAGGTGTGATCGGCGACGGTGCCTGGGGCACTACCTTGGCGATACTTTTGGCCGAAAAAGGGTATCCGGTAACTGTGTGGGGCGCTTTTCCGGACTATCTGCATCAGGTCTCGGAAACCCGGGAGAATGTAAAATTTCTGCCTGGGATCAAGATCCCGCAAACGATCTGTTTTTCTTCCGAGCTGGAACATGTGCTGGCCGCAGTTGATATTGTGGTCCTGGCAGTGCCATCGCAATTTCTATCAGGGGTACTGCGGGGTATTAAGAAATGTCAGTTTAAAGGCAAGCCTTTCGTCAGTGTGGTAAAAGGTATTGACCCCGAAACTTTAATGACCATGTCGCAGGTTATTAAACATGAGCTGGGGAATATTCCGGTCGCCGTTTTATCCGGGCCGACCATCGCTATTGAAGTGGCCAAGAAGATACCGACCACCGCGGTGGTGGCATGTAAGGATCCGGTCCTGGCGCGGGAACTTCAGCAGATCTTCAGTTGTAGTCATTTTCGGATCTATACCAATGATGATGTAAGAGGTGTGGAGTTGTGTGGCAGTGTCAAGAATGTGATCGCTTTGGCTTGCGGCATTTGTGACGGCCTGGGCTTCGGGACTAATACCAAGGCCGCCATATTGACGCGTGGATTAGTGGAGATGACCCGGCTGGGTAAAGTTTTGCGCGCCCGACCGGAAACTTTCGTGGGTCTTACCGGGCTGGGTGATCTGGCCACTACTTGTTTCAGCCCTAGTAGCCGGAACCGGACGGTGGGGTATGAACTGGGCAAGGGGCGTTCGATCAAGGATATCCTGGCTTCCATGGATTCGGTGGCCGAGGGGGTACATACTGCCCGCGCGGTACATAATTTAGCCCGGAAACTGGCTATCGATATGCCTATTACCGAGGGTGTGTATAAGATCATTTTTAAAGGTAAGTCGGCGCGTAAGGTGGTAAGTGACCTGATGGGCCGGACCTTGAAAAAGGAACTGTGACCTGTTTCGGGCGGGATAATTCCGTAGTGAGATTTGCGGGGTCTCGGTGGTTGGGCTCCGAGTGGTTATTAGTGGTTGTTGGAATATTGTTACGCCTTAAGCACCTACTTGAGAATCGCCCGCTCTGGCTGGATGAGGCTTATGTTGCGGTAAGTTTGATCGGCCGCAGTTATTCCGAGATACTCTCCAATTACGAGATATTCCCTGAATTTGCCCGCGCTCCGTCCGTCTTTCTCGTTATCGAAAAGCTCATGGTCGGTTTGTTCGGGAATTCGGAGATTTCTTTAAGGCTTTTTCCTTTTCTCTGCAGTATCACGGCGTTGATCTTATTTACGGTTGTTTTCCGGAAGATCCTTTCCCGCCCGGCCTTTTTGATCGCCCTGGCGTTCTTTGCCCTGGCGGAACCCCTGGTATATTATTCCGCCGAACTTAAACAATATTCGGGCGACCTGGTTTGTGCGATTGTTCTTTTTGCTTTGGCCCGTAATTATTTGCAGAACGGGTTGCGGATAAAAGACGGAGTCATTCTGGCATTAGCGGGTGCGGGTATTTTATGGTTGTCGAATGCCATGGTTTTTGTCCTGGCGGGTATCGGGTGTGTTGGTTGGCTTGGTAAGCCCTGGCAGAAGGGAAGGACAGCCAGTCTGCTTTGTATTTCGGCCGGCATTATTTGGCTGATCAGTTTTGCGGGCCTCTATTTCTCTTCTTTACGGTTCATGGTTGGTAAAGTTTCAATTACTAATACCTGGAAAAGCGGTCTTTGTTCATATCCGGTGTTTTCCACAGAATCATTGCGCTGGCTTTGGGAGGTGACGGCCCTTAGTTTCTCGGATCCGGCGGGTCTGAAATGGTGGGGGTTGCTGTTACCCTGTTTTATTCTGGGGGCAATAATCCTGTGGCGTAAAGAGCGAGAGGCCTTATTGTTGTTAGTGTTACCCTTATTGTTTGTTTTGTTAGCGGCGTTGCTTGGGAAATATCCTTTCTATAAGCGGGTTATTTTGTTTCTTACCCCGGTTTATTATGTTTTGATATCGACGGGAATTGTCAGCATAACCGGCTGGTTCCCAAAATACCTAAAGAAATGGGTGTTGTTATTCCTGGTAGTTCTGGTGTTCTTTCAACCGGTGGCGGATGCAGCCAATAATTATTTTCATTCGCGTTCGAAGACCGACAATCGCGGTATCATGGACTTTGTGGCCGAATATTATAAGCCCGGAGATTTTATTTACTTAAGTACTTCTGCGCAACCGCCATTCTGGTACTATGCCCAGCGCTCCGGCCTTACCAGAAAGTTTGCCCAGCCGGTTATCGGCAGTGTGGAGGGGAGATTGATCAGCGGCTTTAAACTGGCTACTTTCGCGCTGGATCCGCAAGAGATGAATGGCCGGCAATTTCTTTTGTATAAGTACGACTATAACATTTTTAACTCCGAGGGCATGTTTCGGGCAAATTTTAGTGCAGATCGGAAGAACGGCGGAATTGGGATCGTGCCGCTGGACCAGGCTTTTCGGTACCCGGTTACTCGCCGGACCTGGCTGATTCTTTCCGCCCCGGGCCCGGAAGAAGCGGGTTCCAACTCTTTTATACTCGGTTCTTTTGATAAAACGTCCACCCGGTTGTTGACGTACGAAGGCTTGAATGCCGGTGCCTATTTATTCGACATAAAATGATGAGGTTTTACGTAGTCTCGGCGATTTGTTTGCGGTTTTGAATTTAATTTCCCAAAATTTATTTTCTTTTGTATAATATGCGCCATTCTGAAATTTATCGGGACGTAGCGCAGCTGGATTAGCGCACTTGAATGGGGTTCAAGAGGTCGTGGGTTCGAATCTCACCGTCCCGATTCTTAAAGGATTCTTTAAGAATCGTCCATAGACCACCAGAGGCCTTTTTAAGGCCTCGGGGTCTAGGGACCTTATACCAAAGTCTGAATATAAATCAAGAGAGAGCTGGTTGAGCTCGCATAAGGCCATAGGGGCTTAAGGGACCTTATACAAAGCCTGAATAAACTCCACCTAATCAGCGAGGCTGTCATGATCCACGAAGCGGAAGGTAAGGAACGTCGGCAGTTCATTCGCATAGAAAAACATTTCATTCTGCGTTTTTATTTAAAAGTAAATCCAGCTCTCGAGTTTGAGATCTCGCAGATCGAGAATATTTCCAAAGGCGGGCTTTGTTTTACGTCGACTTTAAGCTTCAAGAAGGATGATCTCGTGGTGGTTGAATTGCGCACCCCGTATTTAACTAACGTGGTTAACTTTGAAGGTACTATAGTTGCGATACAGGAAAAAGTAAAAGGCATGATATATTCCAATCATTTGCAATTCCAGAATATCGATCCCGCCGCTGCCACTATCCTGGAAAAGATCGAGAAATTCAGCGCTGATAAAGAGGTAAAATGAAAAAACTGACTTTAGGCCTTATAGGCTTGGGCACAGTGGGCCGCGGGGTAGTTAAACTTATTCGCGCCCGTAAGCTTTTTATTCAAAAAAAGTTTGGCGTCGACCTTTGTTTGAAGACGATCTGCGATCTTAATTATGATCCGGCTTTTGTTAAGTCTTTGGGTAAGGTCAACGTAACAAAGGATTTTAACGATATTCTAAACGATAAAGAGATCGATGTGGTGATCGAACTTATCGGCGGGCATCATCCGGCCCTGGAAATAATCAAAGGTGCACTGGCCAAGGGTAAGCATATTGTTACTGCTAATAAGGCGGTTATTTCTAATTATGGACAGGAGCTCTTTGCTTTAGCCCATTCTGCGGGGCGTAGTATTTATTTCGAGACCGCGGTATTGGCAGGCGTACCGGTCATCAAGACTCTTACTGAAGGCATAGCCGGCAATTATTACCATGGCCTTTACGGAATTGTTAATGGTACCTGCAATTATATCCTCACTGAAATGGGTGATAACAAGATCTCGTTTGAAGAGGCGGTGAAATTGGCTCAGGCCAAGGGTTACGCTGAGGCCGATCCGACCCTGGATGTTAATGGTATGGATTCCGCGCACAAACTGGCGGTGCTGGTCCAGTTGGCCATGGGTAAGTTTATCAATGTTAAGAAAGATATTTTTACCGAGGGCATAACCCATATCTCCCGCGAAGATCTCTTATACGCGGAAGAAATGGGCCTTACTATTAAATTGCTGGCGATCGCTAAAAAGAAGTCTGGTGAGATCGAAGTTCGTGTTCATCCCACTTTGATCTCCCGGAGTCATCCTTTGGCTTCCGTTAAAGGTGTTTATAACGCTGTCTGGTTGCAGGCCGATCCGCTGGGGGATATCCTTTTGGTTGGCCAGGGGGCCGGGGAGATGGCCGCTGCTTCGGGTGTATTCAGCGACTTGATCAACCTGGGAATTGACAACCGGAACGCTGACCAGGTTTGGATCGGGGATAATCCGGTGGAGTTGGAAAATTTGCAGATCAAATCGATCGACAAGATCGAGACCGAATTTTATTTACGCCTCATGGTCACCGACCGGCCGGGTGTATTGTCCAAGATCACCGGGATCCTGGGCAAGAACGGGATCAGTATTGCGTCGGTTAAGCAAAAGGCGGTCAGTAAAGAAGCGGCAGTGCCTTTGGTGATGTTAACGCATACAGCCAAAGAGTCTTCCATGCAGAAAGCGCTTTTGCAGATCAAGGCTTTAAAAGAAGTTTCCGCTAAACCGGTGGTTATCCGGATGGAGCATTTATAATATGTATCAGGGGCTCATTCATCGGTATCGTAAGTACCTGCCTGTAACGGATAAAACGCCGGTAATTTCCCTTCATGAAGGCAATACACCGTTAATCTATTCCTGTCGTCTATCAGAGAAGACCGGGCTTAAAGTCTATTTGAAGTTTGAGGGCATGAACCCGACCGGTTCTTTTAAAGATCGTGGTATGACCATGGCGATCTCGAAAGCGGCGGAAAAGGGGGCTAAAGTCGTGATGTGCGCCTCTACCGGCAATACCTCGGCTTCGGCGGCGGCGTATGCGGCCCGGTGCGGCATGAAGTGTTGTGTGCTGATCCCGAATGGTAATATCGCGATGGGCAAACTCGCCCAGGCGGTGATCCATAATGCCCAGGTGATCGCGATCGAAGGTAATTTCGATGATGCTTTAAACCTGGTAAAGGACGTTACCGCCAAGTATCCTATTGAGCTGGTTAATTCCATAAATCCTTATCGTATTGAAGGCCAGAAGACTGCGGCTTTTGAGATCGTGGATGATCTTCTGGACGCTCCGTTCTTTCATGCCATACCGGTTGGGAATGCGGGTAATATTACGGCCTATTGGAAAGGTTATAAAGAGTACAAGGGTCTTAATCTGGCAAAACGCTTGCCGCGCATGCTTGGTTTTCAGGCGGCCGGTTCGGCGCCAATCGTCCATAACCGGATTATCGAGAATCCGGACACTTTGGCCACGGCTATCCGCATTGGCAACCCGGCCAGTTGGCAGAGTGCAATTGAGGCGCGGGATTCTTCCGGCGGACTGATTGACCTGGTTACCGACGAAGAGATAATCGCGGCTTATCAAATGCTGGCTGGCTCCGACGGGGTGTTTTGTGAGCCGGCGTCTGCGGCTTCAGTGGCCGGTGTTCTTAAACTTGCGGCCAAGGGCTATTTTAAATCTTTTGCCGGTGAAACCGTGGTCTGCACTTTAACGGGACATGGTCTGAAAGATCCCAAGAATGCCATGCATTGCGTGAAAGAGCCGGTTGTTCTAAAGGCGAATATCAATGCCATCCTCCAAGAAATCGGCCTTTAAAGGCCTCAAAGTCCTCATAACGAGCGGGCCAACCAGCGTTCCGATTGACGAAATGCGGGTTATTACCAATCGTTCTACCGGTGAAATGGGCCGTTTACTGGCGGCGGCTTTCGCTCGTAATGGCGCGGCCGTTACCCTGCTTGAGGGGGCGGCAACCACATCTGTAACTTTGCCTGCCAGCGTAGTGGTTAACAAATTCTATTTTTATGCCGAGCTGGCCGAGCTTTTGCGTCGAGAAATTTGTAAGCCGTATGGCCTGATAGTTCATGTGGCGGCGGTCTCGGATTTTCAGTTAAAGAAACCTTTTAAAGGAAAGTTGGCTTCACGCGACAAACTTACGCTGGAACTGGTGCCGGTACGCAAATTGATCAGTGGACTTAAGGCTCAGGCTGGTTCCGCACGGTTGGTGGGCTTTAAGTATGAGCCGGATATCAGTTCTTCGGCGGCCATTGGAAAGGCGACGGATCTCATTAAGAAAGAAGCTTGTGATCTCGTAGTATTAAATGAAAATACTGCCCGGGGTTACCGTGCGGTTATTCTATCGGCAGATGGTAGTATGACCGGCATGGTGCATACGAAGGCGGCTTTAGTTGATCTTTTGTTGAGGGCCTTATGAAATATATCATTTTAGTCCCGGATGGGGTGGCTGATGAGCCGCTGGCTGAGCTGGGCGGGAAGACGCCTCTGGAGTTTGCGGCTACACCCAATATGGACCAGATGGCCCGGGCCGGGCTTTCCGGGCTGGTGAGAATAATTCCGCCGGGTATGTCGCCGGGCTCGGATGTGGGCAATCTTGCGGTGTTGGGATACGATGCCACCCGCGGGTTCTCCGGCCGTTCGCCTTTGGAGGCGGCCAATCTGGGTATTATTCTGGCTGCCGATGAGATCGCTTTCCGTTGTAACCTGGTTACGATCCAGGACGGCCGAATGATCGATTACAGCGCCGGACACATAAGCATCTCCGAGGCCGCGCAGATCATGCAGGAGGTGGCTGCGGCTTGTTCGGACGATCGGGTCAAGTTCTATACCGGTAAGAGTTATCGGCATATTGTTGTTATCAAGTCGGCTGACCTAAAGCCCTTTCAATTGACCAAATGCACTCCGCCCCACGATATTATGGATCAGCCGATAGCTGAATATTTACCCCAAGGCCCGATGGCCGGGTTCATGGCGGGGTTGGCCGAGAAAGCCCGGTCATTGCTGGCGGTGCATCCGGTAAACCAGGCTCGTATAGCCCGGGGCTTGGCGCCGGCGAATGCTTTGTGGTTCTGGGGACAGGGCGGCAAGCCCGACCTTCAGCTTTTTAAAGATCGCTATGGTATGGCGGGATCGATAATATCGGCGGTTGACCTGGTTAACGGGATCGGACGGTTGGTGGGGCTTAAAGTAATTAATGTCCCGGGCGCGACCGGATATTACGACACCAATTATGCCGGTAAGGCGCAGTATGGCCTGGATTCATTGCAGGACAACGATTTTATTTATATCCACGTTGAGGCTACCGATGAAGCCGGGCACAATGGTGACGTGCAGGCGAAGGTGGCTTGTGTTGAGAAATTCGACCGTTATGTGGTGGGCCCGGTGCTCGATTATTACCGGGATAATCCCGCGGTCCGGATATTGGTTACGCCCGACCATCCCACGCCTTTGGCCAAGCGTACCCATACCAACGCGCCGGTGCCTTTTGTAATGCTGGGAAAAGATATTGAACGAAACGGCCTGGACGGATACAATGAGCGCTTGGCTCTTTCAGCCGGATTGCATTTCGCAAGCGGCGTTGAAATGATCAAACACTTTTTTAAAAAATAAAGGGATAGGGTTCCAGGGTATGAAGAAAAAGATCATTGTGCAGAAATATGGCGGCTCTTCCGTCAAGGACGCTGACCGGATCAAGGCGGTGGCTGAGCGGGTGGCTTCGTACAAAAATAAAAATACGGATGTGGCGGTGGTGGTATCGGCTATGGCGGATACTACCGACGACCTTATTGAACTGGCGGGGAAGATAGCGTCGAATCCCACGGATCGTGAAATGGACCTCTTATTGGCTACTGGTGAACAGATCAGTTGTGCCCTGCTGGCCATGGCAGTCCGGGAACTTGGTTTTCCTTCGGTGGCTTTGACCGGCTTTCAGGTGGGTGTGCGGACCAATAAGGAGCACGGCAAAGCGCGGGTGGAACAGATAGACGATAAGCGCCTGAAACAGGCTTTTAAAGAAGGCAAGATAGTAATTATGGCCGGTTATCAGGGCATAACGGCAGAAGGTGAGATCACCACTCTGGGCCGCGGAGGCTCGGACCTTTCGGCGGTGGCTTTGGCTAAAGCCATTAAGGCGGATGTTTGCGAGATCTATACCGATGTGACGGGGATATACACCACTGATCCGCGCATGGTGCCGGAAGCCCGCAAACTTAAAGAGATCACTTTTGATGAAATGCTCGAGATGGCTTCGCTGGGCGCGCAGGTCATGCAGGCGCGTTCCATAGAGGTGGCCAAAAGGTTTAATATTCCATTGCATGTGCGCAGCAGCTATTCCAAGGAGGAAGGTACCATGATCGTCAAGTCCGTGAAGAATATCGAGGAAGTGGCCGTTACCGGGATCACTTCCAATAAAAATGAAGCCAAGATCACTATTTGCGCGGTGCCGGACCAGCCGGGCGTTTCGGCTACATTGTTCAATGCTATCGCTAAAGCCGGAGTTAACGTTGACGTGATCGTACAGAACGTCAGCCAGTCCAGAAAGACCGATATTTCTTTTACGGTCCCCAAGGCTGACCTGGTTAAAGGAATCAAGGCTACCGAAGAAGTGGCCAAAACACTGGGCGCCGGCGAGGTCTTGCATTCCAGGGATATCGCCCGGGTGTCTATTGTGGGTTCGGGTATGCGTTCCCATCAGGGTATTGCGGCGCGGATGTTCGCAGCGCTGGCGGCGGGCAAGATCAATATTGAAATGATCGCCACCTCCGAGATCAGTATCTCGTGTATTATCGCTTTGGATAAAGTTGACTCGGCAGTTAAAACATTGCACAAGGCCTTTGGCCTGGACAAAAAATAATGAACCGGATCTGTATTTACGATACCACATTGCGTGACGGCTCCCAGGCGGAGGGTGTTTCCTTTACGGTGGCCGACAAGGTCAAGATCGCCCGTAAACTGGATGAGGTGGGCGTTCATTACATTGAGGGCGGTTGGCCGGGCTCTAATCCCAAAGATAAAGAATTCTTTGCTTTGATGTTAAAAGAGCCTTTGCATAACGCCCGTTTGGCGGCTTTCTCATCTACCCGGCGCAAAGGCTTACTGGCTGCGGAAGATCCTAATTACAAGGAGTTGATCGCCGCCCGCACTCCGGTGGTTTGTATCTTTGGTAAGTCCTGGGATATGCATGTGATCGATGTCCTAAGGACCACTCTGGACGATAATCTGGCGATCATCGCGGATTCGGTGGCTTTTCTTAAGGGCAAGAAACGCGAAGTGGTTTACGATGCCGAACATTTTTTTGACGGCTACAAACATAACCCGGAGTACGCCTTAAAGACTCTGCAAGCGGCGGAAACCGCCGGGGCGGATATGCTGGTTTTGTGTGATACCAATGGCGGCACTTTACCACAAGAGATCTTTGAGATAGTCCAGGCGGTGCGCGCCAGGCTTAAGGCACCGCTGGGGATTCATACGCATAATGACCTGGATCTGGCGGTGGCTAATTCTTTGGCCGCGGTTAAAGCCGGCTGTGTACAGGTTCAGGGCACTTTTAATGGCTTTGGCGAACGTTGCGGCAACGCTGACCTCTCGACTATTATCGGGATCCTTTCGGCCAAACTTAATTACAAGACTTTGCCGGATAGTAAGCTGAAAATGCTTAAGGATACGGCGTTCTTTATAAGTGAAGTGGCTAATTTACCGGTGGCGGATTTTCATCCTTTTATCGGGCACTCGGCTTTTGCGCATAAAGCCGGGGTTCATATAGATGCTATTTTAAAGAATCAACGGGCCTACGAACATATAGCCCCGGAACTATTTGGTAATCACCGGCGTTTTATTACGTCGGAGCTGGCTGGCAAGATGCCTTTTGTGATGAAGGCCGAACAGATGGATCTGAAGATCGACAAAGGCTCGGATACCGCCAAGGCCATGCTTAAGGCGCTTCAGGATAAAGAGCTGGCCGGCTATCAGTTTGAAGGGGCGGATGCTTCTTTTGAATTGTTCATGAAGAAACAGCTCAAGAAATATTCTCCGTTCTTTACCCTGGAAGGGTTTCGGGTGCATACGGAAAAGAAGACCACTGGTGATGCCTGGGCGGAAGCTACGGTGCATATTGAAGTAAAAGGGCATCGGCAGTTTAGCGCGGCCGACAGTGTGGGCCCGGTAGAAGCTTTGGACAAGGCTTTGCGCAATGCTTTGACCCGGTTCTATCCGACCTTGAGCAGTATGCATTTGACCGATTATAAAGTCCGCGTTCTCGACACTAAAGACGCTACGGCGGCCAAGGTGCGGGTGCTTATTGAATCCCAGGATGAACATGATGCCTGGACTACGGTCGGGGTGCATGAGAATATCATTGAAGCCAGTTGGGAAGCGTTGGTTGACAGTATCGAATATAAATTGCTTAAAGACCTGAAATCCCCGCGCAGGATGAAGAAGTAATGTCTGATATCGCCTCCCGTTACGATCCCCGGATCATTGAAGAGAAACGCCTTAAATTGTGGGAAGAGCGCAAGCCTTTTCATGCGGTGGCTGGCCGGTCTACAAAGGGTAAGTTCACCATTGTTATCCCTCCGCCTAATGTGACGGGTGTTTTGCACATGGGCCATGCTTTGAATAATACGCTGCAGGATATCCTGACGCGCTACAAACGCATGCAGGGCTATGAAGCTTTGTGGATGCCCGGCACCGACCATGCTGGTATCGCTACCCAGAACGTGGTGGAGAAACAGCTCGCCAAGGAAGGCCTTACGCGCGACGGCCTGGGCCGCGAAAAGTTCATGGAACGTTTGTGGGAGTGGAAAAAGCACCATGGCGACACCATAATCAATCAATTACACAAGCTGGGCAGTTCCTGTGACTGGGAGCGCACCCGTTTTACGATGGATGATGATTATTCCGACGCTGTGAAGGAAGCTTTCGTGGAGCTTTACAAACGGGGGCTGATCTATCAGGGGAATTACATCATAAATTGGTGCCCGCGTTGCGAGACGGCTTTGTCGGATGAGGAAGCCGAGCATAAGGATGCCAACGGCAATCTGTGGCACATCAAATATCATTTTAAGGATGACTTGGATAATTTCGTGGTGGTAGCCACTACCCGGCCGGAGACCATGCTGGGTGATACCGCGGTGGCGGTAAATCCGGCGGATGAACGGTATCAGGCCCTGATCGGCAAGGTGTTGGTCCTGCCTTTGATCGGGCGCGAGACAAAGATCATTGCGGACGATTTTGTGGATGCCGGGTTTGGTTCTGGCGCGGTCAAGGTTACTCCGGCACATGACCCCAACGATTTTGCGATGGGCCGCCGGCATGGGCTGGAATTTATCAATATTATGCATCCCAACGGCATTCTTAACCGCAATGCCGGCAAGTTCGCCGGCCTGGAACGTTTTGCCGCGCGCAAAGCAATAGTCAAGGAGCTTACCGAGGCCGGCTTTCTGCTGAAGACCGCTCCGCATGCCCACGCGGTACGGCGCTGTTACCGTTGTGACACTATTGTTGAACCGTATCTGTCCAAACAGTGGTTCGTAAAAATGCAACCCCTGGCCGATAAGGCTTTGGCCGCATTTCGGGCCGGCCATCCGCGTATTCAGCCTAAACGCTGGGAAAAAGTATACGAGAACTGGCTGGTGGATATTCGCGACTGGTGTATTTCCCGCCAGATCTGGTGGGGGCATCGGGTGCCGGTGTGGTACGACAGTGAAGGCAATGTTTTTTGTGCCAAGAGCGAGGCCGAGGCTTTGGCCCAGGCTGTGGTGAAACATGGCAAGGCAGTGGAACTTAAACAGGACCCGGACGTACTGGACACCTGGTTTTCGTCCTGGTTATGGCCTTTTGCCACTTTGGGCTGGCCCAAAAAGAATGCGGACGTTAAGTTCTTTTATCCTACCAACAGCCTGTTCACGGCCCCCGAGATCATTTTCTTTTGGGTGGCCAGAATGGTGATGGCGGGGATCGAGTTTATGGGGGAAGTGCCTTTTGACGATGTGATCTTGCATGGCACGGTGCGCGATGCCAAGGGCCGCAAGATGTCAAAATCGCTGGGCAATGCGGTGGATCCGCTGGAGATCATCAGCGAGTATGGCGCCGATGCCTTAAGGTTAAGCATGGTGCTTAATTCCGGGCAGGATATTTATATTTCCAACGAGAAGTTTGAGGTGGGCCGGAATTTTGCCAACAAGCTCTGGAATGCCTCGCGGTTTCTTTTAATGAATATTAAGCCTGAAGCGCGGGTTAATGATTTTAGTGCGCTCGATATGGCTCAGCTGGACCTGGCTTCACGCTGGGTTGTTTCGCGTTATCAGAAAGCCTTGCTGAATGTGGGCCAGGCGATCGAGGAATATCACAATTCGGAAGCGGTTAATCTGCTCTACGAGTTCTTCTGGGGCACGTATTGTGACTGGTATTTGGAGTTGATGAAAGGCCGTCTGGATAATGTCAACGCCCAGAAAGCAGCCTATCTGGTGCTTAAGGATACCTTAAAGATCTTGCATCCTTTTATCCCGTTTGTTACGGAGGAGCTCTACAGCCAGTTTGCCGGTGAGGAAAAGATCCTCACTCTGGAGGCCTGGCCGGTATTCGATAAAGCCCTGGTTGATGAGCCGGCAGAAGCGGCAGTAGGCGTTTTGATAGACCTGGCCAGTGGCATCCGTAATGTGCGCTCACAATGGGGTATTAACCCCAAGGATCAGATCGTTTGTATTCTATCTGCCGACCAGTTTGCGCTATCTTTGACCGATAATCTGGAAGCTTTGAAACGGTTGCTTAAAGTCAGTGACTTTGAACTGCGTGCCGGCGATACTCAGATCAGGAATGCGGCTACCGGTTTGGCCGGCAATATTACGTTCTTCATTCCCCTGGGCGATGTGATCGATGTGGTAAAAGAGAAAACGCGTATTGAAGCCGAGGTGGCTCAGCAGGAGAAAGCGGCGGCGGCGATAGAAAAGCGCCTGGCCAATGCCGGTTTTGTGAGCCAGGCTCCGGCGGAAGTTATAGAAAAAGAGCGCCAGCGGATGACTGATCTGCGGGCCAAGAATAAGGAATTGAATAAAGCCCTGGCAAGTCTTATATAGAAGCGTGGTAGTTTAATCAAGAGGGAGGATAGCAATATGGTGCAATTTCTGGCAGTGGTTTTCGGGCTCATCCTGGTGGCAGTTCCGGTAATGGCCCAGGTTTACAATGGCCGGGCGGAAGTTATTGTGGCTCCTATGGATAATGCCATAGCAACCGCGAATGCTTATTATGCCAATGTGGCCAATCCGGGCGCCGTCGAGGAGAGTCAACCCCAGGACGTGCGTTACAACGAGATGACCAATGCCATGGATGAGGCTAATCAGCGGCATTTCCAGGTAGTCGTGAACGGTTTGAAATGAACCTTTCCCACGTCAGGAAAGTTGCCAAGGAATTAAATATCCGGCCGGAGCAGGCCGAAAGTGTGGTCGTTCTCCTGGATGGGGGGGCGACCATTCCTTTTATTGCCCGTTATCGCAAGGAAGTTACCGGCACTCTGGATGAAGTGGCGGTTACCGCCATCCGCGACCGGATGAAGGAGCTTAAGGACCTGGACGATCGGCGCGCCGTTATCCTGGAGTCTATCGAGAAGCAAGGCAAGCTTACTTTGGAGCTTAAGCAAAAGATCGAGGCGGCGCTTACTATTACCAGCCTGGAAGACCTTTATTTACCGTTTAAACCCAAGCGCCGGACCCGCGGGATGATCGCCAAAGAAAAAGGCCTTGAGCCTTTGGCCGAGTTGATCTTCCGGCAGGATCCGTCTTTCGATCCCGGCGGTGAGGCCTTAAAATATGTGGATCCCGCCAAAGAACTCAAGGATGTTTCCGCCGTTCTGGCGGGCGCGCGCGATATTATCGGCGAGTGGATAAACGAGAACGCCGAAAGCCGGGCCAAAGTGCGCGAGCTTTACCTGGCTAAGGGTAAATTCCATTCCCGGGTCATTAAAGGTAAAGAAGAAGCCGCGGTCAAGTTTAAGGATTATTTTGATTGGCAGGAGGAGGTGGCTACCGCGCCGTCACACCGGGTGCTGGCGGCCCGGCGGGGAGAGAAAGAACAATTCCTGCTGTTGCGGATCGTGGTCGCGGAGGCCGTTGCCTTGCAGTTGTTAAAGGAGCATTTTCTTAAAAAAAGCAGTTTGCCTTCGCCCTCGGCCCTGGAAGTCGACATGGCGCTGGAAGACGCTTATCGCCGGTTGTTGGCGCCGTCCATCGAGAATGAAGTGCGCCTGGTGACTAAAGAGAAAGCCGATGCCGAGGCGATCCAGACGTTTATAGCCAATCTGCGGCAATTATTGATGGCGCCGCCTTTGGGTCAGTTAATGGTGATGGGTATCGACCCTGGTTTGCGGACCGGTTGCAAGGTGGTGTGCCTGGATCAGCAGGGTAAGTTGTTAACCTATCAGACCATTTATCTGGCGCAGAGTGAAGCCCGGGAACGGGAGGCGGCGGAGGTGGTTGGGGCCCTGGTCAAGAAATACAATATCGCAGTGATCGCTATTGGCAATGGCACCGCGTCTCGCGAGACCGAGGCGTTCATTAACGGGCTTAAACTTAAAGACGTAAAAGTAATGATGGTCAGTGAAAGCGGCGCTTCGTATTATTCGGCTTCCGAAGTGGCGCGCCGCGAGTTCCCGGACCTGGATGTGTCGGTGCGGGGTTCGGTGTCGATCGCCCGCCGTCTGCAGGATCCTTTGGCCGAGCTGGTCAAGCTGGACCCCAAGAATATTGGGGTCGGGCAATATCAGCATGACGTCGACCAGTCCAAGCTTAAGCAGTCGCTGGACGACGTTACCATGAGCTGTGTGAACATGGTGGGGGTGGACCTGAATACCGCCAGTGCCGAGCTTTTAATGTATGTGTCCGGAGTGGGCCCGGCTTTGGCCAAGAATGTGGTCGAGTTCCGTAATGCCAATGGCCGCTTTCGGAAACGGGACAACATCCTTAATGTGCCGCGTTTCAGTATGAAAGCTTATGAACAGGCCGCCGGATTTCTGAGGGTTATCGACGGCGATAATCCGCTGGATGCCAGCGCGGTCCATCCGGAAAGTTATCCGGTGGTGGAACGGATGGCCAGGAGCCTTAATTGTTCCTTGCCCGAGCTGATGGCCGACGATAGATTGCGCGCGCGTATCGACCTTAAGCAATTTGTAACCGAGGCCATCGGCTTACCGACTTTGAAAGACATCCTGTCCGAACTGGCCAAGCCCGGCCGGGATCCGCGGGCCCGGTTTGAATTTGTGCATTTTAAGGATGGCATTAATTGTATTGAAGACCTGGCGAAAGATATGGCTTTAACCGGCGTGGTAACCAACGTGACCGATTTTGGCGCTTTTGTGGATATCGGGGTCCATCACGACGGGCTGGTTCATATCAGTGAATTGTCGGACAAATATGTAAAGCATCCTTCCGATATTGTGAAATTGCACCAGAAGGTAAGTGTGGTAGTAAAAGACATCGACCTGGTGCGTAAACGTATTGCTTTAACGATGAAATCGCGGTAATCCCAATTATTTAACAATTATTTAACGAATTCACTTGAATTTGCCCGGTCGAAGCGGAAAATTGTATTTATGTCATATCTGGTATTGGCGCGTAAATATCGCCCGCAAACATTTGCTGATGTAATCGGACAGTCCGAGATAACCGACAAGCTTAAGAATGCCCTGGCTTGCGGCCGGACTGCGCATGCCTATTTGTTCTGCGGCCCGCGCGGCGTAGGCAAGACTACCTGCGCGCGCATCCTGGCCATGGAGCTTAACAAGAATACTCCGGCGGGATCGTCCCAGGGGTCTTTGGACCTGGGCATGCAGACTGCGCTGGATATTATCGAGATCGATGGCGCTTCCAATAACAGTGTGGATGATATCCGCGCCCTCCGCGACAGTGCCCAGTTAATGCCGATGGGCGGAGGCGTAAAGATCTATATAATCGATGAAGTCCATATGTTAAGCCCCGCGGCTTTTAATGCTCTTCTGAAGACGCTGGAAGAGCCGCCCAAGCATGTAAAGTTTGTATTTGCCACAACTGATCCCAATAAACTGCCTTTGACCGTGGTTTCCCGTTGTCAGCGTTTTGATTTTCGCCGTATACCGCTGGAGCAAATGGCCGGTTCTTTAAAGAGCGTGTGTTTTAAGGAAGGTTTTAACGCTAACGAAGACGCCTTGTTTGCTATCGCCCGGGCTTCCCAGGGCAGTATGCGCGATGCTTTGAGCGTGCTTGACCAGTTGAGTTCGGCTTCTTCCGGCAAGATTGACCTGGCCGAAGTTAATGCCATGTTGGGGATTGTTGAGATCGACCAGCTGTTTGCCCTGGCGGAAGCGCTTTTGCTGAAGAACTTCCCTGAGGCTTTAAAGATCCTGGACAACATTGCCGGTAAGGGAAAAAGCATCAAACAACTTTCGCAGGATCTGGTGGGGTTCTTTCGTAATTTGATGGTTATGAAAGCCGGCGGCCCGGAATTGCAGGACCTTATAGATCATTCGGCTTCGTACAAGAAAATGCTTTTCGACCTGGTGGGCCTGGTCTCCATGGCCGAGATCCTGGCTATGATCGACCGGCTGGTGGAATCCCAGGATACTGCGCGGATAATTGAAATGCCTCAGCTGGCGCTGGAGATAGCGTTGGCGAGGATAACGCTGACCGCTAATTCGGGTGCGGGTAATGTTCCTTTGGCGGCGGTGCCTCTGCCTGTTAACGCTGCGGTTCCGGTTAAGCCGGCTGCGGTTGTTCCCGGCATGATCCTGAACAATAATCGGGGGATGGTATCCATAGAGCCGATCAAGTTGGATAATCTGGCCAATGCCATCGTACCGATCCCGGCCGCCACGAACGCGCCAACGCCCCAGGCCGCCGTGAATCCGCCGGCAAGTCCGGCCGCTACGACCTCGATGGCCGCCCTCGCCAATATTGTCCGTAACTGGAATACTTTGACCCATAATGTTTGTCAGCAATCCATGTCGGTGGGCACCTATCTTCAGGAAGGCCGCCCGCTCAAATTCGACGGGCGCAAATTGACCATCGGGTTCACGCCCGATAATGAGTTCCATAAAGAGTTCCTCGATCAGCCGGCGAACCTGAAAGTCCTCCGGGAATCCGTAGCGCAAGCTTTTAGTTTAGACGTGGTTATCGACCTGGTGATCACGGAAGAGACCGATACCTATCAGGTGGCCGCCGCGGTTAATGACGCGCTGGCGATCTTTGGCGGTGAAGTGGTAAACGAATGGGACAGCGACGATGGGTTATCCAAAAGTAATTGAAGACCTGATAGAAAGCCTGATGAAACTGCCCGGTATCGGCCGGCGCAGTGCCGAGCGCATTATCTTCTGGCTCCTGGACCATTCCGATGACGACGCGGCGGTCCTGGCCGAGCGGGTCCTGGAACTGAAAGCCAAATTGCGTTTTTGCCGTTTGTGTAATAATTTCACCGAAATTGATACTTGCCCTATTTGTACCGACCAAACCCGTGACTCGGCGATCCTTTGTGTGGTAGAGAATCCCAAAGATGCTATGGCTATCGAGAAGACCGGGTTTTTTAAGGGCCAGTATTTTGTGCTTTTGGGAACGGTGGCTCCTTCCGAAGGGCAGGGTCTTGAGGACCTGGCTTTGCATAAACTTTTCAACAAGATCAAGGCGGACGGAGTGACGGAAGTAGTTATTGCTACCGACGCCGACCTGGAAGGTGAGCTTACCGCGTTACATCTTATCAAGGCCTTGCGCCCGCTGGATATTAAAGTTTCCCGTATTGGTATCGGCCTGCCGGCGGGTGGGGCGGTCGAGTTTGCCGATATGTCCACCTTAAGCATGTCCTTCAAATCCCGGCGCGAAGTGGTGCCGCTGGCGGCTCAGGGATCGGCTAATAACGATCCGGCCGGAATTGGGGCCATATGATAGTTGAGGTCTTTTCATTATGCGACGCGGCCACGTCCGACGGCGGTAAACTTAATATCCTGGGTTCCTTTGATGTGATCCGGGTGCAAAAACTGCCCGCGGTACTGGCACATTGCTCTATCGCTATTCGTTTGCGTTTTTTTGCCCTGGAGAAAGGCGATCATCATATCGAAGTGCGTTTTATCGACGCCGATGGCCAGGGCATCATCCCGCCGTCCGCTGGCAGTGTTAAGGTGGATTTTTCTTCCGAACAACGTTCGGCGGCGTTCAATCTGGTCCTTAACATTCCCGGTTTAAAGATCGATAAGGCCGGGGAATACGCCCTGGAACTGCGGGTTGCCGGCCAAGTTGTCATCTCACTGCCGCTGGATGTGCGCCTGCAATAATGTAAGGTTTTATTCGCGCTGGCGACATACCTTTGTAAATTCTCGGAAAAATTAAATTCATGGAGGTTTTTATGGCTTATCAATTCCCGATCCTCAAGTATTCCTACGACGCGCTCGAGCCTTTTATCGACGCCCGGACAATGGAGACTCATTACTCCAAACATCACAAGACCTATTGCGAACGTTTCAACGCCGCTATTGCGGGGAAACCGGAACTGGCGGCATTATCTGGAGAGGCGATCCTGGCTTGTATTGACAAAGTCCCGGAAGATGTGCGTGCGGCGGTGCGCAATAATGGCGGCGGTGCGGTTAATCATTCGCTTTTCTGGGACGTGATCGGCCCAAAGGCTGGCGGTGAACCACAAGGCGCGGTGGCTGAAGCTATCAAGTCGGCTTTTGGTTCTTTTGCCGAGTTCAAGGCCAAGTTCTCGGATGCGGCTACCACCCAGTTCGGCTCGGGATGGGCCTGGCTGGTTCTTAATAAGGAAGGCAAGCTGGAGATCATGAAGACCGCCAATCAGGACAGCCCGCTCTCGGTGGGTAAGGTCCCGGTGCTGCTTATTGATGTTTGGGAACATGCTTATTACCTTAAATACCAGAATCGGCGTGTTGAGTACATTGAGGCTTTTTACAATGTTATCAACTGGTCAAGAGTGGGCGAGCTTTATGCGGCGGCCAAAGCGGCTGGTAAAACCTGTGGCACCGGCTGTTGTTCTTGTTCCTGAAATGGAACGTTTCGCGCGGACCGAACTGCTTTTGGGTAAAGAAAAGCTGGGTCGACTTAATAATGCCCAGGTGCTGGTAGTGGGCCTGGGAGCGGTTGGCGGGCATTGTGTTGAGGCCCTGGTTCGTGCGGGGGTGGGTTCCTTACGGCTGGTAGATTTTGATATTATCCGCCTTTCTAATGTAAATCGTCATATCTGGGCTACCGAACAAACGATAGGCCGTGCAAAAGCCGAAGTGGCGCTTGAACGGCTTACTTCTATTAATCCTGCAGTCAAGATCAGCCTGTTTAATGGTTTTGCCGCGCCCGAGACTTTTGAGCAGGTTTTTACTCAAAAGTTCGCTGTCGCGGTGGATGCTATTGATTCCCTGAATCCAAAAGTTCAGTTTTTAGCTGAATGCTGGCGCCGCGAGCAATGCGTAGTGGCTTCCATGGGGGCGGCAACTCGCACTGATCCGTTAAAAGTGCGTACTGCCGACATTTTCGACACCCGGGTTTGCCCCCTGGCCGCCCGGATGCGCCGCCGCTTGAAAGAGCTGGGGATGGGCCGCGGCGTACGCTGTGTGTATTCCGAAGAAGTTCAGGACGTGCACACACTTTCGCAGGATGCTCCGCCCGAACCGGGCGATTATCTCCGCGGCCGGCCGCGCCGGCGTTTAGGCAGTCTTTCCACGCTCACCGGTATCTTTGGCCTCACCCTGGCGCAATTGGCCATTGATCAGATCATCTCGTAAAACTGGATCTCTCGATAGAGAGTATTTTTTATTTAATAAATATACATGAGATAACGAAAAGGGGGGAATGGTATGGTGATCCGGTCTATGTTGGTATTTCTTTTGTTACTGGTTTCAGCAGTGCCTGCGGCGCTGGCGGAAGAGGCCAGTCCGAAGCTGGCAGGTGTTGGCGTAGTGATGATGACCAGCCCGTACCACGGAGCCGGATCAGCGGTAATGCCGGTGCCTTCTTTCGCCTGGGATTACAAGGGGTTTTATATTCGCGGCATCGAGGCGGGGTATGCGTTTTATGACCAGGGCGGGCTGAAACTGAGCGCGATCACCTCTCCCCGGATGATGGGGTACAGTTCTGAAGACAGCCCGGCGCTGGCCGGGATGGAAGACCGGGAACGGTCGCTGGATGCGGGGTTGCGCGCCGAGCTTGAATTGCCGTTTGGCAAGGATTTGTCGGTGAACGCCAAGTTTCTTAACGATACAATGTCTCGCTATGACGGCCGTGAAGGTGAGTTGTCGCTGGAGCAGTTCGTTAAGGGAAAATTCTTTAGGTTAAGGCTGTCTGGCGGCGTGAAGGCCCAGTCGAGCGAGTTGACGGGTTACTATTACGGTGTTCGGGGGGCAGAGGAGGGATTCGATCGCCCGGCATATTCACCCGGCATGGCGATCAATCCGTTCGTAGGGATAATGCTCAGTTCCGGTTTCTCAAAAGAATGGCCAGTCATCTTGCGGGTGGGGGTGGATTTTCTGGATCCTGTTATCCGGAGAAGCCCCATTGTTGAAGACAGCTATACGGCGACCGCGATGCTGGGTTTTGCCCGGCGATTTTAATCCAGGCAGAGAATCAGGGTTATTTTTTCTTGCCCCTTGAAAATTCGTATTTATGTGCCATACTTATCGAGGTTGGTCTTTAACTTTGGTCAGGAGGAGCTAGAATGGCGCATATTGCAACGAAATACAATGGTAAGGTAATTAAACCCCTGGAGGAAAGTATGGAAATTAAAATCTGTAAAGTGTTTCGTTCGGTTTCTATCACTCTTTGCTCATTTCTTTTATTACCCTTCGTTTTGGCTCAGGCCCAGACAGTACAGCCCACCATGATCAGAAACTGCCAGGATCTGCAGAATATTGGTTATAACCTGTCGGGCAATTATGCTTTGGCTAATGATATTGACTGTACGAACGCAGTCAATTTCTTTCATGGTGCGGGGTTTCAGCCCATTGGCGCGTTATCAGAGAATCCTTTTCGGGGTACATTGGATGGCCGTAATTTCTCCGTGCTCAATCTTTCCATTATAGACACCAATTCATTTGTCGAAAATCCAAATGGCGATTATGTGGGTATATTCAGGATGATGTATACGGGGAGTAAAGTTTCAAATTTGACGCTGAAGAACGTAAATATCAAGGTTGCTTCAGGCAGTTTTGTGGGTTCATTAGCCGGTTATGCGTATCAAAGCACGATAAGTAATGTGCATGTTGAGGGCGGATCGATAATGGCGGATGTTGCCACGGCTCTTGGCGGACTGGCAGGGGTAAACACCGGGCTTATTGAGAGATCATCGGTTGATGCGAACGTAAGTTTGAATAATGCAATGACCGGGCCGGATGATTATGATGAGCTGGCGGTAGGCGGATTGGTAGGCTGGCTCTCCAATGGCGGCAAGATCGAACAATCTTTTTCCAAAGGTGTGGTAAAAGGGGTCCGGCTCGTGGGCGGCCTGGCGGGTCAAGTGTTCACGGGCAATATAAAAGATTCGTATTCTCAGGCAGATCTTCAGGTGATCGACTCTACTTTTAAAGCGAACTCTTTTATCTCGGTGGCTGGTGCATTAGGTTCGATTTGTGATGCCGAAGTTAATAATGTTTATGCCGCAGGAATGCTTCCGCTTCCATACATCTTGTCACCGGTAAAGATCAGTAAGGGAGGCCTGGCGTTAGCGTATCAAAGTACCTGGCGTACATGCGGGAATACGGTTTCTAATTCTCACTGGGATATAAATAAATTACCGTTAACGAGTTTTGGCAGTCCGAATTCCGATGGGAAGATCACAGCTGAAATGAAGCGCCAGGATAATTATCCGGGTTGGGATTTTGCGACAATATGGTCTTTGTCTGACGTGGGGGCAACTTGCAACACCAGCGTGAATTGGTCGGAGGTTGCGGCCCTGGCTCCCGGAGCAGTGAACTGGGACGATATTGATGTTATGACCGGTGGTCTTAATTGGGAAGATCCCGCTTGTGTTAATGACGGAATAAATTGGGACAATATTGGCGTTATGTCTAATTTAGGGATCAATTGGACGGATGTTAGCCAGCAGTTGACGGGTAATTCAGCGAACATCTGGACAACTGTAACTGCCATGAGCCAGGCTAATGTTAATTGGGGAGATATAGCGGTTTTGTCTAATTCGGATGTCAACTGGTCTTACTTCCCGGGGAATTATGATGGTGTAAACTGGGGTGTTGTTGGCTCTGATTATCCGCATTTACAGTGGGAGCAGTATCCTTTACCCGATCTGCAGATAGCGCAGATGTATCCTAGTGTGCTGGGTAAAATTGACGTCATTGATTCTGATTGGAAATTTAAGGAGGCTGAAACAGTAAGTTTTAAGTTCTTAGTCGCGAATGCCGGCAAGGCGAATGCTGGCAATAGTGCTGTGGCCTTCTACATTGACGGCCAGAAGATTCCGGCCATGACCAGACAGGTACCGTTCATGGTTCAAGGAGAGTTCTCATTTTTTACCAGCGCGGCAGCTTGGACCGCGGTGGCTGGCCGGCATGAGGTTACGGCAGTTGTAGATAATAATTCCGCTGTTTCCGAAGCTCAGGAAACCAATAATAAGTTAACTAAGATTATGATGGTGGAAGCTGATCGTACGCCGCCAGTATTGTCGAACGGGTCGGTTAACATGAACAATATGATAGTGATGACCGATGAGAGTGCCGTTTGTAAATTCGACACTGTTAGCAAAGGGTTCATATCGATGGCGTCTTCTTTGGATGGCGTTGGAAAGTTCCATTCCAAAACAATGACCGGATTGACCCCTGTCAGCGTGAAAAGGTTTTTTGTGCGCTGTCAGGACATGTTGGGCAATATGAACACTATGGATTATACGATCGATTTCCGCGGAGCTAACGCCGATACAACGCCGCCGAGTGTGCCGCAGAATTTGCGGGTGGCGGCTGCAACGCGTTACGCGGTATCGCTGGTATGGGATGCTTCTGTAGACACGCAGAACAAGGTGGGTTATCGCGTGTATCGCGCGATCAAGAAGGCCGATGGCACATATACGGACTTCCAGATGGCTCCGATGTCAACTACGTTAACAAGATTCAATGATTCCGCGGCTCTGGCCAATTACAGCGCTATAGCCCCTGGTACAACTTACAAATATGCGGTGCGCGCTTATGATGCCTCACCACAAAAGAATATGTCGGAAGCATCAGCGCAAGTTGAGGTTACGACCTTAAAATAAGTTCAGCATAAGTGTTGCACTAAAAGAGCGGCCCGTTTTTAGGCCGCTCTTTTTCATTATTAGAATGTTATCATGCAACTATTTTAGGCTTCTTTTCGTTATTTATGATATACTTAAAGCAGGTAAGAGATCACTTTATTACCTGGAGGTTAAGGGATGCTTCCTAGTCCAGATGTGGTAGGTTTCCTCAGTCGTTTCTGCCAGCGTTTTATTCCTGCTTTCCTTATTTTCTTTCTTGGTTTGGCAATTTCTGCTTTTCTTTTCATTAAAATATTTTCCTATTCTGCGGAAGCTATTTATCAGCAATTCAGCCGGGATGTTGCGGTGCGTTGTGAATTGATCGAGGATCAGTTTAAACTGCTTTCCGTACGGCTTAATTCCTTGCGCAAATTCTTCGAAGAGTCGACGGAAGTTACACCGGAAGAATTTGCCCGTTTTAATGAGTCGGTTTTGGAGAAAAGCGCTGTTCTTTCGGCGGTTTTTATTACCGAGCAAGCTTCCGGTCCGGGTTTAAGCTTGCGCTATGTCTATCCGGATAATCTTAATGAAAAGACGTTCCTATCTGGTTTTCTGGAACAGGAAACTGCACTTTCTTTTTCCAGTGTCGATTTTCGATCAACCCCGTTTTCTTACTATGTTCGTGATCTGCCCGGTAACCACTCTGTTCAATTGGCGTATCAGCCTTTGATCAATCCCGAGAACAATACTCGCGGCTATGCGGGTTTTCTGGTTAACACCCAGGAGATCTTTCGCTCGTCTGCGGAACAGATGCGGGCGATCAATATCAAAATGGATATCGTGACCGCCGAGAATAACACTTTAGTGTTTACCAATTGGCCGGGAGCGGAGTGGGAGGTGCAGAAAGGCGGCTGGAAGAACAAGGTCTTTGCGAATTCACCGACTTTTAATAAAGAGATCCTCGTTGGCAACCGGATGTATTTTCTGCAATTGTCGGCCAGCCCGGATTATGTGCAGAAATATCATTACGGTCTTATTTGGTTCATATGGCCGTTTGGAGTATTGCTCAGTTTCCTGGCCGCGGCTTTTATACAACACATAATTAATGAGAAGGAAACGATCAAGGATCTGGCCAGCGCCCGACGAATGCAATTACAGGCCATTGAGAACTTATGGGAGACGATCCTGACCTCAACTGATGAGGGGATCATAATCGCCAACAAGCACGGCCGCGTTCTGAGAGTTAACCGGGTGGTGGAAGACCTATCCGGTTTACGCGAGGTGGAATTATTAAACCGGTCGGTGGAAGATATTCTTAAAGCCGATGACGGTAGCGGTGAGGCGGTCAAGAATGTTACCTTCTTTGTAGTAGCGCAATTATCGGCGCAAAAGCCCACGGTCAACTGGCATTTGATTTCTGCAGATGGCAAGAGCATACCGGTGAAAGTAACCATTGCCGCCACCAAAACAGCCGATGGCGAGATCGATGGTATTTTATTGCTAATGAAAGATTCTTCCAAGGACCGGGCAACTTTAAAAGCCCTGGAAGTTAGTGAAGGGCGTTTTCGTTCTTTCTATCTTAATATGAACGAAGGGGTGGCTTTACACAAACTGATATACGACCGCAACGGTGTGCCGGTTAATTATGCCCTTTTGGATGTAAATCCCCGGTATGAAGAAATATTATCGCTTAACTGGCAGGCGATATCCGGCAAATTGGCCACCGAGATCTACCGGACCGACTCGGCCCCGTATCTGGAAACTTATGCGCGGGTGGTGCAAACCGGCAAGCCTTGTGTATTCAGTGTTTTCTTTCAACCTTTAAAACGGCATTTTCATATTTCCGCGGTTTCTTTTGGGGAAGATTGTTTTGCGACGGTTTTTCTGGATATCACTGAAGCCAAAAAGATCGAGATCGAATTGTCGCAAAGCCGCGGCAAGCTGGAGCAAACTTTAAAAGCGGCCCCGGCGGGTATCGGGATCGTGGAGCGCCGGATATTCACCGAAGTGAATGATAAATTCTGCGAGATCACCGGATACTCTGCTGATGAATTGATCGGCAAACCTTCCCGTATTCTTTATCCGGATCAAAAAGAATACGAGCGGATCGGCCGGGAACTTTATTCCCCCGAAATTCTTGAAAGTACCGCCAGCCTGGAAGCGCTATGGGTCAAGAAGAATGGCGAGATGATAAACGTTCTTTTGGGCCTCAAGAAGGTAGACCAGAATGATCCTAATACCAGCCATATTTTCTCGGTCCTGGACATAACAGACCGCAAGTCAGCGGAAGAGGATATTTTACGCGCCCGGAACATGTATTTGAATGTCCTCGATTGTTCTCCGGCGTTCATCTGGCGTTCCGATGTGTCGTCCAAATGCGACTGGTTCAATAAAAGCTGGCTCGACTTCCGGGGCCGGACTTTGGCCCAGGAAGTGGGCGAAGGTTGGGTTGAAGGGGTGCATCCTGCGGACCTGCAGTTCTGTATTAAAACCTACCTGGATGCCTTTCATCTGAAAATGCCTTTTGAAATGGAGTATCGCCTCAGGCGTTTTGATGGTAAATATTGCTGGATCGTAGATTTCGGCCGGCCGTTCATTCTGCCGGACGGCACTTTTGCCGGTTACATAGGTTATTGTTTCGATATTACGACCCGCAAAGAAGCCGAAGAAGCGCTGGAGAAAGATATCACCGCCCGTAAAGAGACCGAAAAAGTTTTGGCCAAAGAGCGCAATCTGCTAAAAACCCTGATCAATAATCTTCCCGATAGCATTTATGTAAAAGACCCGGATGGTAAAAAGATCCTCACCAACCGGGCCGATCTGGATTTTATTGGGGCGATCAACGAAAATGATGTGCTGGGCAAGACCGATAATGAATTGTTTGCTGAAAATATGGCCAACCAGTTTAATCATGATGATAATCGCGTGCTGAGGCACGGCCATTCGATCATTAATAAGGAAGAGGTAATTGAGGATGCGCTGGGGGTTAAGCGTTGTCTTTTAACGTCCAAGATCCCGCTCCGGGATGACAGCGGTAATGTCTTCGGTATGGTGGGCATTGGCCGGGATATTTCCGAGCGTAAATTGCTCGAGAATAAACTGTTGAATATGGCGCATTACGACACTTTGACCTCTTTGCCTAACCGTACGCTGTTTTTCGAAAGGGTGACTACCGCTTTATCGCATGCCCGGCGCTCCAATACCAAATGCGCCCTGCTTTTCGTTGACCTGGACCATTTTAAAAGCGTTAATGATACTCTGGGGCATTCGGTCGGGGATATTCTCATCCGCGACGCCGCCGCCCGCTTGATGGAATGCGTACGCGAGTCCGACACCCTGGCCAGGCTGGGCGGGGATGAGTTTATCATTTTCCTTAATGGCCTGGATGACGGGCAACAGGCCCAGGTTATTGCCAACCGGATCCGGGAAAGTTTTAATACTCCCCGGAATGTGGTGGGGAATGACCTTTTTATCACCGCCAGTGTGGGGATCTCGGTTTTTCCGGAAGATGGCAGTGACCTGGAGGAACTGTTAAAGAACGCCGACACGGCAATGTATGCCGCCAAAGACCTGGGCCGCAATTCTTATTGTTTCTTTAATTCGCATATGAACCAGAAGGCTGTAACCAAGATGCAAATCGAGCGCGGTTTGCGCGATGCTTTCACCAAGAACGAGTTCGTATTGTTCTATCAGCCTTTGATCGACCTTAATAAAGGCACTATTCGCGGTTTTGAGGCCCTGATTCGCTGGTTCAAGATGGATGGCGGGCTTATTATGCCCAATGAGTTCATCCCAATAGCCGAGGAAACCGGCCTGATCATCCCTATGGGGGAATGGGTTTTGAATGAAGCGTGTCGTTTTAACAAGGAGATAATTCAGAAGTATAACCAAAAGTTCATTATGTCGGTGAATATTTCGGTGGCCCAGTTAAGGCGCAAGAGTACGGTGGAGGTCATCCAAAATGCCCTGGAGGCCACTGGACTGCCGGCCGAGTGCCTGGAGATCGAGATAACCGAGAGTATCCTGATAGATTCTTTCGACACCGCCATGGAGGTGATAACCGAGGTGCGGAGCATGGGGGTCAGGGTGTCTTTGGACGATTTTGGTACCGGCTATTCATCCTTGAGCCATATACAGCGCTTGCCGCTGGATGTGTTGAAGATCGATCGTTCTTTTGTGCAAAGTATCATGGCCGAGAAGGAAGCCACTGATCTTATTCCTATTATTATAGAGTTAGCGCATAAGCTGAACCTGGAAGTTATAGCCGAAGGCATCGAAACCGACGTTCAATTAGCCCGTCTTTTGCTAAATTCCTGCGATTTTGGCCAGGGCTATCTTATAAGCCGGCCGGTCAAAGCGGCTGATCTGCACAACTTTATCTCAGCTTATGCTTCAGCAACTGGCAATCCTGATGTTCCCGCGAACATTTCGGTAAAAAATATTGGCACAACCGCCTAGTATAGTGTATACTTCCGCTATGTCTTAAGGTTACCCTGTAAGTTGGCGCTTATATTGGCGACCAACTTTTAACATATAGCCAACAAGGAGGTATAAAATGAGTGAATGGAAAGAAGACAAGCCGATCAAGGTAAATCAATCTCAGCGCGAGATCTTTGGCTGGGACAATATCGACATCATTATCTGATCAAACCCGAGCCAGTGAGCTGGGTTATCAAAGAGCCTCGTTTCTTAAGTGAAACGAGGCTTGTTTTTTGTACATGTTTAGAGAATCGAGACATTTAATCATTTTCGTAGGCCTAAAGGCCCCACCCGGCCCCGAAGGGGCCAGGATGTGTGGGGGCCGACCTAGTGTCGGCCCGGCGGAGAAGCGATAGCAACTCGATTTGTTAAATAAGTATGTTTTTTTACCGAAGACAGGCAACCACAGTATTTTTGGACATAGAAGCGTTCTGTTTTGGTTATGGCCGCGGCTTGGCTTTGGGCGTTGTTTAAGCGCCAGTTGCGGTTCAGGAAGGTTAGTCCCGGGTAAGGGGCGGCCGCGTTCAGTCCGCAATTATTTACTTGTTCGGCATCTTTCCAACGGCTAAAGCCGTTAGTAGTGGCAAAGAGCCGATAATGGTGCGCGTGAGCATATTCGGCGGTTTTGGCCAAACGCATGGCAAAGCACGCAATACAGCGTTTACCGCGTTCCGGTTCATGCTCCAGGCCTTTGGTGTGCGCCAGCCATACATCCGGGTCATAATCGGCGTCTATCAGCTCCAGGCCGTTCTTGCGGGCATAGGCGCTAACCGAAGCTTTGCGTTGCAGGTATTCATCGTAGGGTTGCACGTTGGGGTTGTAGAAGAAGATGTCCGGCCGCAAGCCTTCCGCCAGGCACTGCTGGATGATGGCCCCACAACACGGCGCACAGCAGGTGTGCAGTAAAACAACGCTGTCCAAAGGTTCAGATGTAGTACGCATCATAAATGTCCAATCTGCACGGTGCAGTCATCGGTTAACAATTTTGTACATTGTGATCGGGTCGAGAGATTTAATCATTTTCGTAGGGGCGGAGCTAGTCTCCGCCCGGCAAATAGACGATAATCATAATTGGGTTATCGTCAACGTGTTGTGCATAAAGCCCGCAAATATTTACTAAACAAGATTGGCACTATTATTAACTTTTGTTATACTAAAATCAAATGAAAAAAATCCCCCTGCCGATACGATTGTTCAGTGTTTTGTTGGGTTTGGTTCTCCCGGCTTTTTTTGCTGTTGCCGCTTTTGCCAATAATGCTGTTGTTATTGATGGCGTTGCGTTTAGTGTAACGAAAGTGACCTACGGCCAGTGGACCAAGCCACAGCCAGCGTCGAGTGAAAGGCTGGCGGATAGTGCCGGCAAGGAATTCCCGGCCATTCCCTATGTGGCCATTTCCTTTGCCATGGATAACAAGAACACCACCAAAAAGATCGACCTGGGCTGGAAGATCGAATGTAAATTGTTCGACGAATTCGGCAATCGCTATCGGGCCATGAAGCGGCCCGATGATTATCAGGCTTCGTTGTTGTCTATCTCCAAGAATTTCCCCAGCCTGTATCCCGGCGAACAATACAAGGAGACCGTTTTTTTTGAAGCGCCCATAAAAGATGCCCGGACCATGAAGCTGGTAGTGGCATCCGCAGACCTTAAGCTTTCCCGTCCGGTGGAGCTGGTTTTTGCGACGGATACTATTCAGCCGATGCCGGTTGAATTGCTGGCAGTTAAGAAAGAAGTTGTATCAGATGTAAAACCGGCCGGTGCAATAACCGTCCCGCCGGCGGCCGAATCCGCCGAGATCATGATAACCTCACCCGAGCAGGGGGTGGTGTGGGATCAGGGCCAGTCTGCGCGGGTGCAAATAGAACTGCCCAGCGGCCCCATGCCCAGGAACATTATTGTTATCGGGTTCGACAATACTTTCAATGATGTTTCTCCGGCGCGAAACAATGTTTACGATATCAATGTGCCTGCCGACCAGCCTCCGGGCGAGTATCTGGTTAATATTATTGCCCATTGGCCCGATGAACGTATTTCATCCGCTACCTTAAGGCTCTTTGTTAAGGACGCCACACCGTTAGGGGTTATTTGATCTGCCAAAATATGCTTTTTCCCATAGTATGTGGTACACTTTCAGTATGAAGATAATCTCGGCTGCGCTTACATTTTTTCTGACCTTCGTCTTCGCCTTTCAATGCCTGGCGCAGGAGGTTTACCTGGAACCGGTTTATGGCAAGGGGTTGTTTGCCGCGCCGGCTGCGGCCCGCCTTAAGTTCCAGAATGAAACCGGCATGTCCTGGTACGACGTTACAGTTCGTTCCCGTTATGACTTCTTGCTCAAATGGGAAGCCGCGCAAAAAGCGGCGGCCCAGGCCCGGTTTAAGGAAGACCAAGCCCGTGCCGCTTTGAACAAGATCAAGTCCGACGCTGATAAAGCACGTATGCAGAAAGCCCGCGCACGGGCCAAGGTTGAGGCGGCGCGTTTGAAGGTTTTGGCTAATGAGAAACGCGCCAGCGATAAACAGATCGCGGCCATGAAAAAGCAACGCGCCAAAACGCTGAGAGAGTTACGTCGCAAGCAAAAAGCGCGCACCAGCAAAGCGCGTTCACGCCGGTAGTTTGGCCCAATGAAAATCCCCGCTTTTAAAGCTGTACTTTTTGACATGGACGGTGTGATCACCGATACCATGCCCTATCATTTTCGCGCCTGGCGCAAGGTGTTTGGCGCACATGGGCTAAAGGTCTCCAAGTTCGATGTTTACCGCCGGGAAGGGCAGAAGGGCACTAAAAGTATCCAGGAGATCTTTGCGCAAGCGGGGATACTTTTAACTCCGGAGATGGCCGGCCGCATAATTGCCGAGAAAGAACTGCTTTTTAAAAAGATCCTGCGTCAGCGTTTTATTCCCGGATCCCGGACGTTAGTCAGTCGGCTGTCCCGCCGGGGCCTGCGCCTGGCTTTGGTCACCGGTACGTCCCGGCACGAAGTTGAGCATACCTTGCCGAAGGGGCTTTTGAGTTTGTTTCAGGCCACAATAACTGGTAGTGATGTGCGCCTGGGGAAACCTGATCCGGAGCCTTATTTGAAGGCGCTTAAAGCGCTCAAGATCAATGCGCGTGAGGCAGTGGTTATTGAGAACGCCCCTTTTGGTATAATGTCGGCCAAGGCGGCCGGGATCACCTGTTATGCCGTCACCACGTCCTTGCCGAAAGAATACCTGGGCCAGGCCGACAAAGTCTTTAAAAACATGAAATCCTTAACAGATGTTTTGATTAAAGAAGTGAATGTTTAACGGCATAAATTCTTGATAATATACATTAGCGTAGCGGCCGACCTTGCTCCAGTCCCCGTTAGGGGATGTCGGCCCGGCGATTTACAAAGGCCTGATGAACAATACAAATCTTACAGCATTGGTGATCTACAAACGCAGTCCCCTGCTGGCGGCCGGCACCTCGGTGGCGGCGGCTAATTTGCGGTTTCGGCAGAATCATGCCTGCCATTATGCCGCTTTACGCAAGGTGTCAACTGTCCTCAAAAGCCTGGGCATTACTTTTTATCAGCAGTTGCGGGGGACGACGTTTAATCACCAGGGTTGCGGCCTTATTATCACGGTGGGGGGGGATGGCACTTTCCTCAACGCCGCCCGTCAGGCCGACGAGAGGCAATTGATCCTGGGCGTGAACTCCGACCCTTCCTGGAGCGTGGGGCAGTTTTGCGTAGCCAACGCGGACACCTTTGAGAAAGTCCTGAAACAAACGCTTAAAGCTCCGCGGTTTATCAAGGTCTATAAACTGCAGGCCAGCTTTCTGGACGAGAAGCCGGTAAGGACCATTGAATGCCTGAATGATATCCTGGTTTGCCATGCCAATCCGGCGGCCATGAGCCGTTATGGTCTGGCGGCGGGCCGGGTTTTTGAAGAACAGCGCAGTTCGGGGGTATGGTTCTCGTCGGCGGGTGGTTCAACGGGGGCTATTTTCTCGTCGGGCGGTGCCAAACTGCCGTTGGGCAGTCGGGTTATCCAGTACAAGCCGCGTGAACTTTACCATGGTATTCAAACAGCTTACAAACTGGCGGGTGGGACCATCAAGCCCGGGAACAGCGTGGACATTACTTCCCGAATGCCGCACGGCAGGGTGTTCTTTGACGGGGCGCATATCAAGCAGACTTTGATCTTCGGAAAAACCCTGCGCGTAAATTCGTCCCCGCACTTTATACGCCTGGTCAGGCCGGAGCATTGATGCCAGTTGCCAAACATTCCGATCCTTTGCACGGAGTAACCCTGGAAACGGTGGTGACCAGTTTAATGAACCGCTACGGCTGGGAAGAGTTGTCGCGGCGTATCCGGATAAAATGCTTTTCCAATGATCCCAGTATAAAGTCCAGCCTGGTATTCCTGCGGCGCACACCCTGGGCGCGCAAAAAGGTGGAAGATCTTTATATCCATGCCTCGCATGAAAAAGCTTAGCAATCCCGCTACGATCTACAAACCCTCTTTAACAATATAATAAAATTTATTAGAGTTTCATTGATTCAAACTTAATTGAATTTAAAATGTTTAATATGGAGCGTCTAATATTAAACATTTAATGACTTCATCCAGAACACCCAAACCCAACTCTCTTTTTACGAGTCAGTTCTCTCAACTGGCGCGGGGAGCTTTTTGCTTTTTTGCCCTGCTGTCATTGTTTGCCGCACCAGCCGGCGCTGTTAATGATGGCCGCGGCAATGAGGTTATTAATAACAACGTCGGGGTGGGGATCGCCGTCCCGACTGCCAAACTGGCGGTAGATGGTTCGGTATATGTGCTGGATGGTAACGTGGGGATCGGCACTATTACGCCCATGGCCAGGCTGCAGATCGACGGCGCGATCTATGCCGGCACGATCAAGCCTTCAAATTCCTCGATCGACCTTTCTCTGCCCGGCAACGCCATGTTCGGTGGCAATGTGGAAATGGACGGCGCGCTGTATGTGGATAGCGGCATTTATTTCACCGGTCCGCTGGTGGGTGACGGGTCGCGGCTCTCCGGCATTATCTCAAGCTCCAGCACGATCATAAACGACGTGGACACCGCGGTCTATACGGTCGACGGCACTAACGCCCGCGTGGGTTTCAATATCAATGGTTCAACGTCCATGATTATGGACCAAAATGGCAATCTGGGCATCGGCACTACCAGTCCAGTAGCCGGACTGCAGGTGGGCAGTGGCTCGCCGTCTTCGACCAACACTTTAACCAGTGCGGATATGCTGGTGGCCGGTAAGCTGGAAGTCGACGGAAGCCTTTATTCCTGGGGCAATATGGGCATTGGCGTGGCCCGGCCAACGAATAAATTGTCGGTTTCGGGTAATGCTAATATAACAGGTAACACAGACATTGATGGCAATGTGGCTTTCGGTAATAACAGTTCCGTGGGCACTAATGCAACTATTAATGCGGCCCGGACTTTAACAAGCATCACTAATCATGAGATCGGTATCAATGGCGGCGTTTCGGCTAATGTGTCTGGCGACACCGTTAAATCCTATCGCGGCTTACAGTTCTACACCGAGGTCCCAACTGGCAATGTGCGCAATTTCTCCGGCTCTCTGGATGGCAGTTTTGCTTCTGCCGAGCATTACGGCAGTGGAACGGTAAACCAGGCTATAGGCGGATTTAATACGGTTATTGCGTCCACTCCGGGTGGCGGTAAGATTAATGTTGGCTTTGCCACTTTTGGCGATATTCTAAACCAGGGCTCGGGGGAATTAACCGACGGCTATGCGATCTACGGATCCATTGAGAATTATGGCGCCGGGTCGATAGTAAATGCGTATGCGTTGTACGCGGCCTCGCCCAGGATAACCGCCGGTTCGATCACGAACAATTACGGGCTGTATATCGCCAATCAAACGGGCGCCACAACATCCAATTACGCTGTTTATTCCGCAGGGGGGACTAATTACTTTGGCGGCAATACGGGTATCGGGACCACGGCGCCCGCGGCTAAATTGCAAGTGGACGGGGCGGTTTATATTGGGACAACCGTGCCTTCGCATACGACTGAAGTCTTGATGGGAACATCCGGTAACGCTATGTTCGGCAAGAACGTGGAAATCGACGGCGCTTTGTATGTGGATAGCGGTATTTACTTCACCGGCCCGCTGGTGGGTGACGGGTCGCGGCTCTCGGGCATTGTTTCCGGCTCCAGCACGATTATTAATGACGTGGACACCGCGGTCTACACGATCGATGGTGCCAACGCGCGATTGGGTTTTAACATCAATGGCTCAACCTCGATGATCATTGACCAGAACGGCAATGTGGGTATCGGATCGACCAGCCCAACTGATAAGCTGGGAGTGTCGGGAACATCGGCAATGATCAAGGTCATGGATCCGGCTTATTCTACCAATCATTTAAAGCTGGGGGTTGTTAACAACGGCTCGGGGTCATATGCCGGTATATGGTTAAACGCGGTTACTCCGTCGGTATCTAACTACTCTTTCCTGTATAGCGGATACGGGGTTGCGTTTAACGCGGCCACTGCCCAGGATATTCGTTTCAGGATCAACAATCTGGACAAGATGATATTGAGTACCGGCGGAAATGTCGGTATTGCAACCCTGGTTCCAGCGGCCGCGCTGGAAGTGGATGGCGCGATCTATGCGAATGCGGGGGCAATGCCATCACATACTACCGAAGTCCTGCTGGGCACCGCTGGTAACGCCATGTTTGGCCGCAATGTTGAGATCGACGGCGCGGTTTATGTTGACAGTAGTATTTATAACACAGGTTCTATTCAGGCCGGGACAACTGCGCCTTCTCATACGCAGGTTGCACTGGGCACTGCTGGTCATGGCATGTTTGGCGGGAACGTTGAGATCGATGGCTTGCTTTATGTGGACGGCGCGCTTTACGTGGAAGGCACCCGGGTGACCGGTGGCAGCGGCACCACGATCGCGGGGCTCACGGCCAACAATGTTTCCATGGCTAATTCCGCGGGTAACAATCTTATTGATTCAGCCATCTATAGTGTCGGCAGTTACGTGGGCATCGGGTCCACGTCGCCGAGCTCGGCTTTGGACGTTATCGGCAGTGCTTTCCCGGTTATAAAGGGCACGCGCACTTCCAGCGGCACCAACACTTCGCTTTCGGCGATCGCGGTCAAGCAAAAGACCACCTCCGACATGGCGAATGGTTTCGGGACTTCGTTCTCGTTTATCATTGAGGACAGCGCCAATGTGGAGAATGTTCTGGGCGGCATGGGAGCGGTCCGGGACGGCGCTGATAATTCCGGGGCTTTGACCTTTGATACCAGGACCCTGAATGTGCAATCCGAAAAGATGCGCATTTCGACCGACGGCAATCTGGGCATCGGCACCACCGCCCCGCGCGGGAAGCTGGAAGTGGACGGCTCGGTTTATGTGATGAGCGGCAATATAGGTATAGGAACGACCACAGCGACTGCCGGCCTAGACGTGGTCAGCTCCGTCTTCCCGGTTATGAAAGGCATCCGGACATCCACCGGCACCAGCACCAGCCTCTCGGCTCTGGAAGTCAAGCAAAGAACAACGGAGGATATGGTGGACGGTTTCGGAAGCGCCGTTTCATTTGCTGTTGAGGATAGCGCAGGTGTGGAGAATGTGCTGGGCAGTATCGGTGCGGTACGCGATGGCGCGGATGATTCCGGCGCTTTGACGTTTGACACCAGAACGTCTGGCGTGCAAACCGAGAAAATGCGCATATCAACCAGCGGCAATGTGGGGATCGGCACTATATCTCCTGGATCCACTTTTGACCTTAAAGGTTCTTTTGCGGTCTATCGCGTGGCCAAAGACGCCGATGCCACTACATCTGGTGAAGTAATTATTGGCGTAACATCAACCGCCGCGGCGCGCACCATCACGCTCGCCAATGCCGACAAAGTGGCCGGCCGGATCATTATGGTGAAAGACGAATCGGGCGCGGCCGCCACGAACAATATTACGGTGCAGGCCGAGGCGGGCACCATCGACGGGGCCGCCAATGTGGTGATCTCCGCGAATTACGGCGTAGTGCGGGTCTATTCCGACGGGAGCAACTGGTTTTCATTCTAAGTTGGATGTTTAGCGGGTTGCGATAATTACTCATGTTCGTAGGGGCCGACCTTGTGTCGGCCCGGCGATAAGACGATATTTATTGTGTGCATTAATTATTGTTTAATTGCCGGGCGGACACAAGGTCCGCCCCTACGATCACGAATACTGGACTCAAATATGCGTATAGTTACGCACACGAATAATGGACTCAAATAGGCGTACAGTTACTTAAGTCTTAAGGAGGCTGGAGAACATGCTTTTAAAGCGCTGGATCTTTTCATTGTTAATAATGTCGCTATTCCTGTTCAGCGGAGCCGAGGCTTCGGGGCCCAACTTTAATGACACCACCCAGAAACCGATAAGTTTGAACAGCGCCGGAAATGTTGGCGTGGGCATCACCGCGCCTTTCAGCAAGTTCCAGGTTGACGGTGCAATTTATAGTGGAACAACGAAACCCAGCCATACTGAAGTGTCTATGGGCACTGCGGGGCATGGCATGTTTAGCGGGAACGTCGAAGTGGACGGCTTGTTGTATGTTGACGGCGCGTTATACGTGGGCGGCAGTCAAATCACCGCCGGCAGTGGCGGCGGGACCACCATCTCGGGGCTCACGGCTAACAATGTTTCCATGGCAAACTCTGCGGGCACTAACTTCATTGATTCCGCGATTTACAATGTGGGCAGTAATGTGGGCATTGGTGACTCTTCGCCGGCTACGGGTTTGGTGGTGGGCAGTGACGCCACGATCACATATCCGGCCGATATTGCCAATGCCTATATCCAAGGCAATCTGGAAATTGACCAGAATCTCTATGTGCGCAATACCGCGCTGGTAGTAACGGGTAATGGTAACGTGGGGATCGGATATTCGGCGCCTCTTGGTCTTTTGGATATTGGTACCTCCGCTAATGGTAATGGCTTTAGGTTTGCACCAGGCTCTTATGCCTCCGCTTATGTTCTAAGGTTTAATCAGCTGGCTGCTGGTTCATTTTTATTGTCTACAGTTGATGCCACCAACGGCGGCACGTCATATGGTTACATCAATATTGGGTCATCAAACAATGGCAATACTCCGGTTCTGACAGTTAACGAACGTACTAGCGGGAAAGTTGGCGTGAATGATACCAATCCTGCCTCTACGCTTTCTATTGTGGGCAATGCCCAGATCGGTTATTCCGCCGGGCAAACCGCCCCAACGAGTAGTTTGATCGTAAGCGGAAATCTCGGCGTAGGCACCACCGCGCCGTTTGCTAAGTTACAGGTTGATGGTGCAGTATATAGTGGAACAACGAAACCCAGCCATACTGAAGTGCTTCTGAGCACTGCGGGTCATGGCATGTTTAGCGGGAACGTCGAGGTGGATGGTTTGCTGTATGTTGACGGCGCTTTGTACGTTGGCGGCAGTCAAATCACCGCCGGCAGTGGCGGCGGGACCACCATCTCGGGGCTCACGGCCTATAACGTATCCATGGCCAATGCGTCGGGCAATAATTTTATTGATTCTGCTATTTACAATATTGGAAGCAATGTGGGTATAGGAACCTCCGTGCCAACGAAGACCCTGGAAGTTAAGGGAACGATGAAAGTAACCGGTAATATTACCGGGCCTGGATCATGGTCTACTGACGGCAATACATATACGGAGAATCTATATTTTTCAGATAACTGGCGTGCTTTGAAGTGGGGAAATTCAACAGCCGGCACTCAAATTGTAGGTGGAGCTGGCATAGATGGTGTTTTGGGCTTAGCTTCTAATGGCAGCGCGGCCGGATTTAAACGATTGAACTTCGGTGGAGCCACCTCCAGTTATCCGGCTATTCAGCGTGAGAATACAGCGCTTATGATCCGCTTGGCGGACAATTCGGCGGATGCTTCGATCTATGCGGCCAGTGGTTATTTCTCGGGCAACGTGGGCATTGGCACTACCGCGCCATTGTCGGGGGTTGAGGTTAAAGACGCATCTATCCGGGTCCTGGATGGCGGCGGCACACCGCCAGTGCCGGCGTCGGGTAAAGGTGTTGAGATCATAGCCACCAGTAGCCTTGGCGTTGTGCAAGCTTACGACCGGACAGGTGCGGCTTATTTGCCGCTATATGTGCGTGGTTCCTACGTCATAATGGATCAGGGGAACCTGGGCATTGGCTCGACTGAGCCGCAGGCCAAACTGGATGTGGCGGGCAATATTTATATCCCGGCGGCCAACGTAACGCGCGGCTACGGGCTATGCATGACCGCGGCAGGTCTAATAGGCCACTGCACCACAGCCCTGGCCGCCAACGGTTCCTGCACTTGCGTGAACCCCTAAAACCGGGACACATTGTATTTTCTCCTCGTGAATTCAGGTGCGCGGAGAAATATAATGTCCCGGTTTTCTAAAGGATTTGGATGCCGGTTTTCTTGATCTCGTTAACCAAAGGAGAGTTTTCGTTAAAACTTTTGGGGTGAATACCTACTGGTTCGATGGGAAAACGCAAATTTAGTGTACGTTTGGCCAACAGATATTGGATGGCATCAATGTAATCCGCAAATCGGGGAGATACCACGCAAAGGTCAACATCGCTAAGTGGATGCGGGCAACCCTTGGCGTAGGAACCAAATAAAAAAACATGACTGATAGGTAAATGATCTTTCTGAAGTGCCTCCTGACTTCGTCACTTTTTGAGAATTCCGTTCTTTGAAAAGCTTTGTCGTCGA
>JADFZK010000066.1 GCA_015232565.1 Candidatus Omnitrophota bacterium
CCAGTTACACCGGTGCGGTAACGATCGCCACCGACAGTGTCCGGGCGTTCAATGTAAAGAAAGCCGGCGCCGGCGCGGACGTGCTCAGCATCAACACCGTCTCCAGTGAAGTCACCATCACCGGAAGCATGACCGTCACCGGCGACGCCACGATTGTCGGCAATGCGCAGGTAACCCAAGCCTTAACCGCCGGCTCGGCCACTGTTACGGGCTTGCAAACGTCGGGATCTGCAGTTGTGACAGGGTTACAAACCGCCGGATCAATGTCGGTATCCGGTAACACTACGCTTACCGGCAACGTGGGCATCGGCACCACCGCGCCGCGGGCGAAGATGGAGGTAACCGGCGGCGTTACTATTACAGACGATGTCACTATCGGCCCGGCTTTAATGACCTATGCTTCCAATAACGCCGACCTTTTTGTAAAAGGCGCTATTGAGACCGACTCTTCCATATACAGTGCCGGAGCTGTGGTGGCCGGAACTGTTGCATTAACCCCCAGCACAGTCTTCACTGTTACCGCCGCCGACGGTATTAATGTAGTAAACCGGACCTTCATGCAGATCAAGGGTGACAGCCTGCTGGTTGATATTGTAAGTGATCCGCAGATCGTGCCAGGTATTGCCGGCCAGGTGCTTTATTTACAAGGTGTGGATTCCACTAAAGTTGTGAAGTTCGAGACTGGTACCGGGTTGAGCCTGTCGGGCGGGGTGGCGTTCTCGTTGGGGGCGGGCGATATGTTGTCTTTAATGTTCGATGGCTCCTCCTGGGTAGAAACTTCCCGCGCCGATAATTAACAATAGCGTCCTTTCATGAATGAAAGCAGGCATTTTACCGCAAACGAAGTTGCCGGTCTTCCTGGCCCCACAAGGGCGATGGGGTGTGGTGCTTTTGTCTGGTCGAGTCAGCGGAAATTTATAGAGCACGGCTTTAATGCAAAGAGTTTCTTGAGGTGGGCGGCGTTTGCGGGCATACGGCCCATGTTAAACAAGTGTTTCTTGTTTTGCTTTAGTGTGTTTTTGTGTACAGTTTTCTCTGCGCCGGCCCGGGCTGTTACTGACGGGCGGGGGAATGAGGTTATCAATCGTAATGTGGGTATCGGGATCACTGTTCCTGGCGCCCGGCTGGCGGTGGATGGCTCGGTGTATGTTTTGGACGGCACTGTGGGCATTGGCACAACTACGCCGCGGGCTATGATGGAGGTCACTGGCAGTATGACCATCACCGGAGACGTGTCCATCGGCCCGGCTTTGAACACCTACCTAACTGGCAATTCCGACCTCTTCGTGCAAGGCGCTATTGAAACCGATGCCACTATTTACAGCCTGGGTTCCGCGGGTAATTATTTTAACGGCAATGTAGGTATTGGCTCCGCTGCCCCGGTGGCCAAACTACAGGTTGCCAGCGGCTCGGCGTTTGTTAATGAAGCGTCACTGGTCGTGGGTGGGACGATCAATGTTAACTGGGCTACTTCTAACCAGCAGTATGTAACGCTGAATGATGTGGGGCATACTATCAACAATACCAATGCCCAGCCGGGGCAAACCTTTAGGCTGATCGTTTGTCAGGATGGTTCCGGTAATCGTACGGTAACCACCTGGCAATTAGCGGGTGTTGCCGGCGATGTTCTGTGGGCTGGCGGAGCGCCGCCTACGCTCTCGGCTGGTAACGACGCCTGCGACATAATCTCCTTCATAGCCACCGCCGCCAAATCCGGCACCAAGATCATGGGCGCCATCACCAAGAACTTTTAGTTAATTTGGGCGTCAGATTTGTTGTTGACAGCATAAAGCCTTGTTGATACTATGGATGCAACATTTTAGGATAAACCTGAGGGAGCCCGGACAGTATGACCAAAAAAGACATTGTAATCAAGATCACTGACGCTACCGGAATCAAGCAAGTTGATGTAAAGCGTATTGTGCAAAAGACTTTTGATGTTATTGTGGAAGCTCTCGACCGTAACGAAAAAGTGGAATTACGTAATTTTGGCGTATTCAAGGTCAAGGAACGCCGGGCGCGTCTGGGGCGTAATCCTCGTACCGGTACCAGTGTCCCGGTACCTCCCCGCCGGGTGGTGGTCTTTAAGGCCGGCCTGGTGATGAAACAGAAGATCAAGTGAGTGTTGTGATATCGAAGATAGCCAACCCCCGCGGCACAGCGGACATTCTGCCTAATCAGATCAGCGCGTGGACTTTCCTTGAAGCTACATCCCGAAGCCTTTTCGGGGTGTATGGCTATAAGGAGATCCGCACACCGGTGTTTGAAGAGTCCGGCTTGTTCAAGCGCTCTTTGGGCGAAACCACCGAAGTGGTTAATAAACAACTTTTAGAAGTAAGTTCTTCGCGTTCTTCCGTAAATTCGCACAATGCGCCCAATATGATTGAGCCTGGCGTTGTTGAAGATGCTGGCCTGGCATTACGTCCGGAAGGCACAGCGGCAGTAGTGCGGGCTTACAATCAGTTTGATATCGGCCGTAACGAATATTTATCCAAACTTTTTTATATCGGCCCCATGTTCCGTGGTGAACGTCCGCAAAAAGGGCGCTTGCGCCAGTTCCATCAGATCGGTGCCGAGGTTATTGGCCGGGGCGCTAACAATCCTTTACTGGATGCCGAGATCATCGCTTTAGCGGTTAACCTTCTCAAGTCTTTCGGGGTGGAGGGCTTTAAGGTCAGGATCAACAGCCTGGGTACGGCGGAAGATAAAGCCGGTTTTGCCATTTGGCTGAGGGAGGCTTTGAAAGACAAGATCGCTGGTTTAAGCCATGACTGTCAGGTGCAATATGAGCGTAATGTTTTTCGTTTACTGGATTCCAAGGACGCCGCTTGCCGGTCGGTTATTGCTTCATTAAATATTGGCACCCGGCATCTTTCGGAAAGCGGCCTGAAATATTTTGAGAGCGTAAAGGCGGGTTTAGACCAGCTGGGCGTGGTTTATGAAGTTTCGCCGGAACTGGTGCGGGGCCTGGATTATTATACGCATACTGTTTTTGAAATGATCTTTGCCGGCCTGGGTGCGCAGGATGCTATTGGCGCCGGTGGGCGTTATAATGGTTTAATAGAACAGCTGGGCGGCCGCCAGCCGGACGGCCAAAAAACCGAGGGGGCAACGGCGTATACCGGCGCTATCGGTTTTGCCTTGGGAATGGAACGCATTTTGCTGGCGCTGGAGCATTTAAAAAAGCCTCTGGTAGGAACCCCTGAGCTCGAAGCTTTTGTTATTACCGGTAGTGCGGAGTTTGAAGCACGGGCTTTCCAGCTCGTTAATGCTTTGCGGGCCGCAGGTATCAGTGCGGATATGGATTTTGGCTCCCGGGCGTTTAAAAAACAGTTTGAGCAGGCCAACAAGCTGGGCGCGCGCTATGCGCTTATTCTCGGCGATGAAGAGATCCGCAATGGGCAAGTGGCCGTCAAGAATATGCAAAGCGGGGAACAGCGAACGGTGCCGTTAGACCAGGTCGTCGGCCAATGGGAAAATGAGAAAAAAGTTATTATTAATCAGAGGTGACTAAATGTTGCGTACGCATACGTGTGGAGAATTAAGGCCGGTTAACAAGGATCAGGAAGTGGTGCTTACCGGCTGGGTACATAAACGCCGGGACCATGGCAAGCTGATCTTCATCGATATCCGCGACCGTTATGGCATAACGCAGGTGGTTTTTGTGCCTTCGGTGGCCAAAGACGCGCACAATAATGCCCAAAGGCTGGGGCCGGAATACGTGGTGCGCATTAAGGGGCAGGTCAATGTGCGCCCGGACAAGAACGCCAATCCTAATATCCCCACCGGCGGCATTGAGCTGTTGGCCAAGGAGCTGGAAATATTGAACGAAAGCAAGGTGCCGGTCTTCGAGATCGACGGTGATGTGGAAGTGAACGAGGAAACCCGTTTAACCTACCGTTACCTGGATATCCGCCGCGATAAAATGCGCGAGGCCTTGCTTTTGCGCCACAAAGTGTCGAATACCGTGCGCGCTTTCCTGAACGGCGAGCACTTCTGTGAAGTGGAAACGCCGGTCTTGACCAAGTCAACTCCCGAGGGCGCCCGTGACTTTCTGGTGCCTTCCCGTCTGAGCCCGGGCCAGTTTTACGCCCTGCCGCAGTCGCCCCAGTTGTTTAAACAGCTGCTGATGGTTTCGGGTATGGACCGTTATTACCAGATCGTGAAATGTTTCCGCGATGAAGATCTGCGCGCCGACCGTCAACCCGAGTTCACCCAGATCGATATGGAGATGTCTTTCGTGGACGAGGAGGATGTTTATGCGGTTACCGAACGGATGTTCCAGAAAGTCCTTAAGGAAGTTAAAGGGATAGACCTTCCGATCCCGTTCCCCAGGATGAGCCATGCCGAGGCTATGGCTAAATATGGTTGTGACAAGCCCGATATCCGGAAAGATAAAACCGACAAGAACGAGTTTGCGTTTCTGTGGGTAACGGAATTCCCCTTGTTCAAATGGGATGCCCAGGAAAAACGCTGGGACAGTGAACACCATCCTTTTACGTCGGTTCATCCCGAAGATGTGGCGCGCCTGGACGGCACGGACCTCAACAATATCCGTTCCCGGGCTTACGACCTGGTGCTTAACGGCAATGAGATCGGTTCCGGTTCCATTCGTATTCACCGGCGGGAAATGCAAAAGCGTATTTTTGATATTATCGGTTTGAGTCAGGAAGAGATCGAAAGTCGTTTCGGCTTTTTGCTGAATGCTTTTGAATACGGCGCACCGCCCCACGCGGGTGTGGCGTATGGGCTGGACCGGCTGGTAGGCATTCTTTCGGGCCTGGATTCCATTCGGGATACTATCGCGTTCCCTAAGACCCAGCGCGGGACTTGTATGCTGGCCTCTGCACCGTCGGTAGTTAACGACAAGCAATTGGCGGAACTGAGTTTGCTCACGCTTAAGAAGAAACAGCCGGGTTGAAGTTTATCAGGAGAAATAATATGCGCTATTTTGCTTTGCCTTTGTTTCTGGGATGTGTGTTAGCGGTATCGGGGTGCGTACAGACCCGGGCTTACCTGGCCGAACGCGAACGCGTGGACCAGGAGGTTCAGGGCGTGCCCGCTCCGGCCAAGCCTAAAACCAGGCAAGTGGTGGTGGTGGAATTTATAGACAAGAATAGTACCGGGCCTGCCGTTCAAAAGGCGGTGGCGGAGCCGGATGTAAGCCGGAAAGAAAATGGCCAAAGCCAGGTAGTTACCACTGCAAAAGACACGACGGTGGTGCATGAAAGCAACTTTTCTTTTCCGGCCAAGGGCCCGGGAGTCCTTACGCAGGGCGCACCAGTGCAAGAGCCGGCTTTGGTGGTGCCGGCTTTGTATAAGGTGGAGAAAGATGATACCTTGCAGAAGATATCAAAAAAACTTTATGGTTCTTTCAGCAAGTGGACTAAGATTTATGATGCTAACAAGGAACTTATTAAAGATCCCAATTTTTTGAAGCCCGGAATAACCTTGAAGATCCCTTCGGCGGAGTAAGTAAACCTTTATTTAATTGCAAAGGAGCGCGCGGCCCTATGGTCTTGAACCTGAAACTCGACGACAATCACCTGATCCAGCAGATCTTTGGCAAATTTGACGAGAACCAGAAGACCATCGAAAAAGAATTCGGCGTGCATGTTTATCGTACGCACGAAGGCCTGCGCATTGACGGCCCTGAGGATAAGGTGAACCAGGTCGGGGAGCTTTTTACTTACCTGATCGGTATTGTTAAAAGCGGCCGTATTGTTAAAAAGCGCGACATTCTTTATGCCACCCGGGTTGCCGAGCAGGAAAAAGAGGGCGGCCTCAAGCGTTTAAATAAGGAAAAGATCGAACTGCCCGTTAAGGGCGGGTTGGTAACACCCAAGACCAAGGGGCAGATCGAGTATCTTGAAGCTATTAAAAAATATGATATCGTTTTCGGCATTGGCCCGGCCGGTACCGGTAAAACTTACCTGGCCATGGCCATGGCGGTTAACGCGCTGAAAAAAGGCCTGGTGCGCCGGGTTATCCTGACCCGTCCAGCGGTGGAAGCCGGCGAGAACCTGGGCTTTCTGCCCGGCGAGCTGGAACAGAAGATCATGCCGTACCTGCGCCCGCTTTACGACGCGCTCTACGAGATGTTGGAGCCCGAGATGGTGGAACAGTATTCCGAGCAGGGAATTATAGAGATCGCTCCGCTGGCTTATATGCGCGGTCGGACTTTCAACGAATCATTCGTTATCCTCGATGAAGCCCAGAATTCCACTCCGGAACAGATGAAAATGTTCCTGACCCGCATGGGCTTCGATTCCAAAACAGTGATCACCGGCGACATCACGCAAAGTGACCTGCCGGAAGGCCAGGCCATCGGGCTGGTGGAAGCCGAGCATATCCTTAAAGGGGTAGAAGAGATCAAGTTCGTCCATTTGACCGGCGAAGATACTGTCCGTCATGAATTGGTGCAGAAGATAATAGAAGCCTATGAACGAAATGATAAGAACAAAGACAAGTAGGCTTATAACCGCCGGGGTCGTGCTCCTGCTTTTGCTGGGTTACTGCGCCCTGGCGGGGTTGTCGCTTTTCCTGCCGTTCTTCCTGCTTTTTTATTCGTTCCATCTAATGCTTTTCAAGCGGGCTACCGGCCAGCGGATCCTGCATTTAAGTTTACTGTTGGCGCTAATAGTTTTTGCCGCTACTGCAATGACGGAATATTCGCGCTTTTCGCCGTATTACATTCCGGTTTCCGCGGTGGCGATGCTGACCATTTTGTTGTTTAATGATCTTCAGCTGGCGTTCTCGATGTCCTTTATTACCAGTGCGGTGGTTACATTGACCGTGGGGGCGGGCGTGGATTTTATGCTGACCTTCTTCGTGGGCGGGTTGGTATCGGCCTATGCCATTAAGGATGCGCGCACCCGCGGCACGTTATTGCGCGCTGGTGTTATCATCGGGGTGGTTCAGGTAGCGGGGTTCCTGCTTTTTCATCCGGCGCTGAGCAGTGCGGCGTACGGGCATGAGATCAAGCCTTTGTTTATCAACGGCCTGGTCTCGGCGCTGGTGGTCCTGGGGGCTTTGAAGATCTTTGAGTATTTGTTCGGTGAGCTCACCAACTTCAGCCTGCTGGAGCTTTCGGATTCGATCAATCAGCCTTTGCTTAAGCGACTGGCTTTCGAAGCGCCGGGCACGTATCATCACAGCCTTATCCTGAGCAATCTGGCGGGGGCCGCGGCCGATGCTATTGGCGCCAATGTGCTGTTGGTCCGGGTGGGAGCGTATTACCATGATATTGGCAAACTGGAGAAGCCGCATTATTTCACCGAGAACCAGATGATGGCCGATAACAAGCACGACGACCTGGAGCCTTCCATGAGCCGGCTGGTGATCCTTAATCACATAAAAGAAGGCGTCAGTATCGCCGAGGCGCACGGGCTAAACGAAAAGATCATCGATTTTATCCGCCAGCACCATGGCACCAGCCTGATCCATTTCTTTTATCAGCGCGCGCTGACCGGTTCGGGCGGGGCCGAGGTTAATGAAGAGAATTACCGTTATCCCGGACCCAAGCCGCAAACCCGGGAGACCGCTATTATGATGTTGGCCGATGCTGTCGAAGGGGCTACCCGTTCGCTCGACGAGCATACCCAGCCCAAGATCGACGAAGTGGTGCGCCGGATCGTGAACAACAAGTTCATCGACGGCCAGCTTGACGAATGCGCGCTGACCCTGCGCGAGATCGACATCATCAGCAAGACCTTCACCAAGGTTTTGAGCGCCATGTACCACGTGCGCGTGAAATATCCCGATGCCGCCCAGAAATAACGGTAATTCCGCACTCGCCGCCGACATTAAGCGTATATTACGTGCCGCCGGCAGTATTTCTTATGACCTCTCGGTGGTCTTCCTTACCGGCCCGCAGATGCGGGCCTTAAACCGCCGGGCACTCGGCCACGATCATGTTACCGATGTTATAACTTTTGATCTGGGGACCAGGGGGAAGCGGTTGGAAGGCGAGATCTATATTTGTCCGGCCGAGGCCCGGCGCAATGCGCGCGAGTACGGAGAGCCGTTTGAGCGTGAGTTATTGCGTTATGTGGCGCACGGCATCCTGCATTTGCTGGGGTATGATGATGCCACCGCCGTCCAGCGTGAGCAAATGAGCCGGCAGGAAGACATCTTGTTGCAGGTAACAAAAAAATAGACCGCCAGTTTCCTGGCGGCCCGTGTACCTGATTGGATAAAGCATTTACCTAACTACGAACTACTTAATTATAAGCCTTAGTACAATTTTGGGCAAGTTCATAAAGAGTGGTCTTAGATGGCAATAATTTCTACTGAAGCCATTGTTTTGCGTTCCATGGACCATCGTGAAACCAGCAAGTTGTGTTTTTTCTTTACGCGCAAATGCGGCAAGGTTATCGGGGTGCTTAAAGGGATACGCAAGGATCCGCGAAAATTTGGTTCTTCGGCGGATAAATGTTCGGTGAACGATATTGTGTTCTATCAGTACCGCAACAGTGATATTCACCTGGTCGGCCAGTGCGACATGCGGGAATTCTTTCCGGCTATCCGTGAAGATATCAAAAGGATCAATGCGGCGGAATATGCCTGTGAATTGCTTAATAAAGTAATGCCTCTGGAAGAGCCTAATCCGGGGGTGTATTCCTTGTTAAGCGATTTTTTGCGTGCCCTGGATAACCCCGGTCCGGGCGCCAGGGACGCCCGCCATAATTCCGACGTCAATGATCCCCTGGGCACGCGCAATTTATCTCCGGCCGGCATATCAACGCTGGTGCATATGTTCCAGATAAAGGTGTTGGCGCTGTCGGGGTTTCGGCCGCATATCGACTCGTGCGTGCGCTGTGGCAAGAATATTATGGGCCGGACCAGGTTCAGTGTCTTAAAAGGCGGGTTGATGTGCGGGGTGTGCGGCCCGCGCGATACCGACAGTATTGCGGTATCTGCCGGGGCTGTGGCAACCTTGCTTTATGTGGAGCAGCACGACTGGACCGCCTGCCTTAAGCTGGGCATGGCGCCTTCCATACGGATCGAGCTCAAGAATATCCTTAACACTTTCCTTCTGTATCACCTGGAAAAGAATATCCGTTCCGCGAAGTTCCTTTAAAATCCTAGTGTAGTGTCTCTAACGCTTCCTAACATTTGAAGAGCAATGGAAAATCGAAAATTGACCGCAATGGAGCCTAAATGTTTTATTATTTCTCTATT
>JADFZK010000019.1 GCA_015232565.1 Candidatus Omnitrophota bacterium
GCTAATATAACGGGATTTCGAAATTAGTCGAGATGGGTTGGCGGGACAGATACTGGAAGATATCATTCGTTATGCACCCAAGACGGCCCTGGTCAATAAAGACATCATTCCATTCCTGGGCAAAGCAACCTACTCTTCCCTGGTCCAGGCTATTACCAGGTCCGGGAATATCGCGGAACATTTTGACTCCCTGTCTTCGCTCTTCCGTTTTCGAATGGAGTTTTTTCCTAAAGAAAAATATTCTGCCTTTAGAGCGGCCCTGGCCAATGAAAAGATCGCCATCGACGTGCGCATGCAGATCGCGGATACCTACACCGAATTATTAGAGCTGAGCGCTCAACAGACAATATCAACCAAGCACTCCCTGACAATTCCAAGGCTCGACGGCCTCATGGCCGAGCACGAAAAGGCCAATACTGCCATTGAAAACGTGCTTGCACACCCAACGACAGGGGAAATCCTGACAACTGACGATATCCCGCGTTTACGATCAATCCTTTTTGCTTTCCGAAAGGCCTTCCTGGAATCCGCCCTGGACAATGCACTCCCGGAGCACATGATCCCCCTTCTGCAGAATACATCTTCAAAAAGGTTCCATGAAAGCATCCAGGAAATCCTAAGGTTGGCCAGCGCAATCCGTTTAATTCTTCAAAGAATCCATAACCATGAAAAAAACACCTCTTTTCGTACCATCACAGCCAGCATTCTTAATAAACAACAACACACACGCTTTGAAGATTTCTTGTCTTATTTCAAGCTCCGGGTAAAACTCATCGAATCATTGTCCTGGGCGAGCATCTCGATTGACGACTCGTCCGCACCTTTCTTCATTGAGCTTTTTGTCTCCGGCAACCCTCTTTATACGCATCAGATAAAAGCGTTCCTGGTCCTGGATTCCGCCCTTAACAGAAACAAAACCTTTATGAATGCTGTGGTCAAATTCCTGTCCAACAAAGATATCAAGCTTAACTTGCGTATGAGTATAATCCCGGGGTGCACTGAACTTCTTAAAATCGAACAAAATATACGCTCCAAAACAACAACACCCCGTTATGACCCCCCGCTGAAACGCCGCATGGAATGGACCCTCCGGGCCTTCACCCGTTATCTTGCATACGTCAAAAACCCGCAACTGGTCAAAAAGATCCCGGCACGCATGACCAGTCGCATGACTGAATTAAGACAATATGTGCTGGAAGACCTTCTGGAGAAAAAGCTTCCGGCCAAACTGACCCCCCTCTTAAATGACGATCGTTTCATTAACACGATCAACACCATGGTCTCGGTTCTTAACAACATGGTCCGCAACGGACAGAATGAACAGACCATCACTGCCTTAACCCGCTTTGCCATCAACCGCTTTATCGCTGTCTACACTCCCCCCACCGCAAAAGCCCTGCAGAAAGCTAATGGGAATACCCGCCGCACCCTTGAGGCGGCCGCTCTAAAGAATGCCGAAAAGAAAGTCACTGACACCCTGATGAACATTGATGATGATTTCTGGACCAAAGAAGGACTCGAAAATCCGGGCAAGCGCTACACATCGAACAGCACCATTAGCCAGCACCTTAAAGATGCGCAGTACGATCCTATGTTCCTATCCACAGGCTTTACCCTGCCCTGGACGCTAAACGCCGGAACCAGTAACCTGGAACGTAAAGAACAAATCCGTAAGACAGTCATCGCCATGCTCGAGACAGTCCTGGAGCTCGGAGTAACCTCGCTGAACGGAGAAAGACTTTCCCTAACCAGCGCTCCTGATCAAATAACTACCACCGCAAAAGCCGAAGATCTCCTCAAGGCGGTCAAAGCCTCGGGCATTTCCATACCCAGAGCCCAAGAACAGTTCCTCCAAAACATGCTAACCGATATCCGGCGCATCGAGGCCGAAATGAAGAATACTGACGAAACATCGCCGGCTACGGTCGAGGTTGCCAAAAACGTATTCCGGGAGTCCACCATCGGCGGGTACGGCGGGCAAGGCTGTTTTGCGATCGGCGGTGTTGCCCAAATCCGGCCGGCCATCACAGGCTTTTCCCCTAATATAACCTTTATCCGTGTCCATAACCAAAGTGATGAGCTCATCGCCACAGCGGATGTTGTTCTGGGGAAAGAAGGGGCCTTCATTGAAGCCATCTATAGCGGGTCTTCCTACAACGTCACCCCGGCCTTTGCGGCCGCGATCGCCAAAATGGCTGAATTCGTCCCCCAGGTCGTACTGGGCCCTAAATCAGCCGCCTATGATTTCTTTGCGCAATACATCCCTCCATCCCAAACTTCCGTCACCATCACCCGGGAGAGCGGAATGTTCCCTGATGCCTATTTTGACACCACCCCCCGGAACAATTTGAACGAGCAGGTATTTACAATCCGCGATCCGATCATAATCACCAAAGCATTACTGCAGAAAAACAAGGCCTTAACTAACCTGCTCGCCAGCGAAACAAAACAGGAAAAACCCAAACTGGACCCCAAAGTAACCGGCCCCATCTTCAGAACCATTACAGACACTGTCACTGAATACTACAAAGACGACCCGAAAATGGATCCCAAGCAACTTGGCCGGATCAAAAACGCCTACTACAAAAGCCTGGAATATTTAAACAAACTGCTTACATCCGTACGGGCCCAAGGAACCAATACCTTGCCGAGCAAGACCTATATCGATTACAAAGAGAACCTCGCACTCAGTGGTTTTCCATTCGTCCCGGAACTCGCCGATAATATCATGGATGCCGCATTTGATTTCTTTGAAAACCACTACAATGTTGAAATTGTCACCATCGACGCTGCTGCCGCCCAGGGTAGAACGCAGAATCCTGGCGGTATCAATATGAACCCGGACCTGCTGGACATTACCGACTCAGGTACGACGCAACCCATCATGCCCGCCGACCACGCCGCCCTGCCCGAACAACTTTCCGGGCTTATCCCCATAGTGACCTCGATCATCCAGCTTTCCACAGCGGCACAATTTATTGAATAACCATTTCAAACCATCCGAAATGCCGAATGTTTTACAATAAGATCCAAAGCCTTCTTAAGCAGGCTTTTGCCAAGCTCCATGCGATGCCACGGCGAAGCGCCGGAGAAATGCGCGCCACAACCCTTTGGTTTGACACCCAGCTAAAAGAATGTTACATTCTAATAAATCAACTGGAGACCTTATGACCGTCAAAACCATCGAGAAAAGTATACAAAACCTTAAACCTGCCGAACAATTACGCATCGCCGATGCGATCTTCCAAAATCTGCACGGATCGAACCCCGCAGTTGAACGGGCCTGGGGCATTGAATCAGATCGACGTCTGGCCGCTTACAAAAAAGGCGGTATTAAAACCGTCAGTTACGACGACATCAAAAAACGACTCTTACAATGAACATAGTTTTCCTTCAAACAGCCGAACAAGAAATCTCAGATGCCCGTTCATCACAAAAACTTCCAGAAAATGTCTTCTGCGAAGATTTCCGTACATGGTAATCTATGGTATTGTTAACAACACCATTGTTATCTCAGCCATTGCCCACCAACACCGGCATCCGCGCACTTACCTGAATTAACCCCTGTCGCCGCCACCGCAGGCAACGAACGAACTCAACATCACACGAAATTGCGGATGTTTTACAATAAGATCCAACGCCTTCTTAAGCAGGCTTTTGCCGGGCTCCATACGATGCCACGGCGAAGCGCCGGAAGGGTGCGGGAGGGGAATAATATCAAAGGAATTTCCGGCTCTGGCAACCGGGAATTGACGGCCGATAATATCATCCAGCTTGCCCGATGGAATAAACTGGTTAATAGCCAGCTTGCCCACCGGTATCACCAGTGCAGGCCGCAAGATCAATAGCTCGCGGTCCAGCCAGCGGGCACAATTCAGGATTTCTTCCGACGCCGGCACCCGGTCGCCGCCAGTGGCCTTCTTGCCCGGGAAACACCGGCATACCGCGGCCATATAAACGCTAGACCGAAACTGCGCTTCACTTACCCCGGCCGCTTCCTTAAACCAGCGGAACAGGGTCTTCCCCGCCGTCCAGGCAAACGGCCGGCCCAGCACCGGCTCCTTGTCACCCGGCGCCTGGCCTACCAGCAAAACCCGGCTCACCACCGGCCCGCCGGAAACCACCGCAGGATGCATGTGCGGACAACTCCGGCATTCCAGTAAACTGGCCACATGCTCAACAAGTTGTTGTTTTACTGACTTATTAACCAAACGCTTCCTCCCCTAATGTTGGCGGTGTGCAGAATATGAACAAATCCAGCCAAGATGGTCCCGGTGAGCCGCGCGGGAATCTGACCGGGACGTTTCAAGACATTTGAATACCTCTGAATCTAACCACCTACGGGCGGTGAAGAAATCCCATAAACGCCCAAGAACCGCGGTAAGTTATCAAAGCGTTCCATGCCAATGATCTCCGACTCCAAGCCATCAGCATTTTGCATGCGGTCCAGCATGACAGGGTCTACATTGAATTGAATTTCACCCCCGCTGCTTTTATTCTCAACCTTCATCCGCTCAGCGGCCAGGTCAATACCACCCCTATCCGATCTATCCGTCTGCGCGCCATCACCAGACCCCTCGGTACTTAGATGATCATTTGCCTGGTAGGCAGGCACTTCTTCTGTGTCTACGCTATTAGCACTAGGGCCTATCCCAGATCCATCCCCCAAAAACAAAAGCGTTCCCCGGTCTGTCAAAACACGACCATGCCCTTCCATCTTGTAGTAATCCCAATGGCCGGAGTCAAAAGGGATGTGCGCACAGAAAACCCCTTCAGGCGCAAAATACTTCAAGATATTGTGAACGTAATCAGCTCGATCTGAGAAGTTAAGATTTATAAGATAATGCGTAACACTAGCGAAGCCCCATCCAGCAATAACTTTGCCACGTACCCCCATCTTGTCTAGCTGACCAAACAAATCCTGAGCTCTTCCAAAAATAAAAGACACCTCCGGAAAATTTATTATTCTGGAATCCAGGACATTTCCAAATGCCAGAATATGGACGTTCTTGATCCCTTCACCCCTCAATCGATGGATCAGATCGTTTAACGCCGAATCTAATCGCCCCGCCCCCCAATCAAGCACATAGTGTACCTTATCAGGCTCAGCTCGAGCCATCCGAATAATATGGGCAAAAAGACTTCTTCCCTTCTGTCCCGCCATCGCAGCAACGGAACTCTGAAAGAACTGATCAATTGTGTCGTAGGAAGTTGCTTGAATTGACCAAGGAAAATTATCGTAAGTTTCGATCACATTACCGTCAGTAACCTTTATAAACGGACTGTTCTGCATTGCTTGTAATACCGATTCTCTCGAAATATGAGGCGATGCAATATAAACATTTAAAGGTAATTGTTCCACTCTAGGCCTAGAGTCTCCCATTGTGACAGCCTCTGACTTATCGTCTACTGTTCTCCCTACTTGTATAACTTTCTTCAGCGGCCGGGTTATCATTGTAATGATCATAGCCCGAATAAAACGAATCCTCGTCAATGTTTCTAAGCCCACAGGCTTTTTTTCAAACACATTGTTCATCGCCCAGTCTATCCCGCCGGAGAAATACTTTCTCGGGATGGTCTCCTGTGTGGTTGGGTCATATTCTTCCTTTATGAGGTTATATGCACCCTTCTTAAACGTCTCAACGTACTGTTGATAAATAATTTCATTCTCGTTCTTGTCGGCAATATCAATGCCGGCGGTCTTCTGCTGGTCAACATACGCCCGCCCAAGGATGCTTTCCTTAACCTTGCGCTTGTACCACGTTGCCAAGATCAACGAATTATATACTTGGCGGAGCGGTGCGAAGTTCTTGCCTTCGTTGACTTCTTTCTCAAGAATGGGAATCACGACCTCACGGACAATGTCCGACCCAAGCTTATTGGTAGTTGGCATGGCCTGCTCTTTGACCGCTATGTTCTTGTCAAGGGCCAGGTAATCCTCTTCCAGCATAACCTTCAGCTTGCTTTCCACTACAACTGCGGCGTCTTTATTTTCGTAGACCGTCGCCTTTTCGGGAATAATCCAGACCTTGTTAAACGTATCAACGGGGATGTCAGTCGTACCGTATCTTTTAAGCATTTCAGCATAGACCTTGCCCCAAAACTCCTTGCCAATTTTGCCTTCAGGATAAAAAACAGACGCCGTTATCTGCTTGAGGATGTAATCCTGTGCAAGGAGGTCACGCCCCATTTCGGTCTGACCAAAGGCGTCTGGCACAATACGGTCTTTCTCATAAGGCGAAAGATTAACCCAAAGGTCTTTCTCAGGAACGGTCAACGAGGCGAGGAAATATTTTATAAGACGGTTGGCATCGGTCTTTAGCTGCTGGACTGATTCCGGGTCATCACCTGTATCAAGAATAAAATCAAAGCGGAAAGGGTCATTACGATAAATCTTGATGCCCTTAAGTAGTGGCGGAACAAAGGGCTCGCTTAAGGAAACCATGGTCCCGGGTGCAGACATTAGAACAACGCTCTGAGCATACGAAGTCCCCACAGATCCTATGACAAATACAGCCGCCACAAGCCCGGAAATGACTTTTTTGCAATATCTCCCAAAAAATCTGTTCATAGCCAGCAAGGCCCCTGGTATGGAAAACCGCCGTCAACCCTTTTCGCGTTCGTGTTAATTGCTCGTCATTTCATAACGCAACAAAAAAAGAGGAACGATTGGCGGCTTCGACGATGAATCAACCTGGTATGCGTAGGTTCAGCTCATTTTCATGAACTTACTACAGTGGATCAACTCCGTCTGGGCCTGCCTTGCACTACGTGTCGTGCATTCAGAATTTCTTCCTAGCACATAGGGGAGCCAAGGATTGCCCTCTCGTGCCAATCGTCCCTCTTAGAATGCTCCTGATGGTTTTTTAAAAAACCGTTTATTCAATTTACCGGCTAAAACCCGTCTCATGCGTCATTAACGACCATACAAAACCGCTTAACTCTCGAGCCACAGCCACCGTTGCAATATTTTTCTCTTTTCGATTCGCTAACCGCCAATACTTCTTGCTCAATCTTTGCTGGGCCTTCCACGAATACTCTTTCACTTCGACCGCTATATCGTTCTGCCGGTCTTTTAAGGCTTTTGTCACTGCCGGCTTATGCCGATAATGCCAGGCCGCCTCCACGAACACCCGTCTTAATCGTCGATTCCCGGTTCCCGTAATTGATCCAAGCCTTCGAGATCCGCCGGAACTGTACTGGCTTGGCACCAACCCCAAAAACCCCATAAAATCTTTTGCCCCGGCGAACCGCTTAAAATCGATCACCTCCGTGATGATCGTCATCGCACTTAATGTGTCTATCCCGCGGAAACTCCTTAACTTCTTAACCGGCTCCGCATATTGATTGCTCACCGACAAGTGCTCAATCCCAACTTCGATCTCTCTTAATTCGATCTTCTTGAATTCCAACATCGCCAAGTATCGGTCGAACACAAACTGCTCATGCTTATTCTCGAACTTTAATCTCTTAAGAAAAAACTCATGCTCTTGCGTCCAATTACTACCCTCGTAACGATATCCGCGTAACTGTAAAAACTTCAGAATATACTGCCTTGATTGATTTAGTTCTTTTAAAATCTGTTCCCGCAACCGCACCAGAGCCCGGTCCGCTTCTTCGGATGCGCTCGGAACATGAACCCGAACCAACTCTCCCGACCGATACAACCGGCCGATCTTCTTTGCGTCACGCTTGTCGGTCTTTATCCGGTCTCCGCTTCGTTTCGGGATCAAGCTCGGAGCAATCACATCGCATCCGGCTCCGATTTCTTTCAACCACCGATACACTACATACCCGCAACCGCCCGCTTCATAACACGCCCGTACATCATATTCTTCCACCAGCTTCTTGTAAAACTTCTGCACGACACCGCGATCATTTACCAGACGCTTCTCGATGAACGGCTCATTCTCATCTGCCCGATACACTGCCACCTCAATAAAATCTTGATGAACATCATTCCCTGCATATACTATTGCTTGTCTCATTACCGCCTCCTTTTAATGACTGTTTCAGTCATTTGTAGCTCTGACAACTCACGTTGTCAACCTACGCTCAAGGGAGGCGGTTTTTCATGATACTACCTTTCTCGCTCTAAATATAAAACATTATTTCTCACATTGCGAATTTATTTAATATCTAAGAAGAGAGAAGGGATATTGTCTCGCAGAAACCATCATTGTGCGCGTCAGAGTCCATTTAGCACGGAACCACCGCCAACACCTCAACAGGCTATTCCGACTCGCGCAGCTGGAAAGAGATCTGGATATTGAAGGTCAACTCGGGATAATTCAGCTCTTTTGGGAAAGGCGGGAACGGGGCGGCCTCGCGGATACTGTCCTTACCGGCCGCACACAAGGACTCGCTCGCCTGGGTGCGATTCTGCAATACCTGCACATCGCTTAGTTGCCCGTCGGAACGCACCACGAAAGTCAAATAAACATCCCCGCCGGCATACTTCACAAAGTTCACATACGCCCGCTCCCGGATACGATCGCGGATAATATTGGTATACATCGCGTACCCGGGGGTATCGATCTTCTCGGATTTCAATATGGGAATGGATACTTCCTTGGTGACCTTAAGGCCCTTTACTTTCTCGGGCGCGCGCTCAAACACCTTAAACTCGGAAGCCACATCCACAACGTCCTTAAAAAGCGGCTGGGGGCCGTCCATTTTCCTAAGCCCCACCCCGTCTTCAACCTTAACCATGGCAGTGGCCGCCAAAGCTGAATCTTTGGTGTTCTGCTCCAGGACTTCGGAAGGCCGAGCCTCCGGCTGAGGAGTAAAATGATACGACATTTCTGCCGTCTTTTGGACCACCTCGGGACCTTTCGGGCTGAAATATAACTTTACAAAAACGCCCAGATGTAACAGGAGGGAAAGAGTAATAGCATATTTAAAGAAACGGTCTTCCATAAAATTTTTCTACGTAAAGATTTTATGCTCCTGGACGCCTCGACGGCCCAATAGGCCGACGGCGGCCAGGAGCTTCCTAAATATCAGCGGATGAACATCTCTCTAACTATATAAATGAAAAAACGGATCGTATCAAAAAAAGGATTGATCTTACTGCGTTCATTGGAATAAATGGTCTTTATCGGCACCGAGACTATCGAGTAACCCTTTTTACTGGCTTTTATCAGCACTTCGGATTCGATCTCAAAAGCGGTGGAAGATAACTGGATATTACGCAGGACTTCCGTGCTGATCAGGCGATACCCGCACTGGGTATCATAGATCTTCTGGCGGCACACCAGCGAGATCAGCCCCGACATGATCTTGTTGGTTACAAAGCGCACCCCCGGCATGCCTTTCGGGTTACGCATACGGTTGCCGCAAATTATGTCCGGTTTCTTCTCGGCGTAAAGAGCCAGGAACTTGGCCAGGTCGTCCGGGCAATGCTGGCCGTCGCCGTCCATAGTGATCAAAGCGTCAAAATCCCGGGCCAGGATATCGTCGAACCCGCGTTGCAGGCTGTACCCCTTGCCATGATTGCGGGTATTCTTGATGACCATGGCTCCGGCCGAGCGCGCTATTTGCGCGGAGTCGTCCGACGAACCGTCATCGACCACCAGCACAGTAAAACCCCGGGCCAGAACATCCTTAACGAGCGGCCCTAAGGCCTGCGCCTCGTTGTAAGCGGGAATGAGAAGACAGATCTTCATATTCAATGCCAAACTCCCTGAACATTAACCATCGCAGCGGATTCTCCCGCACTTTACATTCTATTGCCGCAACACATTGCTTCATCAAACTTAACTCAATATCGCGTTCATTATCCGCCGGCCCCTCGGGCGCGATGATAGCTGCCCCGAAACTCAGCACATAACGCCCCCGTCCGTCCGGCACAAAGAAAGACGGAACGATCGCCGCCCCCGCCTTATGGGCAAAAAATGCCGCCCCTTTGGGAATTAAAGTTGGCCGCCCCAGAAAAACCAGCGGCTCACCAAAAGAACCGAAATCCCGATCCCCCAGAACCGCCACGCACTTGTTCTTCCGTAAGGCCAGGACACAACCCCGGACCGCGATGTTGGAGGGTATCACCGTTACCCCCTGGGCAATACGCTGACGGTTAAAAAGCTCGTTGACCCGGCGGTCTTTATGCGGCAAAGCAATTGCAGTCAGCGGATGGCCCAACTGGTTCATGACCGCCGCGCCCATTTCCCAGTTACCGATATGCGCGGCCAGGATCACTACCCCCTTGCCGCGGGCTAACGCCGAAGTCAGATGTTCATAACCCTCAATCGACACCTGTTCCTTCACAAAACGGGCATCAACCATTTTGTCCATGAAGAAGAAATCCACCAAATAGGTCCCGAAATTACGGAAGACCTCGCGGGCCTTTACCGGCAAACCGTCCCGGGTCTTTAGGATCTGCTGAAGATTGTTGGTTACCGCCCGACGGTCGGTGGGTGACGAATAGTAATGGATGTCCGCGCACAAACGCGCAAACCCGTAAGCGCGCTGACGCCCCAGACAATGAATAATAAAGATGACGATTCGATAGAGAAAATACTGCACCATAATCAGGCGGGACGCGCCTCCTTGACCAAACGGGCGATACCATCCGCCGCATGTGGTTTGCCATTCTCGCGGGCCGCGCGGCACATGGCCTTAAGCCGCTCGGGTGATTTTAACAACAAACCCACCTCTTCCGCCAGGTCGCGCACATCATGCACGTGGATCGCGATCCCCTTCTCCAGAAGAAAGTCGGTATTCCGCGCCTCCTGGCCAGGCAAAGGACTTACTATAACCATCGCCAGCCCCTTGGCCAGGCATTCGGACGTGGTCATCCCGCCGGGCTTGGTAACAATAAGGTCGGCGGCTTCCATCAACTGGTCGATGTTGCTGGAGTAATCATAATAGATGATCTTGTTCGCGGCTCCGGGCGCATTCTTTTCCAGCCAGGCGAATAGTTTCTTGTTAGCTCCGGCCACCACTATCATTTGCAAAGGCACGGGCATTTTCATCAGCTCTTTAACCGCCTCTTTCATAGGCCCCAGGCCTTGCCCTCCACCCATGATCAAGGCCGTAGGCGCCTTCTCATCCAGGCCAAGCTTACGCCTGACCTCGCCCTTATCGAGCTTGTCGGCGAAATTGCTACGAATAGGTATTCCCAGCACCCGGATCTTCTCCGGCGGTACGCCTTTCTTTATAAAACGGTCCCGGCTATCGTCCGAGGGCACCACATAATAATCCACGCCCTCGTTGATCCAATATGAATGCGGCGCCCAATCAGTAAGCACGCCTATCAAAGTCATATTTAATTTATTCTTAACCTTATAATCCGCCACCATCGAGCAGGGGAATGCCTGGGAACACACCACCGTATCTGCCGGAAATTCACGAAAAAGCTTGGCGAGTTTCTTGTGACTGGATGAATTCAGGAACTTGCGCAAATTGGCCGAACGCTTTACCACCTTGGGATTGTCATATAGATAGTCCCAAACCTGCGGGCTATGGCGGATTATCCCCATATAAGCCGTATTGACCACGTTCTCAAGGATAGGGTAACTATACCCGAAACCGTTTATACTGGTTACTTCAGCGTCGGGCAACAAAGCCTTAAGGGAACGGGATATCGCCATGGTAGCCTGGCGGTGCCCGGAGATCTTCGAGATGTACATTAAAAGGATGTGCCGTTTCATACTGGTCAAACCAGCTCTCCCAATGAACTGCCGATAACCGCTTCCTGTCCGGCCGCCACATGGATCCTCTGCAGGACCCCGCTAACCGGCGCCGGCACATTGAACGAAGCCTTGTCGGTCACCAGCTCAACTAGATCATCATCTTTCATCACCACAGCGCCTTCCGCCTTATACCAGGAAGCCACTTCAACACTCACAATGCCATCGCCCAGATCGGGCACCAGAATAGCCGTCATAAACACCCAAATATTCTCTTAAAATGTTGTGCCGCCCGGAGCTTGATGTCCGGCATATCCACTGCGCGCTTAAGTTCCCAAGCCAGCGAAGTCATCCGGACATTTAACCCGCAAGGACGCATTGTATTGAACAAAGCCAGGTCGGTTGAAACGTTAAGGCCCATACCATGATACGTTACCCAGCGGCTGACCCCGATACCGATAGAAGCCACCTTACGTCCGGCCACCCAAACACCGCGCTGGGCTTCATTTCCGCTAGCCACTATACCAAAATCATTTAATAAATCAACGGCAGACTGCTCAAGTTTATGCAAATAATCCTTAAGACCCAGCGAGTATCTTTTAAGGTTTATTATCGGATAAAAGATCAGTTGTCCGGGCGCGTGCAGGGTAACATCTCCACCCCGGTCTGCCCGGGCCACTACAAAGCCTTGCCGAGACAGCTCGTCCGCAGACGCTAAAAGATTAGCCTCCCGGAACTTGCGGCCCAGTGTAATTGTTTTGGGATGTTCACAAAAGATAAGAGAGTCTTCCGCCCCGGCATAAACCTCACCGACCAGTTCCTGTTGCCGAGCCAGAGCGGCGGCATAACCGATCGTACCCAGGTCCAAAAATTTCATTTGTGAGCGGAATTCTTTACGAAGAATTTCAATTCTTCCGGATTCTTGGCGTGGTTCAGCGCTTCCTCGAAGGAGATCTTGCCGGCCTCAAACAACTCCTTGAGAACCCGGTCCATAGTCCGCATACCAAACTGCCCGCCCGTCTGAATAGCGGTATGCATTTGCTCTATGGCCTGCTCCCGGATGAGGTTCCGAATGGCCGGCGTAGCCACCATGATCTCGGTCGCCAGCACCCGGCCTTTACCGCTTACATGGGGCAAAAGGCACTGGGAAACCACTCCCTGTAAACAGGCCGATAACTGCTGACGCACCTGGTGCTGTTGATAGGGCGGGAACACGTCTATGATACGCTCGATGGTTTGGGGAGCATCCGGTGTATGCAGGGTAGCCAGCACCAAATGCCCGGTCTCCGCCGCAGTTAACACGGTGGAAATGGTTTCCAGGTCACGCATTTCACCGACCACTATGACATCAGGGTCCTGGCGCAAACAACGCTTCAACGCTTCGGAAAAAGAATGCGTATCGCGAAACACTTCACGCTGTTTAACCACCGACATTTTGTTAGTGTGTATAAACTCGATCGGGTCCTCAATGCACATGATCATGCACTTACGCTCGGAATTGATCAGCTGGATCATCGCGGCCAGGGTAGTGGATTTACCCATACCAGTTGGCCCCGTGATCAACACCAAGCCGTTAAGGCGGCGAGCCAACGCTGTAATGGCAGGCGGCAGGTTTAGATCCTCGATCGTGGGAATAAACAGCGGCACGCGCCGTAAAGCCGCTTCTACACAGCCGCGCTGTTGATGCACATTAACACGAAAACGATCCAACCCTACGAAAGCCAGTGAAAAATCCAGCTCTTTCTCTTCTTCAAACTGGATCTTTTGTGAATCACTTAACGCGCCATAGATCATGCGCTTAAGGTCATCTTCGGTCAGGACGGCTTCATCCATAGCCATCAGATCACCGTCGATCCGCAACACTGGAGGCATACCATTGGTTAAATGCAGATCTGAAGCGTTTAACTGGATAGAGGTCAGAAGAAGATCGCGCAGTTCACGAGGCATATGGCAACAGGTCCGTTCTTGGGTAAACCGGGAATTACGCTTGCGTCCCGATCCAGCTCTTGATGCGGGAAATACCTTCCTTGATCCTTTCCTGTGAGGTAGAGAACGTCAGGCGTATATAACCTTCCGCGCCAAAACCATCACCGGGGATCAAAGCCACATTCACATCATTAAGTATCCTTTTGGCCGTTTCCGCGCAAGAGCCGAACCGGGAGAAATCACAAAAGAGATAGAACGCACCGTCAGGTTTGATATAGCTTATATTGCCGATCCCATCCACCAAGGACATCATCAGGTCCCGGCGGGCCTTAAACTCATTGCGCATGGCAATGATCGTGTCTTCCGGGGCACTCAGCGCAGCCAAAGCCGCCTTCTGACTGATGGAACAGGGATTGGAAGTCGAATGGTCCTGCAGGTTCTTCATGGGGGTCATTATGTCCATGGGTCCGGCGGCATAACCAATACGCCAGCCGGTCATGGAATAAGCCTTGGAAACCCCATTGATCGTGATCGTGCGGTCGAATATATCTTTTCCCAAAGAAGCAATGGAAACAAACGGCTCGTCGCTATACAGCAACTTTTCATAGATCTCGTCGCTGATAACATAAATACCGTGATTAACACAAATATCAGCTATTTGCTGCAACTCTTTACGGGAATAAACCATCCCAGTAGGATTGGAAGGAGAGTTCAGAATAAGGATTTTGGTCCGCGGAGTTATCGCACCCGTCAAATCCGCAGCCGTCATCTTAAAACCGTTCGCCCGTTTTGTTGGCAGGATGACCGGTACTGCTCCGGCAACTTTTACCATCTCCGGATAACTTACCCAGTAAGGCGCCGGAATAATGACTTCCTCGCCGGCATCGGCCAAAACCATCACCGCATTAAAAATGGAATGCTTGGCGCCACAGCCAACCACGATCTGGCCCGGCTTATAATCGAGCCCGTTATCACGTTTGAATTTGGCGCAAATAGCAACGCGCAGATCTTCCGCGCCGCTGGTGGGAGTATACTTAGTGAAGCCGCTGTTAATTGCCTTAACAGCGGCTTCTTTTATATGATCAGGAGTGTCAAAATCGGGCTCTCCGGCCGCAAAATTAACAACATCCTTGCCTTGCTCTTTTAATTCCTTGGCACGCGCAGTAATCGCCAAAGTAGTCGACCCAACCACTTGCTGAATGCGGGAATTTAACTTGACCATTAAATTATTCCTTGGTTGCCGCCTTCTTTGCCGGAGCCTTCTTTACTTCCGCCGCGGGCTTTTCCTTGGCTTTTTCCTTGGTTTTCTCCTTGGCTTTTTCTTTTGCTTCGGGCTTAACGGCAACCGCCTTCTTTACCGCAACCTTGGGATCAGCCTTCTTTTTATCCACGATAACAGCATCGGCCACTTTGCTTTCAGCCGCAACTGCCACCGGAGCGCGCTCGGTCAATTCGAGAATTACCATTTCAGCATTATCACCCTGACGGTTAGTCGCGAACTTTATAATGCGCGTATAACCACCCTGACGGCTGACGAACCGCGGAGCCACCACATTAAAAAGATGGCTCACCAACTCATGATCGATCAACAGCGCAAAAGCCCGGCGCTTGGCGGCCAAGGTATTATCCTTGCCCAGCGTGATCAAACGATCAATAGCTTTCCTGGCTTCGACCGCCTTGGCCCGGGTAGTCTGAATGCTTTCACATTTTATAGCAGCCCGGCAAAGATCACGTATAGTTGCCGCGCGTAATGTTTGATTGCGTCCGAATTTATTACCTGACAGTCCATGTCTCATAGAATTACTCGCTCTTCTTTCTCAACTTTTTAATATCGATCTTCATACCCAGGCTCAGGCCCATTACTTTGAGCAGGTCCTGGATCTCAGTGAGCGACTTCTTGCCGAAATTGCGGAACTCCAGCAGGTCTTCTTCGGTCTTGCGTACCAGTTCAGAAATGCTTTTGATCTTGGCGTCCTTAAGGCAATTAGAACTGCGTACAGAAAGTTCCAACTCCGATATAGGCAACCGCAACTTGGCATACAAAGACTCTTCTTCAGCCGAAACCTCTTCCTCTTCTTCCTCTTCTTCCGGAAGCTGGCCATAGGCCACAAATACATCCAGGTGACGCTGTAAAATGTTAGCCCCGTACAACAATGCTTCTTTGGGGCTCATGGCGCCATTGGTCCAGATCTCAATGATCATACGATCATAATCTGTGCGCTGTCCGACACGAGTATTCTCCGGAAAGAAATTAACTTTCTCAATGGGGGTAAAGATAGAATCTACCGCAATAGAATCAACGGGAGCGCCTTCTTTCTTGTTCTGCTCAGCAGGAACATAGCCCCGGCCGCGACAAACTTCAAGTTCCATATTAAAATTAATATCTTTGGTCAAAGTACAGATATGATGTTCCGGATTTAAGACCTCAATAGTCTCGTCGGAGATGATATCCTTGGCCTTAACATCGCCCTTTTTTGCCGCTTTAATAAAAACCGACTTCGGGCTCTTGGAATGCGACCTTAACACCAGTTCTTTAACGTTAAGGATAATATCCGAAACCGTTTCCATAACACCGGGAATAGTCGAAAACTCATGCTGAACGCCATCGATACGGATCGCGGTAACCGCGCTTCCTTCGATAGAAGACAAAAGAACCCGGCGTAAAGAATTACCCAAGGTTACACCATAACCGCGCTCAAAAGGCTCGGCTATGAATTTGCCATACTTTTCAGTATATGATGCCTCTTCGCAATCCAAACGTTTGGGCATCTGAAAATCACGCCATTTAACTCCCATGAGTTCTCTCCTCGTTTTAAGTGAAGCCTCACGACCAGGTCGTGAAGCGTAACCCCTCTCGTCCCGAACTTGAAAAAGCTCAGGCCGCGGGATAACCAATTATGGCTTATTTTGAATACAACTCAATGATCAACTGTTCATTAACCGGCAATGAAATGTCTTCCCGGGAAGGGATACGTATCACTTTACCCTTGAAAGCCGCGCTGTCAGCCTGTAGCCATGCCGGGACAGCCCAACCATCATTCAGATCAAGATTCTTTTTAAGGTACTTGGTAGTCGCATCCTTGACCGAGAAACTGATCTCGTCACCCACCTTGACCGGGGCCGAAGCAATATTTACTTTACGGCCATTTACACGCACCAGACCATGACTTACGATCTGCCGCGCCTGTGCACGCGTAATAGCAAAACCCAGACGATAAACCACATTATCCAGCCGGGTCTCGAGATATTGTAACAATACTGTGCCGGTTACACCCTTGGCCGCGGTAGCCTTAAGGTAATAATTCTTAAACTGCTTTTCAAGAATACCATAAATACGCTTTGCCTTCTGCTTTTCACGCAGCTGCAAACCATAGTTGGAAAGTTTGCCCCGGCGGAACCCATGCTGGCCCGGAGGTGCTTCGCGCTTGTCTAGCGACCAGCGCTTCTTGAGGCCGAGATTAACGCCCTCTCTTCTTGAAAGCCTGCAACGTGGACCGGTATAACGTGCCATGAATTAACTCCTTAAAAATTTTTCTCCGAAAAATTTTTAACTTCCAACTGCCGCGACAGGCCAACAGCCTGACGGGCAGTTGGAAGTTAATTATAGATATAAAACCTTTTACTACACACTTCGCTAACAGGCCAACAGCCTGACGGGCGGTTGGGAGTTAATTATAGATGTAAAACCTTTTACTACATACTTCATTAACAGGCCAACAGCCTGACGGCAGTTGGAAGTTAATTGTAGATATAAACCTTTTTACTACCTGGTACCCTAACAGCCAACAGCCTGACGGGCGGTTGGGAGTTAATTATAGATTTAAAACCTTTTACAACTTACATCGCTAAGAGGCCAACAAGAATTTTATACTCTTCTCTTTTTACGCGGGCGACAACCGTTATGCGGTATAGGTGTAACGTCGCGAATGGAAGTTACCTGTAATCCAGCCGCAGCCAACGCTCTGATAGCAGATTCACGTCCAGTGCCCGGACCCTTAACCAAAACTTCCAAAGTCTCGATCCCCAGATCCTTAGCACGCTTGGCCGCTTCCCCTGCCGCAACCTGCGCCGCAAAAGGCGTAGATTTCTTGGAGCCGGTAAAACCACAAACGCCAGGTGTAGACCAGACAATAGTATTGCCCTGCTTGTCGGTAATGGTAATGATCGTATTATTAAAAGTCGCACGTATCATCGCCACTCCGCTAGTAACGCCTTTAAGGGAGCGTTTTTTAGCCTTAGCCTTGCGCGAGGCAGTCTTGCTCTGAGCCTGTGCCTGTTGAGTCTGTTGCTTATTTTCTTTTGCCATAAAAAACTGCTCCAAAATTTTATTGTACTCGAGAACGTATCGCCAGCCCTTTAGGCAGACGGCAGACTACGAATTACCAATACTATTTCTCTTCCTTCTTCTTCATGCCGCCCACAGTTTGCTTGCGCCCTTTGCGTGTGCGCGAATTTGTCCGCGTACGTTGACCACGGCACGGCAAACCTTTACGATGCCTTAAACCACGGTAGGATCCCATATCCATATGCTGACGGATATTTTGATTTACTTCGCGGCGCAGGTCACCCTCGACCACATAGTTCTTCTGAATAACAGCCACGATCTTGGCGATCTCGTCTTCAGTAAGATCCTTGGAACGCTTGTTAAGGTCAATGCCCGTGACCGTCAAGATCTTTACCGCAATCGCCGGACCAATGCCGTAAATATACTGTAAAGCGATCTCAATACGTTTTTCTTTGGGCAGGTCTATACCTAAGATTCTTGCCATACTTCCTATCCTTGTCTTTGCTTATGTTTAGGGTTCTCGCAGATCACACGAACCACGCGTTCACGCCGAACGATCTTGCACTTATTGCAGATCCTTTTAACCGATGATTTAACTTTCATTTTACTTATTCCTGTAAGTGATACGCCCGCGGGAAAGATCATAAGGCGTCAACTCAACCTTAACCTTATCGCCCGGAAGAATGCGGATAAAATGCATGCGCATCTTCCCCGAAACATGCGCCAGGACCTTATGCCCATTGTCGAGAACCACCCGAAACATTGCGTTAGGCAATGCTTCTTCAACAACGCCCTCAACTTCTATAAGGTCTTCTCTGGCCATTTATTTTACCGTTAAGATCAAAGGTCCCGATTCCGTTATCGCGACCGAATGTTCAAAATGAGCCGATGGTTTCTTGTCCGCGGTTATCGCAGTCCATCCATCGCTTAATACTTTGGTCCTGGCCAAACCCATATTCACCATGGGTTCAATCGCAAAAACCATCCCGGTCTTTAAAAGCGGCCCATGATTAGGCGAACCGTAGTTAGGGATCTCCGGATCCTCATGCAATTTGCGTCCAATCCCGTGCCCAACAAAATCTCGCACTACCGAGAATCCTTTAGACTCGACATAAGACTGAATCGCAAACGAAATATCAGAAAGCCTGTTGCCTGCCCTCGCCTTGGCAATTCCATGCAATAAAGCCTGGCGAGTAACATCCAAAAGCTTCTGCCGGTTAGGCTCAAGGATACCGACTGCCAGTGTAACGGCCATATCAGAATAATAATTCTGAAAAATAATGCCGATATCCACACCGACTATATCGCCGTCTTTCAAAACTCGCTTGCCTGGTATACCATGAATAACTTCTTCATTAACCGAAATACAAGCACAAGCCGGAAAGCCGCGATACCCCTTGAAAGCCGCAACTACGTTGTTTCTTTTAATGAGCGAATCGGCGACCTGGTCCACTTCTCCAGTAGTCATTCCGACTTTTACCGAATTCTTTATCTCTTCAAAAATATCGGCCAATATCCTGCCGCCTTCCCGCAGGATAAGCAACTCCTCGGGAGTCTTAATACGGATATCAGTATTTTTTCCCATTCAATATCGCGATCAGCGCCTTACGCACATCATCAGCACCAGTGTCGGCGTTGACCGTTTTAAGTTTGCCTTGTGCCTTATAGAAATCGATTATCGGCTTGGTCTGTTCATTGTAAACCGACATACGCTTCATGATCGTTTCAGTATTATCATCAGTCCGCTGATAAAGCTCACTGCCACAAGAATCACAGACGCCCTCTTTTTTAGAAGGCATATTTGTTAAATGAAATAATGCGCCGCACTTCCGGCAAACACGCCGGCCGGTCAATCTCTGCAAGACCACATTAACCGAAGCTTCCATGTAAAGAGCAAAGTTTACTGCCAAACCATTCGCGGCCAGAACTTTATCCAGATCGCTAGCTTGGGCACTGGTACGCGGAAAACCATCAAACATGTACCCTTTGTTATCCGCAGCAGTCGCTTTAACTTTACCCTCAATCATACGGGTGACGACTTCATCCGGGACCAATCCGCCAGATTCAACATAACTTTTAATCTCTAGACCTATTGCTGTTCCACCCTTGATCTCGGCTCTGATTAAATCCCCGGTAGATATATGGTGGACACCAAGCTCATCTTTAATTGCGCCAGCCAAAGTTCCTTTGCCCGCGCCAGGAGCGCCCAAAAGTACTATTATCATCTTCTACCCCTTAAATGTCCTGACTGCATAAAACCTTCATAATTATACATTTGCAAGTGCGATTCAACCTGCTTCATAGTATCAAGCATGACACCAACAGTGATTAAAATACCTGTACCACCAAAGAATGAAGCTACTAAATACGGCACTTTAGCCGACGCCATTATCGCGTCAGGCATAATAGCGATACAACAAATGAAAGTAGCTCCAGCCAAAGTAATGCGCGTCAAAACAAAATCCAGATAATCAGCGGTATCTTTACCAGGACGAATCCCAGAAACAAAACCACCGTGTTTCTTTAAGTTTTCGGCAACATCTACAGGATTAAAAACTATAGCTGTATAAAAATAGCAAAAGAAAACTATAAGCCCGGCATAAAGTGAGTAATATAAGAAATTCCCTCTTGACAAAAAAGCCGCGACAGTAGTCATGCCCTGAGCCGGTATAAAACTTGCCAACGTTGCCGGGAAAAGCAAAATAGATTGCGCGAAAATAATTGCAATAATGCCTGCAGTGTCCACTTTAAGAGGAATAAAAGTGCTTTGTCCCCCAACAGTTTTATTGCCCACAGTCCGGCGAGCATACTGTACAGGTATACGACGCTGAGCCTGGGTCACTAAAGTAGTGGTTACAACGACAGTTACAAAAAAGAACAATAACATCAAAAGTGTCATCGGCTGTATTTGCGCACCACCCACACCTTTGGTAGTAAGCAATCTAAAGGTCTGCTCGACCGCCGCCGGTGCCGCCGAAAGTATACCGGCAGTAATGATAAGAGACATGCCGTTACCTACGCCACGCTCCTGAATGCGCTCACCAAGCCACATAATAATTAGAGTGCCAGTCGTCAAAGTTACGACCGTAGTTAAACGGAATAACCAGCCGGGATTATCAACGATCTGCAAACCTTGAAAAGCCTGAGGGCTCTCGAGCCAAAGTGCTATAAAAAAAGATTGGATCAAAGCCAATACCACAGTGCCATAACGGGTGAACTGATTGATCTTCTGATGCCCGGCATGCCCTTCTTTTGAAAGCTTTTCCAAGGAAGGAATTACTGCCGTTAAAAGTTGCATTATAATAGAACTTGATATATATGGCATAACACCCAAAGAGAAAACTGTCAATTTCTCCAAGGAACGTCCGGAAAACATATTCATTATGGTAAATACGTTCCCACCACCGGTAGTGGCTGCGATTCTTTCAAAGAACTCGGCCAAAGACTTGCCATTAATACCAGGCGTCGGGATAAAACAACCCAAACGATAGATCAAAATAATGCCGAGAGTAAAAAGAATCTTCTTGCGAAGATCCTCGATCTTAAAACAGGTTGCCAACGCCTTAAAGAATTGAGCGAACATAGATATTATGTTTTGGCTTTCTTGACTTTTGGTTTAGGTTCAGGGCGCTTACCGACCACTTCCGCTTTACCACCGGCTTTCTTTATCTTCTCCGCCGCATCCGCCGAAAACGCATTAGCCTGCACGGTCAACGCCTTAGTGAGCTCACCGCGTGAAAGGATTTTATAAGGCCTACGTGAACTGCTCAACAACTTGGCATTCTTTAGCAATTCAACATTAACTGTGGAATTAGCTGCAAAACAATTAAGCGAATCCAGCTGAACAACCTGATAAACAATCGGATTGGCAGTATTAAAACCAACCTTGGGCAATCTCCGGATCAAAGGCATCTGACCGCCTTCTGAACCAAGGATTATTCCACGACCAGAGCGGGAACGTTGTCCCTTATCTCCACTACCAGACTGTTTTCCCAAGCCCGAAGCCGGACCCCGTCCACGACGAACTTTCTTGGTCCTTGATCCTTTTGGAGCTTTAATTTGATGCAGCTGCATATTAATAAACCTTTAGGTAGTTGCTACGGCGATCTTTACCGGTCTTTTCTTCATCTGGGCAAGACCATCAAACGTAGCTTTAACAACATTAAGAGGATTGCTCGAACGATGTACTTTGGTCAAAATATTCTTGATGCCGACTCCATCGCAAATAGCGCGCACAGGGCCAGAAGCGATAACACCAGTACCGTCAGAAGCCGGCTTTAAAAGAACACGAGTAGCACACCAGGCACCCAGGACTTGATGCGGAACAGTCGTGCCATAAACATTTACCTCTACCATGCACTTCTTGGCAGCGTTCATGCCCTTCTTGATAGCGATGGCAACTTCCGCCGCTTTACCGAGTGAATAACCAGCATGACCTTTGCCATCACCAACTACGACGAGTGCAGTAAAAGATAATTTTGTACCGCCTTTGGTAACTTTCGCCACCCGGCTTATGCGTATGACCTTCTCGATCAAGCCGCTGGACTCTTCCTTTTCCCGGGGAGGCCGTTGCCCTTTCTTGCCACCGCCGCCGCGACCACCGCGACCGCCGGAATCCCGGCCTCTGCCACCAGCCGCTGCGGCTGGACCGCTAGGCGCGATATCAGATGAATAAGCAAGTTTCTTTTCTACCTTCTCAACAGACTGCATTACTACCTTTGGTTCAGCACCAGATGGTTGTGCCGCGCCAGACTGCGGAGCTTTCGAAACCTTGTTTTCCTGGGCAGGAGCACCTGCTTTTATGTCTTTGTCTTCCATATCAATTAGAATTCCAATCCTGCTTTTCTAGCTGCATCCGCGAACGCCTTCACCCGGCCATGATACATATATCCGCCGCGGTCGAAGGCCACCTTGCGATACCCCTTGGCGATCGCCTCTTTTCCAAAAGCTTCACCAAGAACAGCCGCAGCTTTAATGTTACCACCACTCTTCAGCTGGGTCCTGAGATCCTTGGCCAATGTACTCATCCCCATCAGGACTTTACGCGCAGTATCGTCAATAATGGAAGCCGAAATGTTTTTAAGGCTGCGATGCAAACACAAACGCGGACGCTCAGGCGTGCCGACCATTTGCTTTCGGATACGACGATGACGATAGACTCTTTTTATTTCAGTGATTTTTGACATAATTATTACTTCGTAGTCGATTTACCTTGTTTTCTCTTAATGATCTCACCTGTATAACGAATACCCTTACCCTTGTATGGCTCCGGCGGCTTAATACCGCGGATCTTGGCCGCAATCTGACCTAATAAGATCTTGTCCGCACTTTCCAGCTTGATCTCCGTAGGCTTCGGAGAAGAAATCTTAATACCAGCCGGAACAATAAACTCAACCGGATGACTAAAGCCAAGGCTTAAACCAAGTTTCTGCCCGGTAACCTGTGCACGAAAACCTATACCCTGAATCTCAAGATCCTTAAAATGCCCCTTGGTAACGCCAATGATCATATTCTTGAGCAAGGACCTGATAGTGCCATGGTTAGCCTTGTTCTGCTTCGCATCATTTACGCGCGATACTATTACCCCTTTATCGCCTTGCTCAACTTTAATGCCAAGGGGTAATGCAAGCGTAAGCTTGCCTTTAGGGCCCTCCATATTAACAGAGGTCAATGTAATAGCCAGCTTTACTTCTTTAGGTAATTCTAATGGGATCTTACCAATTCGTGACATAAGTTCCTTAAAAATAATTCTACAATAAAATTTTAACTTCTTACCGTCAATTATCCCTAAGGGATAACCAGCGGAATTGAGTTACCATCACCAAATGTAACAGAGTACTTCGCCGCCGATTTTAAGTTTGCGCGCTTCTTTATCGTCGATAATACCCTTCGAAGTGGAAATAATTGCCTTCCCTAATCCACTTAAAACTCGCGGAATCTCGGTATGGTCAACGTAAACACGCAACCCTGACCGGGACACTCTCTTGATGCCGGTAATAACCGACTTCTTGTTTTCATATTTGAGAAAGATCTTTAAGACTCCCTGCTTGTTATCCTTCAGCAAGCGGAAATCTTCTATATAGCCATCCTGCTTAAATATATGAAGGATTTTCTCCAAAAGTTTGGAGGCGGGTACATCCACAGTCTCATGACGAACTTTGAGAGCATTACGGATTATCGTTAACATGTTTGCGATCGGATCAATGACTGACATCGTTTAAAACCTCATTTCATATTTCGTAAAAAAACTTATTCTGAACACCAAACTACCAACTGGCCTTCTTCACGCCAGGGATTTCACCCTTCCAGGCCATCTCACGAAAACAAAGACGGCAAATACCAAAGCGACGCATAAAAGCTCTGGGACGACCGCATATGCGGCAACGACGATGTGCCCGGGTGGAAAACTTTGGTGCAACCTTAGACTTGTTGATCAACGCTTTTTTCGCCATAAACCTTATTTACCCTCTTAAAAATTTTACTACATGAAAATTTTTAACTCGCAACCGTTACGCTATCCCTCCGGGATAAAGGTCGGTCGGGAGTTACTATTGCTTCTTTTCAAACGGCATGCCCAAAGCACGCAACATATGTAAATTTTTCTCGGGATTACCGCCCTTTATAACAATCGAAATATCCATACCCTGGGCGCGAAAATCACGCCTGTTTACATCGATCTCGGGAAATATAGAATGTTCTTTGAGGCCGAAAGTATAGTTGCCTTCATTGTCAAAAGATTTTGTCGGTACACCATTAAAATCGCGGATACGCGGGAGCACCACGTTCATTAGCTTGTCAAGGAACTCATACATCCTGGCACGACGAATAGTAACCTTACACCCCACCGGTGCATTCTCTTTCAAACGAAAATTTGATATCGCCATACGGGAACGTCTGATTGAAGGCTTCTGTCCGGAAATCGCCGCCAGATCCTCAGCAGCAGTATCCAGAATTTTGATATCAGTAATAGCTTCACCGACACCCATGTTTATTACCACTTTCTCGAGACGCGGAACAGCATTCAAATTCTTAATGCCGTACTTCTCTCTCATGGCCTCAAATACTTGACTTTGATACTTTTCGAGCAATGCCGGTTTCACTTAAACACCTCGTAAATTTTCTACGTTTTGATCCCATTCAACTAAAAGCCTTTACACAGAACGGGGTAAATCTTCGACCCTCTACCGTAAAGCTTCACGGGAAAAAGTTGCCTTTTAAAAAGCCTCGCCGCTTTTTTTACTGATACGCACCTTGGTGCCATCTTTAAGAACATTAACCTTGGCGCGCGCCGCCTTGTTGGTCTTAGGATCCAGAAGCATCACCTTAGAAATATGCAAAGGCTTTTCCAACTGGATAAATCCGCCCTGGGGATACTGATCGCTTTTCTTGACCGCTTTCTTGATCAAGTTGACGTTCTCAACGACCACAGACTTCTCAGCAGGGAATACTTTTATTACCTTACCGGTCTTGCCTTTATCTTTACCGGAGATAACCACAATCTTATCATCTCGCTTAATACGTAACATTAGACAACCTCAGGGGCTAAAGAGATAATTTTCATATATTCCATATTTCTAAGCTCACGAGCCACTGGTCCAAAAACACGAGTGCCCCGTGGATTGCCAACATCATCAATAAGAACAACGGCATTATTGTCAAATCGGACATAGGTGCCATCCGGCCGGCGAATACGTGCCTTGGTACGTACTACGACGCCCTTGGCCTTTTGGCCTTTTTTAACAGCGGCATCCGGAGTTGACTCCTTGATATTTACCCTGACAATATCCCCCAACTTGCCGCTTAATTTCCCTTTTGCATTTAGAATGCCGATCACGGACGCTTTACGAGCTCCAGTGTTATCAGCAACCTGCAAAATACTTTTTAACTGTATCATATGGCCGCCGCCTCTTTATCCTGATTCTTTTTAACGATCGAGGTAATGGTCCAACGCTTGTCCTTGGACAAACGGCGAGTCTCCATCATTTCCACAACGTCACCAGACTTGGCTTCATTCTTTTCATCATGAGCCTTGAACTTGGTATGAAACTTAACCTGCTTGGGATACTTGGAATGTGGCCGGGTTGAAGAAACCTGTACAACACGGGTCTTTTCCATTTTGTCGCTAAGCACGATCCCGATCAGTGTCTTGCGTTTATTAAGTCTTTTTTCCATTGCTCTTCTTTCTTTCGTTAAGGATCGTCAGGATCTGCGCGACCTCAGTTTTAAGCGTACTGAAACGGGCTGGTTTTTCAACTTGTCCCATCCGCCCCTTCTGACGCATATCAAAAAGCTCCTTTTTCAGGAACTGTTCGCGCTGAGTGAGTTCGCCATTATTGAGATTTTTCAATTCTTTTAGGTCCATATGCTTTACTGTGCCTGCTGTCTGGTAACGAATTTAGTCCTAACGGGAAGTTTGAACGCAATTAAACGAAGTAAACTTTTTGCGAAATCCTCGGGTACACCGCTGATCTCAAAAAGAATGCGTCCGCGCTTAACTACGGCCACCCAATGATCCAACTCACCTTTACCCTTACCCATGCGTGTTTCAGCAGGCTTTTTGGTAACCGGCTTATGAGGAAAAATGTTGATCCAAACTTTACCGGCCCCGCGCAATTTGCGCACCATAGCAACACGGCAAGCTTCTATATGATTGGCTCTAACATGACCATTATCCAAAGACTTCAGGCCATACTCACCAAAACTCAACCGATCGCCACGGGTAGATACTCCACGGCATTTGCCTTTTTGTGACTTGCGGTATTTAACTCTTTTTGGCATTATCGCCATAAAACGTCTCCTGAAGCCTCTTTAATTTTTACATCGTGCTGATAAACCACGCCCGATCCTCTTAGAGGATCCGATCGTAAGATTACGCCTCAACCCGCTTCGAGTCACGAATAGTATCGCCCTTGTAAATCCAAACTTTTACGCCGATGCAACCGAAAGTAGTGTTCGCTTCGGCAAAACCGTAATCGATATCTGCCCGGAAAGTCTGAAGTGGGATCTTGCCGACATGATATTTCTCACGACGAGCGATCTCAGCCCCATCCAAACGGCCCGATACAATAATCTTGATACCTTTACCACCAGCCTGGATTGTCTGTTCGACGGCACGCTTCATAGCCCGGCGAAAACCAACACGTTTTTCCATCTGAAAAGCCACACTTTGCGCAACTAAAGTAGCGTCAACCGCCGCATTCTTGATCTCTTTAATATCAACCGTGATCTCTTTCGGTGTGATCTTGGCCAAATCCGCCCTTAAACGATCAATATCAGCGCCACGCCGCCCGATAATTACACCTGGACGAGCGGAAGATATCCGGATCTTAATCGTCTGAGCCAAACGCTCGATCTCGACCAGAGAAACTGCACCCTGGATGAACTTTTTCTTAATATAAGTGCGGATCTTTTGATCCTCAATAATATTATTTGCGTAATCCTTGGGATCGGCGAACCAAAGACTGCTCCAGTTCTTATTAATGCCAATTCTTAGTGCTATAGGAGAAACTTTCTGTCCCACGTCTGATAACCTCTTTATTTGGTCTTTAAGTCCAACTCAATGGTAATATGCGATGTCTTTTTAAGAATTTCACTGGCCCTTCCGAAAGAAGCCGCCCGAAAGCGCTTCCAAACAGAACCCTGGTCAGCTACGATCTTAGAGACGATCAACTGGTCTTCCGTAAGACCCTTCTGCCTGGCATTCGCAACCGCCGAATGCAGCACCTTGACGACTTTTTCCTTAACTGGCTTGTTAAGATGCTCCAGTATACCGATAGCCACCGGAACCGTCTTGCCACGAATAAGGTCCAAAACCTGCCTGACCTTTGTAGGAGAAACCCTGAGATGACGACCTTTTGCTTGTGCGATCATTTTTACCCTTTAATTATTTCTTCTGCATGGCTTTTTTGGCTTTAACGCCGCCATGCTGTTTAAATGTGCGCGTCGGAACAAATTCTCCGAGCTTGAAACCGACCATGTTCTCGGTGATAAAAACCGGGATATGTTTTTGGCCGTTATGAACAGAAAAAGTATAAGAAACAAAATCAGGCATGATCGTTGAACGACGCGACCAGGTCTTGATCGGCTGACGCTGGCCAGAAGCCACCATCTTATCAAATCGACGCCTTAATGACTCATCGAGAAAAGGACCTTTTGCTATAGAACGTGCCATAATTACTTCGTCCTTCTTTTAATAATGAACTGATTTGAATACTTGCGCTTCGAACGGGTCTTGAAGCCCTTGGTCTTCCAGCCCCACGGAGAAACCGGATGCGGATTACCCTGTGGCGTTTTACCTTCACCACCGCCATGTGGGTGGTCAACCGGATTCATAACAACACCGCGCGATTGCGGGCGTATACCCTTCCAGCGATTCCGTCCGGCTTTACCGATCGACTGTGAACCATGCTCAACATTGCCCAGCTGGCCAATAGTTGCGCGGCAATTAATTAAAACCTTGCGCATCTCACTCGAAGGAAGCCTAACGATAGCATAATCGCCTTCCTTACCAAGAAGCTGAGCTGAAGTACCGGCGGAACGAACGATCTTGCCACCCTTACCGGGTTTTAATTCAATATTATGTATTGCCGTGCCCATTGGTATTTTGCCCAAAGGTAAAGCATTGCCGGCATGGATCTCAATATTCTCGGAATTGCTGCTTACTACGGTGTCGCCAGTTTTAAGTTCTACAGGAGCAAGAATATAGCTTCTGGTCTTGTCGCTTTTGTATTCGATCAAAGCGATGCGGCATGTGCGATTAGGATCATATTCTATACCAACCACAATGGCCGGATCATCAACGCGAGTGCGTTTAAAATCAATAATACGATACATCCTCTTGTGTCCGCCGCCTTTATGACGGGAAGTAATACGCCCGTTATTATTGCGACCACCGGTCTTTTTGATCGGCTCCAAGAGAGACTTCTCGGGTTTATGTTTGGTAAGCTCAGCAAAATCCACCAGAGCCGCGTGCCGAACACCATTCGTTGTAGGTTTGAACCGTTTAATACCCATTGTTAAGCTACCTCGATCTTGCTACCTTCTTTAAGAGTTACGAACGCTTTTTTCCAGTCGGATGTATACCCTATGCGCTGGCGAACGCGTTTCTTTTTCCCAGGCACATTAGTTACGTTTACTGACTGAACTTTAACTTTATAAATACCTTCAACCGCTTTCTTGATCTCGATCTTGGTCGCAGCAGTAGCAACATTAAATATGTACTGACGTGACTTCTCTAAACCAGTGCTCTTTTCAGTACGCAACATTGTCTTAATAATATCGTAGCTCGTAATCATTGTAATCTCTTCAGGATTGTTTCCATCGCAGCCTTGGTGACCACGATCTTGTTATTCTTAAGAACATCCAGCGCATTTACTTCGAGCGGCTTAACCAAATTCAACCTTGGTACATTGCGTGATGCTAATGTTACTTCCTTGGCACAATCATCAAAAAGTGCCAAAACTTTTTTGCCGTTAACCTTAAGATTATTCAGAATAGCAATAAATTCCTTGGTCTTGCCGGACTTTACCGCCATCACATCCACACAACGCAATGAATCACCATTAATCTTCGACTTCAAAGACTCACGCAGTGCCGCAAGACGAACTTTCTTGGGAACTACATAGCTGAAATCTCTTGGATGCGGCCCGAAAACGATACCACCATGACGCATCAAAGGTGAACGGCTGGAACCCTGACGAGCTCGCCCGGTACCTTTCTGACGAAAAGGCTTTTTATTGCCGCCCGAAACCTCGGAACGAATCTTGGTATCAGCATTGCCCTGCCGTTCATTGGCCTGGTACATGATCACCGCTTGATGGATCACGTCCTGATTAACCTTGTCGGCGAAATTAGCCGGAAGGTCCATTGAACCATTCTCTTTACCATCTACGCTATAAATAGTTAACTTAGGCATTACTTCCTTCACTTTGCTCTATTACGCTTTACCCTTGGCCTTTGCTTTAGCCTGTTTCATCGGGTTGCGCTTATGGATAACAACTTCCTTTTTCTCATCGAACGAACGGTAAGCTTTCTTGAATGAATGCTCAACAGTAACCAAACCGTTCTTACATCCCGGGATCGCGCCCTTAACCAAAATCATATTTTCAGAAAGATCCACGTGCATAACTCGCAGATTATGTACCGTGACCCGCACATCACCCATATGGCCAGGCATAGTCTTACCACGCAAAACACGGCCAGGATAAGTATTGGCACCTACAGAACCTATGCGCCGGTGATGCATCGAACCATGTGCCGCTCCACCACCAGTCCAGTTATGGCGTTTCATACCACCCTGGAAACCTTTACCCATCGAAGTGCCGATAACATTAACATACTGCCCGGCCCTGAAGATATCAGCAGCCAGTTTCTGCCCGGCTTGATACGAAGCATTATCAGTAGACTCGAATTCCTTGACAGTCCGCAAAGCCGGAACATTCACTTTCTTAAACATTCCCAAGCGGGGCTTGGTGCAATTCTTTTCCTTGATCTCGTCAAAACCCAGGACCACCTTTTTGGGCGTTTCCTTGACACCAAGAATATAGCAAGGCCCAACTTCAATAGCAGTGACCGGGACAACATTTCCATCTTTGTCGAAGAACTGCGTCATACCTATTTTTTTACCCAACAAACCGCTGATCATATCAATAACCACTTTATTTATTGTTTGATTTCAACATCCACACCGGCGGGAAGATTCAACTTCCTTAGTGCCTCGATCGTCTTAGAAGTAGGCTCAACCAAATCGATGAGCCGTTTATGCGTCGCTAAACTGAACTGCTCGCGGGACTTTTTGTCTATTACCGGTGAACGAAGGACGGTATAGAGCTCCTTCTTGGTCGGTAATGGTACCGGGCCACGAACTTTAGCACCAGTCCGGATGGCAGTATCTACAATTTCCTGCGTCGACTGGTCTATCAGCCGATGATCGTATGCTTTGAGTTTGATCCTTATTTTCTGCATGTGCCTTTGACTACTCTTTAATGTGATGCTCCACTTTTAAAACTTTGGTGGAGCGAAATCCCGTCCGACTAAGATCCGGCTGCGGGGTTAATATTATTCTAAAACCTCGCTGACCACGCCAGCGCCTACGGTTTTGCCGCCTTCACGAATAGCGAAACGCAACTCTTTCTCCATAGCCACAGGCACGATCAGTTCAACCGTTAACTGTACATTATCACCAGGCATGCACATTTCAACGCCAGCAGGAAGCTCGGCGGTGCCGGTTACGTCAGTTGTCCGGAAATAAAACTGCGGACGATAGCCCTTGAAGAACGGAGTATGACGTCCACCTTCTTCCTTGGAAAGAATATACACAGAACACTTGAATTTCTTGTGCGGCTTAATAGTGCCCGGTGCGGCCAAAACCATGCCACGCTCGATTTTATCCTTGTCCACGCCGCGCAATAATAAACCAACATTGTCGCCAGCCTGTCCTTCATCAAGTTCTTTCCGGAACATCTCAACGCCGGTTACGGTGGTTTTCCCGATCTCAGGGCGCAAACCAACAATATCCGCATCCTGCCCGACTTTTACAATACCACGATCGATACGACCAGTAGCTACGGTACCACGTCCGGAGATCGAGAACACATCTTCGATAGCCATCAGGAACGGCTTATCCAACTCGCGCACCGGCTGCGGTATCCAGGCGTCAACAGCCGTCATTAATTCGATAATACACTTGGATTTACCCGTAATATCTTTCGGATTATTCAGCGCGTCCAGAGCCGAACCACGAATGACCGGAGTATTATCTCCATCAAACTTATACTTGGTCAATAAATCGCGCACTTCCATCTCAACGAGATCCAAAAGCTCAGGATCTGCCATATCGCACTTATTAAGGAAAACAACGATCTTCGGAACATTCACCTGGCGAGCCAAAAGAATATGTTCGCGCGTCTGAGGCATTGGGCCGTCGGCGGCGGAAACCACGAGGATAGCGCCATCCATCTGAGCCGCACCAGTAATCATGTTCTTAATAAAGTCGGCGTGGCCGGGGCAATCAATGTGCGCATAATGACGCGTATCAGTTTGATACTCCAAGTGAGCAATATTAATGGTTACGCCGCGGGCTTTTTCCTCGGGAGCATTATCGATAGAATCATAAGCACGCGCAGTAGCCAAACCTCTCTCAGCCAGCACGGTCGTGATCGCAGACGAAAGGGTGGTCTTACCATGATCTACGTGACCAATGGTGCCGACGTTCAAGTGCGGTTTATTTCTTTCAAATTTTTCTTTAGCCATAGTATTCCTCCCTTTACCTAACTCTATCGAATTTATGTTTTTCTTCTATTAATGAATTCCTGACGCGAACCGATGATCTTCTCGGCCAGCATGTTAGGAACCTGAGCATAATATGAAGGCTCCATCGAGAAACTTGCCCTGCCTTGTGTTAAAGAGCGCAACGCATTAGCATAATTAAACATTTCTGAAAGCGGCACATCCGCCCGAGCAGTCTTTAGAACGCCCACACTCCCAAGCTCGGTTATCTTGGCCCGACGAGTATTTAAATCGCCAATAACTGAACCCATAAACTCTTCCGGACAGCTGATCTCAACAGCCATGATCGGCTCAGTAAATACCGAATTAGCCTTGATCAAAGCATCCTTAAGGGCATATTTTGCCGCCATCTGAAAAGCGATATCGCTGGAATCAACGTCGTGATACGAACCGTCAACGAGGGTGACCACAATATCGGCCACAGGATATGCCGCCAGAACGCCATTCAAAGCCTGAGATTTAATACCATTCTCAACCGACTTTATAAATTCACGCGGTATAGAACCACCACGGATCGCGTCAACAAACTTGACACCACAACCTTTTTCACCAGGCTCAATATCAATGACCACGTGCCCATACTGACCACGACCACCCGACTGCGAAATATGTTTTCCAACAATGTCTTCCGCTTTACGGGTAATCGTTTCTTTATAAGCAACCTGGGGCCGGCCGATATTAGCCTCAATACCATGCTCACGACGCATACGATCAATAATGATCTCAAGATGCAACTCACCCATACCGGATATAATGGTCTGGCAAGTTTCCTGATCGTATTCAACCCTTAACGAAGGATCTTCATCGAGGAACTTCTTGATAGAAATACCCAGCTTGTCCTGGTCGGCCTTAGACTTGGGCTCCAAAGACATCGATACAACGGGCTCCGGTACTTTCATATTCTCAAGAACAATAGGTGTTTCTTCGTTGCAAAGTGTATCACCATTCTTGGTTTCTTTCAAGCCTACCAGAGCAACGATCTCACCAGCTCCCGCTTTTGCCACGATCTCCTGCTTAACAGCGTGCATCATAACAATTTTAGTTATGCGTTCGCGTTTATCGCGGGTACTGTTCAAATATGTTTCACCGGCTGTAATGACGCCGGAATAAATACGCGTGAAGAATAATTTTCCCACATAAGGATCAGACATGATCTTAAAAGTCAAAGCCGATAACGGCTCACTATCCGAAGGCTTACGTTCAATGATCTCGTCTTTATAAGGATGCTTGCCTTTTATCGGCGGGACATCTAAAGGAGAAGGAAGATAATCGGTAACGGCGTCTAACACCATCTGAACGCCACGATTTTTTAAAGCAGTACCTGAAAGAACAGGTAAAAATTTGGCTTTAAGCACACCACGACGAATACCAGCTTTTAATTCCTCAACCGAAACCGGCTGTTCATGAATATACTTCTCCATGATAGCATCATCGGCCTCACCAACCTTCTCTAATAGAAGATGGCGATATTCATCGGCCTTAGCCTTAAACTCGGCCGGGATCTCACTAAAACGAACCTTAAGTCCATCGGCATCGTCGTAAGTAACATATTTCATTGTAACTACATCTATTATCCCTTTAAATTTGTCTTCATGTTGATCAGGGAAATTGATAGCTGCGGCATTAGCTCCCAGGCGTTCATAGATCTGCTTAAGAACGCGATCAAAATCAGCACCCAGTCTATCTACCTTATTAATGAAGGCTATACGCGGAACATGATACCGGTCGGCCTGACGCCATACAGTTTCGGTTTGCGACTGAACACCACTAGTGGCGCAAAGAACAATAACAGCGCCATCCAGAACCTTAAGTGAACGCTCAACCTCTACAGTAAAATCAACGTGACCGGGAGTATCAATAATATTGATCTTAAAATTCTTCCAGAAAGTAGTGATATTGGCAGAAGTAATTGTAATACCGCGCTCTTTTTCCTGCTCCATCCAATCCATAACGGTATTACCTTCATCCACGGTACCCATCTTATGGATAACGCCCGTGTAGTAAAGTATCCGCTCGGTAGTGGTAGTCTTACCAGCATCAATATGCGCGATAATCCCGATATTTCTAACTTGATTTAAAGGTACATTCTCAACTGCCATCGATTCTTATTCCTTAAAAAGTTGTTAAAAACTATATTACTTGTTGCTGCAGTTTAAACCAAAACTGCCAGGATGATCATTTGAAAACTTATCGCTAGAATTTACCAGCGGAAATGGCTAAATGCCTTGTTGGCTTCGGCCATCTTGTGCGTTTCATCGCGCTTCTTGATCGCCGCGCCTTCTTGCTTGTATGCCGCAATAAGCTCATCCGCGATCTTGTTGAGCATTGGCTTGCCCTTCTTCTTACGGGCAAAATCACGTACCCAACGAAGAGCCAATGAAGTGCCGCGAAGAGAGGACACATCAACGGGGACCTGATACGTAGCACCACCAACCCGACGGGCTTTTAATTCCACCTTGGGACGTACATTATCTATTGCTTTACTGAAAGCCTTGAGAACAGGCTCTTCAGGCAACTTTTCCTGCATAATATCAAGAGCGCCATAAACCACTCGCTCGGCAACTCCCTTTTTACCCTCTTCCATGATCACATTGATCATACGGGAAACAAGCTCACTGCTATGCTTGGGATCCGGGGTTACGATTCTTTTTTCTGCGCGTCTTCTTCTCATAAATTACGACTTCGCTTTCTTTGTGCCATATTTGGATCTAGACTTGTTGCGCTTGGCAACACCTGAAGCATCCAGCGTGCCGCGTACAGTGTGATAACGAACACCCGGAAGATCTTTTACGCGACCGCCGCGTACCAGTACTATTGAATGCTCCTGAAGGTTATGCCCTTCGCCAGGTATATAACTGGTAACCTCAACTTTATTTGAAAGACGCACACGGGCAATCTTGCGTAAGGCCGAGTTCGGTTTTTTCGGGGTCATGGTCTTCACCTGAAGACAAACACCACGTTTCTGCGGGCACTTATCAAGCGCCGGAGACTTACTCTTGCTCGGACTCTGCTTCCGGCCCTTGCGAATCAACTGCTGAATTGTCGGCATACTTAACCATTTCTATTTTTTGATACTTTATAAAACCGGTACCCGCCGGAATCAAATGACCGACGATGACGTTTTCTTTCAGCCCCGAAAGAGTGTCGATTTTACCAGACGATGCCGCTTCTGTCAACACTCTTGTTGTTTCTTGGAAACTTGCCGCCGAAATGAAACTCTCCGTCGACAAAGAGACTTTTGTGATGCCCAAAAGGAGCGGTGTTGCGGAAGCCGGCTTCTTTTTCTTTTTAAGAAGCGCTTCATTTGTATTCTTGAAAACCAACCGGTCAACCTGTTCTCCGGCGAGAAACTCACTATCGCCCGCTTCATCGATACGGACTTTCTTTAACATCTGGGAAATAATTAATTCTATATGTTTATCGTTGATGCGCACACCCTGCAGACGATAAACTTCCTGAACTTCGTTCAGTAAATATTCCTGCAATTCCTTGTCGCCCTGAACACGCAGAATATCCTGCGGTACGACGGGGCCTTCCGTCAGGGACTGGCCGGCAAAAACCGCATCACCCTTGTACACCGTCGGGTGCTTGCCGTGCGGAATAGTATATTCCTTGGACATGCCCGTCGAGCTCTTGACAATTATAGTACGGTGTCCGCGGCGATCTTCGCCGAACTCAACCACACCGTCGATCTCGGCGATAACAGCCGGATCTTTCGGACGGCGCGCTTCGAAAAGCTCGGCGACACGCGGCAAACCGCCGGTAATGTCGCGCGTCTTCTGCGCACCGCGCGGGATCTTGGCGATCAATTCACCGGCTTCAATAGTATGCTTATCCTCAACGAGAATATGCGCACCGACCGGGATCGAATAAATACCCGCCACTTCCGCCCCCACGTTAATAACGATCTGCGGATGAAACTCCTGTTTATGATCCACGACCACGCGCTCGGTTACACCCGTGACCGGGCTCTGCTCTTCGCGGACCGTGATGCCTTCTTTCAGGTCTTCAAAAGTGATCACACCTTTAACTTCAGTGATGATCGGAATAGTATAAGGATCCCACTTGGCGAAGATCACGCCGGCTTCGGCATTCTCTCCGTCGGCGATCGAAATCGACGCGCCCTGTGGAAGCTGATAACGCTCATGCTCACGGCCATATTCATTATTGATCGAGATCGAACCATTACGGTTCAATACGATAAACTCTTTGCCCTTCTGTACCACGCGTAACTGATGATACTTAACCACACCCTTGTTCTTGGAACGCAGGAATGACTGCTCAACAGAACGGCTGGCAGTTCCACCGATGTGGAACGTCCTCATGGTCAACTGGGTACCCGGCTCACCGATAGACTGCGCCGCGATTATCCCCACCGCCTCGCCCAATTCCACCATGCGATGCGTAGCCAGGTTACGACCATAACAACGCGCACAAATACCTTTCTGCGCTTCGCAGGTCAAACCGCTGCGGATACGGACCTTTTCTATACCCAACTGCTCGATCATATCGGCATTCTCCTCGGAGATTATCTCTCCGGAAGACACTACTCTTTGATCAGTAACAATATCGACAATGCTATCCAAAGCCACTCGCCCAACAATACGCTCCTTAAGGGAAACCACAACTTCATCCCCCTCGATGATGGCCGAAACAGCTACTCCGTTTAGAGTTCCGCAATCGTCCACCGTGACCACAACTTCCTGTGCCACATCCACCAGGCGGCGGGTTAAATACCCGGCGTCGGCAGTCTTGAGCGCGGTATCGGCAAGACCTTTGCGCGCTCCGTGGGTGGAAATAAAATACTCCAATACGGTCAAGCCTTCGCGGAAACACGCCGTGATCGGATTCTCGATGATCTCACCCGACGGCTTGGCCATCAAACCACGCATACCGGACAACTGGCGGATCTGAAGCTTCGAACCGCGCGCGCCGGAATCGGCCATGATGAACACCGGATTGAAAGGATCCATCTTTTTAAATACCAGGTCCGATACCACTTCCGTAGTATGCGTCCAGATATCGATAACTTTATTGTAACGTTCGCGGCCGGTGATAATACCCTTGTGGTACTGATCCTCAACCTTATCGGCATCCTGCTTGGCACCAGCCAGGATAGCCACTTTTTCTTTCGGCACGGCGATGTCGGACATCGCGATAGAAATACCGGCATCCGTGGCCGAGCGAAAACCCAGAGCTTTCATGCGGTCCAACAACTGGACAGTTTCATGATGCCCAAGAATTTTATAACAAGACGCTATGACCGCGCCGATACGCTTTTTATCCAGCAATACATTAACAAACCCCAGACCGACGGGAATAACCTCATTAAGCAAAACCCGTCCAACTGTAGTTTCAATTACGCGGGTCTTGATCTCTTCGGCGGTTACCTCGCCAGTAGTAACTCCATGATCAGTTTTAATGACCATCGAGGGCTTTTCATCTCCCCACACCGGGAAATCCAGGCGCAAACGAATACGGGTATGCAGCCCCATCAAGCCGTCATTAAAAGCCACGATCACTTCGGAACGGTTGGCGAACAATTTGTCTTCGCCTGGTAAGCCGTTCTTTTCTTTCGTCAAATAATATAAGCCCAACACGATATCCTGGGTAGGCGAAACAATCGGGCGCCCATCCGCCGGGGAGAACAAGTTGTTTACCGACAGGAGCTGTAACCGGCACTCGATCTGCGCTTCATTGGAGAGCGGCACATGCACAGCCATCTGGTCGCCGTCAAAGTCGGCGTTAAATGCAGTACAAACCAGAGGATGCAAGGTTATGGCCTTACCTTCGATCAAGACCGGCTGGAACGCCTGAATAGAAAGACGGTGCAGAGTCGGCGCACGGTTGAGCATAATAGGATGATCCTTAATAACCTCATCCAGGATATCCCAAACCTCGACATTCGCGCGCTCTACCATACGCTTGGCGCCTTTGATAGTATGGACAAAACCTTTTTCGCGCAATTTGCGTATAATGAACGGCTCAAATAACTCCAAAGCCATTTTCTTAGGCAAACCGCACTGATGGATCTTAAGCTCCGGACCGACGACTATAACGGAACGGCCGGAATAATCAACGCGCTTTCCCAACAGGTTCATACGGAAACGACCCTGCTTTCCTTTTAACATATCGGAAAGCGACTTCAGGGGGCGGTTGCCCGAACCAAGTACCGGACGGCCATGACGACCATTATCCAAAAGCGCATCAACTGCTTCCTGGAGCATGCGTTTTTCATTACGAATGATGATCTCTGGCGCACTCAAATCAATAAGTTTGCGCAAACGATTGTTGCGGTTGATAACTCGACGGTAAAGGTCATTAAGGTCGGAGGTCGCAAACCGGCCGCCTTCCAGCGGAACCAGCGGACGAAGATCCGGGGGAATGACCGGGAGAATCTCGAGAACCATCCATTCGGACATGTTCCCGGAAACTTTAAAATCTTCCACAATTTGCAGGGTCTTGGATATCTTTTTGAAATTCGTACCGCTCGGATTGGATTTCTCCAGGTCCTTACGCAACTTCTTGCATAGCGCGTCCATATCGATATCGCGCAAAAGATCCCTTACCGCCTCGGCCCCGATCCGGGCTTTGAAAGCGGCGCCATATTTAGCGACGGCTTCCTGATATTTATCCTCGGACAAAAGCTCCTTCTTCTTTAAAGGAGTAGTGCCCGGGTCCATTACCACATATTCTTCATAATAAATGATCTTTTCCAGGTCCCGCAAACCAAGAGACAACAGGGCCGCCAGTCGGCTGGGCACTGCCTTGTAAAACCATATATGAGTAACCGGGCAAGCCAGGTCTATATGCCCCATGCGCTCACGACGAACAGAGGAACGGGTAACCAATACGCCGCAACGATCGCAAGTGATCCCCTTGAACTTAATACCCTTATACTTGCCGCAATTACATTCCCAATCGCGGACCGGCCCGAAGATGCGTTCGCAAAAAAGACCATCCTTCTCGGGCTTGAGGGTGCGGTAATTAAGGGTTTCGGCTTTTTTCACCGCCCCGGTAGACCAGGACTTAATAACTTCCGGTGAAGCGATCTTTATAGAAACGCGATCATGAGTGATGACTTCTTTATTGATTTTCATTTACCTTATCACCCTTCTCTGCTTCATTCTCAGTTTTCTCGAGCTTAATATCCAGGCACAACCCCTGCAACTCTTTTACCAAGACGTTGAAGGATTCCGGTATTCCCGGAGGCAAGGCCTGCTCACCCTTGACAATAGCCTCATAGATGCGGCTGCGGCCAAGGACATCGTCGGACTTTACGGTAAGCATTTCCTGCAGCGTATAGGCCGCGCCATAAGCTTCCAGCGCCCAAACTTCCATTTCACCGAAACGCTGTCCACCAAAATGCGCTTTACCGCCTAAGGGCTGTTGGGTAACCAGCGAATAAGGCCCGATCGAACGCGCGTGGATCTTCTCGTCAACGAGATGATTAAGCTTAAGCATATAAATAAAACCAACCGTCACCTTCTGGTCGAACGGCATACCCGTATGGCCATCGAGCACCACCGATTTGCCATCCTCGGGAAGGCCCGCCATCGTAAGGTATTCACTTATCTGCACCTCAGTCGCACCATTAAAAACAGGCGACAGGAAACGGAAACCCAATGCCTTAGCCGCCCAGCCCAAATGCGTCTCCAGCAATTGACCAACGTTCATACGAGAAGGAACGCCCAGCGGGTTCAACACAATATCCACCGCGCGGCCATCCTCCAGGAACGGCATATCTTCTTCCGGCATAATGCGGGAAACAATACCTTTGTTACCGTGCCGTCCGGCCATTTTATCGCCGACCGACAATTTGCGTTTGGTAGCTACATAAACGACCACGCGCTTCAACACGCCAGCCGGAAGTTCGTCACCTTTACGCACGCGATCGATCTCGCGATCCTCTTCTTCGGCCAACTCGGCAATGCGGTCCTTGTAAAAAGCCAGCACTTCACGGCCTTCGCTGTCTTCTTCCAGATCTTCACTGGAAAGGAGCCCCACCTTTTTTTCATCCAGGCCGAGGAGTTCGGCGAGTTTTTTGTTCTTCTCGTCGTTAACGAACTCGATCTCCTGCTTATAATATTCACGGATCTTGTCGATCTCGGACTGTTCTTTAACTTTGTCGGACTTGGCCTTGCGCCCGCGTTCATTACGCTGGAACACTTCCACGTTCACAATAACACCACTGATACCCGGTGAAAGCGTCAGCGAGGTGTCGCGCACATCCGCCGCCTTCTCACCGAAGATCGCACGTAACAGGCGCTCTTCCGGAGAAAGTTCTTTTTCGCTTTTCGGCGTTACCTTACCTACCAATATATCGCCGGCCTTAACATCCGCACCGATACGCACAATACCTTCCGGAGTCAAGTCCTTAAGAGCATCTTCGCCGACATTCGGGATGTCCCGGGTGATCTCTTCGTTACCCAGGCGCGTCTCGCGGCATTCACATTCAAAACGTTCGATATGGATCGAGGTAAACTTGTCTTCGCGGACACAACGTTCGTTAATAAGAATAGCGTCTTCGAAGTTATAGCCGCGCCAAGGCATGAACGCCACCATTACGTTGCGGCCCAAAGCCACTGCCCCGTCCTTGGTAGCCACACCGTCAGCCAGAACCTGGCCCTTTTCCACTTTATCGCCGAGCTTGACGATCGGCTTCTGGTGGACACAAGTGTTAGCATTGGAGCGCTGATAATTCCTTAAAGTATAAACCTCTTCACCGACCACGATCTCGGCGGCATCAATACTGGTAACCGTGCCCGCGGCCTTGGCCACTACCACCGCACCGGAGTCAACCGCAACCTTCTCTTCCATACCGGTACCGACCAACGGCGCATCCGTGATCATCAACGGAACGGCCTGGCGTTGCATGTTAGAGCCCATGAGCGCGCGATTGGCGTCGTCATGCTCCAGGAAAGGGATCATCGCCGTAGCCACCGAAACCAGCTGTTTGGGCGACACGTCCATATATTCAACTTTTTCCGGCGCAACAATCGGGAAATCAGTCTTATAGCGGCAGTACACTTCTTTTACCGCGATCGTCCCGTCTTTCTCAAGAGGAGTATTCGCTTGCGCTATATACTTATCTTCATCTTTGTCTGCAGTTAAATATTCGATTTTCTTGGTAACGCGGCCATTCTCGACCTTGCGATAAGGAGTTTCAATGAAACCCAGATCGTTAACCCGGGCGCAGGTGCTGAGCGAAGAAATAAGCCCGATGTTCGGACCTTCCGGTGTTTCAATCGGGCACACCCGGCCATAATGGGTAGGATGCACGTCACGGACTTCGAAGCCGGCTCTTTCCCGGGAAAGGCCGCCCGGCCCCAACGCCGATAAACGCCGTTTGTGCGTCATCTCCGAGATCGGATTCACCTGGTCAGCAAACTGCGATAACTGACTACGGGCAAAAAAGTCCTGGATCTGATTAGAGAACAAACGTGAATTGATGAGGTGATGCGCGGTAAGATTTTCAAAATTGCTCATTACGACCAAACGTTCCTTAATGGAACGTTCCAGGCGTGAAAGGCCAATGCGCACCTGGTTCTGCACCAGTTCGCCAACGGTCTTGATACGACGATTGCCCAAGTGGTCAATATCATCGCACACGCCCTTACCTTCACGCAGGCTGAATAAATAACGCGTAGTTTCAACTACCGTGGTAATGTCCAGCACGCGATTATCCAGCGGTACATTGATCCCGAGCTTGCGATTAGCAATATGACGCCCGACTTTGGATAAGTCGTAACGTTTGGGGTCAAAAAACAACCGGAAGAAAAGCGCCTCAGCGACATCCACCGTTGCCGGTTCCGTCGGGCGCATCTTGCGGTAAAAATCCAGTAAAGCATCTTCTTTGGATTCGGTATGGTCTTTCTCAAAGGTCGGAGCGAGCTTGTCGAACATATCGCCGAACATCTTCTGGATATCTTCGCGGCTGACCAGTCCCATGATACGAAAGATCTGGGTGGCCGGGAAATTCCTGCGGCGATCGACCTGTGCCCACATAATATCATTGAGATCGAACTTGATCTCGAACCAGGCTCCGCGTGAAGGGATCATGCGGCCATAATAAATATTTTTACCCGTCGGATGGGTTTCTTCCTCAAAAGAAACACCCGGCGGACGCTGGATCTGTGAAACCACCACCCGTTCGTCACCGTTGATAATAAAGGTGCCAGTTTCAGTCATCAGGGGGAAATCGCCCAGATAAACTTCCTGCTCTTTAATATCGACGGGGGAAATAAGGCGCAGTTTGACCTTCAACGGAGCAGAATAAGTCATTCCGCGGCGCTGGCATTCCTGACGGGAATACTTTTCCTTACCGAACGTATAGGTTATGTACTCCAGCCGTATCTGGCCATCGTAACTTTCGAGCGGGAACACCTCGCGAAAAACCTCTTCCAGGCCCTGATCGGCACGCTTGTCCGGGGCGCATTCGCGCTGGAGGAAGCTGTCGTAAGACTTTACCTGAAGATCCAGAAGCGAAGGCAGCTCAAAATTATCCTGGAATTTGCTTAAAGTTTTGATCGTTTGTTTGGCCATATCCGTCCGAAAGGTATTTTCATCGGATGCTTTTCCGGGAATCCCCGGAAAAACACGAGCTGAGGCGGGAATACCCGCCCCAGCTTGTTAAAGAAAAAGGCTTTACGCGCAATAGCGACTAAACAACATCCGCCGATATTACTGTAACTCGACCTTGGCACCAGCCGCTTCGAGCTTCTTCTTAATTTCCTCAGCTTCTTCCTTGGTCGCGTCTTCCTTGACGGCCTTGGGGGCAGCTTCAACCAGGTCCTTAGCCTCTTTCAGGCCAAGATTCGTGATCGCGCGGACTTCCTTGATGACATTGATCTTGCTTGCGCCAGCTTCCTTAAGGATGACCTTGAACGTGGTCTTTTCCTCGGCCGCCGGAGCCGCGGCACCAGCCGCCGGACCCGCCATCATCATCGGCGCAGCGGCCGTGATGCCAAACTTTGTTTCCAACGCCTTAACGAGGTCGGAAAGCTCCAAAGCTGTAAGAGTCTCAATGCTCTTAATTAGCTCTTCGAGCTTCGGAGTAAGATTTGCTTTGTCAGACATTTAATTACCTCCCCTTTTTTCGCTTAACTGTTTCAAGATCAGAATGAGTTCTGTGGTTTTACCGTTCAATGCCCTCGCCAGCCGCGTCATCGGCGCCTGGAGCGTGCCCAACAACTGGGCGATAAGAATTTCTTTCGACGGAAGATCAGCAATACGCTTGATATCTTCCTTGCGTAACAGACCCTTGTCGAGTATACCGCCGCAGAAAACGAAATTCTCGTTCTTCTTGGCGAACTCGACCAGTGTCTTGGCGATATCGGCCGGATCAGCGCTGGAAAAGATCACTGCGGTCTGCCCGCTGAGGCCTTCCGCCAACGATGCGTAATTCGTCCCTTTAAAAGCCACCTTGACCAAAGAGTTGCGGGACGCACACATCTTGGCTTTTTTCTGACGGAGAGTCTTTCTGAGGCTAGAAAGATCACCCGAGGAAATCTTTTGAAAATTAACTACCACGCAAGTACTGCTGGTGTCCAGACCGTCCTTGATGGTCTTAACCATCGTATCTCTGTAAACTTTACCGACTTTTATCATATGGCCACCTTCACCCCTGCCCCCATTGTTGAAGAGAGGTAAACGCTCTTGACGAAAATACCCTTAACCGACGACGGCTTGGCGTGGATAATAGTGTCTATCACCAGCTGGGCGTTAGCTACTATCTGCTCGGGCGTAAATGAACGCTTACCGACACCAAGATGCACCCCACCCTGCTTGTCGTTCTTGAATTCCACACGGCCAGCCTTAACTTCGCGCAATGCGCGCTCCACATCAGGCGTAACCGTTCCGGCCTTTGGCGAAGGCATCAGGCCGCGGGGACCCAGGACCTTACCAAGCTTACTAAGGTCTTTCATCATATCCGGCGTGGCGACGATGCAGTCAAAATCCAGGAAACCTTCCTTATCGATCTTTTCGATAAGGTCCATACCGCCTACATGATCCGCCCCGGCATTCTTGGCCTTGGCGACATTATCGCCCTGGCAAATAACGGCCACTCGGACCGACTTACCGGTACCATGCGGCAGGACGATCGTCCCACGGACATTCTGGTCGGAATCTTTGGTATCGATACCCAGGTCAAAATGCAGTTCAACGGTTTCATTGAACTTGGCTTTCGGGGTCTGAGAAAGGGCCAGGACAGCATCCTTAAGCGGATACGCCTTGCCAACTTCGATATTTTTATATACTTCTTTTACGCGCTTGCTTAACTTGGTGGCCATGTTAATCCTTTATTGCTATTCCCATACTTCTGGCAGTTCCCTTTACGATACGGAACGCCTGTTCCGGGTCGCCGGTATTAAGATCGTCCATCTTCATCTTGGCGATCTCGTCCACCTGTGCCCTGGTAACCGTTCCAATGGTTTCCTTACCAGCCGTCCCTGAAGCCTTGGCAAGTTTGGCCGCCTTCTTTAACAATGCCGAACTAGGCGGAGTTTTGATAATGAAATCGAAGGACTTGTCTTTATAAACATTGATGATGACCGGAAGCGGCATAGCTTCCCGGCCCTTGGTCTGCTCATTGAAAGACTTGCAAAACATCATAATGTTCACGCCATGCTGACCAAGCGCTGGGCCAACTGGCGGCGCAGGATTCGCCTGCCCGGCGGTGACATACAAATTAACTTTTGCGACTATTTCTTTTGCCATAACCTTATCCTTGTGAAACTCCCGCTCTCCCGCGGCCTATACAGGCGCCTGAAGGAGCCGAAGCAATTTTTCAAGAAGCCTTGAAAAATTAGATTTTTTCAACCTGCCAATACTCCAGCTCCACCAAAGTCGAGCGGCCGAAAATGGAAACACTAACCTTTAATTTCCCGCGATCAGGGAAAGTCTCAACCACAACACCGTTAAAATTACCAAAAGGACCCTGGGTAATACGCACCGGTTCATTCGTCTCGAAAACAACTTTGGGAGACGGCTTGGACTCGGTATCCACAGAGCGCTTCAATATATTATTGACTTCAGCTTCAGATAATTTTTGCGGTTTACGGCCGGGTCCGATGAAACTGGTTACCCCGGGGGTAGTTTTGATGAGATACCAGCTTTCCTTATTCATGTCCATCTTGACGATAAGGTAGCCGGGGAAGAATTTACGGGTCGTAATGCGCTTCTTGCCACCGCGCACTTCTGAAACCTGCTCGGTGGGAACTACGATCTCGCCAATATAAGTTTTTAGCGCGGTCTGTTCCATGCGGCGTTCCAGCCCGGCTCTTACCCGGTCTTCTGCGCCAGTTTGCGTATGTATTACGTACCATTCCATAAAATGAATTACCTGATGATAGTATTGAGTCCGCGTGAAAGGATAAGATCGGTAAGCGTTATGAAGCAGCCCAGGCAGATGGCGCTTATGATCACAATGAACGAGGAATTAATAAGGTCTTTCCTGGAAGTCCAGTTAACCTTCTTTAACTCAACGATCACTTCCTCTATGAATGTCTTTGCTTTTATAATCATTTTTTCTAACAAATTACAGGCCAGGCAGGATTCGAACCTGCAACCTACGGTTTTGGAGACCGACGCTCTACCAGTTAGAGCTACTGGCCTAAAATATCGGGTTCTTCACCATACGGGTGCAGGATGACGGACATCCGTCATTTTTTCATTTCTTTATGCGGCGTATGCTTACGGTCGAACGGGCAATACTTGCTCAACTCGATACGCTCGGGTTTCTTCTTTTTGTCTTTGGTGCCATTGTAATTAATGCGCTGGCACTCGGTGCACTGTAAATGGATTACTTCTCTCATGGGTCCGGCCGCTCCGTACATAAGCCCTCGACCAGGATTGAACTGGTGACCTCGTCCTTACCAAGGACGTGCTCTACCAACTGAGCTACAAGGGCGTTTAAATGAAGCAAGAGTATATACAACGCTCCTGCAATTGTCAAGGTCTTTCGGCAACAAATAAAATCAGAGGCAGGATTGGGGATAAACCCCGACGGGACCACCCTTTTTCGGCCCTGAAAACAATCAAACGATCTTCAGGAAACGACGCTTGCCAACCTTAAGGACGCCGCGCTGAACGCTCCAGCTTTCATCGGCCACAGCACTGCCCTCAAAGGTTACCGCATTCTGTTTAATGAGCCGGCGGGCTTCATTCTTTGACGGCGCGATTCCCGCGAGTACCAGGATGCCGATCAAATCCATGCCGGGCTCAAGCGCCAGGGTTGCTATGTCGTCCGGGACTTGCTTTCTGGCGAACACACTATTGAAATGTTCGCACGCATCCCTCGCGGCATCGGGTCCGTGAAACTGGTGGACAATACTGCCCGCCAGCTCCATCTTCGCCTCCTTCGGATGCTTTTGCCGGAGCGACCCGAGGTCCTGGTCCGTCAAAAGCTCGAAGTATTTCATCATCAATTCATCGGATATCGACATCAATTTGCCGAACATATCGCGCGGCGGCTCATTGATGCCGACATAATTACCCAGGGACTTGGACATCTTGTTGACCCCGTCCAGGCCCTCTAAAAGCGGCGTCATAATTACCACTTGCGGCTCAACACCGTAAGCTTCCTGGATCTGCCGGCCCATCAGCAGATTAAATTTCTGATCCGCGCCGCCCAGCTCCACATCCGCCTTAAGGACTACGGAATCATACCCCTGCAAAAGAGGATAAATAAACTCCAGCAGGCTGATCTCCCGCCCGTCTTCAAAACGCTTCTTGAAATCCGCCCGCGCCAGCATCTGGGCCACCGTGGAACGCGCGGTCAGCTCCATCAGGTCCTGGGCGCTGAACTTGCCGAACCAGTGACTGTTATAAACCACTTCGGTCTTTTTCGGATCGAGGACCTTAAACACCTGCTCCGAATAGGTTTTGGCGTTTAGTTCAATATCTTCCCGGGTCATTTTCTTGCGCAATTCATTGCGCCCGGTAGGGTCGCCGACCTGGGCCGTAAAATCGCCAATGAGAAACAGAACCCGATGACCCAGGTCCTGGAACTGCCGCATTTTCCTCAGCAGGACCACATGCCCCAAATGAATATCCGGGGCGGTCGGGTCGAACCCGGCCTTGACCACCAGCGGCACACCCTTGGCGCGGCTTTTCTCAAGCTTCTTTTCCAAATGCTTAAGATCGATTATCTCGACCGTACCACGAGTGATGGTTTTGAGGGCTTCTTGCATATATAGGCGAAACTCCCAGCCGCCCGTCAGGCTAATGGCCTGTCGTGACGTCTGGGAGTTATTTGCCGCATTTTAAACAGAGCCGACATCTTTTCTAACCAATGTCGTTATTTGTTAAGACGCCTTAAGGGCGCGAATTACGCTGCAACTATTTAGACTTTGGTGCTTACGCCGATCTTCATTTGATCAACGTCAACTTTAATAACCTTAACGCGCAGAGTATCATTGGCCTTAAGCTTGGCGGCTTCTTCCTTTTCGATCTCGGAAGAATACACCAGAGCCTCCACTTCGTCGTCGAGCTTCACAAAGACGCCAAAGTTGGAATTGGTAATGACCGTGGCTTCAATAACGGTATCCACCGGATACTTCCGGGCGATCTCAGCCCAGGGATTGGCCACCAGCTGTTTGAGCCCCAGCGTGATCTTGCGCGCCTTGGGATCGACCGCTAACACAACCACTTCCACCGCCTGACCCTTTTGCAGGACTTCCTGCGGATGATTGATCTTGCGGGTCCAGGACATGTCGGAAACATGGATCATGCCTTCCAGGCCATGCTCCAGCTCCACGAAAGCGCCGTAATCGGCAAAGCCGCGCACGGTACCCTTAACGCTGGCCCCGACCGGGAAATACTGCTCGGCCTTAAGCCACGGATTATCTTCCAGCTGTTTCATGGAAAGGGAAATACGCTTGGCATCCTTGTCCACATTGATGATCTGCACTTCGACCTGCTGTCCCACGGTAAAGAGCTCCTGGGGATTGACCATCTTCTTCTGCCAGGTGATCTCGGAGGAATGCAACAAGCCCTCGATCCCGCGGCTGATCTCCACGAACACGCCGTAAGGCATGATATTAACGACCTTGCCCTTAACTACGGTGCCGGCCGGATACTTGTCGTAAACCGCTTCCCACGGATTGGCCGAGATCTGCTTGAGGCCCAGGGAAACCTTGGAATTCTCCTTGTCGAAATCCAGGATCACGATCTCCAGGCGCTGGCCCAGAGAAACGATCTCCGAAGGATGGCTGATGCGCGACCAGCTCATATCGGTAATATGTAAAAGCCCATCCACGCCACCGAGGTCGATAAAGGCGCCAAAGTCCGTGATGCCCTTGACCATACCGGTACGGCGCTGGCCTTTTTCCAGCTTGCTCCACAAATGCTTGCGGCTCTCTTCGTGCTCTTTCTGCACGATCTCGCGGCGCGACAAGATAAGATTGCGACGCTGTTTGTTCATCTTGGCTACCAGGAAGCGGTAGGTGCGGGACATAATGTCGTCCGGCGGCAAACCCTTGAACGCGGAAAGCGACATGGGCAAGAACGCCTCGACGCCAGAAACGTCGGCGATATAACCACCCTTGACAATGCGGACCACGCGGCCTTCCACCACATCGCCCTCATTGATAACATCGGCGATCTTCTGCCAGCCCTTCAGGCGCTCGGCCTTGTTGAAGGAGAGCACCAGCTTGCCTTCGTCGTCTTCGATGGTCTCAATGAGCACATCGATAGCCTGGCCGATGGTAAGCAAAGTGGGGTCACGGAACTCTTCCATGGCCACAAAACCCTCGGATTTAAACCCGATATCCACCACCACTTCGTCCTTGCTCTTGGCGACGATAGTACCCTGTACGATCTGGCCTTCTATGAAGGTCTTCAGCGTGCTGCCGTACAGTTCCTCCATAATAGATTTTTTTGTTTCTGACATAAAATTTCCTCTTTCCCTATATATTAGCCTTTGGATTTAGGGTTGCCCCTAGAGGCTAATAGAGAGGGCATTATCTACGAAAACCGGGCTGTGTCAATTTATTATTTTCTGGCTGAATGACTGGCCATAGCAAGAAGCGGCCCTTCAGTAACCCTATTTTGGCGTTCCATCCAGAAATTGGCCGAGGCTTTTAAGCGGCTGGATGCCGAGGATGACCGGTGCGGCGCCTTGGGCATTGCGTACCTGCGCCAGCATGGCGGGATCGAGTTTTAGTGAAAGCGGCTGTCCGGCATTGATGGTTTGCAGACCCTCCGGTGCCGTGGTCAGGTCCACACCACCGGTGTTTTGCGCCGGGTTTGTGGTTCCCTCGACACTTTTTCGACCCGCTATATTGGGAAGCCTTACCGTTCCATCAGAATTAAAACGTTTCATCGCTTGCCCAACAACGGTTTCAGCGGCAAACTTAAGATTCTGGATAGGCAAGCTGGTCCATTTCTCAAATACTGCAGCAATTGTCTCTCTATATAGCACATCTTGTCCATTGATCTTTTCCCAACCCTCGATCGCTTTTTCAAGGTCTTTTGCCAAAATGGCTCTGGCTTCTTCCGTTGAAAGCTCTTTGGGAATCTCTATACCATCGGTCCCTTTCTTTTCTTCCTGCCTCCCGAAGAGGTCTGAATTCGCACGCAGGAAAGAGAAATATTTCAAGCTGTACGCAACATGGTTCACTAAATAATCATATCCTACCGATCCTGGAATAAAATTAGGATCTAACAATTTTGATCTCATGTGCCTTAGTCTTATCAACCTGTTCGCAACTTGCAAATCGCTAGAAAAATCACCGACACAAAATGCAAACACTTCATGCGCGTCGCTAGCAGTAAATTCCTCTACCCCTGGCAGATCGTTAACAACATACCCCGATCGCATCAATTGCTCAATCCACCAATGCGCCATTTCATGAGCAACAGCAAACATCATCCTCCTCTTAAAGAAACCAGCCTTGATCAAAGATTTATATTCTTCAGGCGTGCTTACAGCAATAAGATCTGTAATAAGTGCGCGCGGACTAATAAACACTGCATCCTCAAGGCGGGAATATAAAGCACCAATCGCTATATTGGGGCTCTCTTTTCTTATTCCCTCATCAAAAAAGAACAGCGGCACACCATTCAATGATGCTTGATAAACAAGATGCTGATTTCTTTTAAGTTTTGCTAAAGAATCTTCGCCAACGCTTTTAAGAACAGGCCCTATGTCAAATTGATTACTCCCGATGCTTCTCGCTAAAACAGAAAACTTTTTTATAACCGACGGATTGATTCTTGACGGAAATACATCCACTAACACATCCATTAGCTTTTCATCTTCCGTAAGCCTCACTACAAGCTGATCATTGGGTCCTTCACGATAGTAATGAGGCACGTTGGTGTTCGCTCGAATTATTTCTATGTCTGCTCCCATCGCACTGCCCGCCAAAAGCCCTGCGGCGAGCGCGGGCACCAGTAACTTTTGAACCCATTTAAGGGCGATCGATACAACAGACGATCGGGCCGACGTTGCCGGGAGCAACGCATTGGAATTGGTCAATGTCATGGAAGCGTCAGGATTAAACAGGATCCCGCCCGAGAAGTATTTCCTGGGAATTGTTTCCTGGGTAGTGTCGTCAAATTCTTCCTTGATAAGGTTGTAGGCGCCTTTTTTGAAGGCTTCCACATATTTCGACCAGATAAGATCAGCTTCGTTCTTGTTGGAAATATCAACACCCACGGTCTTTTTCTGGTCAACATACGCTTGCGCCAGAATGCTTTCCTTGATCTTGCGCTTGTACCAGGCCGCCAGAAGAAGCGATTGATACACCTGACGAATTGGCGCAAAGTTCGCGCCTTCATTAACTTCTTTTTCCAGGACCGGGATCACGATCTCGCGCAGAATGGCTTTGGCAATGTCGTTGGGGGCGTTTGGCGTTGGGGTTGAGACCTGCAGAACGTTGGTCGACGTCGCTAAATAGTCGGTTTCCAGCATGACTTTCAGTCGGCTTTCCACGATATAGGCCGTGCCGGCAGAGGCGTTTTCATAAACGACGGCCTTTTCGGGAGTGATCCAGACCTTATTGAAGGTGTCGATAGGGATATCCGTTGTGCCATACGTGGCATATGTTTTTTCGTAAACTTTTTTCCAGAATGCCTTGCCGGTTTCTCCTTCGGGATAAATAACCGATGCGGTGATCTGCTTGAGCAGGTAATCCTGGGCTAAAAGATCGCGGCCCATTTCCGTCTGGCCGAACGCCTCCGGAACGATACGGTCTTTTTCATACGGCGAGAGGTTAACCCACAGGTCTTTTTCGGGAACAGTAAGGGAAGCGAGGAAATATTTAACGAGTTTCTGCGATTCGCGCTTTAAATCGTCCTCATTAGGCCGGCCCGGATCTTTTGCCGATAGAGCAGAGCCAGTTTCCACCCCGGCACTCGCACTATCACCTTTGTCGAGAATAAAATCAAAACGGAACGGATCGTTGGCAAACACCTTGATGCCTTTAAGCAAGGGCGGATTATAGGCCGAGCTTAAGCCAACCATTTGGCCCGGCGCAGGCAAAACCAGGCTTTCCGCGCGCACTCCGAGACCGGAGATCATAAAACATATCAATGTTATTAACGAAATTAGATTCCGCATCCCCGCCCCCTTTAAACCGCCTTGATCCTGCGCTTAAAGTCGCCACTACCCACAAACAACCACTAATTGCGGATTCCGATAACTTCGTCCGGTCATTCCGGTGAACTTCGGCCAGCCATT
>JADFZK010000067.1 GCA_015232565.1 Candidatus Omnitrophota bacterium
CAACCGCATTTTAACACGATGGATGTGGTTCCCCTTTTTTTACCGGACAGGTGTGTATATTATGAGTGTTTGTGAAAGGCGTCAATTGAATAGTGGCGCATATTTGTGTGGGGTGGCGTTAATACTGCCAAAGACATAAAAAAACCGCTGGTGGGCGGGTTTATGAAAATGGAAAATCGAAATTAGACCGCAATTGAGCTGCTTGTCAATTTTCTATTTTCCATTGCTCAATTGCTCTGTATTTTTTGCGTAGCAAAAAATACTAGCCCCAACCGGATTTGAACCGGTGTTTAATGGCTGAGAACCATTCGTCCTGACCAGGCTAGACGATGGGGCCTTGTAATTGCGGAGTAAATATAACACACGCGGCTCAAAAAGCAAAAAATATTTTATGGCCGGTATAGAATGCGTGAATATTCAGGCTGATTCAAAGCCACGGTGTTTAGTCGATCGCGCCGAGTATGGTAGCCAAAGCCAGCAGTGAGCCGATGCAGATCAGGAAAACCCCGAAGTTCACCTTCTTTACCCAGTTCATCAGTATGCCGATCGATAAAGTCCCCACAATAAAAGCGGCCAGCACCCCCAGCCATTCGGTGCGGGCGGTCAACAGCAGGGCGTGGTTCTTGATGATATTACCCAGCACGATCACCGGGATGCTCATCAGAAAGCTGAGTTTCAGGGTGTGTTCCTGGTCGAAATTACGCAGGGAGAGCGCGGCCATCGTGGTGCCTGCGCGGGAAAGGCCGGGCAGGCAGGTGAAAGCCTGGACTATGCCCAGGAATATTCCGTCGATCAGGTTGAGGTCTTTGGGCGTGCGCTTGCCGGCGGCTTTGGCCTTTAGTTGCAGGAAGCCCGCCACGATCAAAAAGGTGGCTATGAGGCAGGTGATAGCGGCTTTGGCGTGCGGCGCGCGATAAGCCAGGTCCGAGGCTTTGGTCACCAGGACTTGTCCGAAAGCGGTCAACAAGGTTACGGTAAAAAGGAAGAGCAAAACTTTGCGGCCCTCGGATTCGGGTTCATTGAACCGTGTGCAGGCCAGCAGTATGCGGGCGATATCGGCCCGAAAATAAACGATGGCCGCCAGGCCGGTGCCCAGGTGCAGAAAAAGCGCGTAGTTTATTAATTCGTTCAAAGTACCGCTATTGTGGAACAGGTGTACTCTGGCCGCAATAACGCAGGCCTTGGAACTTACCGGTATCCACTCGGTTATACCCTGGATGGCGCCCAAAATAATATGTTCGATCATAAGGCCTCGGAGATGGTTTAAAATCGTTTAATGTCAGGCAACCTAACATAACAGAAAAAATATCACCCGGGGCATTTTTGCCAAAAAATGTTTGGCGTGGGCACAATTCTTGTTAATATAACGCCTGTGTTCACTCCTGCTGACGAAAACTATATGCGTTTGGCCATTGCCCGGGCCCGGGAGGGCATTGCCGGTGGCCAGACTCCGTTCGGGGCCTGTATTGTTACCGCCGACGGCGTGGTGGCGGCCTGTGACCATAATGTGGTCTGGAAAACTACCGATATTACCGCTCATGGCGAGGTGAACACTATTCGCGTAGCCTGCCGGGCTTTGGGTACTATTGATCTTTCCGGTTGTGTGATCTATTCCACCACCGAACCGTGTCCGATGTGCTTCAGCGCTATCCATTGGGCCAGGATCCGGCGTATTGTTTTTGGCGCTTCCATTAGTGATGCGCAGGCGGCCGGGTTCAATGAACTGACGATAGCCAACGATATCATGAAAAGCGCGGGCCACAGCCCGGTGTTGATCGAAGGCGGTTGTTTAAGTGCGGAGTGCCGGGAATTGTTCCGGGAGTGGCAGGGTGCGGGCCAGGCCCGGCGGTATTGAACAGGATGAGTTTTGATATCAGAGTTTTCGGGCGCATTGTGCACTGTGAAGAAATCTTGGCGGCATCAGGCAAAAGGGCTTTTATGCGTTATTTGGTGATCATTTTTTTACTGCTGGCGGTTAATGGTTGTGCGCTTTTACCGAACACTTCACTGGTTCCGGTTGTTCAGGCGGCGCCGGAGCCCACCCTGGGCATGACCCGCGCGCAGGTTACGGCCATTATGTCGCGCACGGTCACTATCGGTTACGAGGTCGATCCGGTTTCCGGAGCGGTCAAACCCTTGGAAATAAACAGTTTGTATTCCACCGAAATGCTGACGGTCGGAAACGATTTTTATTTGGTTGATTCGTTCATAACCGGTCCGGCCAAGGCTGGTATCCCGGTTACCGAGGCCGAATTGACACCCATGATATTCAAGAATGACCTTTTATGCGGTAAAGGCCGCAGCGCTTTGGCGGCGATAAAGGCCGCCCCGGAGCCGGCCCGTGAAAAGTAATTATAATTATGGCTCGCTGGCCGCGTTTGTGGACCTGACCGGTTTCCAGTGGCTCAACGGTTATCCGCGGATCTTTCCCGTTGGTTCGCCGCTGGAGGTCGAGATCGGTTTTGGCACGGGGGAGTATATTTTGGGCCTGGGAGTGCAGAACCCGGCCGTTAATTTTATCGGTTTCGAGCAATGCCCGACGCGCATAATAAAGACTTTGCGTAAATTACACCAGCACGGGGTTGCCAATTCGCGGGTTATGCGTATTGATGCGGCCTGGGGTTTTCGTTTTGTGCTGGCGCCCGGCTCGGTGAACCGGGTGCATTGCCTGTTCCCTTGCCCGTGGCCCAAGAAAAAGCACGCCAAGCATCGTTTGTTCCAGCCGGCTTTCTTGCGGCTGGTGCGTTCGCGCCTGAAAGAAGGCGGCACGCTCAGGATAGTCACCGATCAACAGCTTTACGCTGACTGGATCGAGGAGCAGTTGGCGGAGACCGGGTTTTCGTTGGCGCGTGCGGCTATCGGGGCGGTGCACGGCACCAAATTCGAGAAGAAGTGGCAGGAGGGCGGGCAGGAGCAGTTTCACGAGCTGGTGCTTACCGCCGACCAGCCTTATAAATCAGGTCCGGCAGAGGTTCCTTCAGTGCAAACTTATTCTTGTGATGATTTTGATCCGGACCGCCTGGTGCTGGAAGGCGTGAGCGGGCCGGTCACGGTTTCGTTTCCCGAGTATTTGTTCGATACCAAGCGCAACGCAGGCATGGTGCACGCCATTGTAAGCGAGGACCAGCGCATGATGCATTTGTGGGTCGTGATCGAGCGCGCGGCCCGGGGCTGGCGCGTGGCGCCCGCCGAGGGCACGTTGGTCCTGCCCACCGAAGGCGCGCGTAAAGCCATGGAGCTGGTGTTCCAGGCGGTGGAGCAGAGCGTTAAATGAAGCCGGGTAAATTGCGTTATTTAAAGTTGGGTTTGGTGGTGGTCCTGGCGTTACTGCTGGCGTTTCCGTTGTCGGCGGAGGCAAAAAAGAAGTCTCGCAAGAAAAGCGGGCCTTATCGTGTTTCGGCGAATGCGGCTTTACTTTACGACGACAGCGGCTGGCATAAATATTACGCGCGCGATATCGAACAAAAAGTATTACCCGCCAGTACCACCAAGATCATGACTGCCTTACTGGTCCTCGAGCGCCTTAATCTTAACGATGTGGTTACGGTTACCCCGGCGGCCACTAATGTCCTGCCCAGCAAGATCGACCTTAAGGCGGGCGAGAAATACCGCGTGCGTGACCTGCTGTTCGCCGCTTTATTGAACTCGGCTAACGACGCGTCTGTGGCGCTGGCTTATGCGGTATCCGGATCCCAGGACAAGTTTGTCAAGCTGATGAATAAAAGGGCGCAACAGCTGGGCGCCAAGCGCACAGTTTTTGCCAATCCGCACGGCTTGCCTTCCGACCGGGCGCAATACACCACCGCCTACGATATGTACCTGATCTTTCGGGCGGCGTTAAGAAAAGAATTCTTTCGTGAGGCGATCAAGATCCGCAGTATGACCATCCGCTCACTGGATGGGCGGACCATCGCTTTGAAAAGCCACAACAAAGCCTTCTTTAAAAGCTGGAAGCAGGGCGTTTATGGCAAGACCGGGTACACCCGCGCGGCGCAGGCCTGTTTTATCGGGTTTGTGGATAAGGGCCGGCAAAGGTTAATAGTGGCGGTTTTTGGCTGTCCGGGCTCAACCCGTTGGGACGACATAAAGTACATTGTGGAACATTATGGCGGCATTGACTTATAAGGCGCGTCAGGTTACAATTACCGCCAGTGTTTGGGCGGATACTTTCAGTCATAAAACATAACAGGAGGGCAGGATGGAGAACAACAACAAGCTTTTAACGGTCGTGCTGGTGGCGCTTACCGCGGTGGTGGGCGGTCTGGGCGTGGTTTTTTCGGTCGGGATGGCTATCCAGTCCGCGACCATGCCGATGACCTCTGTGCTCAAGGAGATCGCCGACGGCCAGAAGAAGATGGAAGCGTCTATTATTCAATCCGGCAAGAGCGAGCTCAAGGCTTTGGAAGTGCGGTTAGCCGCGCTGGAGACCGAAGTGACCATGCTTAAATCCCGGCCTCAGTTGGCCGAGCGGGCACAGCAACCCCAGCCGCCTCAGCCGCCGGCGGAAGACCTCAACAAGGTTTATGACCTGCCCGTGGGCAGTTCCCATATTCTGGGGGCCAAGAATGCCAAGGTTACCATTACGATATTTGAAGATTATCAGTGCCCGTTCTGCGGCAAGTTCTATCCCGCGGCGCTGGAAGCCCAGAAGGCGTTCCCCGGCAATGTGCGCGTGATCGTCAAGCATTTCCCCCTGCCGTTCCACAATATGGCGCGTCCGGCGGCCAAAGCGGCGATCGCGGCTGGCGAACAGGGCAAGTTCTTTGAGATGTCCGACCTTATTTTTGCCAACGCGGCCGCGCTTAGCGACGACAAGTTCAAGGAGCTGGCCGGCAAGGCGGGCTTGAATGTGGATAAGTTCCTTAAAGACCTGAAAGACAAGGATGCCGATTACGAAAAGGCCATTCAGGCCGATATGGAGCTGGGCGCCCGTTCCGATGTGCGCGGCACGCCGACTTATTTTCTTAACGGCAAGAAAAGCAATGCCCGTTCAGCTGAAGAATGGAAAGCCCAGATCGGCGAATTGCTGAAATAACGCTGCCTGGCCGGGATGCTCTGGAGGGGGCCGCCCGAAAAAATTGTTTGCTAAAAATAGTAAATAATGTATATTTGAGCGTCCAGTTGGGGCTGAAAATAATTCCCGTGCGCGGTTTACCGGCTGGTTGCCGGCGGGCGGGATCGGAACGGAGAATAAATAAGAGAGGTTTTTATGGGCGGTAGAGTAGGTGGTTTATCTCATATCATGTACGCCGAGACGTGCGGCGTTAAGGTTTCGGGCGGACAGCGCGTGAAAGCCGGTACGGTTTTGACCCGCCAGGGCGACAAGTGGAAGCCCGGTGTCAATGTTATTGGCCGCATGCATTTGACCGCAGCGGTGGCCGGGATCGTTTATTTTACCAAGAAGCGCATTCGCAAGACGGGTAAGGTGGATACCTTCCTTAATGTTCGCGCTGAAGGCGCCGATGCGCCCAAGGTTGCGGTTACGTCGGTTGAATCCAGAAAAGCCAAGATGTCGGCCGCGGTAGCCCAGAAGATCCGGGTCCCGTCTTACATTGCCAAGAAGTCCCGGGCGTAAAAGCCAAGTCGTTTTGTATCATTAAAAGACCATAGGTTCATAGAATAGAAATATTCTTGATTCTATGGTTTTTTGATAAGGACTCATTGTAGCGGTTATAAAGGAGCTTTATGTGCGGCATTGTCGGGTATATCGGCAGTAAAGAGGCGCTCCCTGTTCTTATTGAAGGCCTGAAGAACCTGGAATACCGCGGTTACGATTCCAGCGGTGTGGGCCTGGTTTCCACTCAGGGCGGCTTACAGGTGCGCAAGGAAAAAGGCAAGATCAAGTGCCTGGAAGACCTGCTGGCTCAGCACCCGGTGCGTAAAGCCCAGGTGGGCATTGCCCATACCCGCTGGGCCACTCATGGCGCACCCTGCCGTAAGAATTCCCATCCGCACAACAATGGCCGCGGTACCATCTCGGTGGTGCATAACGGCATTATCGAGAATTATCAGCAGTTAAAGGCCGAGCTCATATCCCGCGGCGCCAAATTCGTTTCCGAAACCGATACTGAAGTCATCGTTCATCTTATTGACGAATATTTCGAGGGCGACCTGGTAAAGGCGGTACAGCGCGCTATTTTACAATTGACCGGTTCTTTTGCTATCGGGGTTATTTCGTCGGCCGATCCCGCCACGCTGGTGGCCGCCCGGGTGGGCTCGCCGCTTATCGTGGGCGTGGGGGAGGGGGAATATTTCATTGCCTCCGACGTGCCGGCGATCATCCGCCATACCCGCCGGGTGATCTATCTTAAGGACGGCGAGCTGGCGGTCTTGCGCCGCGAAGGCGTGGAGGTCATGAACTTTGCCGGTGAGAAAGCGCCGTTCACAATAGACAAGGTGACTTTCAAAATGGACGCCGCCCAGAAACAGGGTTACGCCCATTTCATGCTTAAGGAAATGCACGAACAGCCCGAGGTGCTTAAGACCATGGCGGCCCTGCGCCTTAAAGGCGGACGGGTTACGCTGGACGGCCTGGGCCTTTCCGACGCCCAGCTTAAAGGGTTTACTCGCATTAAAGTGGTGGCTTGCGGGACCGCCTACCATGCGGGCCTGGTGGGCCGTTACATTATTGAAGAGCTGGCCCGGGTGCCGGTGGAAGTGGATGTGTCGAGCGAGTTCCGTTATCGTGCGCCGATCGTGGACCAGAAAACCCTGCTGATCGCGGTGAGCCAGTCGGGCGAGACCGCCGATACGCTGGCCGCGGCACGCGAGGCGCGCGCGCGCGGCGCGGTGGTGGTGTCGATCTGCAATGTCATCGGTTCGTCTTTGGCGCGGGAATCCCGGGGGGTTTTGTACACGCACGCCGGCCCGGAGATCGGCGTGGCTTCCACCAAGGCGTACACCGCCCAGCTCATGATGTTTTACCTGCTGGCGCTCAAGCTGGCCGAGGTGCACGGCGGCACGGCGGTAAAAGAGCGCCTGCAGTTTGCCCGCGACCTGGCCGAAGTGCCGGCTTTGATCAAGGAAACTTTAAAGAACGCCAAACACATCGCCAAGATAGCCCGGAAGCATTCCCATTACGGTTGTTTTCTTTATCTGGGGCGCAATATCAATTACCCCTCGGCGCTGGAAGGCGCGTTAAAGCTCAAGGAAATATCCTATATCCCGGCGGAAGGTTACGCGGCCGGCGAAATGAAGCACGGCCCCATTGCCCTTATCGACGAGTATCGGGCGGTGGTGTGTATTGCGCCGCAGTCGGATATTTACGAGAAGATGGTCTCGAATATCCAGGAGATCCTCTCGCGCAAGGGCAAGGTGATCGCTATTGCCACCGAGGGCGACCTGGCGATCCAACAGCATGCGGTGAAGGTGATCTATATACCCCGCACGCATAAATTGTTAACGCCTTTGCTGGCGGTGGTCCCTTTGCAGTTATTGGCGTACCATATTGCGGTCAACCGCGGCTGTGATGTCGACCAGCCCCGCAACCTGGCCAAATCCGTTACTGTGGAATAATGTGCTCTATATTGTTTCCACCCCTATTGGCAACCTTAAAGACATAACCTTGCGCGCACTGGAGGTCTTAAAGAGCGTGGACCTTATTGCCGCCGAGGATACCCGCCACACCGGCGTCCTGTGCAAAGAGTATGGCATTACGGCCCGGCTTACCAGTTATTTCGACCATAATGAAAGCGGCAAGGCCCGCGAGCTTGTTAATCTGTTGAAGGAAGGCCGGAACATCGCGCTGGTCTCCGACGCCGGCACTCCGGGCATCAATGACCCCGGCTATCGTCTGGTGAGCCTGGCTAAGGCGGAAGGGGTAGCGATGGCGGTTATTCCGGGCGCGTGTGCGGCTATTGCGGCTTTATCGCTTTCGGCTTTGCCCACGGACCGGTTTGCTTTTTATGGTTTTCTGCCGGTCAAGCCCGGCGCGCGGCGCAAGAAAATATTGCAGGCCGCCGAGGCTGGCGGGACGGCCATCTTCTATGAATCGCCGCATCGTTTGCTTAAAACGCTCAAAGATATCGCGGAAGTCATGCCGGAACAGATCATTACCGTAGCCCGCGAGCTCACCAAAAAGTTCGAGGAACGCCTGGACGGCCCGGCCGGCACGCTCCTCGATCATTTTACCCGCCACAAACCCCTGGGCGAGTTCGTAATATTATTCCACTGCGCAACCGCAAACTGAATTCCGGTACACGTTTAGCGAATCGAGAGATTAATCTTTTTCGTAGGCCTAAAGGCCCCACCCGGCCCCTAAGGGGCCAGGATGTGTGTGGGCCGACCTAGTGTCGGCCCGGTACAAGAGGCAGATCAAGTTGCAATCGCTGTAATAGGTTAGCTCCTGGAAGTTGAAAGGCGGAGGGGTTGTCTCCGCGTTTCGTTTTCTCGCTCCGGTGCGCTTCCGACCATGACGCCCTAGAAGGGGTCTCCCTTGGCAGATGAGTCAATCGCTCAGGTTATGCAACCGGTCGAAAGCAAAATACCTTCGCAAGAAAACAAAACGCTCCGCACATCGACATCGGACGGGATCAGCCAGGCGTTTGGTAGTAAATTGGTGCCTGTTTAGCGAATTGCTCGACGAGACTTGTTAAATAAGCACAAGTAAATACGGGTTAAGCCACACCTGTCCGGTAAAAAAAGGGGAACCACATCCATCGTGTTAAAATGCGGTT
>JADFZK010000020.1 GCA_015232565.1 Candidatus Omnitrophota bacterium
TTTGACGGGGCGGAGCTTTTTTCTCTTGACACAAGCCTTCTAATGGGTAACCCACATATCTGTATTGGGGACGGTCAGGGAAACGAGGAAATACTTTATAAGTTTTTTGTACTCGACGCGCTTTATTTCATCACTCAGCGGCTTTTCGCCTCTACTGATAATGAAATTAAAGCGAAAGGGATCTTTGGGATCCACCTGAATGCCGGCCATTAAAGCGGGCTCAAACTTCGCGCTAAGCGGGATCATCTGCCCAGGAGCAGGCAGAAGAAGACTCTGTGCATAAGCAGGCGTCACGCTTGAACCAAGAAACGCCGCAAGCGTCACCCCGCAAATAAATCTTTTTAAATAGTCACCGCCCATTCCCTGCCCTTTCTTATTAGACATGCCCAGCCTCTAAGGCAAATATAACATGTAAATATAAGAAATAAGGGGAGTTAGGGCCTATTCCGGGAAAACGTTTTCACTGGTTTTCCCTAAGTCTATACACAGAGAAGACTTTAATCCCAAACATAATCTTGGTATTTGAAAATATACTGCCCTGGGGACTTGACAGCTTCAGACTTCTGGAACTTCCAGGCTTATTTTAACCCGGATTTTGCATTAGGCCGTGGATTTTGTGCCACTCCTGCACGCCGCTTCCTGTATGCCTTAAGAGCCAAGCATCCTCGCCCTTCGGGATCGTCTACGGCCCGTACAGCCTTCAGGTTATGAGCCCTTCGACAGGCTCAGGGTTCAGACCTCGACGCTGTTGCTCTTGTTTGCCGTCTTTTGCTAATCGTTAGGAGTGTTTGCACGCAGAAACGAGATATTATTATAATTCTTTCAACGAATAGCTCGTGCTACGCCCGCCAGCGGGATCCTTAACAAGAATACCTTTTTCAACAAGATCAAGAATGTCCCGGTGAGCCGTATCTTGCGAACACTTCGCGATCTTAGCCCACTTGGAAGAAGTAAGCTTTCCTTCAAAGCCATCAAACAATTTGTTAATGATCATTTTCTGACGCTCATTAATGGATTCGGCCGGATGCGATTCCCAAAAATGCGCCTTCTTGAATACGCCGGACAAAGTATTCTTAGTATTATCCAGCGCATGATCCAAACAATTTAAAAACCACACAAGCCACCCTGTGATGTCAATCCCGTCTTTAGTAACTTGAGTGCTTTTCTGGGTCTTCTCCAGGACATCATAATAGGCATTGCGTTCCTGACGGATTTGAGTCGACATGCTGTAAAAACGTTCCTTGCTCCCGTCAGCGCGTGCTAACTGCATATCCGCAATCACCCGGGCGATTCTACCGTTGCCATCATCAAATGGGTGAAGTGTCACGAACCATAAATGCGCAATACCCGCCTTGAGCACAGGATCCAAATCCTTGACTCCATTAAACCAGGCCAAAAAATCTTTCATTTCCTTTTTAAGGCGACTTGCTTGTGGTGCTTCATAATGCACTTTCTCACGTCCAACAGGTCCAGACACAACCATCATAGGGCCATGCCCATCATCACGCCAAGCGCCAACTGTGATCTTATGCATCCCGCTTCTGCCCGTTGGGAATAAAGTGGCATGCCAACCAAACATTCGATCTTGAGTAAGAATCTTGTCAAAATTCTGTGTGGCATCGAGCATCATTTCCACGACACCATCCACATGACGGTCAGAAGGCACAAGTCCACCAATGTCCATACCCAATCTTCGCGCAATGGACGAACGCACCTGACCAGGATCAAGAATCTCCCCTTCGATCTCACTGCTTTTTAGAACATCAAGGGTAAGCGTCTGCAGGATGGCCTCTGAACGCAGAGAAAAACCCAACGCCTCCATGCGACCGATCAACCGCCCCTGACGATTACGCACAGTCCCTAGCGCGGAAGCGATCTGTTCATGATCCCATGTAAACGTTGGCCAAATATCTAACTGATGAATGTATTCCATATTCTCCGCACCTTTTGCGGAGAATATACCACAGAATCTCCGCACATGCAAGCTTGAATTTGCGTTCTGGAAGGATGCGGAGATTAAGACCCTTATTCTCCGCATCTCAAAGGTTTTCTTTTACATAATTTAGTATATCTACACGGCATTCGCGCTGGTTGCGCTTTGTTGCCATCCGTAAGGGGTGTTGAGAGTTACGATCTATTCGACTTGCTGCTAAGTTACCGCTTTTGAGCCTGTTTCGGGCTTTTTTGTTAGCACGGAAAGGCAAAATAACCTGCGCCAGATTCTTATTGGCCTTTGAATTTATTACGTATCTTGCCAAAAAGGCCTTTCGATGTCACCTTCTCTTCATGACCCTGTTTCTGGTCAGAAACATCAAAAGAACCGACGTTAAAAATGATTCCGTCTTTCGTCAACTCCAACTGGTAATCAGAAATGCATTTTTGATATTTTCCAAATAACGTATTTTTGCGTTCCCAAAGAAAATCAACTACCTCTTCAGTCACCGCGTCAAATTTCCCCTGCTCCTTGCCATCCAGTGGCACTGAACATCCTTTTAATTCCTTAAGGATTTCTTGTTTACCAGAAACGAAGGTTGCGTTCCATACCAAGATGGCCATTCCAAGGACAGACTCTTTTTCCTGCTTATTTCTGGCCCGATCCAAAAGTGGACCGGCGAAATCCAAAATCACCTCTGACATCTTCTCGCCCGTAGATTCCACTATTTGTCCTTTTTCAAGCGGAAACGACTTTCGCATCCGGTCTACCAATTGGGCCCTGCCCGAATGCTCGTTCTCGTCCTGCCTAAAGGTCTCTCGCAAATAGGCAATGTAATTCCTCGATGAATATGATTCACGCCAACCCCGAGCAGACGCTACCAGTTGATCGAAGATAGCCTCAAATTCCGCCTGACTGACCGCCTGAAGCCCCAGTATCAACGCGGCCGACTGATAAAGAACATCATGCAAAACCCCCTCGCTGCGTCCATCTGGCTTGCGGCGAACCAAACTGTACAATCGCGCAATCTCCTCATCCCTTATGTCAATAAAATCACCCGCAAAAAGAACATTCTTCTCAATAACAAAAAACATCGCCGAATATTCCTCAGGATAATGATCCATGTCTTGCGGTGGAATTTTATCTCCCCGGAAAAGTGCCCGCAGCGATGGAACTCTCCATTCGCCACCACGCCCCTCTGTGTCACTCAGCCTGACCTTGCTTCTATCCGAGACGCCGGGGTTTTGTTCCACATCCATGGGTAGCGTAAGACTAATTGTCTCGACGTGGAGCTTTTCCGTATTTATCACATTCACTAAAGATGGCATCAAGTCTTTCATAGCCCCTCAACTGAATTCATACAATCCTGTCAAACTGCCATCAAATAAGATCGCCATAGGTCTCCCGTAAAATTACTGCAGAAGTTCGGTATGCGAATCAATGCCGGTAGGAATTCTCACAAGAAAAGCTTGTTGATTCTCATCTGCGCTCGGCAATATCAATTCTCCGGGTAGTCTGGCAAACATGCATGAAGCCGCTACCTCTTGCTGAGCATCCAGCACTATTTCGCCAAGCTTCCGCTTATTGGCAGGGAAAAGTTCCGGTAAAGAAATCTCGACCACCCAATAACGACCAGTCAGCACTGCTTTAAATTTTCCTGCAACATCTTCCTTGATCTTCTGACCTTCCCAACTCGATATCGCTTCCAAGTGTTTAATATAGGCGTCCCCTGTTAACAGTATAGGTCTAAGCACAACCCAGCCCCGCTGAACCATTACAGACTCTCTTAACCGCCTTAACCAAATATTCTCCCTCACTGAGACAGAAATACCGTTGATGATTTTGTTTAAACACTCAATCGCAATGACTTCAGCTTCAATCGAATCAAAACGCACATACGGAGAATTTAAGCCAACAACCAGAATCTTATTTTGCTCGGATAAATAGTGCCTGGGCAAGCAGTAATGCGGGCCAAAATTATCATCATGACAAATATACGTGCTCACCCATGTCTCACTCGGCACATATTTAATCTCGTCGGAAATCTTGAAATAACTTGTCTCTGCATTGGGAACCCATGTATCTTCATTAAATGTATGCCCCAAAACAGGAATAATATGAGCGCTCGTCCCGGTATCAAGCCCGAGCAAAGCCGGAAATCCGGATTCAATACTCCCGTATAAATATTTCTGGAAAGGGATCTTTCCTTTTCCCGTCTTAACATCGTAAGCATTTAATGTATATTTGAGACCAAGGTGATCAAAGACAAACCGTATCTGCACATCACTAAGCCCTTGCGTCAAGGCGTGCGGCATCCCTCCGGATCGAAGGATCTCATTCAATTGACCATAGCCGATATCATCCATTTTCTCAGACGCCGCGGCAATGCAGGTTCTAAGCGCAACATGCGCACACACATTACTCAGCGCGTTTTGTTGACAATAAATAGTGCCAAAGATTCTAAATTTCCTTACCGAACAAAGCACCTCATAAAGTTTTCCGACACGACAATAATTGTTATCATGCCGGCCGGCCATGGTCACCGACTCAAAGACTATCCACCGGAAACCAACCCCAGGGACTGGAATTGACTTCAAGATCGCATACCCCAGGTACATCTGTGGATCAACCTTGTTTATATCTTCAACCGACAACAATCTCGCCGAAAAAAAACTTAACCTGTAAAGAGGCGTTAAAGAAAGTCCCACACCCAGAGCGACTAAATCAGAATCATCCTCTTTAGAAATTCCAACGCTGTCTATTTCTTCCATAACTATTGTTGAGAATTGCGCCAAACGAGCCAAAGATAGAATCCTTTGCAGTGGCTTGCAATCAGGAAAACGACTTTCAATAAATTCAAAATTTGAAAAAGGACGAACGGCGGGAATTACTTCTGGTCTTCGACGAGGGGGTTGATTTCTTAAATCGGACACAGGGCCTGCTGACCCTACATAAAATGTTTAAAAACAAATTCAACCTTCTCCGCAGCCTTCTCGGCCTCGTTCTTCTCATGCAAAAAAAGCTCAACTGCAGGATACTCACGGAATGACACATCTTCTTTAGGAAAAGGCGTGCCCTGCGACTGCGTGAAGGCGGTAATCAAAGCCGGAGCGCCAAATCTCTGATTAGTACCCATTTAAATTATCCTCATTTGTGAGTAAGTATACCACATGAAGTGCGCTATTTAAACAAAATGTGTTATTGTTATTGTTGTCAATCAAAATTCTCGTCCTCAATCCAGGCAAACAGTCTTAATGGATCCATGAAGATCACACCAGATCAAGCGCCGGGCCGTGGGTTTTTAGCCATAAGCGGCATTGGTCGGCCTGGGGATAGAGCGCCCTGACGCGGTGCCAGAAACGGGGAGAATGATCGCAATGCTCCAGATGAACGAGCTCGTGCACGACCACATAATCGATCACCTCCAGCGGAGCCATCACCAGCCGCCAGCTGAAGCTTAAATTGCCCTGGGTATTGCAAGACCCCCAGCGCCGGCGCGCGCCGGTAACCTTTAGCGCGTTGTACCTAAAGCCTTCCTGGCGGGAAAAGAACTCCACCCGTTCGGTTATGACTCGCCGCGCCGTACGTTTATACCACCACTCAAAAAGCTCTTTAGCCCGGCCCCGCTCGCGCGCACTTAACACAAACTCATTCTCGAACACCAAAGAACCTTTAAACTCATCCGAGATCTTCAAGGCATACTCGGCGCCCAGATACCAGAAACGCTCCCCCTCGGCAAAAAGCTTTACGCCCGCGACAGGCCGGCTTCTTTGCTCGGCGATCTTGCGGTTGATCCAGTCCAGTTTGGCTGTTATGAGGCTTTCGATCCGGGCCAGCGGCAGGTGCAAAGGCGCACGTACGGTTAAAACAGCATCGGGCGAGATCATCAGGGCCGTGGTGCGCCGGCGGGAACGTACAAGTTGATATGGAATATCCAGGGCTTTAGCGGTCATCTTCTCGGCTCATTCACAGCTTCAGGCAAGGGTCCTGATGGAACTTTATACTCCAAGCAATTTGGTGAAGTATTCGGGTATCGCGGTTTCAAAAAGCAGGGGCTCTTTGGTAACTGGATGCGCAAAAGCAATGGCCTGGGAATGCAAGGCCAGGCGCGGATATTTGCCGTGGCCCGGGCCGGCGCCGCTTTGCGAACGGTTATATTTATCGTCGCCTACCACCGGATGGCCTTCGTCGGCCAGGTGTACGCGGATCTGGTTCTTGCGGCCGGTCAACAAATTTATCTTAAGCAGACTGAACCGGGCCGATTCCTTCACCACCACAAACGCGGTATGCGCCAGTTTGCCCTGGTCGCTGTTCATGCTGGAGTGCATTACATAATCCTCATCTTCCGTGAGATAACTCGAGATCTCCCCCGCTTTGCGCTCCATCCGCCCGTGGACAACGGCGTAATAGGTTTTGGCGACCTCTTTCCAGTTATCCTTTAACATCTGCTGAACGCGCTCGCTTTTAGCAAAGATCAGCAGCCCCGACGTGGCCTGGTCCAGCCGGTGCACCACAAAGACCACTTTATTCGATTTGGAGTTGCCCTTACGCACATACTGGTTTAAAAGGTTATGCACCGTATGCTGACGCTCCCAGAGAGCCCCCACTGATAGCAATCCGGGAGCCTTCTCGCCGACGATCAAATGCTCGTCTTCAAAGATTATCTCAAAGCCCTTGGGCTGATACTTGCGGGGGATCCTGGTCTTGGCGGTCATTTAATGTCCAGCAGGAACTTGATATCGTCCCAGCCCAGTTTTTTGGCAATGCTCTCGTCGGAGAGCACCAGCGAGCTCATCAAAAACTTCTTGCGCTCCTGCAATTCGAGGATCTTTTCTTCAATGGTCCCGCGGGCTATCAAATGATACGCCACCACCGCTTTCTTCTGGCCTATGCGGTGAGTGCGGTCGATAGCCTGCTGTTCCACCGCCGGGTTCCACCAGGGTTCATACAGGATCACGGTGTCGGCCGACGTCAGGTTAAGCCCCAGCCCGCCAGTCTTTAAACTCAGCAGAAAAACCTGCACCGTGGGATCGCTGTTAAAATGTTCCACCCTCTTTTGCCGGTCCTGGGTACGGCCGTCCATATATTCAAAAGCGATCTGCTCTTTGGTCAGATGGTCCCGAATGATCTCGAGCATACCCACGAACTGGCTGAAAACCAGCACCCGATGGCCTGAAGACAGGATCTCGCCGAGCATTTCCTTAAGCAGATCGGTCTTGGCCGAAATACCAATACGATGCTTGATCCCCGCACCCGCCAGCTCCGGATGACAACAGATCTGCCGCAGGCGCAGGATCAGGGTAAGGATCAGCATGCGACTGCCCTGCAAACCTTTGGTGCGATAGGCGTTCATGGCCTCCACCCGCGCCTTGTCCGCCATCGCGGCATAAAGCTTGGCCTGGGCGGGCTCCAGCTCGCAATAAGACGTTTGCTCTATCTTTTCCGGAAGTTCTTTAATAACATCATGTTTCATCCGGCGAAAAACAAATGGCGCAATACGCCGGGCCAGCTCACGAAGCTTGTCGGTATTCCGGTCCTGGGTAATGGGCACCTCATATACTTCCCGAAAACGTTCGTACTCACCCAGAAAAGACGGCATCAGGAAATCGAAGATCGACCAGATATCCGCCACGCTGTTCTCCAGAGGAGTGCCGGTAAGCGCCAGGCGATTGTCGGCATTAAGCCGCTTGGTGACCCGCGCGCTGATAGTATGGCGGTTCTTGATATTCTGCGCTTCGTCGAGAATAAGGTAATGGAATTTATGCTGATGGTAATGCTCAATGTCCCGCCGGAGAAGCGCGTAGGAAGTTATTACCACCGCCGCGGTCGGCGCTTTCTGGATCTGGGCCCGCCGTTCATTGCCGCCAATAACCAGCACCTTGAGTCCCGGCAGGAATTTACGGATCTCGGCTTCCCAGTTCCACACCAGGGTAGTCGGGCAAACGACCAGTGACGGTAAAGTACAACCGCCTTCAATATCCCGCTGGATCATGGCCAAAGCCTGCAGGGTTTTGCCCAGGCCCATCTCGTCGGCCAGAATACCGCCGAACCGGAACTTGTTCAGGAACGCCATCCAGCTCACGCCATGCCGCTGATAATCACGCAAAACACCATCCAGTGAAGCCGGAATGGCCGCGGCATCAATACCTTGAAAGCCTTTCAATTCATCATAAAGCTTCTGGGTAGCCGGATCGATCTGCAAACCCACCCCGGCCGCTTTCAGTTCATCGAGGATAAAAGGAATATGCGCCGTCATCAGGCGGCCCTTATCCTTCCGCTCGTCCATTAACGCCGCGATCCGCTCGAAGGCCGCGGTATCCAGCCGCACGAACTCACCCGACTTTAAACGCACGAACTTGCGCTCCGCCGCCAAATGCTCTTCCACCACTTTAAGGGGAATATCAATACTCTGCCCCAGGCGGCTGAAACTTATATCATAAGAAAACCAGTCAATGCCGGAGCTGGAAAACCGGACCAAAGGCGTTATTACCGCATCGGGCTGGAACAGCCTTTTGGCTTTATCCGACACGAAAACCTCACCGTTACGCGCCAAAGCCGGTATGTGCACCGCCAACAGCTCAAACATGCCCTCGGCGGAACTGACCACAAAACGCCCTTCGCGCCCGTCAGGGACCAGGCCGTAAAGCTTTACCAGTTCATCGGCCAGGGCCTCTTCGCGCCCGATATCGCGCCGCACCAGCACCCCCGTGCCGTCCACAATCTGCTCGAGGTACTTGCCCGCACTGCGGCCGGCATAGTCCAGCTTGACTCCGCCGTAGTCGAATATCAGGGACACGACCAATTCCCCGCGCGCCGTATCGATCTCGTACCGGGGCTTGAGCTCCGGAGCCAACACGCGCATTTCATAGGCCGCCGGGTCATCAAAAGTGATCTCGGCAAATTCCCTTAATTTCGGCAAAACCCCTACCAGGAAATACTGGCGTTCTTCCTCATCCAGGATCCGCCCGGAGTTCAGGAAATAACCCAGAAAACGCTGTTCTATTTTCGCCTGCAGGACCCTGAAGACCAGCGCCTCCTGGTCGAAAACCCACAAACGACTGCCGGCCAAAATAGCTCCGGAATCGAACACGCGCTGCGGCTGTAATGGATCGTGCAAGCTGGCGCTGACCTCAAGTTTTTTCCGGGCCGCCGCACGCACCGTTACCCGCAAACCGATCGGCGGCTCCTGGATAAAAGCCAGTTTTTGCTGGCTTTTGATATCCACAATTTCAATGCCCGCCTCGCGGCTTATATGCTCGATCAAGATTGCCAACTGATAAGGCTGAACCCGCCAATGGGCCCGCTGATGATCCTCGCTGGCGGCCGGGATGAACCCGCGCAACATGGTAAGAAAATGTTCCTGCCCGTGGGTGAACATCGGCAGGGACGGAAACTGTTCCGCGGCCCCGTGAGCGGCCAGGGAAAGCAATTGCTCGATATCAACGACCTTCTGGACTTTGCCCCGGTAGCAAACCGCCAGGCTGAAGACCACACCGCGGTCCGAGACCGTTTGCAGGCTTTTCACCGTCAGGCCCAGGCGCAGGCTGGGCGCCTCATCGGCCGCCGCCAGAAAATCCTTGAAACCGGAAGCCTGGTTTTCCGGGGTATCGGCCTCAAGAGCCTCAGGCTCATCGGAAGTGCAGGGTTCGCCATGGTCTATCAGATACAAAAGGACCGCTACCCCGTGTTTACACAGCCCGCCCCAGTCGGACGGGCAAGTGCAACGCACCACCGGTGCGCCACGCGTGAAAGAAGCAGTTACCTGGTACGGGCGCCGCCGGGAGCCGCTGACCTCGGCCTTGACCTGCGGGCCTTCCCAGGCCAGCGAACGCACCATGCCGGCCCGATAATACTCTTCACCCCGGGTAAAAGTGGTCCCCCCGGCTATTTTCTTAACTTGCGGAAAAGTCAACGCCATGAATGATCTTTCAAGAACTTTTTGCGGGTTTAACCCCGGATATTGTGTTTGGGAAGTCTTTACTGAAAAAAGACAATTTTTAAGTCTACCATACTTATGCCGCTCCCGGGGAAAGAATATTTTTCCGATAAAGCAAACAATAATGCAATACCCCTGGCGAAAGCGATTGACAAGCGTGCCAAGTCACTTATAATTTTTTAATTATAATCAACATTCACCGGAACCTGGCCATGCCTCCCAAAGAAAAGATCCTTACCGCTATCAAAGACGCCATCAACGACATTAACGAAACTTTACCCCGCGACCGCAAGATCAGCGTCCACAATGATGTCCCGCTGTACGGCCCCGGCGGCGTGGTTGATTCTTTAACCCTTACCCTGCTTATTGTTGCGATCGAACAAAAGATCGAACAGAGCCTGCAGAAGACCGTCAGCCTGGTAGACCTGTCCATAATTTCCGATGAAAACAATGTCTTCAAGAATATTTCCACTCTGACCGAACACCTAAGTTCCCTTATCGGGCAAAACGCGCAATGAACCAACCCGTCAGCGGACTTTTAATTTCGGATTTCACCATCGATACCCTGGGCGCCTTCCTGGTTAATGCGCCGCAACAGCCCCAATGCGAAATTAAAACCGGACCGTTCGGCCAGGTGATCGGGATCTTAAACAATCCCGCCGACAGCCTGTGGTCCACCCGTCCGGATTTTACGATAGTCTGGACCCAGCTATCCCACGTGGTGCCTTCTTTCCGGAAACTCCTGGCTTTTGAACCAGTCCCCGAGGCGCAATTGCTCCAGGAATGCGACACTTTCATAAACGCGGTCAAGAGCGCGGCCGGGCGGACCCGTTTTCTATTTGTAATGTCCTGGACACTACCGCCGTTCCTGCGCGGCTTTGGCCCCATTGACCATAAGCCCGGACTGGGCTGGCAAAGCGCGCTTCTCACACTGAACAAAAGAATGGCCGACCAGCTTTCTGCCAGCCAGAATATTTTCATTCTCAACACCGCGGCCTGGACCCACACCCTGGGTGAGAATGCGTTCAATCCGAAACTGTGGTATTTAAGCAAGATCCCTTTTGATCCGTCGGTGTTCAAACTGGCCGCGCAGGACATCAAAGCCGCCATGCTCGCCTGCCTGGGCAAAAGCCGCAAGATCATTTTGCTCGACCTGGACGACACCCTCTGGGGCGGAGTAGTGGGCGAAACCGGCTGGCAGGCGCTAAACATCGGCGGCCACAATCCCACTGGAGAAGCTTACGCGGACTTTCAGCGGGCACTCAAAGCCCTGAAGAACCGCGGGGTCATACTGGGCATCATAAGCAAGAATGAAGAAGCCGTGGCTTTGGCGGCCCTGGAGCAACACCCGGAAATGATCCTGCGCCGGGAAGATTTCGCCGGCTGGCGCATAAACTGGCAGGATAAAGCCGCCAACATCCTGTCCCTGCTGGCCGAACTTAACCTGGGCGTCGATTCCGCGGTTTTTATCGACGATAATCCGGCCGAACGCAGCCGGGTCAGCCAGGCCTTGCCCGACGTACTGGTACCCGAATGGCCGGCGCACAGCCTTTTATACCCCAAAGCCCTTGCGGCCCTTTCCTGCTTTGACACCATCTACGTTGGCGCTGAAGACCGGGCCCGTGCCCGAATGTATGCCACCGAACACCAGCGTCAGGAAATCCGCGCCCAGGCGCAGGATATCAATGAATGGTTAAAAAGCCTCAATATAACCGTCACCGTAGAACCGCTGAGTGCCGCCAACCTGCCGCGGGCGGCGCAATTACTGAATAAGACCAATCAAATGAACCTTACTACCCGCCGCTTAAGCGAAGCGGAATTTATGGCCTGGGCAAAAGAACCCGGGCATACGGTCTGGACCTTCCGGGTTCAGGATAACCTGGGCGATTCGGGCCTGACCGGTATAATCAGCCTGGAGCTGGCCGCCAAGACCGGCCACATTGTCGATCTGGTCCTCAGTTGCCGGGTTTTTGGCCGACAGCTGGAAGACTTAATGCTGGCCATACTCATTGCCCACGCGGCCAAACAGGGCGCCGAAACAATTACCGCCCGTTATTTGCCCACTGAAAAGAACCCGCCCTGCCTGGAATTCTTACGCGACCGCTCGGGCTTTACCGCACTGCCCGACAACCTGTTCTGCTGGAAAACCACCCAGGCTTATGCCATGCCGAGTATGATCACGGTGACCAATGCCTCTTAAAACATCCCTCACTTCTTATTCCGAAGGCTGGGCCTGGCACGGCGAATTTACCATGACGGACGAACTGCTGACGGCGTTCAGCCAACTAACCGGCGACCTTAACGCCATGCACATGGACAGCACAACGGCCCGGGCTTATCCCTACCGCCAACGCGTGGCTCATGGCATGCTTTCAGTCAGCGCTCTATTATTATCCACACCGCTGGCCGACGGGAAAAACGTCATCAAGAAACTTTCCGGACGCTTCAATAATCCGGTGTTCGTCAATGACCTGGTGACTATAGACCTGGCCTGGCTAGCAAGCGACACCCTTACTGCGACCCAGTCTTTTTCGTACACCATTCGCACTTCTTCCGTCAAAGACATTGCGGCTTACGGGGAAATAGCCCTCGCTCCCGGCCAGTCTGAAAATGGTTCAGAAAAACCATCCCGCTCACTGGTAACCACGCCTCTGGCCGAGAACGCTCTGGAATTGGCGCAAATAACCAGATGCCTCTCGGAAAACTTTTCTTTTATCGTCGCTCCGGACTTGCTGAACCAATGGATCAACCTTTTAAAAAGCCGCGGGCATTTCAGTTCACTGCCCGATGAAAAAATTACGCCTTCAGCCGAACTGGCCGCAACCTTGCTGACGTCCACGCTGGTAGGCATGCGCCTGCCCGGCAGGCTGGCTACTTTTCTGGACTTCGCTTTCAGTTTCCCGGCACCGCTGGCCCCGCTGACCGCTTACGAGCTTAAAGGCACTGTAGATTATATTTCCGCCGCAAATCAGATTATTATTGAAAACGTGCGCATCTATGTTAAAAATACTACCCAAAACCCAGCTCCGCTAATGCAAGGGAAAGTAACGGTAAAAATGAACGAACCATCCCAGGCCGCGCCCGCCATGCAAGACCTCAATACTGATATGGGCTTAAAAGGCAAGACCGTGCTCATAACCGGCGCCAGCCGCGGCATAGGCGCCACCACCGCCCGGCTTTTTGCCTGTTACGGCGCCAATGTTATAGTTAATTACCACCAAAGCCAGACCGCCGCGGAAGCGGTAGTAAAAGACATCAACACGGCCGGCCCCGGACGAGCGCTGGCGATCAAAGCCGACGTCAGCCAACGGGAAGAAGTAAAAGCTCTTTTTGCCCAGGCCCGCCAGGCTTTCGGCCCCGTAGACATTCTGGTGAACAATGCGGTCGGCGATTTTATCCCGATAGCTTTTCCGGCCCTCACCTGGGACCGGTTACAGCAAGACCTGGAGGTGGTAGTAAAGGGCGCCTTCAATTGCTGTCAGGAAGCTATCCCCGGAATGATCCAGAACAAAGGCGGGCGCATCATCAATGTTATAACCATTGCCACCGAGACCCCGCCGCTTAACCAGGCAAAATACGTCATCGCCAAAAGCGCGCTGGTGGGCCTTACCCGCAGCCTGGCAGTGGAAATGGCCGCGCACAATATCCTGGCGAATATGGTCCTGCCCGGCATGGTCGAGACCGACCTCACCAAAACAATAGCCCCGGCGATCCGGGAAAAGATCAAGAACCATATACCGTTAGCCCGGCACACTTCTACCGTAGACGTAGCCAAAGCCATAGTAACTTTGGCCAGCGCGCTTACACCCTATACCACCGGGCAAAAAATACTGGTTACCGGCGGTTTACCACCCTTTATTTAGGAAGTGCCATGCTATTTAATTCTTTTGAATTCGCCGTATTCTTTCTGATCGTTCTGCTTGCTTACCGCCTCTTGCCCCATCGCGGGCAGAACATCATGCTGTTAGCGGCCAGTTACCTGTTCTACGCCTCCTGGGACTGGCGCTTTGCTCCCCTGATATTCCTGTGCACGGCCGCTTCGTACATTTCGGCCGACCAGATATTTAAAAGCGCCAACACTACCCATCGCCGCTGGTGGCTCATCGCGAGCCTGGTGGTAAACCTGGGAGTATTAGGCTTCTTTAAATACTGCAACTTTTTCATCGAGAATTTCAACGCCCTGCTGGGGACGTTCGGGCTCAGCGCCCCTATTCCCGCGCTCGCGATCATCCTGCCGATGGGAATATCGTTCTTCACTTTCCAGGCTTTAAGCTACACCATCGACATTTACCGCCGCACCCTCAAGCCCATGGGCAACTTCCTGGATTTTGCCCTCTTCAAAGCTTTCTTCCCTTTGCTGATGGCCGGGCCCATTGAACGCGCCTCACACCTTTTGCCGCAAATAGTAAACCCCCGGCGCTGGACGCTGGAAGGCTTAAAGCAAGGCAGTTTCCTGATCTTTCTGGGGCTTTTCCAGAAGATATTCGTGGCCGATAACCTGGCCCGAATAGTTAATCCGGTCTTCGCCGATCCCTCGGCTTTTCAGGCCGTCGATATCCTGGTGGCGGTATATGCTTTTACCTTCCAGATCTTTTGCGATTTCGCCGGCTACAGCAACATCGCCCGCGGCCTGGGCGCCATCCTGGGCTTTAAAATAATGGTCAACTTCGACCTGCCCTTCTTTGTTACCAATGTGCAGGAATTCTGGAATCGCTGGCATATCAGCCTGAGTTCCTGGATCCGCGATTATCTGTATTTCCCTTTGATGGGCACCTTGCGCAAAGTGCCGGGCAACGCGCGGGTTTACCTGGCCTTGCTGATCTCCATGTCCCTCATTGGCCTCTGGCACGGAGCCTCCTGGCATTTTGTGGTCTTCGGCCTCTACTACGGCGTTTTGCTGGTGCTTTACATAATATTCCGCGCGCATTTCAGCCGCCTGATCGAACCCCGGTCCGACCTGGGAAAGAACCTGTGGTTCTGGACGCGGGTGCTATTCATGTTCAATCTTACCGCCTTCGGCATGCTGCTCTTCCGCGCCCGTTCAATGGGCCACCTGGGCTCAATACTTTCGTATTTGTTCTCGCTAACCGACCCGTCTTTGGTACGCTGGGACCTGCTTTTTAGCGCTTTGGGCTTTGCCACGCCAGTAATACTCTTGCAATACGGCGAATTTCGCTTTAAGGATATTTTCTTTATTCTTTCCTGGCGCAACTGGTTCTTGCGCATTGTCGTGTTGGCCTTTATGGCTTACCTGATGTTCGGCTGGGGCGTCCTGACCGCCGAAGAATTTATTTATTTTCAATTCTGATTAACGAAAGCCGCCTCAATGAAGAAAACTTTCTTGTTCCTGAAATACACCCTGTGTTTCCTGCTCTGCCTGGAGGCCTTCCTGTGGATCGGCAGTTGGGTTACTCAAAGCACCCAGAAGATCAGCAATGTCCAGCAAGCCTCCGCCAAAAACACCTTTCGGATCCTGTGTGTGGGCGAATCGAATACCCTGGTGGGCGGCAAGGAATCCTACCCCAGCCAACTGCAGGATATCCTGAACGAACGCTTGCCCGGGCGCAACATAGAAGTCATCAATCAGGGCATGGCCGGTTACAGTACCGAAAGAATAGCCCAGGAACTGCCCGAATGGCTGAAGACCATGAAGCCCGATATGGTGCTGGCAATGATAGGAATATACGACGTTGAACAAATACGGCGGGATAAAGTGTCGGCGGAATCCGCCTCCCTGGGCTTTATGCAGAACGTAAAACTTTACCGGCTGGCATTACAGCTGCAACAAAAGATCTTCGCCTCCCTGCAGGAATATGTTCAGCGCCAGAAACAGCAATTCACCAGCCGCGCCCAACAACAAATGGCCGGCCTGACCGAACATGAAATGTTCCAGAACGCGATCAAGGACGCACCCGAGGATTTAAGAAAGCTTTATGTCCTGATCGTCCTTACCGAAGGCAATGCCAAGACCGAGATCGCCGACCAGCTCTTCGCCCGGTTCTTCAGCCTTAACAAAAACCCGCTGATCTACCGCTGGGTCATCAAACAATACGGCCGTTTCCTGATGCGGAACAAGCTTTACGAGAAGTTCATCACTGTCCTGGAAGATATTCCCACCAATGCCTGGTCGATGGATTGGGTTAACAGTTATTGCGACAGCACCGAGAATGTTAACAAGGTAAGAGAAGCTATCGAACGGAAAGTCCGCAAGACCGACGAGACCGACGCTTACGGTTATGTGGCCGCCTGCCTGGAGAAGAACGGGCAGAAAGACCTGGCCGCGGCTTTCATCAAGGAAAAGATCGGTACGTTCCGGGACGCCTACGCCTCCGAGTCAACCCGCAAGAATTACCTTGCGGTCAAGGACCTGCTCATTGCCAAAAAGGTGCGCCCGGTATTTATCCAATATCCCCTGCGCGACCTGGCGCCCCTGAAAGCCATATTCGCCTCCCAGCCCGATAAGGACCGGATAGTCTTTGTGGATAATGGCCCGGTATTCAAGGCAGCCGTGGCCGCCAGCTCTTATGCCACCTACTTCGTAGATCGGGCCTCGGGCGATACCGGCCACGCCACGCCGCTGGGCAAACACCTGCTGGCCGAGAACATCGCCAACACCATCATGCCTTATTTAAAAAATTAAAGCTCGCTAAGCTGTTGCTTCCTTCATAATGTCGATCATACGATTTACATACTCGGAACGCGAGGTTAGTTCTCCGTCTAGTAACTGCGCGCTTTCATAAAGTTGCACCACACATTTCTTTAACAAAGCATCCGAAGGATTTGCCAGAAAACGGCGCGAAAGGTTTTTTAGCACCGGATGATCAATGTTAACTTCCATAATGCGCTTGGCTGACACCACATCCTGGCCCATCATTTTCATCATGCGTTCAGTCTGACGGTCCAACCCTTCCGAGCTGGAAACCAGCGTTACTGCCGAATCCACCAGCCGCCTGGACACCCGCACATCTGCCACCTGTTCTTTAAGTGTATCCTTGAACAAGCCCACCAAAGACTTGGAGAGATCGTCCTCGCCCTTCTTCTCGGGATCGCCGGCCGTATCCAACTCAATATCTCCCTGGTCGATAGCCTTAACGGGCTTTTTGTCGTATTCGGTTATGGAGGGAATCACAAAAATATCCACCGGCTCAGTAAGAAACAGGACCTCCTGGCCGTGCTTGCGGAAATACTCCAGATTCGGATTATGCTCGATCTGGGCCCGGCCGTCTCCGGCAAGATAATAAACCGCTTTCTGCCCTTCTTTCATGCGGCCGACATAATCCTTGAAAGAAGTCAGCTCGCCGGCCTTCCGGGTGGAACTTTCAAAACGCATCAGTTCGATCAATTTCTCCCGGTTGGCGAAATCCGAATTTAACCCGGTTTTAAACAAAGGCCCGAAAGTCTTGTGAAAGGCGAGATACTTTTCGGTCTCTTTATTGGCCATCTTTTGCAGCCACTGGATGATCTTCGCCGTTAAAGTGGCCCGGATGCTGGCCATCGCCGGGCAAGACTGCACCACCTCGCGTGAGACATTAAGCGGCAGGTCACTGGTATCCACCACGCCGCGAATGAACTGCAAGTATTCCGGCAAAAGATCCTTGCAGTCGTCCATGATCATGATCTTGTTGGCGTACAACTGCACTGTTTTGTGCTGACGGGTGCGCATCAGGTCGAAAGCCGCCCGGCGGGGAATGAACAAAAGCGCCTTGAACTCGGCGCCCGAGCCCTCCACTGCCAAATGCAGGGAAGCCAACGGCTCCTCGTAATCATTGGCAATGAACTTGTAGAATTCATTGCGTTCTTCGTCCTTAACATCGGCCTCGCCCTTGCGCCACAAAGCCTCTACCGTATTGGCTTTATCCTTACCAACGAAGATCGGGAAATCCGCGAAGTTGGAATATTTCCTGATTATCTCGCGGATCTTGTGTTCGCCGGCAAATTCCAGGGCCCCGGCTTTGAATTTAAAAAAGATGGACGTCCCCCGGTGCTCCTTAACGATCTCTTCAATGGTAAAACTTGATTCACCCGTTGAAACCCAGCGGTAGCCCCGGGAATCGCTGGCAGCGTGGCGCGTCTCGATGGTTACCTCGTCGGCCACCATAAAGACCGAATAAAAACCCACCCCGAAACGGCCGATCAGCTCGCCCGCGGCTTTCTTCTCCTCGGCCATTTTCTTAAGGAACTCCAGGGTGCCGGAGCGGGCCACTGTCCCGATGTTCTCCGTAAGGTCTTCCCGGGTCATGCCAATACCATTATCGGAGATCGTAAAAGTCCCCGCCTTGTCATCGACACTGATCCGGATCTCCAGCTCTTGTCCTTTATCGAGGATATTTTCATCGGTCAACTGCCGGTAACGTAATTTGTTCAACGCGTCCGACGCGTTGGATATCAATTCCCGCAAGAAAACTTCCGGATGGGTGTACAACGAATGGATGATAAGCTGTAAGAGCTGTTTCATTTCCGCCTTGTACTCAAATGTCTGCACGCCACTGTTTTCCATGGACCGTCTCTCCTTTTTGGATAAGTTTGAAAGTATTAATTTTAGCAGGTCAGATATAAAGTACAAGCACACAAAAATCCCGCCGCAAGTGCTTGACATACGGCGGGATAACTACTTACAGCAATCACGAGCCTTTTTGCGTCCTGCTCAGGACATTCTACTACAGCCGGACTTGCAATGGGCTACCCGGCGAAGCAGCCAGCGGGTGTAAACTTTTTGCATAAACGCCTCCATGGTTTGAATGTTTAACTTACATACCAAGGTTTAGTCAACTATACCGGCCAATCCTTGCAAAGTATTTTTATCCGCCGATCCCTTCGAAAAGAACGGTGGAAAGATACCGCTCACCGGAATCCGGCAATATGACCACTATAGTTTTATCGGCAAATTCGGCCAGGGCCGCCAACCGCAAAGCCACCGCCACGGCCGCACCGCAAGAGATCCCGCACAATATACCCTCTTCCCGAGCCAGCCTTCGAGCAAAATCGACGGCTTCTGCGCTGTCCACCAGCTCCACCCGATCGATCAACGAAAGATCCAAAGTGTCGGGAATAAACCCGGCGCCGATGCCCTGGATCTTGTGCGGCCCGGGCTTAAGCTCCTGCCCGGCCAGCTTTTGCGTAATAACCGGGCTTTCACTGGGTTCCACCGCTACCGAAATGATCTTTTTGCCCTTACTTTTCTTAATATAACGGGACACTCCGCTGATAGTTCCGCCCGTACCTACCCCCGCGACCAAAACATCAATTGCCCCCTGGGTATCCTCCCAGATCTCCGGGCCAGTGGTCTTTTCATGGATCGCCGGGTTAGCCGGATTCTTAAACTGCTGAGGCAGGAAATATTTCAGAGGCTCGGCAGCTGCCAACTCTTCCGCTCGCTTAATAGCGCCTTTCATGCCTTCCACTCCCGGGGTTAAAAGCAAATTCGCCCCGAACGCGGCCAGGACCCGGCGCCGCTCAAGGCTCATGGTCTCCGGCATGGTAAGCGTTAATTTATACCCGCGGGCCGCGGCCACATAAGCCAGCGCAATGCCCGTATTACCGGATGTAGGCTCAATGATCTCGACCCCCGGCTTTAACACGCCGCGTTTCTCCGCGTCCCAGATCATCGCCGCACCAATACGGCATTTTACCGAGTACGCCGGATTGCGCCCCTCGATCTTCACCAAAACCTTGGCTTTAAGCCCTTTGGTAAGATGGTTTAACCGCACCAGCGGTGTATGCCCGATGGACTCGGCGTTGTCTTTATATACCTGCGACATAGGTTCCTCCAGTATCAGTTAATGACCGTTTACATTACTGTACGACAAAACCCGGGTAAAAGCAACCTCCTCACTCCTTGACAATCGCCCGGCAACGCTTATAATTTTGTAACGCTTGCAATCACTTAACATTCAGCCAAGAGGAATTCGCCCATGAAAGTCACGCTCGTCATTCCGGTTCTCAATGAGATCACAGGCATGAAAGCCATTATGCCGCAGATCAAAAAAGAATGGGTGGATCAGATCCTCTTCATCGACGGGCAATCTACCGACGGCACCATTGAATACCTCAAGGAGAACGGTTACGAATACGTGGTCCAGCAAAAGAAGGGCATGCGCAACGCCTACATGGAAGCCCTGCCTTACATAAAGGGCGATGTCATCCTGACCTTCAGCCCGGACGGCAATTCGGTCTCCGAACTGATCCCGGCCTGCGTAGCCAAAATGAAAGAAGGCTACGACATGGTGATAGTTTCGCGCTACGCTCCGGGAGCCAAAAGCCTGGACGACGATATCATAACCGGTTTCGGCAACTGGCTGTTCCGCACCCTTATCAGCATCTGCTTCGGGCATCGTTACCATGACCCGATGGTGATCTACCGCGCTTACCGCAAAGACCTCATCCAGCAACTCGACCTCGACAAAGACAGCAGTTACGAGAAAGAAGAGAAGCTCTTCAACACCAATGTAAGCTGGGAGCCCTTGCTGTCGATCCGCGCGGCCAAACGCAAACTGAAGATAGCGGAAATACCGGGCGATGAACCGGCACGTATCGGCGGGGAACGCAAACTGCAGATCTGGCGCTGGGGATCGGTGTTCATGTACCAGATCATCCGCGAATTGTTCGTCTGGAAATAATTATTTCTCGTGGCCGCGGCCGTAGAGTTCTATGGAAGAAAAGATATATTCTTCCGGCAGGCCGCAATCCCGGGCGCCCTGGATCATGCGCTTAAGGTATTCGTGCGAAGGCATACCATCCACCAAAGCTTCGTGAAAATACACGTTAGCTTTAACGTTCGGTAGTAACCCCGGCCTTCTGATATCAAACAAAACCCGGCTGGAATGACGAGGATGGTCGTGGTCATCATCCAGCACCTTTAGGTGTTCCTCGTTTATTTCGAACAACCCGCCGCAGACCGCATCGTCATGGGAACGCTCCAGGTTGACGATAGCCCCGCCGGTATCCGGACAAAACCCGTCAAAAATCAGCATATAGCCGGAAAGCTCACCCTCCCCGATAAACTTGATGCCCGGGCACAGCGCAAATAACAAGGCATGGTTCATATGTGCGCCATAAGCAAAAAAATACATGCGGCTCCGATCTTATTGCAGAGATTTACGGGGAGGCACCGGTTCAAGGTGCAAAGACTTGTCCTTAACTGCTAACGGCAAGGTGAACTCGGCTAACTTTTCTTGCAATTGATGGTTCTGGGCCTCGAGCTTGCGGATATAGTGTTCCTTCTCCCGCAATTCATCTTCCAGGCGCTGGTTGCGGGCCTTAGCCTCACCCAGATACCACTCCGATTCATGCCAGCTTTTCTCCAGCTCCAGAATGCGCCCGGAATTACTCCGCAGGGTTTCCACCGCCTGCTCCAGATCGCCGATCAACAACTGTTTTTCCTGATCCGCCCGATTTTTGGCATTATCCATGAACATCCTCCTGAAACGTTAAGCCGACTGTTTATTGTACCATTGATCAGCCGGCTAAGGCGCGAGATATCTGGAATAATTACGGCTGGCTTTCTTCAGCAGGCGCCCCTGGCCGTCGTCCACCAGAACCATGCCGGCATAACCATCACCCAGGTCGTCAATAAGCGCCAGGCCTTTTACCGGATCCAGCAAACACAAGGCCGTGGACCAGAAATCCGAGAACTCGGTGCTGGGCGCAATTATCGTTACGCTCACGATCTCGTTGCGCGGGAATCCGGTTTTAGGGCTGATGATATGCGAATATCTTTTATCTCCGATAAGGTAGAAATGCTCATAATTCCCGGAAGTGGTGACTGATGTATTCTCCAGCGCCAGCACATCCACCAGCCGGGCGCCAGCGGGGTCTTGCGGGTCCTTCACCCCCACCCGCCAGGGCTGGCCGCCGCAATTCTTTCCTCCGGCATAAAGTTCGCCTGTGGTGTCGGTAAGAAAATTGGCTAACCCGTGCGCGCGCAATATCCGCGCCGCTTCATCGCCGGCAAAACCGTCAGCAATGCTGTTAATAGAAAGTTTCGTGCGCGGATTAAGCAAGCGCACCTGGTTCCGGGGCAGCAGTTCAAACTTGTCCGGTCCGATAGCGCCCTGCGCCAGGCGGATCTGCTCGGAAGTGGGTAAAACGTTTTTCTTTTCGCCGTCCTTCCAAAGCTTTAACAAAGGATAAATAGTGATATCAAACTCGCCGAGCGAAGCCTGGTTGTAGTAAACAGCATCCTTGATCAACAGCCAGGTATCCGCGCCCACCGTTACCGGATCGGGATACGAACGGTTAATGCGGTTCAGATCACTTTGCGGGTCGTAAACACTAAGGCGCCAGTGAATATCGGCCAGGCGCGCCCAGATCTCGTCGACCGCCTGCCGCAAGGCTTCTTCCTGGCCATCGGCATAACAAACATCCAGGCGCACCGAACTGCTAAAAAATTCACCCGTACGAGTGAACTTCTTTAAAGGCGCCGGCCCAGGCCGCGAACACCCCCCAGCCGCCAGTAGCAAAATCATAAACAACACAAGAATGTTTCTACCCATATGCACACATGCCCTTACTTATATTTCAGCCTTGCCGTTCCTTATAATGAAGCTATAATAAAATCATGACTTTCTTGGGGACACTGATAGTTTTTCTGGCATTCTTCGCTTTGGTGGGCATTGGCGTGTTCCTTACCAAACGGACCTTCCGGGGGTGTTCCTGCACGAACAACATGAACGATCTTTCCTGTTGCAAGAAAGATAACTGCCATCAGGACTGCGCCGAAACAGCTCCCACTGAATCACAGCCCAGGAACGACCAGCCTTAAAAATCCGCCAACCCACCCCGCCGGGCCATTATCAACCAAAACTGTCGAAAGCGATCATCTTTCTTGGCACTCCCAGTGAATCGAGCATTTTGGTTACGGCTTCGATCATCATTGGCGGGCCGCACAGGTAATACTCGCATTCCTCGGGCTCGGGATGGTTCTTGAGATAATTCTCGTACAAAGCATTATGAATAAAGCCGGTCATACCGGTCCATTTATCCTCCGGCAAAGCATCCGACAAAGCCACGTTGTATTTAAAATTCGGAAACTCTTTCTCGATAGCCGCAAAATCCTCGGTATAGAACATTTCCCTCCGGGAACGCGCGCCGTACCAGAAACTCACCTTGCGATCCGTCTTTAAAGTGCGGAACAAATGGAACAAATGACTGCGCATGGGCGCCATCCCCGCACCGCCGCCAATGTAGATCATTTCCCGCCGGCTGTTCTCCTTGATGAAGAATTCGCCATAAGGCCCGCTGATGGTTACTTTATCGCCGGGCTTAAGATTGAAAATATACGATGACGACTTGCCCGGAGGCAGGCTCATTTTTTGTGCTGGCGGGGTGGCAATACGCACATTAAGCATGACTATGCCATTCTCCGCCGGATGGCTGGCCATGGAATATGCGCGGAACAGCGGCTCTTCATTGCGGCTTTTCAGGCCCCAAAGCTTGAAATTGTCCCAATCCGTGCGGAACTGCCCGGGAATATCAAATCCCAGAAACGCGATATTATATCTGGGGATATCGATCTGGATATAGCCACCCGCCTTGAAGACCAAAGCCTGCCCGGCCGGAAGCTCCAGCACCAGCTCCTTGATAAAAGTAGCCACACTGCGATTGGACCGCACGGTACATTCGAACTTCTTGATGTTAAAAACCTCTTCCGGTACCTGCACCTTGATATCGCCGCGGATCTTGACCTGGCAAGCCAGGCGGTAATGCTCTTTTTTTTGCTCCCGGGTCAGGTGCCCCACCTCGGTCAACAAAGGCTCCCCGCCGCCCTCGGTAACCCGGCATTTGCACAAACCGCATTTGCCTTCTCCGCCGCAGGCCGCCGGCAGGAAGATGTTGTTGGCGCCCAGGACCTTTAAAAGATTGTCTCCGGTAGACACCCGGATCGGCTTGGCCGCATCGTTCAAAGTAAGGTCACAGGGGCCCGGCTTGACCACCACCGCCTCAAAGATGGTCAACAAAGCCACCAGGAAAAGGATAATGCCGGTGAAAACAGCCATGCAGATAAGAACGAAGAAAAGAAAAGGCATAAAGTCTGGATCAACCCGCTTTAATATTGTTACTGCTCAAAGGCTTATTCCGGAGAAACACATGAAACCGAGCGCCATCAACCCGGTAATTATCATCGCAATACCGCCGCCCCGCAGGGAACCGGGAATATTCGAGTAACCCAAACGTTTGCGGATGGTCGCCAGCGCCACAATGGCCAGCGCCCAGCCGGTGCCGGACCCAAAGCCCCACACCAGCGATTCCGCCAGGGTATATTCCCGCTGGTCCATAAAGAACGCCGCGCCGAGGATCGCACAATTCACCACGATCAGGGGCAGGAAAATGCCAAGCTTGTTATACAACGGCGGGCTGACTTTCTCGACGATCATCTCGGTGAGCTGATTGACCGCGGCAATAACAGCGATAAAAGTTATGAAGATCAAGAACGAAAGGTCCAGCCCCGGCAGGCCCGCCCAGCTCATGGCCCCTTTTTTAAGGAAGAAATGTTTTACCGCCCAGCAGGCCGGAGTGCAAACGGTAGAAATAAAAACCACCGCGGCACCCATACCCAGGGCCGCATCGGTCCTTTTGGAACAGCCCAGGAAAGAACACATGCCCAGAAAATAAACCAGCAGGATGTTCTCGATAAAAATACTTTTTACCAGCAGGTTAACATAATAGATCATTACTTGCCCTCAACATACTTGGCGATAGTGCGATGGCCCCAGATCAAAAGCCCCAAAACAAAGAACGCGCCCGGCGAAAGTAACATCAGCCCGTTGTTGGAGTAACCCTGTTCGTAAAAAGAACCCGGGATAACATGGAACCCCAATAATGTGCCCGAACCCAGTATTTCCCTTAATGATGAAACCACGATCAAGGCCAGGCCGTAACCCATGGCGTTACCTGTGCCATCCAGGAAAGACTTCCACGGAGGGTTATGCATGGCAAAACCTTCCAGCCGCGCCACCACTAACGTATTAGTGATGATCAAACCGATAAACACGGTAAGCTGTTTCCATATGGGATAAAAATAGGCTTTCAGCACCAGATCCAGGGTAATTACAAACGTGGATACCACCGCCATCTGCACGATAATCCGGATCCTGGGTGGAATATGATTACGCAGGGCCGAGATGATGGCCTCCGAGAAACCCTGCACAAAAATAAGCCCCAGCGACATCACCAGCGCGGTACTAACATTGGTAGTCACCGCCAAAGCCGAGCAAATACCCATCACCTGATAGGTAATAGGATTATTATCCCACAAACCGTCGCGGAAGATCTTTTGATTAGCCCGGCCGAAGAGGATCTCCTTGATCACCGGTGTATTTTGCTCCGCTGGCACAGACATAGGCATGGCCCTTTAAATTTTTCTTAATTTGCTAAAGAAAGGCTCGTAAGTTTTGATCCACTTATCCAGCAGAGACGTAACTCCCTTTCCGGTAAGCGTGGCCGCCGTAATGCCATCCACGTAATGCTCGGCCATTTCGCCCTCAAAAAAGTCTTTTACTTTGCCCTTAACCAGCGCGATCGGCATGACCTTGCGCTCTTTTAGCGACCAGATCTTTTTACCCTTGAAATTATTCTGGAACCAGTCTTTTTCTATTTCCGCACCCAGGCCGGGAGTCTCGCCTTCTTTATAAAACGTAATACCCCGCACCGTGATCGCATCGGGTTCTATAGCCAGATAACCATACATCGTAGACCATAAGCCAAAGCCATAGATCGGATAAGCATAAGAAATTATCCGGCCATTATCCTTGTAAATGTAGAGCGGGTACAGCCCCGTCATTCCGTCCTTGATATCCAAAGGTTTCTTGCCGGCAACCACATTTCCCTGAGCATCAATGACCAGTTCTTCGATCTTGTTGCGGTAAATACTGATATATTCCTGATTCGATAAATTTCCCGGTAAAGGCTCTTTCAGACAAACGGCCTTCAGGATATTGCGCTTGACCTCAACGTCAGCGTTCATCTCGATCCGCGGGCGCAGGCCCTCGTAAAAAGAAGAAAGCATAACACTGCAAACTATGCAGACAATAAACGTAAAGATGAATGTTTGCCGGTACCCTTTCACTCGCCGAACCTTTCTTCCTACTTAACGCTGGATAAAGCTCTATTCCGTTTATTACGACTGCCAATATGGCTCATCATAACAGTATAGTCAATGCTGGAAGCGAACACATTCATAAACAATATCGCCAGCATCATGCCTTCCGGATACGCCGGATTTGCCACCCGGACAATTACCGTGATCGCCCCGATCATAAAACCATATATCCAGTGCCCCAGCCTGGTGGCAGGTGCGGAAACAGGATCGGTAGCCATGAACACCGCCCCGAAAGCAAACCCGCCCAGAACATAATGCCAATAAACCGGCAAGGCAAAATAAGCCGGCTGGTTTGGGCCATTGAACAAAGAAAATATGGTGGCCATAGTAAAGGTACCCGCCACACAAGAAAGCACTATCTTCCAGTTTGCTACCCGGGTGATCAACAGAAAGACCAAACCCAGGATGCAGGCGAAAGTTGAAGTTTCTCCTATAGATCCCGGGCGCAAACCCCAGAACAAATCCTGGAACGTATACCCTGCACCGGCAAGCGCTTGCACCGGATCCACGCCATGCGCCGCCTGGGAAACCACGCCCAGCGGAGTGGCGCGAGTGTACCCGTCAACCGCCACCCAAACCTTGGCGCCCGACATTTGCGAAGGATAAGCAAAGAACAAACACGCCCGCGCCAGCAAAGCCGGATTAAAAACATTATAACCCGTTCCGCCAAACAATTCTTTGCCCATTACTACGCCAAAAGAAATGCCCACCGCCACCATCCACAACGGGATCGTGGGCGGCAAGACTAGCGGGAATAATAAACCCGTCACCAAAAGGCCTTCATTGATCTCGTGTTTCCGGACCACCGCAAAAAGGACCTCCCAGAAACCGCCCACCGCGTAAGAAACCGCAATTATCGGCAGGACTTTCCCGGCGCCCAAACGCAAACACGCCATAAGGTCCGGAGCGGCCTGCTGAGCCAGTAACATTTGATAGCCGGTGTTGTAAATACCCATGACCGTGGCCGGTACCAGCGCTATGATCACAAAAACCATCATGCGCTTAAGGTCCACCGAGTCGCGCACATGCGGCGCCTTGCGGGTTACTTTGCCGGGAGTAAGTACGAAAGTATCTATTGCCTCATAAAGAGGATACAGCTTCTCCAGCGGGCCGTTCTTCTGAAAAGGCGCACCAAACTTTTGCATGATCTTTTCCACGAACTTCATATCACATCCCCGCCACTTGCAAAATATAAAACTTAACCTTCGGCTTCCACCAGGTCGAGACCCTGGCGGATATAGCCGCCCACATCCACCTTGGACGGACAGGCAAACGAACACAACGCAAAATCCTCTTCATCACATTCCAGGATACCCAGGCTGATCATTTCTTCGATATCGCCCACGATAATGGCCCGCACCAGAAAGAAAGTCATCAGATCCAGGGCCACATAGTCGTCGTAAAGCGCTGGCCAGACAATTGCACGCAGAGCGCCGTGAGTATCGGTATCCAGAGTATTCTCCGTCCGCGGCAGGAACGCAGACATATACGTACTGGTAAAGGTGTACTTGTTGAATCCCGGCATCATCCAGCCAAAAAGCTCCCGTTTCCCGCCTTCCGGCAAAACGGTGACCTGGCTGTCATAAAAACCCAGAAAACCCTCCGGCCCGACATTCCGTCCGGCCAGGATACTGCCCGAAATACAACGCTGACCCGCCAGGTTACTGCCCGCCAGCAAACTCGCCACCGGCGCGCCAGACACCGTCTTGAAATAAACGCGTTCGCGAGCGCCCTCACCGGTAACCGCCACCATCCGTTCGGCGGAATGCACTCCCCGCAAAAACAAGGCGGCCACTCTTAAAACATCCTGGGCCTCAATATACCAGACCACCTCGCCTTTATTAACCGGATCAACACAATGGATATGAGTGCTGACATTGCCCGCGGGATGCGCTCCGGAAAAACGCTGCAGCTCAACCCCCGCCGCCCCGGTCAACGCCGCTGACCGGGCCCGGGAATCAATACACAAATGAGTCTGGCCCGGGCTAAGCTTACGGATAATGTCCAGGCCGGCCTGAAAATCTTTCTCACGGCCTTCCAGCACGAAATCCACATCCGCGGCCAAGGGCTCGGTATTCATGGCATGAACAAAGATAGCTTTGGGAACTAGCGCCGGATCGGCCAGGCGGGAAAAAGGCCGCTGACGCAGGCAAGGCCAAAGCCCGCCCGCCAATAACTGGGTAACTACCGCCGCACGCGAAAGGCCCGGCAAATCGGAAAATTGATACCGGGTGAATTTTTCGGCGGCATCAGAATTGTCCGGCTCAATAACAATATTGGTCAACGCTCTTTTCTCGCCGCGGTTAACCGCCCGGACCGTGCCGCTTACCGGAGCCACCAGCTTGATAGCCTCATTATTCTTGTCCATGACAACCGGCGTCCCGGCCTTGACCACCGCACCCGGAGCCACCAGGACTTTAGGCAGCCAGCCGCGCAGATCCTCACAAACCAGGGCTACCAACTTAGGCAAAGCCGCGGCCACCACCCGCTTTTCCGCTGAGCCTTTGATCTTTATGTTACGGCCTTGCTTGATATTATATTGAGCCATAGAAGTGCATTCTTAACCCGGGTAATAAAACAATACGACAAATACTAATCTCCCCTAAACCATTAATCAAGGGAAGATTGAGTAAAATCCGGCCTATTCTTCCCAGACCACATCTTCGGGCCCGCTGACGTCTGCGGTTCTGTCCGCCGGCGCAGAGGTTTCTTCCCTTTTCTTGGGCATAAAATGAATATTGTTGGCCGTGATCGTAACCCGGCTCTGGGTCTTGCCGTCTTTCTCCCAGCGATCCTGCCTTAAGCGGCCCTCGACTATAATGCCATTGCCTTTTTTTAAATACTTAACGCAATTCTCCGCTACCACGCCCCACACGTCGATATCAAAGTAAGATACCTCGGTAACCTTTTCATTGTTCTTGGTATAGATCCGGTTATTGGCAATCGACATCTTGCAAACCGACTTTCCCGAAGGCGTGCTTTTTAATTCCGGATCCCTGGTAAGGTTCCCCATGATGTTCACACTGTTCAAGCTCATTTGCACCCTTTCATTAAGTCGTTAAATTAACAAAACCCGCGCCCCTGCGCCGGGAGAGTTCCACCGATCATTACAATTTATAAATATCCGCCAGCTCCACCAGGGCAAAGCCGGCTTTCTTGAGCACTTTCTCCGCAGACTTGATATCGTCTACCTCCAGGCAGCACAACCCCAGGTTGGAAGGCGCCAGCACCGTGCCGCGCGCGTCGGAAAGATTGATCTTTTTCTCCTGCAGGACCGTAGCCAGGCGATGCAAATTCCCCGGCTGGTCTTTAACCGACACCAGCACCACTTCTTTCAGCGCCGAGGCATAACCTTTACCCAGCAGGATACAGTCGGCCTCCTCGGGCTTGTCCACCAGCAACTTGATCAGGCCGAAATCTCCGCGATCCTGGATGGTGAAAATGAAAATGTTGATGCCGTTCCCGGCCAGGATATCGGTCACCGCGCTCAACCGCCCCGGTTTGTTATCAACAAAGATATTCAGCTGTTTTGCCATAGCGATCCCTCTTCCCGAATAAATTCATTAACTGCGTTGCCTCACAGCTTCGCCCGATCGTCCACCACGCGTTTGGCCTTGCCCTCGAAGACCGGCAAACTTCCCGGCTCGTGCAACTCCACCCGGGGACTGATAATGATCGAGGCCCGCAAATTATCCTTGATCCGTTCTTTCAACCGGTCGATCTGCGCCAGGTCCCCTTTAAACATGCCCGAAGAGATCTCGACCTTGACGGTAAGGCTGTCCAGGGAGCCAGACTTCTCCAGGATGATCTGGTAATTATTGCCCACCTCGGGCACCTGCATTATGACCGCCTCGATCTGGGACGGATAAATATTCACGCCGTTGATTATCATCATGTCGTCCGTGCGGCCGGCGATCCGCGCCAGGCGGCGGTGGGTGCGTCCGCAAGGGCAGGCGCCCTTGAGTATAGCGGCAACATCGCGGGTGCGATAGCGCAAAAGCGGTGTCGCCTCCCGCAACAGATTCGTAAAGACCACTTCCCCCTCCCGGCCATCCTCCAGCGCCGCTCCGGTACGCTGGTCGATAACCTCAACACAATAAACATCTTCCCAAACGTGCATGCCATTCTTATGCTCACATTCAAAGGCCACTCCCGGGCCGTTCATTTCACTCAAGCCATAAGAATTGTAGGCGTCTATCTGCCACAACTTTTCGATCTTGCGGCGGGTATCCTCGGAATAAGGCTCGGCCCCCAGATAAGCTTTTTTAAGCCTGAGGTCCTTGAGAGTCACCTTACACTCCGCCAACAGCGAATGCAGATGCAACATGTAACTCGGCGTTATATGCAATACCGTAGTGCCAAAATCTTTCATTATCTGGATCTGCCGGCGCGAGTTGCCGCCGCCCATGGGGATTACGGTCATGCCCACCCGCTCCGCGCCGTAATGCAGGCCCAGCCCGCCGGTGAACATGCCATAGGTCATCATATTCTGAAAAATATCATGCTTGCCCGCTCCCGTGGCGGTAATACTGCGCGCCACCAGGTCCGTCCATACCGCCAGATCCTCTTTGGTATGATGAATAACCGTGGGGATACCGGTGGTCCCGCTCGACGTGTGTATCCGCACCACCCGGCTCATGGGCACCGCCAGCAAACCGTTGGGGTAACATTCGCGCAGGTCCTCCTTGGAAGTAAACGGAATACGGGCGAGATCCTTCAGGCTGCGTATATCCCGCGGAGACGTAATGCCGGCGGCCTTCAGGCGCGCCTGGTAAAAAGGCGTGCGCAAAGCGTACCCCACCACCTTCCGCAGGTTCTTAAGCCGAAGCGCGTCCATGGCCTTGCGGCCCGCAGTCTCCACCGCCTCGTCCCAATAAGCTCTTTTCAGATCGACCCCAATTCTTTACTGGTAATGACCTTGATATGATCGGCCTTTAAAGCGGTCAAAGCCGCGGCCGGGTCGTCGAAACGAAACACCATGATGGCTTTCCTGGCCAGAGGCTCCACAAAACCGTACATATATTCCACGTTAATGTGATGCTTATTTATAGCGCCCAGCACTTTCGCCAGTCCGCCGGGCTTATCGTCCACCTCGAGCGCCACCACCTCGGTCTCGTTGACCACAAAACCTTCCCGCTTGAGCCATTCCGCGGCGGCATGCGGCTCTTTAACCAGCAGGCGCAGTACCCCGAAATTATCGGATTCAGCCACCGTTAGCGCCCGGATATTAACGCCCTGTTTTCCCAGCGCGGAGCACACATCGTAAAGCCGCCCCTTTTTATTCTCCAGAAATACCGAAAGTTGAATGTGTGTCATGAATAAAGCCCTCTTTTATCGATAACCCGCTTGGCCTTGCCTTCACTGCGCTCGATAGTACGGGGCTCCACCAGCTTAACCGTCACATCGATCCCCAGCACGCCGTCGATCTCGTTCTTGATCCGGCTCTCCAGGGCGTGCAATTGCTTGATCTCGTCCGAAAACATTTTCTGGTCCACCTCTACCCACACCTCGAGCACATCAAGGTTGTTCTTGCGGTCAACGACCAGTAAATAATGCGGTGCCGTGCCCTCGATCTTAAGCAAGACATATTCCACCTGCGAGGGGAACACATTGATCCCGCGCACAATGATCATGTCGTCGGTACGCCCCACGATCTTGCTGATGCGCGGCGTGGTCCGCCCGCAGGAACACCGGTCATAATTAATGCTCACCAGGTCCCGGGTGCGATAACGCAATAACGGGATCCCGCGCTTGGTCAGCGTGGTAATTACCAGTTCTCCCCGTTCGCCGTCGGCCACCTCTTGCCCGCTAACGGGATCAATGACCTCGGGGAAAAAAACATCCCACTGCAAATGCAGGCCGCATTTCGCCGGGCATTCCTGGGCTACCCCGGGACCGATGATCTCGGAAAGGCCGTAAACGTCGTAAGCGGCCATGCCCCAGGCCTCCTCGATCTGCCGGCGCATGGGGTCGCTCCAGGGTTCGGCGCCAAAGATGCCGATCTCCCAGGAACTGTTCCGGGGGTCCAGGCCCAGGGCCCGGGCTTCATCCAGCATATAAAGCGCGTAACTCGGCGTGCAGGCCAAAAGGCGCGGCCGAAAATCGGCCATCAGCTTCAACTGCCTTTTGGTAACACCCGAAGAAGTCGGCAACACCTTAAGCCCCATTTCCAGCGCGCCATAATGGAACCCCAGCCCGCCGGTAAATAGACCATAACCATACGCCACCTGGATCATATCGCCGGGATGCGCGCCGGCGAGCGCCAGCGTCCGGGCCATGACCTCACTCCAGAGTTTTAAGTCCTCTTTAGTGTAACCCACCACGGTGGGATTGCCGGTAGTCCCGCTGGAAACATGTATCTCGGTCGTATTTTTGTAATCAGTAAAAAGGGCGAAAGGATAACTGTCCCGCAGGTCTTCTTTCACGGTAAAAGGCAGTTTCTTGATGTCCCGAATGTCCCGGATCATCCCCGGTTTAATGCCCTGCTCGGCAAAGCGCTTGCTGTAAAGCGGGTTCTTCGCCCACAAATACCGTACCAGCTTGCCCAGGCGCTCCGACTGCAATTTCCGCATTTCCGTACGGGACGCACATTCAAAAGCTTTATTCCAGATCATGCCCCGACCTCCCCGAACCCGGCCAGAAAAACATTAATATTCTCGGCCAGTTTTTTAGCCCGGAACTCCTGTTCCAGCGCTTGCATCCAGAATTCCCGGCCCAACTCCAGATGCCCCGCCAGAACACCGACCATATAGGTGTTCAGGAACATCCGTTCCACTCCTTTTTCATGCGCCCGGCCCAGGAAAGGTAAAAGATTCAACCCGCCGGGCTTAAGAAACCCCCGCAAACGCTCTTCTTCGCCGGAATGAAAAGGTAAAAGGATATCCGCGCCGCCTTTGGGCACCAGAGGCGAGAAAACCTGCTGGCCAAAACGTAAATGCGACTCCACCGAACCGCCGCGCTGGGCCATGCCATGGACTTCGGATTTCTTTACATGGAACCCGGCACACATGGCGGCGACCCCGGTTACTTCCGCGGCCTTGAGGACCCCCTGGCCGCCCGTCCCGCAGAACAGGATATTGATCACCTTGCTCATACCGCTCCTTTTTCCAGCGCGCCGAACTTGCAGGTCGACACACACACATAACATCCCACACAAATATCCTGGTCAATTCTGATAAGCCCGTCCTCGCCCTTAATCAGCGCCGGACAACCGGTATTAAGGCACATATAACACTTAACGCACTTGGCGGCATTGCACCTTACCTGCGGAGCCCTGGTGCGCGCGATCAGCTTGCAAGGCGTGCGGGCAATGATCACCGACAAAGCCGCCTGGTCCAGGCGTTCACGCAACACCCGTTCGATGGCCGGGGTATCATAAGCCGAAACAATATCCACATTATCCACGCCGCAAGCCTTGCACATATCCTCCAGCACCAGCGCCTTGGTCGGCACACCTTTCACCGTCAATCCGGTGGCCGGATGCGGCTGGGTACCGGTCATAGCCGTAGTAGCATTATCCAATATTATCAGTACTCCATGGCTGAGGTTATAAACCGCGTTGACCAGCCCGGCAATACCCGAATGCACAAATGTCCCGTCGCCAATAATGCCCACCACATTCTTGCCCAACACTTTCCGGAAACCCTCGAACATGGTCACCCCCGCCCCCATGCACAAGCAAGTCTGCATGGCGCTTAAAGGCGCCAAAGCACCCAGGGTATAGCACCCGATATCGCCGGTTACCGTAAGTTTCATTTTCTTGAGCACACTATAAACTCCGCGATGCGGACAGCCCGGACACATAACCGGCTTGCGGGAAGCCGCCGGCTCAACACTCGCGCGCGCCCTGCCGGCCGCGACCTCGATCATATCCTCGGGGCGCAATTCACCCACTCGCCAGCTGGGATGCCTGGCCCGGCACCGGATGCCCAAACGGGCCAGTTCTTCCTCCAGGAACGGTTCGAGCTCCTCAATTACCAGCACTTCCTTAACCTTAGCGGCAAACTCGCGCATAAGCTTTTCCGGAAACGGGAACGAGAACCCCAGCTTAAGAAAAGAAGCGTTAGGGAAAGCCTCTTTCGCATAAAGATAAGACACCCCGGAAGTAATAATACCCACAGCCGGATCGTTGATCTCCATTTTGTTAAACGCCGAAGTTTCGGCTTCCGCCTGAAGAGCCAACAAACGTTTCTCCAGGTCGATATGCCGCATATAGGCATTGCGCGGCACCATTACATATTTCGCGGGATCCGGCTTAAAACCCCGGGGCTCAACACAGGTTCGGGACCCCAGCGTAATATTCTCCTTGGTATGGGCCACCCGCGTAGTAAGCCTTACGATCACCGGAATATCCAGGCGTTCGCTCAAGCTGAAAGCATACGGCATCATAAGTTTGGCTTCCGACGGGTCGGATGGCTCCAATAACGGCATCTTGGCGAATTTAGCTAGCAAACGATTATCCTGCTCATTCTGTGAAGAGTGTAACCCCGGCTCATCAGCCGTAACTATCACAAACCCGGCATTAACCCCCACATAAGCCGAGGTCATCAGCGGATCCATGGCCACGTTCAGGCCTACATGCTTGGCGGAGAAGATGGCCCGGACTCCGGCGATAGCCGCGCCAAAAGCCACTTCGTAAGCCACTTTCTCGTTCACTGACCATTGGGCATTAACCTCCGGATATTGCGCCAGCGCCTCCAGTATTTCAGTGGCCGGCGTACCGGGATAAGACGCGGCAAAAGCCACCCCGGCTTCGTAAGCGCCGCGGGCCAAAGCTTCATCACCAGATAAGAATACGGTCTGTTCTGCGGATTTGGTCATAACTCACTATTTGAAATGTTTAAAACATTTCTCCAAATGCTGGTCGGAAGGTTTTTGGGTAAAAAGGCTGACTACAATAACTACAATAAAAGAGAACGGCAAAGCTATCAAGACCGGATCTACCACCGTCCAGGGCATCACCGCCAAGGTCGGCCGATTAAAGAGCGCCTGGCACAGGCCAAGAGCCTCGGCTTCTTTCTTGTGTACGAACAAAAACCATAAGGCGGTAACCGTAAAACCCGCCAGCATACTGGCAATAGCCCCGGTTTTGGTGATCCATTTAAAGAATAGCGCTCCGGAATAAGCCGGCAAAAAAGTGCTGGCACACAAGCCAAAGAATATGGCCGTAGCAATAGCGATTATACTCGTAGGCAGTTTGGCGCCCAGCAAAACCGTTAAAATAACACCGACCAATATACCTGACTTAGTAAGAATAACAGTATACTGCTGACCTTTGCCCTTGAAAAAGACCGGCTCAATAAAATCCCGGCCAATAGCGGTGCCCATAGTATGGAACTGGGAACTGGAAGTAGACATAGCCGCGGAAAGCAACGTCAGCATAAAGATCGTCACAAACCACCGGGGCATGGCGCTGTTGATAAAAAGCGGGATCACCTTATCCACATTCCCGCCGGCCGCGGCCAGCGCAATTTTCCCGAAGCCGGGATGATTAAAGAAATAAACATTGGAAAGCGCTCCCACCAGGTAAGCCGCCCCGGTCATGACCAGAATAAATATCCCGCCCGCCATGACCCCGCGATTGATCTCTTTATCGCTTTTAACCGTCATAAAACGCACCGCCAGCTGAGGCTGGGCCAGCACGCCAATCCCCACTCCCATCACAATCGTGGACACCAGAGTCCACCACAAAGGCGACCCCAAAGCCGGCATTCGAGTCCAACCCAAATGCCCTTGCGCGGTCAGCTTCTCCGGCACCTGGGCCGCCATAGCCACCAAAGCCTGATGCGCCGGAACTATCCCCCCCAGCTGAACATAAGTCAACACTACCAGGACGATCATGCCCACGAACATAATAGCGCCCTGCAGGGCATCGGTATACATAACACCCTTGATACCGCCCGCAAAAACATAAGCGCAAATAACCAGCGCATAGATCAACAATGCCACATTATAATCCAGGACTCCCGGGAAAGTGCTTTCCAGAAAACGCGCCGCCCCAATAAGGACCGCCGCCGCATACAAAGGCATGAAAACAAAGATTATCAGGCCGGAGAAATTCTGGATAAAAGGAGACTGATACCGCTTGCCCAAAAGCTCGGGAAAAGTATGGGCCTCCAGATTGTGGCCCATCTTGCGGGTACGCTTGCCGAAAAAGATAAAAGCCACGATGATGCCAACAATTATATTCAAAGCCGTAAGCCACAAAAGCCCCATGCCCATCATGGCGGCCACCCCGCCAAAACCGATTATGGCAGAAGTGCTGATGAAAGTGGCCCCATAAGATACCGCCATCACCACCGGATGCACATCCCGGCCGGCCACCAGATAATCCAGCGCGTTCCGGGTTTTCCGGTAACCATAATATCCCAGGTAAGCAGTCAGGAACAGATACACGATCACGGCAACGGTAAAGAACATCAGATCACCCATGCGCCCTCCTTGTATTAATGACCACCACCGGCTTACAATTTATCCTCTACCGCTTTTTCACCGGCTACCCACTCGCGATCTTCCTTATAGATCTCCTCATCACCTTTGTTCCAATTTATGATCCCGTAAACCACGCAAAAACCGGCGCTCAAGATACACGCTAAATAAGCCAGCCACACCTGCGGATCATCTATACCGAACATAGGCTTACCTCCTTTATTGTTGATCAACCTGCGCGGGCTTGCCCCTTATGTAACCAGTGCCCAACATTACGGCCACCAAATCGCCCGCCGCACTGCTGACCCGGATCTCGTAAGTTACCAGCTTCTTGCTCCGGGCTATCTCCCGGGCCTCGGCCAAAAGCTCACCTTCACCCGCCGCTTTAACAAATGAAATGGTGGTATTAGTGCTTACCACGGCATCCGCACCGCAGTTAGCGGCTGCGGCAAAAGCCAGGTCGCCCAGCGTGAACACCGCCCCGCCGTGAACAATGCCCAGGCCGTTCAAATGATGCGGCTTAACAACCAGGCGCGTCCGCGCCACACCCGAAGCCGCGGAAAGCACTTCCATGCCGTTGAAAAGACAAAACTTATCCATTGTATTAAGGTCTTTTAAGGAGCGCATAGGTCATCCAGGTAATTAAGCCGCTAGCAACAGGAAGGAAAAATATATCATGGCCACAAGATAAACACAATACGGATTTGCGGAAGACACCCACAAGAGAGCCCTTAAGGAGCTACATTAGGCTGGGTAGCAGATGGCCTGATCCCCAGAAACTGCGGAAGGCTTATCAGCGGGTGAACACCGGTAATAACCGGTGATATACCGGAAGAGTCCAGCACTCGTTGCAACATCGCCGGATCAACATTAAACTTTACTCCCCCGGCTACACTTGAAGTTTTCACGTTCTTTGGTGCGGGCGTCAAATCGATACCACCGCGCATAGAAGCATCGAATTGCCCGTTCTTCCAATCACCGGTAAAGAAAGCATACGGATTAACTTTACCACTGTCATTTACATAGTATCGTGATTCATACTCCCCAAAACCGATTGAGTCAGAACTATATGACAAAAGTCCCTGGGCCTTAAGCTCCGACCCGGTTACTTTCTTAGTGCTATCCAATAAATTCAGAACCTCCTGTAAAGCTTTAACGCGCTCCTCGGTCGAGTGCGAATCCAACGTTTGTAGCAACAACTCCAGCCTGATCGCCGGCAATGAATATTTTTGTACGAAAATCTCAAACAGATCTTCCTTATGGTAATACTTAACGAATTCCGCGACCATTTGTAAACTGCGCAAAATATCCAGACCATCCGGTTTCCATTCCCCGGTAAGATCCCCGGACTTTAACCGGGAGAAATACAAATTCAGTTCATGTAATGCCATCATGGACAATACCGCCGGCGAAGCATTCCAGTATCCCGCATTGATACCAAAACTGAACTGCTCCCCGGGATACGGCTTCTGCAACGTCCCTCCCAGAACAGCCGCCTGGGAATCAACATAAGATATCTCAAAACCGGATATCGTAATATTGGTGGCAAATTCTTTCAGATAATCGTTAAATCCAAAAAAGTACCGTACCCGGCCGCCAACATCGCTTGCGTAAGCATGCCGCAACCTGGCCAGATCCACATTGGCCAGTTCAAAAGCAAACGAATCCCGTTCATTTGACAATACAAATCCCCGGGAAGGAAGATAAAGCATCGCCTCAGCATCCCCGAAGGTTTCATTATACATGTATTTCTTACGCTCATTTGAATGGGGGAAAATATACTGCACTCTACCATCCTGACTCTTAACACGCGCTTCGATCTGCGGCCAGGACAAACGCTCCGGCAATGCATCCAGAATGCCCATCAAGGTCGCGGTGTCCTCACTCATATAGGCTGTAGTTGTAGCACCAATAAAATGGCTGTAGGGAAATCGCTCCATAACCGGCGCCAGGTAAGCACTGGCACTGCCGCAAGAAAAGATCCCGATGATCTTGTGCCCCATTTGCAACAAATCCAGCGAAGGAGCCTGATCCAAAGCAAATGCCAGGCTGGCGCCCATCCCGGTATGCCCGGAGAACGCCACCATATCCACATCCGGAGAGGACATTTCTTTAAATATCGCGCCTTTGTAATTCTGAGGATCTCCGGTAGGATCATGATAAACAGTTACCAACACTCCATTGATCGTCTTACTGAGTATATTGATACCGTCTTTGGCAGTTCGGTCATAACCACGGGCGGCAAACTGACTGAGCACATACTCCGGATTAAACGGATTATACAAACGCACATTGAACGTTTTAGTCTTGTCCATACGCGTATAATCCGGCTGGTCCGGATTATCTGCCAAAGAATATTGCTCCAAAGCCACCACCTCCGGATGACTACTCCTGATTTGGTGTTTTCTCTCATTACTAAATGAGGCAAATAACCGACATAGATAAAACATATACCGGGAACGCAAAGCCACCTTCTTTTCTTGCAAAACAACCGTAACCAGATCGCCCAATAACCTGCCTTGCTGTTCGGGCGAAAACAGAACGTCATGGCTTAAAGAATAAATTAGCAAATTAAAATTACCCGGCTGCAACATCTCATGAGCGGGCAAGACCAAAGTCAATCCGGAAAGCCGTCCACGATGACGCTCCAAATTCTCTTTTAAGAATCTGCCAACGCCCCTGGAGCCAATAACCTCAAATAGCCTTCGGGTCAGGTCCGGACTTTGAAATACCTTTTCCCAGTACTCAGATTTCATAACCTTGGCCGGCAGATCAGGTGCTAAAGGCTCGAGGCTGCCATTTTCTGTTAACACTTGCAAAACACGCGCCGCATCAAATGTGGTAACGCCCATTCTCTCACCCAGCATCTCCAGTGATCGCATAAAAAGCTGAAGATCATCAAACTGCCATTCCGTTAACCGCGCAAGTAACAAACTTTCATGACAATTCCGGGCAATATTCGCCAACAAATCAACCAAATTCAGGGAAAATGCGCCGTCATGGATAATCCGGCCGGCCAATCCGGGCCAGCCGCCAGATCTTACTATCCAGTCATGTAACTTCTCATTGGCATAGGCAGTTGTTATAAAGTACAAAGCCATCGTTTCGATCATTTTATGACTGTCTTTCTCGTCCCGGATCACTCCCTGATCTCGCAGTTCTTTTACAACGGCATAAATTTGTTCGATCTGTTTCTCACCCAGTCCATTACCAGTATGTGCACCTGGCGGTATCAGGCTGGCTTGCAAGATATAAACCATAACATCCAACACAGTCATCTTAAAATCATCCGGAACTCTTGCCTTTATCACATCAGATGGAAAGAACCAGCGCAAATCCCTTAAGATCGCAAATCTGTTAACAAAAATCAAAGTTTTCTCAATACCCAAAGATCTGTAATCAACAAGCTTTATGATCGCGCCAGCCTCCGAAAGAATATTAGCCTGCTTGTTTATTGAATCCCATAACAATGGCTTACCAAGAACAGCATCCAACCCGCCGTTCTGGGCAATAATATAATCCGCCAGATCACGGTCAATCTGGTAACGAAAACTTCCAGTGAACGAAATCAAGAATTGCAAAGCCCTTTCTTCATCCCGGCCTCTTGACATATCAAATATGTAGTCGATAGTCGCGGAGAAATGCGGAGGCTGCCAATGCTCCCGTACAACCCTGAGAATCAGCTTCTCTTTAAAACTTCTTGAAGCCTTGGATTCCACAATTGACTTAAAGGAATATTCATAAAGCAGATTTAATATCTTCCTAGCGCGTTCATTGATCCCTGACAAAGCCTCCTCCGGGATCATGCCCTGCGTTAATAACCTCCAAAGCTCTTTTGCCTCCTCCGGACTTAAATAAGCATTGCCTTCCGCAAGAAATCTTTTTATTGGCGATATATCATCATTCCCGAGACCCATACCCTGCAACTCCCACATTCTGATCGAAAATGCCTTTGCTGCAAACTTCCTGATCAAAGGGCTCGTTTCTTGTAACATTTCGGGAATATCCGCTTCTGCCGTAAACGGACTAAACATCCGATGGCCTTTATCTTCGGGTTTAATCTTTACAACATACTTCATTAAATACTCAACATCGGCCTGAATATCGGGCCCAATAGCGGGCCGATCCAGCGGAGTAAAATTCCCCTGGGATTCCGCCACTTGCAAAGACACCCCGAACACCAGCAGCGCTCCCCATTTCTTCAGGCTTTTGGTTAAACGTGAAATCATCGCCGGGTCAGACGAGATCGCCATTGCCCGGTCCATATTCTCGGGCACAAAACCAACACCACCCGTGAAATATTTACGGGGAATGATCTGCTGTGAACCCGGGTCGTATTCTTCCTTAATGAGGTTATATGCGCCTTTCCTGAACGTTGCAACATACTGCTCCCAGATCCTGCCGGATTCTTGGGGATCCCGGATATTCACCCCATCCACCTTGTTATGTCCAGCATAACCTAGCGCCAGAATAGAATCCTTGATCTTCTTCTTGTACCATGTTGCCAGGATAAGCGATTGGTACACCTGCCGTAACGGTGCAAAACCGGCGCCTTCGTTCACTTCTTTCTCCAGGACCGGGATCACGATCTCGCGCAGGACGTTCCTGGCAATGTCGTTTGGGTCGGTTGGCGTTGAAGTTGGCATGGCGTTGGTCGACGTCGCTAAATAGTCCGCTTCTAGCATGACTTTCAGGCGGCTTGCCACCACATAAGCTGTGGCGGCTGATGGATTCTCATAAACTTCGGCCTGGGCGGGGATGATCCAAACTTTGTTAAAAGCGTCCACCGGGATGTCGGTGGTGCCGTATTTCTCCTGCGCCTGCCGGTAAACCCCGGACCAGAATTTCTTGCCCGTATCCCCCTCGGGATAAATAACCGACGCCGTAATTTGCTTGAGCAAATAATCCTGCGCCAGCAAGTCGCGGCCCATTTCAGTGCGGCCAAAAGCCGCGGGAATAATGCGGTCTTTTTCGTACGGACTTAAATTAACCCACAAGTCTTTATCGGGAATAGTGAGCGCGGCAAGAAAGTATTTAACCAGGCGCGACGATTCAGCTGGCGAAGCTTGCTCTGCACGATCGCCCGGGTCCAGAATAAACTCCAGCCGTAAAGGATCGTCAGGATAAACTTTAATACCTTTCAAAACTGCAGGCGCGAATGCGGGGCTCAAAGCGGCCATTGCACCAGGAGGTAAAAGATCAGCCCGGCCCTGGGCATAAGAATACCCGGCTGGCAGAACCAATGAGTTTAACAAAAAAGCGGCCAGCACCAGGAAAGTAGTTATCCTGCTTCCCAAGCCAATATACTTTGCATTGCTGTTAAATATGCCTGCCTTAACCATGCCACCCCTTATATTGACACTCTCCGCAACTATATAAAGGATACAATATATTCCTTGAAATAACCAACTCCGGCAGGCTTTGGAAGAAAACGCTTTCTTCGTCTAAGAAGTATAGGTGTTTAACAACTAATTATAATGGCGAAAATTAATGTTTCTCAAACATGTGTGCAAAAACCCGTATTTACACTTGCAACAATTCATTCCAGCGCGAGGTGAAGCGGCCGGAACGGCGTGTTTGTTTGGGGCGCAGGCCGTTGCTTAATTGTTCGCGCGCCCAGAAAACCTCGCCATCCAGGCGGTCGATCACTTCCATCAGGCGGCCCTGGCGTTCCGTACTGCCCGCCGGCTCATATAACCCCGGCCCGTCACCCGCCCGCACCAGGCCCAGCAAAACCACTCCCGCCCGCTTGTACCGCAATCCGCCCCGAAAGATTCGCGCCAGGAGCCGGCGCGACAGGCCCATCAGTTCGGGTGTAAAATCCGTGGCCGGAGAGATCTCGGCATAAGCCGTATTAGCGTAGAAACCGCTCTTGAACGGACTGGTTTCAATAAAGACCTGCATACCCAAAGCGGCGCTTGCCTGCTCGCGCATTTTCCCGGCCGCCAGCGCCACAAAAGAACACAGCGCGGCCTCCAGCTCATCCCGGCCGCCGATCTCATCGCCAAAAGACCTGGTGGTGGCTATTGACTGCTTGGGCGCCGCAACCGCCTCCAGCCCCGAACAGGCAATGCCGCGCAATTCATACACTGTACGCAACGTCATAACACTCAAATGTTTCTTTATTACCGAGTCTTCCATCCGGCGTAAAGCCTCGGCCGTAAATATGCCCTGTTCATTAAGCCATTTAGCCTTGCGGCGGCCAATGCCCCAAATGTCCTCAACTAAAACCGCCTCCAGGCGAGCCCGGATCGCCTCTTCGTCCAGCAGAACGCCCACCCCTTGCAGGCCAGGCACTTTCTTGGCGGCCTGATTGGCGGCCTTGGCCAATGTTTTGGTCCGGGCAATACCTACCGACACCGGCAGTCCGGTATATTGCAGTACTTTACGCCGCAATTCACCCCCGAACACCCGATGATCAGCGATCCCCAGCCCGGCCAGGGCCAGAAAAGCTTCATCAATAGAATAGACCTCCATATCCGAAGCGAAGCTTCGCAAGACCGTCATTACCCGCCGGGACATATCGCCATAAAGCGCAAAATTCGCCGACAAAACCCTGACCCCGCCCGTTTCCATCAGATGCCGCCATTTATAGAACGGCTCGCCCATACCAATGCCCAGCGCCTTGGCTTCGTTAGACCGCGCAATAGCACAACCATCATTGTTGGACAACACCACCACCGGCCGGTTCCTGAGCGAAGGGTCGAAGACCCGCTCACACGAAGCATAAAAATTATTACAATCCACCAGCGCGATAATATGCCGGCTAGGCGAAAGTGCGAATGACATGCGTCACCACCCCCCAAACCGAGAAATCCCGCCCGGACGCTATTTCCACCGGCTGGTACGCCGGATTGTCCGGATACAACACCACCCGCCCCTGCTCGCGCCGTATATGTTTTACCGTAAATTCACCATCCAGCACAGCGACCACAATACTGTCCTGCCGCGGATAAAGCGCACGATCCACGATCATGATACTGCCGGAAAATATGCCGGCATTGATCATGGAGTCCCCTTTGGCGCGCACACAAAAAGTAGCGGCCGGATGGCGCACCAGATATTCATTCCAATCCAGATTGCTTTCAATAAAATCGTCGGCCGGGGAAGGAAACCCGGCGCTGACCGCAGTGGCGTAAAAAGGAATTCCGGCAGGTTTTAAAACTGAAACAGTGGCAATTTTCATAGCCACCGTTATACCACACATAAGTGCGCACGTAAAGCTTTAAACCTTATGGGCGGAGCTCACTTTACCCGTAGAATGCAAAGTGGCGCAGGAATGGCAATAGAGCTCATGATTATAAACACTCAGGGAATTCTTACAGCGGGGATGTTTACATTTCCGGCCCCGGGGGGACGTAACGGATGGTTTAATAATAACTCCTTTAGTGGAACGGGCGTTCAAGCCCCTGGCGCGGTGAGCCGGGAATATCCCGAGTTCCACTCAACGCACCGGGGCCTGAATAAATAAAGTTCACTTCTTGTTCTGCTTTGGCTTCTTGACCTTCTTGTCCTTCTTGCCCTTGCTCTTGTCTCCCATGCCATCCACCCCCCTTCCCGAATTATGAAAGCATTATAGCGATTCCACCGCCTCTATCAAAGCCTTCTCTGAAGAAACCGTCCTGCCAATCCGTCGGCCCATACACACCTCCGCCGTGATCTATTGTTTTAATCATGATAACATCCAAACAGGGCTTGGCAATCGGGGAAGAAAAGAATTATAAATCCGAGGGATTAGGTGGCAACTTTCTCCAGCCTGTCGGCCAGCCACATCTTGATCAAAGCCGAACGGGAGACGCCGCAACGTTCAGACTCTTTATCCAACCTGAACAACAAACCCATAGGAAAATCAATATTCACGCGCTGAATCTTCCTGATAACCTTGGCGTGCGCTATATCCAGATGCTCCAATACATCTCCACGCTCAAACTTGCGATCAAAATCCTCAGCGGAAATATTCTTAACGTTCAACTTTTTCATGATATACACCCCTTTCAGTCGACGAGCTTCTGCGGCACGAGATTATGCGGATCCTTGAGAGCCTGACAGTGAAAACACACGAATACAACCGCTCCTCGATCCAGCCAATTATCATTGATCGGCACTCACCCGTTGTTCGAGCTTGAATTATTACTGCTTCATTCTCCCACAACGCCTTGGCTTGCTCAAAATCCACACCATGCTTTTCTTTGTTTAAACATGCCTTTTTAGGATCGTATTCAAATCTCATACTTTATTAATACCATATCTATACCTAAAGTCAACCTTTCACATCTACGCATATACACTTCTCGTCTGCGCAGTCTTTCATGCTACTACCTGGCCGGGCTGAACACCGACAGGCTAGTGTAGTGTGTCTGACGCTTCTTTACATTTGAAGAGCATTGGAAAATCGAAAATTGACCGCAATGGAGCCAAATGTTTTATTATTTCTCCATTTTCGATTGCTCCATTGCTCCAGTGTGGTGATCCAAATTTAAAGAAAATTATGAATCACCACACTAGCAGCCGGTTTTATATAAAGCAATTCCGGCACCAACCCGTCGATCATGATATTGTCCAGGTCTTGCTGGCTGGCCGGTAAAGGCACGCCGTTACCATCGCGCTTAATTTGCAGGTCAAGAGCCGATTGCGCCAGGTCGATACCACCAGTGGTATCCGACGGAGCACGCTGGGTAACCACAGCATCCGGGATGCCGGAGGCGTCAAAGTTTATTCCGCGAATGTTGGCCCGTATTTCCGCCAATGGCTTCGTCAGACTTCCGCCATTAACATTGCCTACTATTGCGATCGCCTGCCTTAATTGCTTTTGCAAACTGGCTATACCATTATAATTCTCGACGGTAAGATGCCCGCCCGCGTATCGCCTGGCAATAGCATCCACCTCGGTCAGCGCATCCTCAATAGCAGCCTTAAGTATGTTCCGCTGTAAAGTAACATCACTCCCTGCCGGAAGATCTAAAGACGTTACTGCCCAGGCCTGGGTAAGCTTGACACCCTCCTCAATGGCATAATAGCGGTTACTATACAATTGCGGCCAGCCTTGAGGATCAACATGTATCGAACTTACTACCTGCTGGCGAGCCGATGGCAGATCGAGCCTGAGGCTTCTCGCCACTTCGGCAACCAGCGGATGAAGATACGGCGACAACTGCCCGGTTTGCAAAGAAAAATCTGTCACCCCAACCAGCGCAAGCGGAACATTAACTTCTTTAGCCGTACCAGACAATCTTTCCCAAGCCGTGCCGATTCGTAGCGTAAAACGGCCATCCTGCCAGCGCACCAACTGACCGGCAACGATATTGCGCGCGCTGGAGGCCAAAGTCTTCAACGCGATCTCCCACCTTTCGCGCGGCAATTGTTTTAATACTTCCATTATGCCTCTGGTATAACGATCGGCCAACTCGACAGGCATAGACCGGCCATTGGCGAACACCACCCTGCCGGAAGCCATCGACCGAGTTATCTCTTCTGCGATTTCTCTTCCCGCCTTTACAACAGCCACCTGGAACAGCGCTCTCATATTCGGCATGACCCACTCGATCTTCTTAAGCTCTGTCCCGGGATCACCGTTTACTGACGGCATAATCAAGGCCATAGCTACCATCAAATTAGCCTGTAGCCTCTTAATGAAACCGGGCGCCAAAGTCCCCGTCTCAAGCGACATGGATTTGGTCAGGAATGTAGCCGGCTGGACTATCAGGATTTGTTCAAGGTACAACCTCATCATCTTAACAACATATCTTAACTGGCCGATCCTGGTGTTCGACTTAACCGCCTGTATGGTTAATGGCGCAGTTAGCATGTTATTCATTTGTGCCGCGGGAATTGGGCGCAACGGTATGCCCGGATACTTGGATCCTGGTTCTAACTGTAAGAAATCTTCCCTTCTTGGTCTCGGGACACTAGACTCAAGGACTGCTGCTAACTCCCTCTGAATGAACACTTCAAGTTTACTGACTCTCTCTTCTCCCATTTCTTGATTACTCCATCCTGCCCAGGGCATTAACGCTCTTATCAAACCACCTTTAGGAACTATATTGTCGTATGCTACACCTGCATTAACAAGCGCAACTTCCCTACTAAAACCAACCACAGCGATATTATTAGATCCGCTCACACGAATCTCGGGTTTGATCTTAAAAACCGCCGGAGCCTTGAAGACTTCAGAATTTACTCTCTCTTTCATAGCTACAATTCTGGAAGAATCAACCAGCCTCTTACGCATCAGCAATAAAGTATCGATCAGCTCAATACTCCAAACCATCAATTTACTATCCGATTGGACTAACTGCCCCAGGGTAAACAAAGCTCGCGTACTCTCCACAAGAGCGTCGATCCGGGTAATAACAACCCCCGACTGAGATTCCTGATCCTGCAAACTGGCGTTCAAACTATCAAAAGCAGACCGCATACCTAAAGGCGGCGTTGGGTAAAGATCGGCCAATGCCGAAAGCACATTCTCATAACTGTAAAGCATGTTCATCACTTCAAGACCAAAAGGTGAGTACGCCCATGCATTCAGTCCCATTTGTGCCAAGGTTATTTCATCCGGCTTCTGCGCGGCGTTGTTATTAGTTGAAGGCCGCAATTGTATGCCTACGCCATCATCCGCCGCCGGGTCCAAAGAAAGGCTGGCTACCGGAACCCTTTCCGCCAGATCCCCGTTACGGTCAAAACCGCCAGAGAAATATTTCCGCGGGATAATTTCATCACTGAAACGGTCAGCATCTTCGCGGATCATATTCACGACCCCCTTGCGGAACGCGGCCAGGTACTGCTCGTATATCGCCTGGTTCGCCGCCGGATCCTGGTCGATGCCTTTTACCCGGGAACGATCACCGTAAACTTTGGCCAAGACCGATTCTTTCAGCGCGAGCTTGTACCAGGTAGCCAAAAGCATGCCGCTGAACACCTGGCGCAAAGGCGCAAAACTTTTGCCTTCGTTCACTTCTTTCTCGATAGCCGGAACAATCACCTCCCGCATAACCTGATTGGCGATCCGGGCCTTGGCCTGCGCCTCATCGGATAATAATTTATCCTGCCCCGCGGCAACAGCCGCATTCTGCATTGCAAAATAATCACTCTCGGTCATAACTTTCAGATGGCTCTCCGCCACATACATAGCCGCGCCTTTTTCATGGATAACCGCCTTGCCGGGAACTATCCACACCTTGCTCATGGTATCCGTCGGCACATCCACCGTGCCAAATTTCTCAAAAGCGGCTTGATAGATCCGGCGCCAGAATTCTTTCCCCAAAGTAGTGTCCGGATCGGTCAGGGATGCGGCCAGTTGTTTTAGAAAATAGTCCTGCGCCAGAAGGTCACGCCCCATTTCGGTAAGGCCAAAATTGTCGGCAATAATGCGGTCCTTCTCGAACGGCGAAAGGTTGATAATCATCTAGAAGGCTTCCGCCCCGGACCATTACAGCTATA
>JADFZK010000068.1 GCA_015232565.1 Candidatus Omnitrophota bacterium
ATAGTGTGGAAAAAACTGGGCGGGTCAAAGCAGATTATTGTGTGGCTCTACACCCGGGAAGATAATAGTCCATTATGGGTTGATTCCTTTCCTCTTCACTTACCGAGTAATACAGACAACTCCGCAATGTGTTGCTGTTCTCCAATGATCACATGACGGATCTCATGCTCTAAAGTTTCAAAGATATACGGGAGTTTCTCTTTATTCTCGATTACTTTCTTATAAATAATCTTATAGAAATCGATCGATTCTTTCTCTCCGGTCAAATTGACTTCCAGGATTTCAATCGTTTCTTTAGCTGTATGCGTCTTGGCCATCCCCATTGACGGCTCTCCGAAAAGATAATTCCCAATTAGATCACGAAATTTATCCTCGTGTTTGGCCTCATCTGAGGCGATCTCTTTCAACCGGGCAATGATGGGTTCAGCCTCGATCCCTTTGATCAGCTCAGCATGAGCCAGATATTGGATCCGCGCCGCATGTTCCATCTCCAAAGCTTTATTCAACATAACAATTAATTCATTCTTGACCGTTTCCATTGCGTTCTCCTTTGTTTGTATGTAACTATTAGTCTTTAAGAAAAGCTAACAAATCAGCGTTAAGTTGTTCCTTATGATTGATATTACAGATAATAATCTTCTCCCCGATAACCAAATTCCGCATTCTCGGTCCAGTATTCCGGCTTTATTACAAATTCAATGATATTCTTCATGATCTGTCTGTGGGCTTTCTCTTCAATGGCAATATTCAGGAATGCAGTCCTTGTGGCCTCATCAGCGACAGTACGCGCGCCTTCTTCGTAAAGCCTCACACTCTTTTCTTCAACGTCTAGGGCTTGCCGGTAAAGTTCAATCTGGGGGAACTGGACTCCCAGCCTGGAGATTGAATCTTTCCAGTCCAGAAACACATCCCTTACTCCCTGGAGATCGGAACTTTTTCCAATCGGAGCCGCTTCTCCCTGCTTGATCTTCTGAAAAATATCGTAATGTCTTTTCTCCTGGTCAGCGAGCCAAGAAAAAATGTAAATAGCTCCTTTATCAGAAAGATCGTTGGCAAAGGACCGGTACAACGCCTCCCCCTGCTGTTCAATAGTCATAGCCTGGTCAATGATATCCATACACATTCCTTCGATGAGCCCTTATTTAATTTTAAAGAGAATGTCCGCAAGTTTACGTCCAAGAGTTTCAATCGCAGCTTGCTGTTTGACATCCTTAAGTGTCCCGTTTGCATTAAAAGCCTCGTCAGCCTTAGAAACAGCTATCTGCTCGGGAAGAACCAATACCTGTATATTGGAAAGTATTGAGCGGACTTGGACCAATCCTCTGAGCCCTCCCAGCGCTCCTGGAGAAGCACTCATTATCACCGCCACTTTTCCGGTAAAACAGGCTAACGGCGCCTCTCCGGGCAATGGGCGCGAAGCCCAGTCAATGGCGTTCTTCAAAACCCCGCTGATCCCGCTGTTGTATTCAGGTGCTGAGATTAAAAGGCCGTCATGCTCCAGCAGCAGCGACTTGAACTTCTTTGCATTATCCGAGAGCCCACTCTTATTCTCCAAATCTCCATCGTAGAGCGGCATCGGAAGATCATGCAGGTCTATAAAGGTCACTTCGGCCCCGACTGCGCGTGCACCAGTCGCTGCAATTTTAACGAGCTTCTTGTTAAAAGAATCACTACGCGTGCTCCCGGCAAATGCCAGAATCCTAGAAGAAGTTTTTTGCATATCTTTCACCCCGATTAATGTTTTAGCTCTACAGGCAGACGATTATTCTTTATGGCCTCGATAAAGTCTTTCTCAGAAAGACCACCAACATCATGGATTTTCAGTTCAACCCGCAATTTGCGATAGTCAGTCCAATTAATGTCCGAATTATGATTTTCAACTTCCGCGATTTGAGCAAATTGATTGATCCTCCCCTCTTCCCATCAACCACCCAAAGTTATATCTTGTTCCTGATACCAGCTTAATGCCTGGTAGAAGTGCTCCGGTTTGAAATCCGGCCAATAATCATCGAGCACATAGAAATCAGCGTAGATCGACTGTACAGGCAAAAAGCCGCTCAATCTCCTGCACCCTCCCCACCGAATGATCAGATCAATTCTGGAAACCTCTGCGGACTTTATATTATTAATAATCTTCTTTTGGGCGGAATCAGACATTTTCAATGAATTCAAGTCCCATTCCCAGCCATAGTTGACCAGAAAATTGACTTTGATCCCCCCTTTCCCAAAAGTTCTCCGTTTGGTAAAAGGAATCAATTCTCTCGGGAATGACGATGAATCGGTATTGCCCAAGACCAACAAGGAAGCGTCTTCTGCAGAAAGTATTTCTACGGCCTTGATGCAGGCATCCGTAAAAGCTCTTTTTTGTTCAGCAGGTCTTTTGGTGTTATCTGTGGTAAACCCATAATATGTGACCTCCTTGATACCTGTCTGCTGACATAATTTCAAAAGAGTCAGGCCGGGATCAATGCCGTTTTCATACCCTTTTTCTTTGGGCATTCCATTTTGTTCAGACCATCTTCTGTTTCCATCCGGAATAATCCCGACATGTTCTGGCAATCTTGTAATGACAGCCTCAGCATTGCGCTCCAGCATTTGCATTTGCATTTTGCTCCCCTTAGTCGCATCCACAACATCTATCTATAGATAGCGTATTCTTCAGCCCATATTCCGGATGATCCGGCGTTCTTTCTCTTTCTTAATACTTATCACTTAACTTTTTCCTCGAACCTCAGATAACCCTATGGCGATGGCTTGTTTTCTGCTCTTCACTATTGTTCCGCTAACGCCACTCTTTAATGTTCCACGTTTAGACTTATGCATTGCTTTCTCAACAATTAATTGTGATTCCAGGTATTTCTTGTTCATAAAAAATTCTCTCTTTTGGGACCGTTATTTCTTTCTGGCAACTGCAAATACTTCTCATCTCCCTTATTCACCCAATGCACATGCCCTTCCCTAACAAGCCAGCCGATGCTCATATCGGTGAGACCTTCTTCATTGTTCAAATGAGACCTGACCTCATCAAGACTGACCGGTCCCTGTTTCTGATCAATTAAATTTAGAATATCGCCGGAAGTAATACCAATTTGTGTAATCATTCTTTCTTTCCACATTTTATGCATTAATTTTTGTACAATATATCCACTACAAAATGAGGATAATATTAAGTTCTAAAAAGCTCTGACCGAACTTGTCGATCGGAGCGAATTCAGTCTTTGCCAAATTTAAACATTTGTTTATCTCTTACAACTTCCATCTTTTTTTTCAGCATGGGCATGTGCTTTACAAAAACCATACAGTTTACAAAGCTGCTCTTTGGAAAGCATCTTTTTCAAGCTTAAGAAAGCGCCCATAAGAGCTTTCACAGATTCTTTTTTAAGTGTATATTTCTTGTCGAGCAATTTGTATATTTTATCACTGTCAGGGGATACGTCCCACATCTCCGCCATGAGATCCACTGCTATCGTTTCGATCTCTGCCGTAGATTTGATAAAACTTTTCTTCGAATTATTCATGAGGTCCTTAACTTCACGAATATTTGCTTCAGACAATTCCAGCTCGGAATGATTTTCAAGAATTGAATGAGCCATATGAAAGAACTTTTTGCTTAAACATTGATTCTCCATAACCAATCTCCTGTCGTTTAAAAAGGTTACGACCAAAAAGATTCTGCCCGCGTCAATCGATGAAGAAAAGTGCTTATACTCGCCGAATTATCCTTTCCTTATATTCATCTACTCCCCGGCCTTTTCTTTTTCCATATAGCTTTTCTTTTCACTCAATCTTTTCAGTTCCTTTGCTAAAGCCGGATTAGATGTCTCCAGAGCCGTAGCTGCATCCTGCAGAAGCTTTACCTTTGCGGCATGCTGGTCCTTCATATCCTGCCATTTCTGCATATCGTCCGCTTTCTTATCCGCTAGATCAGTCAACCCTTTTGCTAAAGTCGGATTTGACACCTGAAGAGCCGCAGCAGAATCTTTCAAAACTATCACTTGAGCGCCTAAGCCTTCTTTATCAGCCTTGCAGCCTTTACAAGCGCCATATCCCATTTCTGCCAGAGCTGCACCAGAGAATGAAACTGCCATCGCGAATATTGCCATGCCTATCGTCACGCTTCTTAAATATGTCATTTGATCCTCCATATATGCCCGATTCCGGGACTCTTATTTCTTAATATGAACGTTTACAACCTTCTCAGCATTTAGCCAATAATCCAGCTCTTGCCCCTGCTTACATCCATCCTTTTCCCATAATTCATATGCTTTTTTCTGGATGCAGTGAGTTTCATCTTTTTTATAACAATTGTGTTCGCCCATTTTATTTACCTCCTTTCAATAAATTTTCTAAACCTATTTCTTGCCACCGATGACTTGCAAAATAATAACAATAACTGCAATAACGATCAGAACATGAATAAACCCACCCATGGTGTACGACGAAACCAGCCCTAACAGCCAAAGCACAACTAAAATTACTGCAATTGTGTACAACATATATGTCCTCCTTTTTAGGAACTCGCATGACTTTGCGAACACAACGAAATGATACGCTGAATGAAAAAAGAAACAATTAGACTCGGGTATAACAAAATAGAAACTACATAAGAGGGAGAAATTCTAGATGGGAGAGCCCGTAATCCGGACTCGTTCTTTGGCAGTTTGCAACTTTTCCATAAATCTGTCTTTTTTGAAACTCAAACCCCATTCCTTGACAATAGTCCACCCTATGAAACGGATCAGGTCATTTCTCCAGGAACAATACCACTTCCTCCAACCAAACCCAATATCATGAAGGAACAGGATGATCACGGGGAAAGTCATGACATCTAACCCGATCTTGAAAATATATCCGAACCGATAGAACGATGCCATAATCTTACGCTGAGCGATTTGCATCAGCTCGGCGGTAAGTGGCGCGTCCGGTTCAAAAATGGGAAAATTCCCGTCATAATATTCCCAGCCAACATCCCCGGTGGCATAGACCCGATTCTGCCGTTTTAACCTGTCGCTCAATTCCGTTCCCGGCAAAGGCACCGGTAGTAATATCTGAATGGTGTCCAGCCTTGCCGAGCGAATAAATTCCTGGTAGCGTTTGACCCGTTCCTTAACTCTCATGTTAAAACCTGTGCCATCTTCCAGGGGATAGCCAAAAATAAACATGCCGTGCACCAGGAAACCGAATTTATGAAAGATTCTGGCCAGAGATACCATGTCTTCCGACTTTATGTGCTTGTTCATGGCTTCTAATTCTTCAGCAATAGGTGATTCAAAACCGATGCATACCATGTCAATCCCTGCCTCGCGCATGGCAGAAAGAAGCTGCGTGTCCTTAGCTTTATCCAATCGGATCTGGGCTGTAAAATTTAGCCTCTTCCCGATGCGCATTTGATAATCTTTGAGCATCCTGCAGAATTGAAGCGTCTCTTCACGGTGCTGCCCGAAAAGATCATCCACAATAAAGAAATGCCGGGCATCTCTGGTCTCAACCAGGGATCTGATCTGCTCCAGCAGCCGTTGGGGGCTGGCCGCGCGAGGTTTACCTTTCACGGTACAAAACTCGCAATCCATACCGCACCCGCGGATACGTTCGACTGGGTAAACCTTGATCCTGGCATACCGCACCAGCGAGAAATCCGGCAACGGAAGTTTATCAAAATCCAGCAACTTTTCCCGGTCCGAAGTACGGAACAGCTCTCCATCTTTTAAACAGGCAATGCCTTTCACCCGAGTAATATCCCGCGATCCTGCGATCACCTCCAGAAGCTCCTGAATGGCCTCCTCTCCCTCACCCAAAACGATGTAATCGATCCCCTGATGCAAAGCATCCATGATATTATCGCCGACAAAATGCTGTCCGCCAGCGATCGTGACCGCTCCCTTATTCTTGTAGAAACGCGCGAGAGCGTAAAGCCGCGGGATCGTACTAGTAAGGCCCCCATAAAACCCAACCACATCCGCCGCTCTTTCCTGCTGCAAAATTTCATGGTCAGCGCCGCCTGTTTTTGCTCTTGGGCCATGCAGGTAGAGATTATTCTCATCAATAACCTCCGCGTCCCAACCCGGCATCTTGTTGACATTCGTCGCCACATACACCGGACCCAGCGAAGTCGTCATACTTGCGATATTGGAATATACGTTAAACGCAGGGTAAGCCGGAACAACCATCCTGAACCGGCACCTTTTCCTTAATGGATCAAGCATATACCTTCCTCATAAGGATTCAAAAGTTGAGCCTGACAGCAAATCAGATCAGATTAGCCACGGCGAGCTATAGTTTATTATTACAGCTTTTGGGATATTTGATATAAAACACCTCCAGCAATATCAGGCTTGGGGAACATATATTTACGTGCGGATATTGTTAACTCGGTCCGATCGCCATTTCTCTTTAATTTCAAAACAACCTTGGCTCCATTGATATCCGCATGAAAAGTCCCTTGTACAACGTCCTGTTGTGTAATCTTTCCCATGCGCTTAAGCACATCAAAACAGACTTCATACACCCGCTCAAAGTCAGCGTCTATGGTTTGCTGTACACTGTCTTTGCCAATGAATGTCGCCACTACGGAAACCGGCAGCACAGCCACACCCGCCAACATGACCACACCATAGATCTCGGCACTTTTTATCCCCGCCGCTTTCATAGGCTCTGCCATAACAAGCGCGATCAACTGCCGGACCGTGGGAATGCACTTATAGCTTTTATGTCCATTCACCTCTTGCACACGCACATCGGGTTCCGGGCCATGCCTGTAATCCTTAAAGATTATCTTTCCTATCCCTAACGTCACAAGATCGATCTGGATCGGAACAGGTGCTGAATCCGAATGCGCCACCTTCAATGATTTCACATTAAGCTTTCCTTCTCTGTTTGTGGTTAACCCAATCTCGGCCAACTCAATATTCACAAGATTAAGGTGCCTCTTCACCTTAAACAAGGTTTCCCGGTCATAGATGATATCGATCCGGGGACACGACATCAGAATGCCTTCCGGAAAACCCTGCGGATTGAAAACTTTTAATCCCGATATGTTCACGGTTGAACTGAGAATATTCAATGAAAAGCCGTCAATATGTACCCTGGCTCCAGTCGCCCGGGAAACAACAGATGTCAGGACTAACTTAATGATCTGATCCTTTACAACAAGGAAACCCGCCAGAACAAATAACACTATTCCCAATACTATCCATATTCTCTTCATAAGCGATCCCTTCCAGAACACCATATCTGTCAGGGCATACCAATCAACCTGACGCCGCTTCTTTCATAATTTTAACGATCGCGCTCTCAACCTTCTGCGCTACCCGTTCCAGTTGTGGCGTATTTAACATCGCCAACAGCGTGGTCGGCTTCAACGTAGCCAGAATAGTCTTTACGCCCTCCTCATTAAAAATTATCGAAATTACAACCCAACTTGCTTGATAATGCCCTTGATCGTATCGGCGGAATGACGGAACTGATCCAGCTCTAAGGGGGAAAGTTCAATTTTCAAGTTTTCCCGAACACCACTCCTGTTAACTATGGATGGTAGACTTAGATAAATGTCCTTTATGCCAAGATAACCATTAACCAGCGTGGATACTGGCAATACCGCATTTTCGTCATGAATAATCGCCCGTGTTATCCTCACCAGGGACAAACCAATGCCATAAGAAGTTTCGCCTTTATTCTCAATAATCTTATACGCGGACGCCTTCACCTCTGCAGCGATCGAGTCCATCTCTTCTTTGGGATGACATGTCCCGGCCTTACTACAAATCGAGCAGTAGTGTTCAAATAGAATGCCGCCGATTATAGTGTTGCTCCATACCGGAAACTCACTGTCCCCGTGTTCACCCAGAACATATCCATGAACATTGTGGGGGTCGATCTGGCAATGTTGTCCCAAAAGGTATCTAAAGCGTGCCGTGTCTAAAACGGTACCGGAACCGATAACTTCGTGCGCCGGTTTAGAAGAAAATTTATAGGCCGCGTAAGAAAGAACATCGACCGGATTAGTCACGACGAGAAAAACCGCAGAAGGAGCAAACTTGACGACTTTAGTAACAATTTGACGATACACTTCCACATTATCTTTAACCAGTTCAATCCTGCTTTGACCGGGCATTTGTTTCTTTCCAGCCGTTATAACGACCAAATCCGAGTTTTTGATATCGGAATAATCCCCGGCAATTATCTCGATCGGCGACACATACGGTGCGCCGTGAGACAGATCCATAACTTCGTGTAGACTCTCACAATAATCCGTCTTATTTTCTCACATTAAACTGAACCTCTC